>NZ_JBIRUZ010000011.1:0-100028 GCF_044386545.1 Streptomyces sp. NPDC020489
CTTCGGTCTTGCGTTTCCGACTCTATCAGACCGTTTCCGGTTCCGATTTCCTCGGTGCTTTCCAGGTTCCCGCTCTCGCGTTTCCCTTTCCGGCGGTTCCGACTTTATCAGAACTTCTGAGTCGGAATTCCCGCCCCCTTGGGGACTGGTTCCGGCGCACGAGGCGGCCGGGTTCCCGTTCAGGCGGAGCCGTAAACGTACTGGAGCGGGCCGCCCCGATGCAAATCGAGGCGGCCCGCTCCAGGTTCACGCGTACGGAGTCCGACGGGTCGTCAGACCTCCACCACCACCGGGAGGATCATCGGCCTGCGGCGATAGTTGTCGGAGACCCACTTGCCGAGGACGCGTCGCACCAGCTGCTGGAGCTGGTGGGGCTCGACCACGCCGTCCTGAGCCGAGCGCTCCAGGACTTCCGTGATCTTCGGGATCACGTCGCTGAACGCGGAGTCCTCGATGCCCGAGCCGCGGGCCTGGACGTGCGGGCCGCCCGTGATCTTGCCGGTCGACGCGTCGATGACCACGAAGACCGAGATGATGCCCTCGTCGCCGAGGATCCGCCGGTCCTTGAGAGCCGGCTCGCCCACGTCGCCGACGGAGAGGCCGTCGACGTACACGTAACCCGCCTTGACCTTGCCGGAGATCTTGGCTTTGCCCTCGACCAGGTCGACGACGACGCCGTCCTCGGCGATGACGATCCGGTCGTGCGGGACGCCGGTCATCGCGCCGAGCTCGGCGTTGGCGCGGAGGTGGCGCCATTCGCCGTGCACCGGCATCAGGTTCTTCGGGCGGCAGATGTTGTAGAAGTACAGCAGCTCGCCGGCCGAGGCGTGTCCCGAGACGTGGACCTTGGCGTTGCCCTTGTGGACGACGTGGGCGCCCCAGCGGGTCAGGCCGTTGATGACGCGGTAGACCGCGTTCTCGTTGCCGGGGATCAGGGACGACGCCAGGATCACCGTGTCGCCGTTGACGATGCGGATCTGATGGTCGCGGTTGGCCATCCGGGACAGCGCGGCCATCGGTTCGCCCTGGGAGCCCGTGCAGACCAGGACCACCTCGCGGTCGGGGAGGTCGTCGAGCGTCTTGACGTCGACCACCAGCCCCGGCGGGACCTTCAGATAGCCGAGGTCCCGTGCGATGCCCATGTTGCGGACCATCGAGCGGCCGACGAAGGCGACCCTGCGGCCGTACTCGTTGGCCGCGTCCAGGATCTGCTGGATGCGGTGGATGTGGCTGGCGAAGCTCGCCACGATGATCCGCTTGCGGGCGTTCCCGAAGACCTGGTGCAGGACGTTGGAGATGTCCCGCTCGGGCGGGACGAACCCGGGTACCTCGGCGTTCGTGGAGTCGGAGAGAAGGAGGTCGATGCCCTCCTCGCTCAGACGGGCGAACGCGTGCAGGTCCGTGAGGCGGTTGTCCAGCGGGAGCTGGTCCATCTTGAAGTCGCCGGTGTGGACGACCATGCCGGCGGGGGTACGGATGGCGACCGCCAGGGCGTCCGGGATGGAGTGGTTGACCGCGATGAACTCGCAGTCGAAGGGGCCGATGCGCTCGCGGTTCCCTTCCACCACTTCGAGGGTGTACGGGCGGATGCGGTGCTCCTGGAGCTTCGCCTCGATGAGGGCGAGGGTCAGCTTGGAGCCGATCAGCGGGATGTCCGGCTTCTCGCGGAGCAGGAACGGGACGGCGCCGATGTGGTCCTCGTGGCCGTGCGTGAGCACGATGCCCTCGATGTCGTCGAGGCGATCCCTGATGGACGAGAAGTCCGGCAGGATCAGGTCGATCCCGGGCTGCTCCTCCTCGGGGAAGAGCACGCCGCAGTCGACGATCAGCAGGCGACCGCCGTACTCGAAGACCGTCATGTTCCGGCCGATCTCGCCGAGACCGCCGAGTGGGGTGACCCGCAGGCCGCCTTCGGGGAGCGGCGGCGGCGGACCGAGTTCAGGATGCGGATGACTCAAAAGACTCTCCTCACCACACACGCCACGTACCGGTGGGGCACGTGGCGCGCATGACGTTCGTGCGTGTAGCAGTTGTCGTTGTGGGTGCAGGCCCGGTGGCCTGCTTATTCAGTTGTGAAGTCTGGCGCGCGCCGGGGCGCGCGAAGTCTGTTGTCAGAGCTGTACCCCGCCGGCGGCGAGATCGAGCTTGAGCTGCTGGATCTCCTCGGGGGCGAGTTCCACCATGGGGGCGCGCAGCGGTCCGGCGGGCAGGCCCTGGAGGGCGAGCGCGGCCTTGGTCGTCATGACGCCCTGGGTGCGGAACATGCCCGTGTAGACCGGGAGCAGCTTCTGGTGGATCTCGGTCGCCTTCTGGACGTCGCCGGAGGTGTAGGCGTCGACCAGGGCGCGCAGCTCGGGCGTGACCACGTGGCCGACGACCGAGACGAAGCCGACCGCGCCCACGGAGAGCAGCGGCAGGTTCAGCATGTCGTCGCCGGAGTACCAGGCGAGGCCGGAGCGGGCGATGGCCCAGCTGGCGCGGCCGAGGTCGCCCTTGGCGTCCTTGTTGGCGACGATGCGCGGGTGCTCGGCGAGTTGGACCAGCGTCTCGGTGTTGATCGGGACGCCGCTGCGGCCGGGGATGTCGTAGAGCATGACCGGCAGTCCGGTGGCGTCGGCGAGGGCCGTGAAGTGCCGGTACAGGCCCTCCTGCGGGGGCTTGTTGTAGTACGGCGTGACGACCAGGAGGCCGTGGGCGCCCACCTGCTCGGCTCGGCGGGCGAGTTCGAGGCTGTGGTGGGTGTCGTTGGTGCCGACGCCCGCGACCACGTGGGCGCGGTCGCCGACCGCCTCCAGCACGGCTCGTACGAGGTCCGATTTCTCCGCGTCGCTGGTGGTGGGGGACTCACCGGTGGTGCCGTTGATGATCAGGCCGTCGTTGCCTGCGTCCACCAGGTGGGTAGCGAGCCGCTGCGCGCCGTCGAGGTCGAGTGCGCCGTCCGCCGTGAAGGGCGTGACCATGGCGGTGAGGACCCGCCCGAAGGGGGTCTGCGGAGTCGAGGTCGGAGCCATGGGTAACACGCTACTCGCTGCTCAGGGCCGGGTCTGCCCTCGGGGGGCGGGAAAAGTCATGACAAAGAGGGAGCCCGGCACTGCCTGCTCGGGGGTTCAAGCAGTGCCGGGTCCGTTTGATCAGGCTAGATGAACTTCTCCAAATGCCGCAATACGGACACTTCGCACGACTGACCCGTACATCTGTGCCCGGAGGGAGAACGCGGGGGCGCTACGGCGCCACACGACCGTTCGCGTTGAAGGCCGCGTAGGTGAGCGGCATGAGCTTGGCCCACTCCGCCTCCATCTTCTCGCCGACCATCTCGATCTCCCGCTGTGGGAAGGACGGGACCTTCGCCAGTTCGTGCTGGGTGCGCAGACCGAGGAAGTGCATCAGCGAGCGGGCGTTGCAGGTGGCGTACATCGAGGAGAACAGGCCGACCGGGAGGACGGCGCGGGCCACCTCGCGGGCGACGCCGGCGGCGAGCATCTCCTGGTAGCGCTCGTATGCCTGGATGTACGACTCCTGCATCGAGCGTTCCATGATCTCTTGCTGTGCTTCGGTTCCCGCCACGAACTCGTACTTGCCGGGGCGACCCTGCTGGACCAGCTTGCGATCCTCGCCAGGCACGTAGAAGACCGGCTGCAGTTCCCGGTATCGGCCGGACTCCTCGTTGTACGAGTTGTGTACGACGATTCCGTTCGCCAGGAAGTTGTGCCAGGGGCCCTCCACCGAGAGGTCGTACGTCATCTCCTCGCCGTCCGCCTCGATGGCCACGACGGGGTCCGGAACCGCCTTGGCGATCTTGCCGCCGCGCTGAGCCAGTGCTTGTTCCCCGCCACTCTTGGCGGTGTGGCAGGGCTCGCACGCCGGAGCGAGGTTCTTCTCGTCGAGGGCGCGGGTGAGGTCACCGGCCACCGGAACAACATGGTCCAGGGCCAGCTGTTCGCGCGCGAAGTCCTGCCCGCACAGGTGGCAGGTGTCCGTGTCCTTGATCAACCGCTGGCGCTGCATGGAGGTCCACACGCCGATACCTCGGCGCAGGCTGGGGGGGATCAGCGCCTGGGAGGGGCTGGGGACGGTTCCTTCGGCCATGACGGCGTCACCCACGGCGAGTTCGCCCGCCTTGACCCAGCCGTCAGGCGTGAAAATCGCATGGTCGACCGTGCAGCGCAGAGTCTTCCCGGAGGCGGTCGTGATCTTGATCAGCGGCTTGACGCCCGACTCGATCACGTCGACGATCCTGGCCCGCTGGGCGAGCAGGGTCTCTTCGTCGTAACAACGGACGTGGTTGCGCCGTACCGATTCGAGCTTCCGCAGGCGCGTGCTCGGATGCTGTTCACGGAACTCGGCGACGGCCGACTCCGCCGCCTCCCTGTTGTCGTACAGCCCGAGGTAGTTGTTGGTCTCGCCGCGACGTACCTGAGCCATCCACTTGCCTGCGCGGCTGTGCCAGGTGACGCCGCCCGCGGAGTGAGGGAGGCGGTCCTCGACACCCAGATGCCAGAGCTTGTGGAGTTCGGCGATGGTGTGTCGACGGAGATTGCCCGCCTCGCTCTCCAGCGTGATCTCGGTGTCACCCGCGATGCACCAGCCCACGCGGTGCCGCATGAACTCGCGGAAGACGAAGATGGGGGCGCTGATGAAGAAGGTCATCGAGTTGTGCTCGAACGGGCTGCCGTGCCGGTCCCGCATCAGGTAGTTGATGAGGCCCTTGGAACGCTCGGGGTCCTTCTGGAGCTCCTCGAGGGACTGCTCGCCGGCGGTGGAGACGCGCGCGGCCCACAGCACGTCGGAGTCGGCCGCGGAGTGCTTGACCAGCTCGACGGTCACGTCGCTGCGGAAGCTGGGCTTGAGGTCGTCGGCGGGGGTGTCGGTCACGGCTCGGAGGGTCCTTCCATCACGTCTCTCGGGCGGCGCCCACTCTACGGCCCGGCACTGACATCAGGGCGTTCGGTGCCGGGACGCGACATCTTCGGTGAAGTTCTGTGAATTCGGGGCATCAGGGCACCTTTTGTGGCACTCGTGCGTCTGTACCAACGACAGTGATGCATTCGAGCCCCGAAAGGAGCGTCACCTCGATGTTCCACCGGCGTGAGCCCGTGCCGTTCGCCTTCGTCGCCGAGGCCGACAGGTTCCGCAGCAATGTCGCTCCCCCGCCCCCGGAGAAGGCCTCGGTCGGGCAGATAGCCGGGCGTTGGCTCCTCGGGGTCACCATCATCGCCGCGCTGATCGGGTCCCTGGTGATCGGGATGCCGGCGCTGACGCTGGACCACTCGGCCACGGGCACCCAGGAGTCACAGGCCTCCCAGGGGCGCTGACTCTCCCCCACTGCCCCAAATGGCGTGGGAGGGACCCCCATGGGCGCCCAAGGGTGGCTCCTGAAGACACCGGCGGATAGCCTCACCGGGCACAGCCCACGCATGGAACGAGTGAGGACCAGCCGTGCCCCTGCCCTTCCTGACGGCCGACCGCGCATTCGAGACAGCCGACGACGTCGCGCTGCCCTTCGACGACCGTGAGCACTGGCGGCGCCCCTACCGGCCCGGGCCCTACCGGGTGGGCGCGGCCGCGCTGGTGCTGCTCCTCGCGTCGTACGTGCTGTTCGCGGCGGTCATCATCGCCCTCACCGGTTCCGTGACCGAGGGCGGTGTGGTCTTCGGGATCGCGGTCGCCATGATCGCGGTGGCGCTGCGGCTGCTGCGCATGGGGGTGTGGGTGAGCGCTCGTGGCATCCGGCACGTCGCGTTCCTCCGCACGCGTACCGTGCGCTGGGACAAGGTCGCCGCCGTGCGGACGGTGCAGCAGCCGGTGCGTTGGCTGGGGCTGCCCCGCACGGTGCAGGGCCAGGCGCTGACCGTCGTACGCGGCGACCGGCGGGCCGAGGGTCCGGTGCCGTTGCTGACCACGCACAACGCGGACTTCCTGGCGCGGCCCGAGGCGTTCGACCGGGCGGCGGACTCGGTGGAGGCGTGGGGCGCGGAGTACCAGCGGGGGTGACGCGCCCGTAGAGACGTCGAAGGGGCCGGTCCGCGGGATGCGCGGGCCGGCCCCTTTCGTGTGCGGCGCCTCAGGCCTGGACTCGTGTGCGGCGCCTCAGGCCTGGACGGGTTTGCGGCGCCTCAGGCCTGGACGGGTTTGCCGTCGTGCAGGGCGATCGCGCGCTGCATGGCCTTGCGGGCGCGCGGGGTGTCTCGGGCGTCCTGGTAGGCGATGGCGAGGCGGAACCAGGTGCGCCAGTCGTGGGGCGCGTCCTCCGTCTCGGCCTTGCGCCTGGCGAAGACCTCGTCGGCGGAGTCGCGGTCGATCCGGCCGCTGGGGGTGCGCTTGAGCTCGTCGACGGGCAGGCCGCCCTCGGCGTCAAGTTCGGCGGCGAGGGCGTTGGCCCGGCGGACGAACTGGGTGTTCTTCCACAGGAACCACAGGCCGATGACCGGCAGGATCAGCACCGCCACGCCGAAGGTGACGGTCAGGAGCGTGCCGGACTGGATGAGCATGACACCGCGGCTGCCGACCAGGACGAAGTAGAAGACCAGGACGGCGGCCGTCACGGCGTAGGAGAGCTTGGCGCGCATGGTGTCGTCAGCCCAGGTCCAGGAAGTTTTCCAGGCCGAAGGTGAGGCCCGGGGTGGTGACCACGCGCCGGGCGCCCAGCAGGATGCCCGGCATGAAGCTGCTGTGGTGGAGCGAGTCGTGGCGGATGGACAGCGTCTCGCCCTCGCCGCCGAGCAGGACCTCCTGGTGGGCCAGCAGACCGCGCAGCCGCACGGAGTGGACCGGGACGCCGTCGACGTCCGCGCCGCGCGCACCCTCCAGGCCGGTCTCGGTGGCGTCGGGCGCCGGTGCCGTGCCCGCCTCGGCGCGGGCCGCGGCGATGAGCTGGGCGGTGCGCGTGGCGGTGCCCGAGGGAGCGTCGACCTTCTTCGGGTGGTGGAGCTCGACGACCTCGACCGACTCGAACCAGGGCGCGGCGATCTGCGCGAACTTCATGGTGAGGACGGCCCCGATGGAGAAGTTGGGCGCGATGAGGACGCCCGTCCCCGGGGAGGCGGCCAGCCAGCCGTCCAGCTGCGCGAGGCGCTCGTCGGTCCAGCCCGTCGTACCGACGACGGCGTGGATGCCGTGGCCGACGCAGTACTCGAGGTTGGCCATCACCGAGTCCGGTGTGGTCAGTTCGACGGCGACCTGGGCGCCCGTCTCCGCCAGGGTCTCCAGCGTGTCGCCACGGCCGAGGGCGGCGACCAGCTCCATGTCCTCGGCGGCCTCCACGGCCCTGACCGCCTCGGAGCCGATCCGGCCCTTGGCACCGAGGACCGCCACGCGCAGCTTGCTCATCACTTGCTTCCTTAAAGACGCTTCCGAAGGACAGACGGAGGGTTAGGCCACGGCCTCGTGAAGTCGGGCCGCCTGCTTGTCCCTGAGCGGGCCGATGACCGAAAGCGAGGGCCGCTGTCCCAGGATGTCGCGGGCGACCGCGCGGACCTCGTCCGGGGTGACCGAGGCGATCCGGGTCAGCATGTCGTCGACGGACATCTGCTCGCCCCAGCACAGCTCGCTCTTGCCGATGCGGTTCATGAGCGCGCCGGTGTCCTCGAGGCCGAGGACGGTGGAGCCGCGGAGCTGGCCGATGGCACGGGAGATCTCGTCGTCGGTCAGGCCGTGCTGGGCGACGTGGTCGAGCTCGTCGCGGCAGATCTTCAGCACGTCGTGGACCTGCGAGGGCCGGCAGCCGGCGTAGACGCCGAAGAGGCCGCAGTCGGCGAAGCCCGAGGTGTACGAGTACACGCTGTAGGCCAGGCCGCGCTTCTCGCGGACCTCCTGGAACAGGCGGGAGGACATCCCGCCGCCCAGGGCCGTGTTCAGCACGCCGAGGGCCCAGCGGCGCTCGTCCGTGCGGGCCAGGCCGGGCATGCCGAGGACGACGTGGGCCTGCTCGGTCTTGCGGCCGATCAGTTCCACGCGGCCTGCGGTGCGCAGGGCCCGCCGGCCGTCGCGCGGGGCGATGGGCGTGGCGGTGGTGTTCTTGAGGGCGCCCGCCTTCTCGAAGGCCGCGCGGACCTGTCGTACGACCTTGGCGTGGTCGATGTTGCCGGCGGCCGCCACGACCAGGTGGGTCGGGTCGTAGTGCTTCTTGTAGAAGCGGCGGATGCGGTCGGCGGTGAGGGCGTTGACGGTGTCGACCGTGCCGAGGACCGGGCGGCCGAGGGGGTTGTCGCCGAACATGGTCTGCGCGAACAGGTCGTGCACGCAGTCGCCCGGGTCGTCCTCGGTCATGGCGATCTCTTCGAGGATCGCGCCCCGCTCGACGTTGACGTCCTCTTCGAGGATCAGGGAGCCCGTGAGCATGTCACAGACGACGTCGATGGCGAGCGGCAGGTCGGCGTCGAGCACGCGCGCGTAGTAGCACGTGTACTCCTTGGCGGTGAAGGCGTTCATCTCGCCGCCGACCGCGTCGATGGCGGAGGAGATGTCCAGCGCCGACCTGCGGGTGGTGCCCTTGAAGAGCAGGTGCTCCAGGTAGTGCGTGGCGCCGTTCAGGGACGGCGTCTCGTCCCGGGAGCCGACGTGGGCCCAGATGCCGAAGGTCGCGGAGCGGACCGAGGGCAGGGTCTCGGTGACGATGCGCAGGCCGCCCGGGAGGGTGGTCTTGCGGACCGTGCCGATGCCGTTCTCGCCCTTGATCAGGGTTTGGGTACGGGCGACGGCCCGCGCCTCCGAGGAGGTGCGGGCCGTCGTCGTGGAGCTCTTCGACGTCACTTGTCGGTGTCGTCCTTCTGCTCGTCAGAGGAGTTGTCCTCGCCCTCGATCACGGGGATCAGGGAGAGCTTGCCGCGGGAGTCGATCTCGGCGATCTCGACCTGTACCTTCGCGCCCACGCCGAGGACGTCCTCGACGTTCTCCACGCGCTTGCCGCCGGCGAGCTTGCGGATCTGCGAGATGTGCAGCAGACCGTCCTTGCCCGGGAGCAGCGAGACGAACGCGCCGAAGGTGGTCGTCTTCACGACCGTGCCCAGGTAGCGCTCGCCGACCTCCGGCATGGTCGGGTTGGCGATGCCGTTGATCGTGGCGCGGGCGGCCTCGGCGGACGGTCCGTCGACCGCGCCGATGTAGATCGTGCCGTCGTCCTCGATCGTGATGTCGGCGCCGGTGTCCTCCTGGATCTGGTTGATCATCTTGCCCTTGGGGCCGATGACCTCACCGATCTTGTCCACGGGGATCTTGACGGTGATGATCCGCGGGGCGTTCGGGGACATCTCGTCCGGCGTGTCGATCGCTTCCATCATCACGTCGAGGATGTGGAGGCGGGCGTCACGGGCCTGCTTGAGGGCCGCGGCCAGGACGGAGGCGGGGATGCCGTCCAGCTTGGTGTCGAGCTGGAGGGCGGTCACGAACTCCTTGGTGCCGGCGACCTTGAAGTCCATGTCGCCGAAGGCGTCCTCCGCACCGAGGATGTCGGTGAGGGTGACGTAGTGCGTCTCGCCGTCGATCTCCTGGGAGATCAGACCCATGGCGATACCGGCGACCGGGGCCTTCAGCGGCACACCGGCGTTCAGCAGCGACATGGTGGAGGCGCAGACCGAGCCCATGGACGTCGAGCCGTTGGAGCTCAGCGCCTCGGAGACCTGGCGGATCGCGTAGGGGAACTCCTCGCGCGTCGGCAGGACCGGGACCAGGGCGCGCTCGGCGAGGGCGCCGTGGCCGATCTCGCGGCGCTTGGGGGAGCCGACGCGGCCGGTCTCGCCGGTGGAGTACGGCGGGAAGTTGTAGTTGTGCATGTAGCGCTTGCGGGTCACCGGGGAGAGGGTGTCCAGCTGCTGCTCCATGCGGAGCATGTTGAGGGTGGTGACGCCCAGGATCTGGGTCTCGCCACGCTCGAACACCGCGGAGCCGTGCACGCGCGGGATGGCCTCGACCTCGGCGGCGAGCGTACGGATGTCCGTGACGCCACGGCCGTCGATGCGCTTCTTCTCCTTGATCACGCGCTCGCGGACGAGCTGCTTGGTCAGGGAGCGGTACGCGGCGGAGATCTCCTTCTCGCGGCCCTCGAACTCCGGCAGGAGCTTCTCGGCGGCGAGCGCCTTGACGCGGTCCAGCTCGGCCTCGCGCTCCTGCTTGCCGGCGATGGTCAGCGCGGAGGCGAGCTCCGGGCGGACGGCGGCGGAGAGCGCCTCCAGGATGTCGTCCTGGTAGTCGAGGAAGATCGGGAACTCGCCGGTCGGCTTGGCGGCCTTGGAGGCGAGGTCGGCCTGGGCGCGGCAGAGCACCTTGATGAAGGGCTTGGCGGCTTCCAGACCGGCGGCGACGACCTCCTCGGTCGGGGCCTCGGCGCCGCCCTTGACCAGCTGGATGGTCTTCTCGGTGGCCTCGGCCTCGACCATCATGATCGCGACGTCGCCGTCCTCGAGGGTGCGGCCCGCGACGACCATGTCGAAGACGGCGTCCTCGAGCTCGGTGTGCGTCGGGAAGGCGACCCACTGGCCGTTGATCAGCGCGACGCGGACGCCACCGATCGGACCGGAGAAGGGCAGACCGGCCAGCTGCGTGGACGCGGACGCGGCGTTGATCGCGACGACGTCGTACAGGTGGTCGGGGTTGAGGGCCATGATCGTGGCGACGACCTGGATCTCGTTGCGCAGGCCCTTCTTGAAGGACGGGCGCAGCGGGCGGTCGATCAGGCGGCAGGTGAGGATCGCGTCCTCGCTCGGCCGGCCCTCACGGCGGAAGAAGCTGCCGGGGATCTTGCCGGCGGCGTACATCCGCTCCTCGACGTCCACCGTCAGGGGGAAGAAGTCGAGCTGGTCCTTGGGGTTCTTGGAGGCGGTGGTGGCCGACAGCACCATGGTGTCGTCGTCCAGGTACGCCACGGCGGAGCCGGCGGCCTGCTTGGCCAGACGGCCCGTCTCGAAGCGGATCGTGCGGGTACCGAAGGAGCCGTTGTCGATGACGGCCTCGGCGTAGTGGGTCTCGTTCTCCACTAGTGTTTTCTCCTCGTCCTCGTCCCTCACGCCCGTGTGGCGAGGGGACGGTTGCGGAGAAGCGCTCCGTTCAGTGCGGGCCGGTCTTCGATCGAAGCACCCGGGACTCACTTCCCCCGGGGGCCACTACCGAGGACCGGCGGCGGCGAGGTGCGCTTCTCCTCGTTCGTCTTGTTCTCGTGATGTCGCCTACCCCTGTGGGTAGGGCATATCACTCTGTGTCGTCCGTATTGCGTTGTGCTACCACACTACAAAGAGGCGGTGACACTCCGCACGTACAGCAAAGGGAGCGGCTCCCGAACAAGTGGGAACCGCTCCCTCCACGGCGTCTTACTTGGCGCCCGCCGCACCGCGGCGGATGCCGAGGCGGTCGACCAGCGCACGGAAGCGCTGGATGTCCTTCTTCGCCAGGTACTGGAGAAGGCGACGACGCTGACCCACCAGGATCAGCAGACCACGACGGGAGTGGTGGTCGTGCTTGTGCGTCTTGAGGTGCTCGGTCAGGTCCGAGATCCGGCGCGAGAGCATGGCGACCTGGACCTCGGGGGAGCCGGTGTCGCCCTCCTTCTGACCGAACTCGCTGATGATCTGCTTCTTCGTAGCGGCGTCGAGCGGCACGCGTACTCCTCGTAGTCTTGGTATGGCCACCGAGTGCCCCCGGTCTGTGTCTCGGGGGAGCTTCCGTTACTCGGGAGGCGGGGATCCGCTGGGCGCGACCATCAGAGCGGTGAGCTCCGGGGGTGCGTACACAAACGGCCGTCACTCAGGGTACCAGGCAAAGGTGGGGGCCTTGACCCCGGTCCCGGGAACCCGCCGAACGGCACGGACCGGGCCACTAGGGTGACCGCACAGATGGTACGCACGTCGGAAGGGGTCGCCGGTCATGGCGGAGACGGCAGAGGAGATCAAGGCGCGCAAGGAGCGGGAGCGGGACGAGCTCTACGCGCTCGACATCTCCGGCGTCGAGTGGCAGTGCGCGCCGGGCACCGAGGAGCACGAGGAGCGGGTCGAGATCGCGTACCTGCCCGAGGGCGCCGTGGCCATGCGGTCCTCGCTGGATCCGGACACCGTGCTGCGGTACACGGAGGCGGAGTGGCGGGCCTTCGTGCTGGGTGCGCGGGACGGCGAGTTCGACATCGAGCCGGCGGCGCGCGAGGCGGAGTGACCGTGGCACGCGAGGCCGTGGCGCGCGAGGCGGGAGTGACCGTGGCACGCGAGGCCGTGGCACGCGAGGTGGAGTGACGGTGAGGGGCGGCACGCGTGCGTGCCGTCCCTCAGCGCTCCCGTCAGTGCTTCAGCCCGGCGCTCCCCACGGCCAGGGCCATCAGCACCCCGTAGGTCGGGTACTTGTCGTCGGCGACCAGTTCCCGCCTGCCGAAGAAGATCCGGCCCTGCTGGAAGAGGATGTCCGACTGCTCCGGATCGCTGAGCTTGCCGTCCTCGTCCTCCGGGAGCGTGAAGAACAGGAGCGGGGTCTCCTTGTCGGCCCTCGGGTTCCAGCGCACCACGGCGGCGGGGGCGACGGTGCCCGCACCGCGCCGGTAGATCAGCAGGTCGTCGCCGCTCATCCGCAGCGGATGGACCCGCTGCAGCTCGCGCCCGTCGAACTTGCCGGCCGTCTTTCCCGTCCCCAGGTCGAACGCCACGATCCAGTTCGAGGGCTGGCCGGTGGCGATGTTCTCCTTGCTGCTGACGAAGGCCTGGGTGCGTCCGACGACGAGACCGTCGCAGTTCTCGTACTCGCCGAAGAGCGACAGCCCGAAGTAGCGCTCACCGCACTGCGCCTCGTAGCCGTTGAGCGCGATGGTCGCCCGGTGCTTGCCCTGGCTGTCGAGGGAGATCAGGTCGGTCACCGCGCTGTCGCCCGCCGCGACCGCGAGCACCGGCGGGTCGGACGAGGGCACGTAGACGGCCTGGACGCCGTCGGAGACCTTGTACGTCCACTGCGGCTCGCCCGTGCGCGGATCCAGCCGCTGCACCCGGAAGGTGACGTCGGGCGGCGATCCGCAGCTCAGCAGGGACAGCAGCGCGCGGCCGCCCGCGAAGGCCTTGTCCTCGCACTCCGAGCCGAGGGTGCTGTTCCACAGCTGCTTGCCGGACCTCATGTCGTACGCCACGGAGCCCGAGCCCCACGCGACGGCGACCACACCCTTCGTCAGGGTGAGGTTGGTGTTGGTGACGAAGGCGGTGCCGGCCGCGGGCATCTTCTTCTGCCACAGCTTCTTGCCGGTGTCCAGGTCGAAGAACACCACCTGGTCGCAGACGCCGTCCTTCTCGGACCCCTTGGGCCGCGGGGGCTGGATGACGACGGCGGTACGGCCGTCCGCGGTGACGTGTCGGCTCGTGGCGCATATGTGGCCGTCGAGCTTGAGGGACCAGGCCTTCTCGGTGGCGTCGAGGGCGATGTTGTAGCCCTCCAGACGGTTCGCGACGCCCTTGACCATGACCTTGTCGGTGGCCCAGGTGCCGGGCGCGTAACGGGGCTTGGCGTCGTTGGCCTTGGGGAGGTTCTCCTCGTCGTGCTCGACCATCAGCCGTCCCTCGGGCGAGGCGGGGACCCGCTCGGTCGTCTCCCTGATGTCGTCCGGGCTCTGCGCGACGGTCCGCCGGGCGCCGGTGGGCTCGCTGTCGTCACCGGACGCGAGGAACCATCCGCCCCCGCCGAGCGCGAAGGCCACGACGACAGCCAGCGCGGCCAGCAGTTTCGTACGGCGTCGCTTGCGGGCGGTGTCGGCCGCGCGGGCGGACTGGGTGTAGATCGAGGGAGGTGGACCGAAGCTCACGCTCGTGGGGCCTTTCGTGGTGGGTCGGTGGGGTGTGGGTGCGGCGGGGTTGCGCGGCGCAGGTGCGGCCGGGTGGGTGTGGGCGCGGCGCGGGTGCGGACGGGTGGGCGCAGGTGCGGCCAGGTGGGTGTGGGCGCGATGTGCGTGCGGCCGGGTGGGTGCGGGACGCGACGTGCGTGGGGCCAGGTGGGCGCGGGACCGGCGCGGGTGCGGCCAGGTGGGTGCGGACGCGTGCGTACGGCCAGGTAGGTGCGGCGGGGTCAGCTCGTCATTGAGCGGACCGTCGCGTACACGTCGAAGACGGCCAGCGCGAGTGGCACCAGCGTCAGCAGGACGAAGCCCTCCGCGAGTTCCAGGAAGCGCCCCCAGAAGGGGGTGAGGCCGCTGCGGGGGACGATCAGGCCGACCGCGGTGACGAGCAGGGCCGCGGCCGCGATCGCCGCGACCAGCCAGATCGTACGGATGTCGAGGGCCGTGCGGTCGCCCTGGAGGGCGTCACGGACCAACGGGTCCGGTGGGTTCAGGGCCAGGCCGAGACCGAGCAGCGCGAGAGCCGCGAGACCGGCGACCAGGAGGGGGGCGACCTGGGCGGTGTAGCGGAAGAGGTGCGCGCGCATCAGCAGGGCGATACCGGTCGTGAAGGCGAGCAGCTGTGCCCAGACGTCGTCGGAGAAGCCGAGCACAGCCGAGGCCGCGACCGCGACGATCGCACAGCCGCCGACCAGGCCGACCAGCAGCTCGTGGCCGCGGCGGGCCTGGGCCGCGACCCGCTCGGCGTCGACGGGCTCCTGGGGTGCGGGATCGGCGCCATAGGCGCGGCGCGGGGCCGTGCTCGGCTGGTCGAAGCCGATCGGCAGGCGGGCGAACCGCATCGACAGACCCGGCAGAAAGGCCAGGGCTCCCACGGCCAGCGGGCTGCACAGCGCCGCGATCCCGGCGGGCGTCCAGTGCGCGAGGATCGCGGTGAACAGCACGACCACGCCGATGGCGGACGCGAAGACGAACGCGACGAACGGGCCGTCCCCGCTCGGGGAGCACAGGGTGAGCACGACCGAGGCGAGCAGTACCGCCGCGCAGGCGAGCAGGAACTGCAGCTTGCCGATGCCCTGGCCGTCGGCGAGGGGCAGGAGTCCGGAGCCCGCGACCCCGACGTTGGGCAGCGCGCCGAGTCCCAGGGCGACGGCCGAGGCCCTGTCGTCGTAGATCCGGGCCCGTACGCAGGCGAACACGACCAGGAGCACCCCGACCACCCCGGCGAGGATGCCGGGCAGGTTGTACATGTCGTGGCGCGGGTCGGCCGTCCAGGCCACGAAGGCGAGCAGGGCGGGCAGGACCCCGCCGCCGACGAGGCCCGCGGCGCGGGTGAGGTCGCCGCTCCACAGGGTGTGCTCGCGCGTCACGGCGGAGGCGACCGCGTCGGAGACGTCGTCGAAGACGGCCGGCGGCAGCGACTCGGAGAAGGGGCGCAGGCTGAGCAGTTCGCCGTCGAGAACGCGCTGGGCCGCGAAGGAGCGGGAGCTGTCGAGGACGGTGCCGTCCCGGCGGACGAGGTGGTAGCCGACAGGGGCGCCTTCGGCGGGGCTCTGCCGGGAGAGCCTGAGGATCTCCGGGTAGATGTCGGCGACGGGGATGTCGTCGGGCAGCGCCACGTCGATCCGGCTGTCGGGGGCGACGATGGTCACCCGGCAGAATCCGAGCCCTGCGCCGGTCCCGGACGGGACTCCCGTGCCGGCTCCTCCCCCGGTGGCCGCCGTGGAGGCCGTCATGCTCACCTGCTGCTCCCCCTTCAGTGATGGTGCGGTGTGCTGGTCGTGCGATGGGTGCTGGTTCTGCGTGCTCGCGTACTGGCTCTGTCTGCTGGCTCTGTCTGCTGGCTCTGTCTGCTGGCTTTGCCTGGTGGTCGTGCGTGCTGGTGGTGCGTGCTCGTCGTGCGTGCTGGTCGTGCGTGCTGGTCGTGCGTCAACCGCGTGAAGATCCTGGGGGGTTCCCCGGTCCGGTGTGCCGAGCGGGACGGTGAGGCAGGTTCCGTCGCGCCGTCCGCTGCGCTGCGTACCGCTTCGTACCGCTGCGGATCGCGCGAAATGCGCCACTTTCGTCCAGCTCGATTCACGTGTGCTCACGCGAACATCCGGCACCCTACCTCCCTCTCGTCACGTGTGGTGTCAGTAGGATCACGCGGCGGGCACGCGTCCGCCCGACACGGGGCGGCGGACGAACACTCGGGCCCGGCAAGGGAATTGGTGAGCAGTGAGCCACATCGTCGTGAGGCGCCCGCCGCGGGCGCTGCCGTCCGAGGTGCCCACGGGCGAGATCGTCCTGCAACCTCCGCCCGAACTGCCGCGGGGGCACCAGGAAAGCGTGCTGATGCAGCTGCTGCCGACGCTCGGCATGGGCGGCTCGGTGGTGTTCTTCTTCACGAACGGGCAACCGTTCATGAAGATCATGGGAATGGTCATGATCGCCTCGACCGTGGCCATGTCCATCGCGATGGTGGTCCGCTTCCGCCGCGGTTCCCAGGGGCAGTTGGCGGACCTGCGCCGCGACTACCTGAGCTATCTGGCGCAGACCCGGCACACCGCGCTCGACGCCGCGAGAGCGCAGCGTGACGCGCAGTACTACCTCCACCCCTCCCCCGAGCAGCTGTGGGCCCTGGTCGCCGAAGGCAGCCGGGTGTGGGAACGCCGCCCGGGCGACGAGGACTTCGCCCATGTACGCATCGGCCTGGGCCCGCAGACGCTCGCCACCCCGCTCGTCGCCCCCGAGACCGGCCCGGTCGAGCAACTGGAACCCCTGACGGCGGGTGCGATGCAGCGCTTCCTCGCCGCCCACGGCACCCAGGACGACCTGCCGTTGGCGGTATCTCTGCGCGCCTTCTCCCACGTGACGATCAGCGGTGACCCGCAGTCCGTACGGTCCTCCGCGCGGGCCATGGCCGGCTCGCTGGCCGCGCTGCACTCCCCGGAGGACCTGACGCTCGTGGTGGCGGCGGGCCGGGACGCCCTGCCGGACTGGGAGTGGGCCAAGTGGCTGCCGCACGCGCAGGCGCCGGGTGCGGTGGACGGCGCGGGCAGCCGCCGACTGATCGACAGCGACACCCGCGAGCTGGAGAACCTGCTCTCCTCCCGGCTGACCGGCCGACCGCGCTTCCACCCGAACGCGGCGCCCCTCCCGGAGGAGCCGCACATCGTCGTCGTACTGGACGGCGTCTCGCTGCCGCCGGACTCGGTCCTGGCCAACCCGGAAGGCCTCCAGGGCGTCACCGTCATCGAGGTCGTCGCAGGCGAACTGACCGGTGGAGGCGGAGAGTTGTCCATCGCCGTACACCCCGGGGAGCTGCGGCTGGAATCCGGGCACGGAGTCGTCTACGAAGGGACGCCGGACGTCCTCTCGTACGAGTCCGCCGAGGCCCTGGCCCGGCAACTGGCCCCGCTGCGGGTGGCGTCCGGAGGGGACGACGACGAACCGCTGCTCGCCAACCTGGAGTTCACGGACCTGCTGAACCTGGGGGACGCGGCATCCGTCGACACCAGGCGTACCTGGCGGCCGCGTTCGCTGGCCGAGCGCCTGCGGGTGCCGATCGGCGTGGGCGAGGACGGGCGCCCGGTGATGCTGGACCTCAAGGAGGCCGCGCAGGAGGGCATGGGGCCGCACGGACTGTGCGTGGGCGCCACGGGGTCCGGCAAGTCGGAGCTGCTGCGCACGCTGGTGCTGGGGCTCGCGGTCACGCACTCCTCGGAGACCCTGAACTTCGTCCTCGCGGACTTCAAGGGCGGCGCGACGTTCGCGGGCATGGCCCAGATGCCCCATGTGGCCGCCGTGATCACGAACTTGGCGGACGACCTGACGCTGGTCGACCGCATGGGCGACTCCATCCGCGGCGAGCTCAACCGCCGCCAGGAGATGCTGCGCGACGCGGGCAACTACGCCAACATCCACGACTACGAGAAGGCACGCGCGGCCGGCGCTCCCCTGCGGCCGATCCCCTCGCTGGTGCTGGTGATCGACGAGTTCAGCGAACTGCTCACGGCGAAGCCTGATTTCATCGACATGTTCGTGCAGATCGGCCGGATCGGCCGGTCGCTCGGCGTGCATCTGCTGCTGGCGTCGCAGCGGCTGGAGGAGGGCCGGCTGCGGGGACTGGAGACGTATCTGTCGTACCGGATCGGCCTCAGGACCTTCTCGGCCGCGGAGTCACGCGCGGCGCTGGGCGTGCCCGACGCGTACGAGCTTCCGAACGTCCCGGGATCGGGGTTCCTGAAGTTCGGCACCGACGAGATGGTGCGGTTCAAGGCGGCGTACGTCTCCGGGGCGTACCGCTCGGGTTCGCAGCAAACGGCGCTCGGGGGCGGGCAGTTGCCGGTTGACCGTCGGCCGGTGCTGTTCACCGCGGCGCCGGTCCCTGTGCAGTACGCGCAGATGCCGCAACAGCGTTCGCCGGAGGGCGCCTCGGGTGATCCGGAGGTGGATGACGCCCTCGCGGCCACCGTGCTGGACGTGATCGTGCGCCGCCTGGAGGCGCAGGGCCCGGCGGCGCACCAGGTGTGGCTGCCCCCGCTGGACAGTCCGCCCTCGCTGGACGGACTCCTGCCCGGCCTCACGGCGGTACCGGGCCGCGGGCTCACTCAGCCCGAGTACGAGGGCGCTGGCCGTCTGATCGTGCCGGTGGGTCTGGTGGACAAGCCCTACGAGCAGCGCCGGGACCCGCTGTGGCTCGACTTCTCGGGCGCGGCGGGCCATATGCAGATCCTGGGCGGCCCGCAGTCCGGCAAGTCGACGCTGCTGCGCACCCTGATCTCGTCGTTCGCGCTCACGCACACGCCGTACGAAGTCCAGTTCTACGGACTCGACTTCGGCGGTGGCGGCATGGCGGCGGTGGCCGGGCTGCCGCATGTGGGCGGGGTGGCCTCCCGACTGGACCCCGAGCGGGTGCGACGCACGGTGGCCGAGGTCTACGGCGTGCTGACGCGCCGCGAGGAGTACTTCCGCTCGGCGGGTATCGCCTCCATCGCCGACTTCCGGGCCCGGCGGGCGCGGGGCGACATCGCGGTCACCGACCAACCCTGGGGCGACGTCTTCCTGGTCATCGACGGATGGGGCAACTTCCGCGCCGACTACGAGGCGATGGACCAGATCATCCACGAGATCGCGGCGCGAGGGCTCGGATACGGCGTCCACCTGATCCTTACGGCGTCGAGGTCGATGGAGGTCCGGGCGGCCCTCAAGGACCATCTGATGAACCGCCTGGAGCTGCGGCTCGGCGACACCATGGATTCGGAGCTGGACCGGAAGGTCGCGGCGAACGTCCCTGTGGGCGTACCGGGCCGCGGCCAGTCACCGCAGAAGCAGCACTTCATGGCCGCGGTGCCGCGCATCGACGGTCTGACGTCGGACACGGATCTGGCGGAGGCCACCGCGGCCCTGGCGGCGGAGGTCTCACGGCACTGGCAGGCGCCCGGGGCGCCCGAAGTGCGTCTGCTGCCGCGGCAGTTCGCCGCTGACCAGCTGCCGCCCGGGGATCGCTTCCCCCGTCGGGGCGTGGCGTTCGGGCTCGACGAGGACAACCTTGAGCCGGTGTTCGTCGATTTCGACCAGGATCCGTTCTTCCTGGTGTTCGGGGAGAGCGAGTCCGGCAAGTCGAACCTGCTGCGGCTGCTGATCAAACAGGTGACGGAACGGTATGCGGGCGACGAGTGCAAGCTGTTCGTGGTCGACAACCGGCGTTCGCTGCTGGATGTGACCCCGGCCTCCCATCTCGCCGAGTACATCCCGATGTCCAACGCCATGGACCATCACATGTCCGCCCTCGCGGAACTGATGAAACGCCGGACGCCCACGGCCGAGGTGACGGCCCAGCAGCTACGGGACCGGAGTTGGTGGCGGGGACCGACGGTGTTCGTCGTCATCGACGACTACGACCTCGTAGCCACGTCGAGCGGCAATCCCCTGGCCGGGCTGACGGAGTTGCTGCCGTTCGCCCGGGATGTGGGCGTGCGGTTCATCATCGCGCGGTCCACTGCCGGCGCGGGACGGGCGTCCTACGAGGCGTTCATGCAACGGATCAAGGAGCTGGGGGCGCAGGGAGTTGTCCTTGCCGGTGACCCGAGTGAGGGGGATCTGTTGGGCGGGGTTCGGCCTCGGCCCATGCCCGCGGGGCGGGGGGTCTTCGTGTCTCGGCGGCGGGGGAAGCCGTTGGTGCAGGTGGGGTTGGTGGCGGAGCGGGGGTACTGAGGTGGGCTTCTCAGCGGTGGGGCTGGAGCGGGCTGGCGCTGGGACGGGGTCTGTGGCGGCGTGGTGGAGCCGTGCGGCGGTGAATTGTGGAAAGTAGGGTGAGATTCGTGAATTCAGGTGACCCGATTTCACCTTTTCGTCCTGTTGGCGACGGGGTGGAATTGTCCTGTCTGTTGCAGGGCCGGCTTAACGGGGATACGGGGAAGGGGGTCTCGCATGGCGTGGGATGAGTGGGAGCAGCTGAAATGCCAGGCAGCCGATCAGCAATCCACGCGGATGCAACTCAATCAGTATCCGGCCGACCAAGGCGGGGATGGCACTCAAGGAGACCTCGTAGCGGGTCATCAAGATCTTGAGGCGGTGGGCAAGGCCGCCCATGACCTGTTCGAGAATTTCACGACCTTCAGCGGGCACGCACGCGTGGCCTCGGAGGCTGCCGCAGGTGGGCTCAAGGGAGAAGGGTTTGCTCTCGGGGGCGCGCTGGAGCACGTGACCGAACGCTGGAGCAAGCAGACCAAAACCCTGCTGGACGCCTGCGCTCACATCTCCAACCACCTACGGTTCACCAAGAACCAGCACGCCGCGGACGACTCGCACATCTCCGGCGCTGTCAGCAGCATCGCCCTGCTGGACGAAGGCTTCGATGACCGGAAGGGCCACTGACGCCAATGGACCTCGACGCACTGCGCTACGGCGATTTCTCCAAGCTCGGTGAAGCGGTCACCGACTGGGAACAGATGACGAAGAAGCTCGCGGACCTGCAGAAGGACGCCGAGGAAAAACTCAAAGCCAAGGCAGACAAGGCCAAGTGGGCGGGCGTCAACGCCACCGTCACGCGCGAATTCATCACCAAGACCGCCGCAGAGTTCGCTGACGCGCATACCCAGGCTGACTCCATCACCAAGATCCTCAGAGACACGCGCGATGAGCTCATCAGTTACCGCACCCAAATGAACAATGCGATCTCGCGTGACGAATATCAGAACCTGACCGTGATCGACACCGGAAAGGGCACGTTCACCGTCAGCGGGAACACGAGGCCCGACTGGGCTTCCGACCCCAGTGGAAAGACAGGAGCGGCCGACCAGAAGGCCGTGGACGGTCTTCGCAACGAGATCCAGGAAATCCTGACCAAGGCCACGGAAAGCGACACCACTGCGGCCAAGGTGCTCAAGCTCCTCGTCGACCAGGTGAAGTACGGCTTCGCCGACGCGTCGTACGCCGATCGGGACTCTGCGGCCAAGGCCGTTGCGGCGGCTGAGAAACTGGCGAAGATGGCCAAGAACCCGGCCGACATGTCTCTCGACGACATTGCCGCCTTCAACCGAACCATGGAGCCGTACAACGACGACCCCCTGTTCGCGGAGCAGTTCGCAACGCGGTTGGGTCCCAAGGGGACGCTTCAGTTCTGGACGGAGATGGCCTCCGCGCACGCCGGTGCCAGTGGCTCAGAAATCGACACGATGAAGGACCTTCAGAAGAACTTGAGCCTGACCCTGGCCACGGCATCCTTCTCGGACTCGGACGCCATGCAGGACTGGAAGAAGGACCTCGTCGCCGAGCGCAACACGAACTTCCGCGCCGCGAACTCCACGAGCCCGATCGGCGCCCTCGGCGCTCAGGTCATCAGCAGCCTCATACGGGAAGGCAAGTACGACACCGAGTTCCTCGACGATTATCGGGAGAAGATTTTCAAGGCAGACAAGGGGGCGGGAGACGCTAGCACCGACGACCTGTGGGTCAAGGGCTACGACGGCCTTGACCTGGTCTTCGGTGACGGCAACGGTCGGGACCCGTTGGAGGGGCTGTTCGAGGGCCTTTCTCATAACCCCGAGGCGGCAACGCATGCGTTCGAGTCCAAGTCGGATCTGAACCACATGCTGGGCACAACCATGCGTACGGAGCGGGGAGAGTCCCTCGGGCGTGCCCTGGAAGCCGCCGTCACAGGAGTCGCCAACGGAGACAGCACATCTATGGCTCCGCCGCACAGTGCCGCGCAGGTTGGGATCATGGCCAACATCATGGAGGCCGTAGCACAGCCCGCCGGGGGAGGACTCATGGGCACGAGCTTTGGTGGGTCGGGCGGAGGCTCAGGGCTCGTCGGCACAGGGTTGGGAGACAGCTTCGGGAACATGGCAGCTGCTTACATGCCGGAGATCAGTCAGACGCTGGCCGGCGAAGGCTC
The DNA here is from genome assembly GCF_044386545.1 of Streptomyces sp. NPDC020489. Lineage (NCBI taxonomy): Bacteria > Bacillati > Actinomycetota > Actinomycetes > Kitasatosporales > Streptomycetaceae > Streptomyces > Streptomyces sp. NPDC020489. The sequence continues at coordinate 22,164 of NZ_JBIRUZ010000011.1, forward strand.
GGGATCCATTTTCCTAACGAATAGTGACAGCCCTGACGGCTTGGGGAAAGTTCGCGATGTGGTTAGATTTCTCTCCGCCGTGTCCGAGGACCCTTCAGGAAGGGCAGGCATCGTCCTTGGTGAAGGAATTTACACAAGCGGCCTAATCGAATCACACCTTGCAAATCCTTCCTTGTTCGATGGGCCCGAGGAACAGGTTCTCGAACGAATCGGCAAGAACGCGGGGATCATCGAGGGTATCGTTGGTCACTCAGTGGCTGACGAAGAAGTCCGAACCGCCATCGAGAGCGAGGAATCCTACAACAACGCCTTGAAAGCAAAGGGAGACTTCGCCAAAACCTGGATCGCGGTTGGCGTGACCTTCGTCGAGGTGCCTCCAGCATATGGAGGAGCAGCAATGGGGGCTGTGGTTGGAGGTGGCGTAGGGGCCATCGCCGGAGCAGCCGTTGATCATCTGCTAGAGGGCCAGAAATTGAACGGCGCACGAGACGGGGCTCTGTATACGAGCGCGGGCGATCTGTACGATTCCCGCGATTCGGTTAGCAGGCACACTCAATGGGCCGCACAGGAAAGCATCGAGCAATATCAGGTCAACCTTCCCAGGGAAAGTACCGACGCTCTGATCGGGAATGCAGTGACCGAGGGTTGGGACGCTAGCAGCGAATTTTTGAGCAATACGAAGGAGCGCCCCCATGCCTAGTATCAGCGAACAGAAGGCCACCCAGAGGAGCACCAAGGTGATTCTACTCGGCCTGACAGCTCTATGCCTCGCAGGCGTCATCACCTGGGCCGGATACGTGCAATTTTTCACAGACGATCTCGAGAACCTGCCCACCAAAATTTGTGACGGAAGTGTTGACCGCGACCTAGCCACCAAAGTGTTGCCGCCAGCACGATCAGCAGACGAAGGGTTCAAACGTCAGAACTCAGGAGACGACCTAACATTTTATTGCCACGTTGACACCAGCAATGATTCGTCCCTCTGGAGCGAAGCGAAAGTGCAACCGCTCTCCAAAGCGGATTGGCTCGAAAGCCTACAAGGGAGCAGTGGCAGGGATCGAATCATTCGCACCTCCGTCGATGGCATAGAAGCGGTGGCTAAACTCGATACCGAGCACGCAGCAGTGTATGTTTCCTGCTCGCCTCCCGGCGTCCCTTCTTATAACACCCCTGAGGACTATGCGGTCACCACGCGGGTGGAAGCGAACGGAGACCTGAACATGACAGGCACAGCCCTACGGCAGACGCTGACCGACTTCGCCTATCAAGTCACCAAGCACACCTATGAGCTGGCCGACTGCAAGGGATCCCGGGACTTTCCGAAGGAACTGCCCCGCTATGAGGCGGAGTGATGTCAGACGAGGAAGTCATGCAGCAGTTCGATGGTCGTGGCCTTGTTGAGCTGTTAGTCGGTCGCATCAGCTCAGGGGAGCAGCACAGGATAAGGAAAATCACCCACGAAGTAGCTCGGCGGTGCCGAGAAGCACGGCTGTGAGGTTTCTTTGGCAGCTCTCCCACCAGTCCCTTTTCGCGGTTGCGCCATCTCGGCCAGGGCGTTGGCGTTGGCCCCACAGTCACAGTTGCCGACCAGCGAACGAAGCCTCTCGGTGCTGATGGCGCGCGTATCCGGCTCGTGTGGAGATCTTGCCTCGTCCACACTGAGCAGCCCGGTGACGGCAATCGCTGCACAGTTCACGGGGCCTCGCACTTAAGCGTGCCCCTCAGCTACCGAGCCGGGCTTCTCCGGGTCATCGTCTGCGGTAGTCACCCTCGCCATACCGCGCCCTACCTCGCCGCAGCCTGCGACATTACCGCCGTGCGGCCCACCATGTCCTCGCCTATGTCTGTCGTGGCTGCGGCGGCCCCTGGCGGTTTACGGAGGCCCGCAAACCGAGTGGTGGCACGCACATGCGGGCAATGGCAGGGGCTTAAAAGCCCCGTAGGGGCACAGCACAGGGTGGGCACCTCCCGTGCGTGCCCACCCTGGTTCTGTGACGTGCGGGTTCCTACTGGAAGTAGCTGGCGCCCTTCAGGTCGCCGCCTCGGTAGTCGCCGCCGGCGGTGTGGACCTTCTGGGAGATCTGGACCAGGGCCTGGTGGATGGCTGAGGCGTGGGTGTCCCACTCCTTGGCCTTCTTGGCGAACTCGGCGTGCGCCTCGCCGGCCCAGCCGCCGGAGACGTCGAGGACGGCCTTCTTCAGGGCTTCGAGGTCCTCCTCGAGCTTCTTGGCCTGGTTGCCGAGTTCGGTGGCGAGCGCGTCCATGACGCCGTAGGTGACGGCAAGATCGCCGTAGTGGACTCCGGACATGCTTCCCTCATTTCATTGACGATTTCGACCGGACTGCCCAGCCCGGAAGCAGGGCGGCTCAATGCCGCGTGGGGCTTCAGTAGCTGTTGAGCGCCGAGGTCTTGCCGCCGAGGTCCTCGACCGAGATCTTGGAGATGTCGGCGTGGATCTGGTCCTCAAGGATGTTCTTGTCCCTGGCGTTCAGCTTCACGCCCTCGAGGAAGCCGTCGAGCATTCGGCCGATCGCGGCCATGTGGGTGTTGATTTCCGTCTGCTTCGCGTTGAAGGCGTTGGCGCCTCCGCCGGTCCACGCCTTTTCGATCATGTCGATCGTTCCCTGAAGCTGGGCCAGCGTGTTCCTCACCGAGTCGTATCGATCGATGATCGCCGTCTGAAGGACTTGGGCGTGATCGTCACTGAACTTGCGGTCTACGGCCATTTCAACACTCCTTTTCGTGAGATCTGTGGTTCGTTTCGCGCTTCACCGACTGGAGGCACACTCAGCCGCGTGTCTGAACGGTTGTGCGCGACCAGTCAGTCGGTTGCGCCCCGTCGTGAACGGAACACAGCGAAGGCGCTGCCTCCGATCAGCAGGGCGGCCGCGGCGGCTCCGAGGGCGACCCACATCGTGGTGTTGTCGGAACTCGAACTTGCCGCAGAGGTCTGGCCGCCTGAAGTGCTGTCCCCCGGCGGTGACGAGGCTGACGCGGACGTGGAGGGCGAGTCACTCGGGTCGTCCGTGACGCCCGCCGCGTTCTCCTTGGCCAGCGGGTCGGTGGCGGCCGGGCCGGGGTTGAAGTCGCTGTTCTCCAGCACCTTGCGGGGGCGGATCAGGCCGTAGCCGAGGTATGTGCTCGGGTCGTCCTTCGCCCAGTCGCGGCCGGCTGTGTCGATCAGGCTGGCCAGGACCTGGTTGGCCGTCCAGTCGGGGTGGGCGGACCAGACCAGGGCGGCGGAGGCGGAGGCAATGGCTGTGGCTTGGCTGGTGCCCTGGCCATTGCAATAGGAACGGAAAGTGTTGTCGCACCAAGTGGGGGCATCCAGGCCTGGGGAGGCCAAGTCGACGTAGTTCCCGTAGTTCGAAAACTTTCCGACCGTTCCAGATTTGTCTGCTGCGGCTACGCCCACCACGTAGGGGTAAGAGGCCGGGTACCCGATGACGTTCTTTCCCTCGGCCTCGTTACCCGTGGCGGCAAGCATCAACTTGCCTTTGGATTGGGCATACTTGACCGCCGCTCTCACATCGGGAAAGTCGATGGTGCCACCGAACGACATACTGATGATCTTCGCATCGCTGTCAGCAACGGCCCTGATCACCTTCCCCAGGGTCGGGGCATTCTTCTGTTCTGCCTTGCTCAAGCCTGTCAAAGCAATACGGTAAGGAACGATCTTCGCACCTGGAGCAAGGCCCTTCAGCCCGTCGCCAGCGCCCGTGCCTGCGATGAGTTCAGCCATGCTCGTCCCGTGACCCTTGTAGTCCTCGGTCGCCTTGTAGCCAACGGCTTCAGGAACCTCGCCTACGAGTACCTGGCCCTTGAGAGACGGGGTGTTGGGGTTAACTCCCGTATCGACAACGGCCACCTTGACGCCTTCGCCAGTGCTCACCTTCCACATCTCTTCGGCCTTCATCGCCGACAGGTACCACTGCTGGGACTGGACATCCGCGGCTGTCACACTCGGAGCCAGACCTGCCGAAAGGACGGCCATGGCGCCAAGCGCTGAGCAGACGACGGAAGCCCGTCTGCCGTTCCGTCCCGCGAAGGGCGCGCTCCATCCGCCGCGTCGGCCGATCCCTGACACCATGCCTCTGCCTGTCCTCACTCTTGTCCCGTCAGTCGCTGGTCGACGGCCCGTCACGCCGCTCGTCACGGCGCGAACGGGTCTTGCCGGAACCTTGATTGTCCGCAGGGCCACGAGGCACGCCAACAGCGCCAGACGCGCGCCCGCCGTCCCTGGGCCCATGACTGCGCCCCTTAGGCGTTCCGATGACGCCGTCGGGACTGCCAACGGGACGGCGAGACGTCTGGCCTGTGCCTGCTGCCGCGCTCGAGGCTCCGATCACCCAACGCTGGCCGGGCTTCTCCCCCGTGACACGTGACGTGGGTACGCCCTCGCCTCCAATGACCGCGCCACGCGGAACCCTGGAACCGTTAGCACCAGGGGTCGCCCCGGTGACAGGCTTGCCGCCGACAACTCCATTGGTGGTGCGCCCTATGCCTGGGCGACCGGGATTCGTTGAGCCCATGCCGTTGACAGGCCCCCGGGGGACACCACCGGCCTGCTTGGCCTCCGGGCCCCCGGTCCTCGGTACGCCGCCGACCACGCCTCGTCCCATAGGGCCTGTCGTACGGCCGCCCGCCTGCCCGGGGGCGACAGCTCGTCCCGTCGACCCCATAGGGCCGGTTCCCCCACGCACTGCTGGGGTACTTCCCGTCGCACCACCGGCTCGACCCTGCGCCGAAGCAGGGGCTTTGGTTCCGGGGACACCGCCGAACCTGGAGGTACGCCCGGCCGGCCCACGCACGGCAGGAGGTTCCGCAACGGGGGCAAAGGGAGGGGGCGCTCCCACTGGGGTTGCATGAGGGCCTGCCGTCGACGGCGGTGTGGCGTGCGCCGGCTTCATAGCCTCCTGCGGCGGCAACGTACCGAGGCTGTTGATTTCTGTGCCGACGTGCGGTTCCGGTGAGGTGGCAGATGCACCCGCATTCTTGGGGGACAGCGACTGGTCTCCGGAGTGTGCCCCTCCCACCCCGGCGTCCAGCGTGCCCTTGTGCGTGCCACTTGAATTGCTCAGGGCCGGGATGGATTCCTGTCCAGGGGTCGGCGTCCTCGGGTCGCCAAACTCCGGCGGTGGCTGAGGCACCCCCACATCCGGCATAGGAGGAAACACAGGCTCCTCAGCCCCCCGCATAACCCCCGCGGAGACCGAATAGAACGACGCCAGACGGTACATCTGGTTGATCGCCTCCTGCCGGTCCCCCTCCGCCTTCACAGCCGCCGTGTACTCGGCATTGCCGTCAACCCGCTTGGCCTCGGGAATGTCCGCGACGCTCTTCGGATCCGACCGACCGTCCCGCGGCGGCATAGCCTTACGCACAGACGCGAGGCCGGAACTCGCGGCCATCACCTGCGTCCCCACCGTGTCGGCGTACCCGGCCAGGTCGAGGGCCGTGGTGACCAGGGACATGCCCCACTTGTGGAACGCGCCGTGTGCCTCGCCCTCCCAGTCGACGTGGCCCAGGTTGCGACTCAGCTCGTCGGCGGCTTCGGTGATGGCGTCCCGGGCGTCGATGAGGGCCGTTCCGGCGCTCTCGATGAGCTCCGGGCTCGCGGACTCGACGATGTCGATCATCTGGTTGAGGTCGTGGCCCTCGAAGCTGGTCCTGCCGAAGTGCATGCCCCGGCTGGGCCCGAAGGGACTGATCTTGGTCATATCCATGACCGCGTCGAGGGTGCCGTTCTGGTGCGCGGCGTCCTGGTGCTCCGGCCGGTGGTGACCAGGCCCCTTCTCGTCCCCGCTCATCAGTACCCCGCGTCCGTGTGGTCGGCGTTGTTGCCGCGCTTGATCCGCTCGTCCAGCATCGCCTCGCGCCCCTGGTTGACCTCGGTCCGGATCTCGTGGAACCGGTGGCGAAGCTCCTCTTCGAGGTTGTCGAAGCTGACGTCCACTCCGTGCACGGCGATCCGCATCGCCTCCAACTGGAGCCCCAGAGACTTGGAGAGCGAGGTGATGCGCTCGTGGACGCGTTCGTACTCCAGGTGGAGCGCCTTGGCCTCCGGGAAGTTCCCCATGCCGAACGCCGCCTGGGACAAGCCGTTCGCCGCGACCTTCGACGCGCCACCGGCCGAGCCCTCGAAGGCGGCGAGCAGGTCGTCCACGCGCTTCTTGAACGTCGAGAGGGCCATCAGGCCACGGCGTACGTCGGCGGCACCTCCGCCCATGTCTGCAGGAAGCACGAAGCGTTCCCTCCCCGTTCCCCGTTTGTGAAATCTGTGAAGCCTGTGAAGTCTGCGAGTTCTACGAGTTCTGCGAAGCCTGTAGGAGCCTTGAGTCTGTGAGTGATCGGTCGGCGACCAGGACTTCGGTGAGTGATGCACTCGTCCATCACTGTAGTCATTGTGTAAATCGTGGCCAACTGAGCTCCGTGTGAGGTCAGTTGCGAGATGGTCGAGATATCGTCCGGTTGTCTGCCCGCAGAGCGGCCAAATCGCCCTGAACGAGGCCGAGATGCCCGTACCCCGAGCGAGGAGGCCTTCTTCGGGGGCTCGTCCACGAGGGTGAACTTCAGGCCATAATCAGTCTTTGCTGTGCGAAATCCAGCGGTTGACAACCTCCGGCGCGACGCCCAGCACGTTCCTCGGTTCGGTCAGCGCGTCCGCGCGTCGCCCGCCCGCAGTCTGCGGTTCCTGCGTCGCGCGTCCCGCACCGCGACCCCCGCGCCACCGAGCCCCGCGGCCAGCACCGCCGTCGCCACCGCCACGTACGTGGCGAGCCGGGAGTTGCGCTCGTCGGAGGTCTCGCCGACCTGGAACTCGGCGGCCGCGGGCGCCTCGGCCTCGACCAGGCCCTCCTGAGGGTCGGGGGACTCGATCGGGTGGTCGTCCTCGGTCAAGGCGCGCACCGGGTCCACCACCCCCCAGCCGACCCGGCCGTCGTGCCCCGCGATCGTCCGCTCCGCGGTCTGCTCGATCTGGGCGACGATCTGACGCGCGGTCCACGTCGGATGCTCGGCCTTGATCAGCGCCGCCACGCCCGCCACGTACGGCGCCGAGAAGCTCGTACCGTTGTCGGAGCAGTGGCCGCCCTCGGGGACCGTCGAGATCATGTCGACGCCGGGGGCCGCCACGTCGACGAAGTCGCCGGACTGGGAGAAGGCGGCGCGTTCGTTGTTGCGGTCGGAGGCCGCTACGGCGAGGACGCCCTCGTACGACGCCGGGTAGGTCTTCTTGACCGCGCCGCCGAGGCCGTCGTTGCCCGCCGATGCCACGACCACGATGTCCTGGGCCAGGGCCGCGTCGACGGCCTGCTCCAGGGCTTCGGTCGGTTTCACCGCGTTGGACGTGTCCTGGGAGATGTTGATGACGTCGGCCCCGGCGGAGACGGCGTAGCGGATCGCCTCGGCCAGGGTCTCGGCCGTGCCGTGGCCTTCCGCGTCGTTCTGCTGGAGCGGGATGATCGTCGCCTCGGGGGCGAGGCCCACGAAGCCGGTGCCGTCGGCGGGGCGGGCGGCGATGATGCCGGCGACCTTGGTGCCGTGGCCGACGGTGTCGGTCGTGCCGTTCTCGTTGCCCCGCTCGACGGGGTCGCCGTTGTCGTCCTTCAGGCCCCTGGGCAGGAAGTTGCGGCCGCTGCCCGCGTCCACCGCGTCGGTGAGCTGCGGGTTCTTCACGTCCACGCCCGTGTCGATCACCGCCACACGGATTCCTTCGCCCTTGGAGCGGCTCCACAGTTCGTCCAGGAGGACGCGTTGCAGGGACCAAGGGCGGCCCGGATACAGGCCGTTGGGGAACTGGCACTGGTCCGAGTAGGGCAGTCGGTCCGCGGCCGCTGCCGGGGGCGCGCAAACCGTGGTCGCGGTCAGCAGAGTTGCCACTGACACCAGCGTCGATCGGAACAGCACGGTCGTCCTCCCCCTCACGATCCCTGCGGCTGGCGTGCCGCCGACGTCGACAGACGGGGTCCCGTGGGCAGGAACTTCGACCATGCGGCGGGGATCGGCGTCGGGTCCACGTCGGCGTAACCCAGCCGCGTCTGGGCCTGCTTGGCCTCCTGCTGGAGCCGTTCGCGCTCCTCGGCCGTCGTGTCGAGGACCGCGTCGTCCGTGGCGTTGTCCCCGTTCGACTGCAGTACGTAGCGCAGGCCCGTGTCGGTGACGAGGAAGACGGGGCCGTCCTTGGTCGCCCTGCCCTGGAACTGGCGGTAGAGCTGGCCGGAGCCGGGCGTGACGTAGGCGCTGGAGGAGCCGGTGGGGAGCTTGACCGGGAAGTCCGTGCCCGCCCAGGTGTACAGGGTGGTGGTGCCCGAGTCGGCGTGCACACCGCGCAGGACGTTGCAGACCGTGCTGCGGCCGCCGGCCTTGCCCGTCGCCTCGTTGACGGGCTCGGGGGCCCCGGTCGGCCAGCGGTGCTCGGTGCCGAAGGCCTTGCCCGGGACGATGGCGCCGGGGCTCATCTCCTTGGCGCCGGCCTGTCCCAGAGGGGCCAAGTCTTCGCTGAAGAGCAGGAGTTGGGCGACGAAGGCCGAGACGGGGGCGACCCGGCCGGGCAGTACGACGTAGTACTGGTCCGTGTTGAGGTCGGTCGCCTTGAGGACCATGCCCACCTTGTTGGTGGACGCGTCGAGCTGGCCGGGGGCACCGGCCGCCGTGTTGACCTGGCCGGTGATCTTCGGGAAGCGGATGGCGTCGCCCCGGTGCAGGGTCGCCAGCCACGCGTCGGAGACCTTCTGGGGTGCGCGGCCCGAACCCACGACGGCGCGCAGCAGCAGTTCGTCGTTCCTGCCGATGGGGTACGCCGTCCCGTTCGCGTCCACGACGTAGCGGTTGCCGTCCCGGGCCTCGACGTAGAGGAGTTGACCGCCCGCCAGCTTCTGCCCCTTGCCCTCGGTCGCCTTCATGTCGCGGTCCGCGAGGACCAGGGCGGCCTTCTGGATCGATCCCCCGCCCGCGCTCGGGCGTTCACAGACGGCCCAGCGTTTCGTGCTCGCCGCCTCGGACGGCGAGGGCAGGCGGTCGGGGGCGTAGGGGATGCCGATGGTGACGCCGTGCGGGATCCTGCCGCTGTCGAGGACCGACTCGGCGACGGTCACGACCTCGCCCTGGTTCGCCTCCAGGAGCAGCTTGGCCGAGGCCATGTTGAGGACCGGGTGCAGCTGGACCTGTCCGTCGGTCTTGAGGACGACGTACCGCGTGGTCGACTTGCTGGCGACGATCACCTTGGCGTTGGGGGTGTCCCAGCCCTTGGGCGCGGTGGGTCTGAACATGCCCCAGGCCCCGAACACGGCCATCACGATCACGCCCACGATGACGCCGGGCAGCACCGCGCGCAGCGGCCGGGGTGCCCCCTCCTCGGAGCCGTCCGGCGACGACTGCAGGAAGGCCGCGAGCATCCGTCGCTTCGCGAAGGTGTAGGCGTTGAGCTGGTCCCGCCGAGATGCCATCTGTGACTGTCTCTCCCCGTGTGTACCCGGGTCCGCGCACGTGCCCGGCGTGGCTCCCCGCCGTCGTTGTCGGACCGGCCCCCTACTACGCCTGGTGTCCACAGGCACTTGTGGGACCGGTAGGGTGCCTGGGCCGTCAAAGGCCCTGTGTGGTGCCGAAGTTCCAGCGAGTGGTGAGCAGTACGGGGGGATGCAGTGGTGGCTTCCGGAACGCGTGCCCGGTCCCGCGGCCGGACGCGGTCGCAGGGCTCCTCGGCGCCCCGGCCGGAACCGGCTCGGCAGGCTCCGGCGCCGAGCACGCCTCATTTCAGGACGCGTTCGGGTCGGGGCGGGGCGTTCCGGTTGCAACGTCTGGTGCTCGTGGAGGTCGCGTTCGCCGTCCTGCTGGTCGGCTGGGCCATCGACCCGGTGGCCCTGGTGCCCGCGGCCGTCGTCGCCGTCTGCCTGGTGCTGCTCTCGTTCGTACGTCGCCGAGGGCGCTCCCTGCCCGAATGGCTGGCCACCGCGCGGGCGTTGCGGGCACGGCAGCGACGGGCCGCGAGCACGCGGTTGCCACCGGGCACCGAACCGGGGTTCGCCCCGGCCGTGGAGTGCGATCCGAGCCTGCGGACCTACACCTACGCAAGCCGGGACCGGCGTCCCGTGGGCATGGTCGGGGACGGCACGTTCGTCACCGCCGTCCTCCAGGTGGAGGCCGGTGCCACCGCCCTGCGGGCCGAACGGAGCCGGCACCCGTTGCCCCTCGCGCTGGTGCACGACGCCCTCGAAGTGGACGGAATCCGGCTGGAGTCGGCGCAGATCGTGCTGCACACCCAGCCCGCCCCCGCCATCCATCTGCCCCAGCAGTCCGTGGCCGTCGCCAACTACGCACCCCTGCACGAGCAGACCGGGGCGCCGGCGGTGCGGATCACCTGGATCGCGCTGAAGCTCGACCCGGAGCTGTGCCCAGAGGCCGTGGCCGCGCGCGGCGGGGGCCTCGTCGGGGCGCAGAAGTGTGTGCTGCGGGCGGCCGATCATCTCGCGAGCCGGCTGACGGGTGCCGGGTTCCGTACGAGCGTCCTCGACGAGGAGGAGCTGATCTCCGCCATTGCCACGTCGGCGTGCGCCAACCCGCTGGTGACGGCGGAGGCCGGTCGGACGGAGGCGCGGGAGAGACGGACCGAGGAGTCGGGCCGGAGCTGGCGCTGCGACAACCGCAGGCACACCACGTACTGGATCCGCCGGTGGCCCGCCCTGGGCGGCGAGCGAGCCCCGTCGTTGCCGCAGTTCCTCGCGCTGGTCACCGCCGTCCCGGCGCTCGCCACCACGTTCAGCCTCACCCTCGCGCGCGGGGAGCGCCAGGAGGCCTCGTTCACCGGGCACTTGCGGGTGACCGGGCGCAGCGACGACGAACTCGTGGCCGCCCGTCGCGCGTTGCAGGCCGCCGCCCGACACACAGGCGCCGGGCTCGCCCGCCTCGACCGGCAACAACTGCCCGGCATACTCGCCACCTTGCCGCTCGGAGGTGCCCGATGACGACGGCGACCACACGCCCCGGACCGGCGGCCGACGGTCACGGAGAGCCGCAGCCCGCCGCCCGGCAGCGGGTTCGTGAACTGCTGCGCAGCGGCCTCGGGTTGGTCGGTCCGCGGCACGCACGGCATTCCGTGCCCGTGGAGCAACTGGCCGCCCTCGCGCTGCCCATCGGCGACGACGGCGTCGTCGTAGGTGTCGACGGTGACGGGCAGCCCGCCGTCCTGGGGGTCAATCGGCCGACGCCCTACGACATCCTCCTCATCGGGGGCCTGTGGACCGCGCAGGTCATGGCCCTCAGAGCGGCGGCCACCGGGGCGCGAGTCGCCGTGGAGACGGGGCGACCCGAGGCCTGGCTGCAGATGGTGCATGCCATGGGCGGGGGGCAGAACGGGCTGGCGGTGTACGAGGTCGGCCGGGTTCCTCCGCAAGGGGCCTCGGCCGGTACGCCGGTGCTCGTGGTGCGGGACTGCGGTATGCGGCCGCCTCGGGGACGGGTGGTGTCCGGGCCCTGGCAGTCGGTGCTGACCCTGCTGCCGTATCTCAGCCCCGTCGCCCCGCGGCTGATCCGGCAGGCCAGGCTCGTCGGTGTGCAGCGGATCTCACCGGACGAGGCCGTGGAGCTGGGCCGCACGATGGCACTGCCCCGGACCGAGGTGGAGGCGCTGCCCACCCTCGCCGACGGTGTCACGCTGTGGTGTGCCGACCGTGACCGGCGGTATGTGGTGACGCGGCCGACCGACACCGAGATCGGATTGTTGGGCACGCCGCGGCGAATGGACTGAACCCGCGCGCATCCGGCCGGTATTGAGCGGTTACCACCGTTTCACCCCTCTCTTTGCATGGGCCCGCGCACGATTCCCTCTCCCCTATGTACCGATTTGACGGTCGGCATGCCGGACGCGCGTACCGATTTCGGTCGACGTGTGACGCATTGGTCGGACGCGGAGGGGTGGACGGGCCTGCCGGGGTGGGGCCCCTGGTGATTAGGCTGGTACCGGGTGCGACGCCAGACCCGTGGACCAGGCGTCGCCGATCCCAGGGGGAGAGCCGGTGGATCGGACGACCTCGAACGACTCAGACGACAAGTAATGGTCGCCCCGGCACGGCATGACGGTGCTCGACCAACCAGGAGGAATTGTGAGCAGCGATCGGGACGGGACCCGCGGGGGCTGGGCCACACCCGGCGACGACCAGCCCGATGAGGAGTCCGCCGTCGAGGTGACGGGCGAGTTCACCATCGACTACGCCCCGCCTGCCTGGTACACCCAGAACGCGACGCAGAATTCGGGCGACGCGGAGAGTTCGCGTGGCTCGGCCGCGTCGTCGGCTGGGGCGGGCTCGTCCGGTACGACGGACTCGGCCGCCCCCGGTTCGCCGACGCCCGCAGCGACACCCGCTCCCGTGGACTGGTCCACCTCCTCGCTGCCGGGTCTGACTCCGCCGCCGCACGTGCGTCCCCAGGGTTCCACCACGGGGCCCGGCGCGCCCTTCACGCCGCCGGCGCCTGGTCCGGGGGCCCCGTTCACGCCACCGGCGCCGCCCGCCGCCTATCCCGGTGCTGCCTTCCCGCCGCCGGCTCCGGCTCCGGCTCCGGGTACGCCGTTCCAGCCGCCGGCTCCGGCTCCTGCTCCCGCTCCCGCGAGCGAAGGGCCGGGTGCGCTGCCCAGGCTTCCGATGGGGAGCGGGTTCGAGCCGCAGCCGCCGCAGTCCGACGCGTCGGCCGGGGATACCGCGTCACCGACCGGTGTCCCGGGCTCGCAGTCCCCGTGGGGCGCCCCGACGTCGTCGCCCTCGGGCTTCACGCCGCCCGCGACCCCGCCGACCGCCGCGACACCGGACTCCGACCCCACCCCGGCCGCACCGCCGGTTGCCCCTCCGACGAGCTTCACCCTGCCCGCGGCCACGCCGCTACCTGAGGCAGCCGAGTCCCAGCCCGAGACCCCGGCTTCCGCGACCCCGCTGGCCGAGGAGGCGGATGCCGGAAACGGCGATCTGGAGAGCGGCGCCACCATGCGGTTCTCCCCGGTCGCCCTCCAGCGCGAGATGGCGGAGCGTGAGGCGGAGGCCGAGGCCGAGGCCGAGCCGACGTCGGTGGACGAGGAGGACGGTACGGCCGCCGACCCTGCCGATGACGAGACCGAGGGCGCCGTCGCCGAGCCCGAGCCCGTTGCCGGAGACGGCCAGGCGGACGGGGAGTCGGTCGACGTGGACGAACCGGAGGCACCTGGCGCGAACGGGACCGACGAACCCGTCGTCGCCCCCGACACCCACGTCGACTCCGACTCCGACGAGACGGATGCCGCGCCGCTTCTGGACGCCGCAGACGACGCCGAGGCTTCGCACGCGGAGGCTTCCGACACCGACGCCGACGCGGGCGCGGAGAGCGACACGGAGGGCCAGGGTACGGCTGACGAGGCCTCCCCCGCCGAGGACTCCGGCCTCGACGCGGATGCCTTCAGCGACGTCCCGTTCACCGAGGACGCCGACTCGGAGAGCGCGAAGCCGTCGGCGGGGGAGCCGGAAGACGCGGAACTGACGGACGCCGAGCCAGTCGACGCGGAACCGCTGGACGCCGTAACCACCGACGCCGAGCCCGCAGACGCTCCCCCTGCCGACGCCACGCCCGCGGCCAACGCACCGCAGGACGACGCCCCGCAGGACACCGCGCCTGAGGACACCGCCCCGCAGGACAACCCCCCTCAGGCCCCCGCCCCCCAGGACGCGCCCCCCGCCTGGACTCCCCCGCCCGCCCCGCAGGCGGAGATGCCGCCACTGCCCCCGTCGTACCAGCCCGCGGCTCCCGCCCCGGCGGCCCAGTGGCCGGCGCAACCCCAGCCCGAGCCCCAGCAGTCGGACCCGGCAACACCCTCACCGCAGCCGACGGCTGCCCAGCCTCACCCGCCGGTACCGCAGCAGCAGCCCCCCTTGCAGCCGCAGGCCCCGCAGCCCGCGCCCGCCGCCTGGAACCAGCCGCCCGCGCCCCCGGCCCCCGCGCCTGTCGCACCGCAGCCCGGCGCTCCCGCTCCGGCGGCCCAGCAGCCGGCCACCGCGCCCGGTCCGCAGGACGGCTATGGCTTCCCGCACCCCGGCGCCGCCCAGCCCACCCCTCAGCAGCCCCCGGCCCCCAACTCCCAAGCCGGCTACGGCTTCCCCCCTCCGGGACAACCCCAGCCCGCACCCGGCACCCCGCAGCCCCCGGCCCCCCACGCAGAGGCCGGCCACGGCTTCCCGCACCCCGGTGGAGCCCCCACGCCCCACCCCCAAGCCGGCTACGGCTTCCCCCAACCCGGCACCCCCAACACCCCCCAGCCCGGCTACGGCTTCCCGCATCCGGCCGCCGCCCAGCCCACGTCCCCCCAGCCCACGCCCACGCCCACCCCCGGCACCCCCCACCCCCCCTCCCCCACCTCCCCCCAGCCCCCCGCCCCCAGCGGCTACGGCTTCCCCCAGCCGGGCGTACCGCAGGCCCCGCAGGGCGCCGCCCCGCAGGGTGCCGCACCGCAGGGCTTCCCCCCGCAAGCCCCCCAGGCACACCAGCTGCCCCAGGCACCGCAGGCACACCAGCCGCCCCAGGCGCCCCAGGCACCCGCCCCCGCCCAGCCCCCCGTCGACCCCCGCACCGGCACCGCCTGGCCGCAGCCCATCCGGCACGACCAGCGGCAGATGACCAACCCCGGTGCGGCGCCGCTCGGTTACACCGCCGCGGTGGAGCTGTCGTCGGACCGGCTGCTGAACAACAAGAAGCAGAAGGCGAAGAGCGGCCGTCCCGCCGCGCAGCCCTCGCGGTTCAAGATCGGTGGGAAGAAGGAGGAGGCCGAGCGGCAGCGGAAGCTCGAACTCATCCGCACGCCCGTGCTGTCCTGCTACCGCATCGCGGTGATCAGCCTCAAGGGCGGGGTCGGCAAGACCACGACGACCACCGCGCTCGGCTCCACGCTCGCCACCGAGCGGCAGGACAAGATCCTCGCCATCGACGCCAACCCCGACGCCGGTACCCTCGGGCGGCGCGTGCGGCGCGAGACGGGGGCCACCATCCGTGACCTCGTCCAGGCGATCCCGTACCTCAACTCGTACATGGACATCCGCCGGTTCACCTCACAGGCGCCGTCCGGTCTGGAGATCATCGCCAACGACGTCGACCCGGCCGTGTCCACGACGTTCAACGACGAGGACTACCGGCGCGCGATCGACGTGCTGGGCAAGCAGTACCCGGTCATCCTGACCGACTCCGGCACCGGTCTGCTCTACAGCGCCATGCGCGGGGTGCTCGACCTGGCCGACCAGCTGATCATCATCTCGACGCCGTCCGTGGACGGTGCGAGCAGTGCCAGTACGACGCTGGACTGGCTGTCGGCGCACGGGTACGCGGATCTCGTCTCGCGCTCCCTCACCGTCATCTCCGGTGTCCGCGAGACCGGCAAGATGATCAAGGTCGACGACATCGTCAGCCACTTCGAGACGCGCTGCCGCGGGGTCGTGGTCGTGCCCTTCGACGAGCATCTCGCCGCCGGTGCCGAGGTCGACCTCGACATGATGCGGCCGAAGGTGCGGGAGGCGTACTTCAACCTCGCGGCGATGGTCGCCGAGGACTTCGTACGCCACCAGCAGATGCACGGCCTGTGGACCAGCGACGGCAATCCGCCCCCGGTGGCGGCCCCGCCGCTGCCCGGCCAGCCGATGCCGGGCCAGCCCTACCCGCAACAGGGCTACCCGCAACAGCCCCAGCCAGGACAGCCGTACGTCCCCCAGCCGGGACAGCCGTACCCCCAGCAGGGCCACCAGCAACCTGCCCAGCCCCACCCGCAGCAGCCCCAGCACCCCCAGCACCCCGGCCAGCCGCACCCGCCCCAGCCGGGACAGCCGTATGCCCCACAGCCGGGCCAGCCGGCACACCCGGGACAGCCAGGTCAGCCGGGCCAGCCCTACCCGCCCACTCCCCCACAGCAGTAACCCACGCGACGAAGGGCGGCCGGTGCTCGCGCACCGGCCGCCCTTCGTCGTCACAGGACCGCACCCGTCAGCCCGGGTCCGCCGGGCGGCCCGAGGCGGCTACTCCGCCGCGGCCACCAACTCCCGGCAGCGCTTGACGTCCTCGGCCATCTGCTCCAGCAGGGCCTCCAGGGACTCGAACTTCGCCTGGCCGCGCACGTACGCGAGGAAGTCCACGGCCACGTGCAGGCCGTACAGATCCAGCCCCACGCGGTCGATGGCGTAGGCCTCCACCGTGCGCTCGGTGCCGTCGAACTGGGGGTTGGTGCCGACGGAGATCGCGGCCGGCATGGCCTCGCCCTGGGCGTGCAGCCAGCCGGCGTAGACGCCGTCGGCGGGGACGGCGGTGTGCGGGAGGGTCTCCACGTTGGCCGTCGGGAAGCCGAGTTCGCGGCCGCGCTGCGCGCCCCGGACGACCACGCCCTCGACGCGGTGCGGGCGGCCCAGGATCTCGTGGGCGCCCTCGAGGTCGCCCGCGGCGACCAGGCGGCGGGTGAGGGTGGAGGAGAACGGCTCGCCGCCGCCCGCCTCGCCCGACACGAACAGGTCGATGACCTCGACCTCGAAGTCGTAGACCTTGCCCTGTTCGGCGAGGAACTCCACGTTGCCGGCGGCCTTGTGGCCGAAGCGGAAGTTGGGGCCCTCGACGACCGCCTTGGCGTGCAGCTTGTCGACCAGGACCTTGACGACGAACTCGGCCGGCGAGAGCTTCGAGAACTCGGTGGTGAAGGGCAGGATGAGGATCGCGTCCACACCCAGCTCCGCCATCAGCTCCGCGCGGCGGTGGTGCGGGGCCAGCAGCGGCGGGTGGCTGCCGGGGCGCACGACCTCGCTGGGGTGCGGGTCGAAGGTGACGACGACGGCGGGAACGCCCAGCTCACGGGCGCGGTCCACGGCATGCCGGATGATCAGCTGGTGTCCGCGGTGGACCCCGTCGTAGGAGCCGATGGTGACGACGCTGCGTCCCCAGTCCTCGGGGATGTCCTCCAAGCCACGCCAGCGCTGCACTGTGACCGCTCCTCGCCGAACCCGTGTCCGTGTGTAGGGCTTATCTCTTACGCAGGTCTAAGGGTGCCATGCCGTGTCCTTCCCGCCCGCATCGGCATGGGCGCTGTGACCCGACGCACGCGGATCAGGCGGGGACGCGGACGCCGGCCAGGTTCTCGATCATCCGCCGGGTGCTGGGGCCGACCACCGCCGACCATCGCTGCGGCGCGTCGGTGAGCCAGGTCGCCACCCGCGCGGCGAAGCCGGGGACCTGGCGGCCGAGGTCGACGAGCGCGCGGTCGAAGCGGGCGGCGCCGTCCGGGGTGCGCACGAGCAGCAGGCCGGTGCGGTGGACGAGGTCACACAGACCGTCCTGGGGGTGGCGGGCGGCGGTCCGCAGCAGGGTGTCCAGGACGGCCGGGGCGTGCTCGTGGTCCAGCAGGAAGGCGAGCAGTTCACGGCGGAGAGGGCGGGAGGCGGGGCTGCCGGGAGGTGCCAGTACGGCGGCGAGAGCGGCCCGCACCTCCTCCGAACCGCCCTCCAGCAGGCCGGTGACCAGCGGAAGGAGCACGGCCCGCGCTCCCGGCCCCTGGTCGAGCCGCCGGTCGACGTACGCGGCCACGTCCGCCGCGGTCTCCGGACGCTGTTCCACCGCCTCCCGTACGAGGGCGGCGATCCGGCGGGCGGGCGTGGGCGTGGTGACGTCGGCGAGGGTGCGCAGCGCCTCTCCGGCGCCGGGGCGGCGCAGCCGGGCGCGGAAGGCGTCGAGGACCGGCTCGGGGTGGGTGGCCAGGGCGGCGACCAGCGCGCTCGGCGGGAACTGCGGATCGCCCGCCCTGAAGTGACCGAGGGCCTGCGGGAGATGACGGGCACGCGTGCGGGGGTCGCGTACGAGCAGGGCGAGCGCGCCGCCGTGCAGGGTGCAGTCGGCGGGGCGGGCGAGCAGGGTGAGCGCGGCATAGCGCAGCAGCTCGCGGTCGGCCTCGGTGCGCACGTGCGGGGCGGCGCGCAGGCCGTACGTCACCGCCGCGACCCGCCGGTCGGGGCGCTCGTCGTGCGCCCAGCGGTCCACGGCCCGGCACACCGCCGAGGGCTCGTCCTCCGCGAGTACGGCGAGCAGTTCGTCGGCCCGCCGGTGCGCGCGGTCGACGAGCAGCTCCGTCAGGTCGTCGAGCGCCAGCCGCCGATGCGTGTGCAGCAGCGCCTGCGCGGCCTTCGCGACGGTCGCGTGCGGGGTGGCGGGCAGCGGACGCTCGTCGTCGA
This sequence comes from Streptomyces sp. NPDC020489, assembly GCF_044386545.1. Lineage (NCBI taxonomy): Bacteria > Bacillati > Actinomycetota > Actinomycetes > Kitasatosporales > Streptomycetaceae > Streptomyces > Streptomyces sp. NPDC020489. The sequence continues at coordinate 40,365 of NZ_JBIRUZ010000011.1, forward strand.
ACCAGCCGGTGAGATGCGGTGCCACGGCGGCGGGATCCGCGGCGAGCAGCCGGGACGCCGCGTCGAGGAATCGGGGGGCGGTGTCGTGCGCGGGGCCGTCGGCGAGCACGAGCCGGCGCAGCAGGTCGAAGAGGGTGACCGCAGGGAGCGGGAGGGCGAGCCAGAAGTCGGGGGCGAACCGGGCCGAGCGAGCGGGCACTCGGGCACTGTCCTGCGCGTCCTGCCCCGCCCTTGTCCGCCGCCGCCACTCCACCACCCGGTCCGCGAGAAGGCGCAGCACACCTGTGTACGGCGTCGCGTCGGGCACCCGGAGCAGGCACTCGGTGAGCAGCCGGGCCGCCCACCAGGAGTCCGGGTCGGTGTCCAGGGCCTGGATCAACTCCTCCAGGCGGGCGGCGAGTCGGGGGGTGCCGTGCTGGCGGGACAGCAGGAGCAGGGCCTGGACGACCGGGCCGATGCGGTGGTGCGGGACCGGGTAGGGGTGCGGGCTGCGCCGGTGGACCAGGGCGCGCAGGGCCTCGTCCAGATCGAGGTGGGTGCCCTGGATCCAGTCGGCGAGCTCCTCCTGGGCGAAGCGGTAGCCGCTTCCGGCGGGGACCAGCAGGCCCTCGGTCAGGACGGCGGACGCCCAGCCCGTGCCGCCGCCGAGCCGTGCGGGGGCCGGGCCCCACGGGAACACCGCCTCGAACGACTCGCGGTCCAGCTCACCCTGGCCCGGTCCGAGGCTGCGCCGGGCGGCCTCGTGCACCTGGCCGGAGACCTTCGCGGCGAGTCGCCGTACGGCGGTGCCGCGCAGTCCGTTCTCGGCGGCGAGGCGGACGGCGACGCGCAGGCACATCAGGTCGAGGTGGGCGGCGAGGACGTCGTGGCGGTCCAGGCGGGTGGGGGCGTCGTCGGCGTCGGGGAGCGCGGCGCGGACCTCGGACAGGAGGCGGAGGGTGAGGGGGTGGCGGGCGTCGCCGGCGGTGAGGGCGTGATCGGGGATGCCGTAGCGGGCCCTTGCCTCGTGTGCCTCGTCCTCGCGCAGGTCGGTCAGGTGGACGCAGGGCATCTCACCGCCCCTGCCCGTCCCGTCGCCCCCGGACCCCTCTTCGGCCTGCGCCGCCTCGTCCTCGGACGCCGGTGGCGCCGAAGGGCGTGGGCTGTGGAGCATCCCCGCCGGGAACCCCTTCCCCGCCCCCTCCCAGTACTCCCCCCGGCACGCCACCACCAGCCGCGCCCCCGTCTCCCGCAGCCAGGTCGCGGTCCCGTCGGTCCATTCGTCGAGGCGGTGGGCGAGGACCGGCGGCATCTCCTCGGGGCCATCGAGGAGGAGCAGCAGGTCGCGGCCCTCGGCGTGGGACAACCGGGCGAGGCGTTCGGGGGTGACGTTGCCCATGTCGGCGACGTCCGCCGACCGGGACGCCGCGAGGATGCGTGCCGCCCGGTTCAGCGCCCGGCGCGCCGCGTCGGCGACCGAGGTGTCCTCGTCCCGCAGGTCGGCGCCGCGCAGCCACAGCGTGGGGGCGGGGCGGGAGCCCCGGTTGCGGCGGGCGGCGAGCAAGGCGAGTTCCGTCGTACGTCCGCTGCCGGGTGAGCCGACGAGGGCGAGAACGGCGGCGGGGCCGTCGGTGAAGGCGTCGAACTCCGCTGTCGTGGCCGCCCGTTCGACCGGGGCGACCGCTCCCGGGGTGCCGGTGGTCGCCCTGCCGACATGGCCCGCCAGCGCACCCGGCGGGCCGTCCTGTCCGACCGAGGTGGCCGTGAGTTCCAGTACGCCCGCGAGGTTGAGGTCGACGCCGTAGGCGGGCACGGTCGCCGCGTTCTCGGCGAGGAGGTCGGCGAGCGGACCGGTGCGGGCCGGGAGGAGAGGCACGGCGAACCCGGCGTCCCGGCCGCCGCCCTGGAGCGCGGTGCCAAGGACCGCGAGCACCGCGCCCGTCCCGGCGTCGAGCACCGGGCCGCCGGCCGCCCCGCCGCCGAGCCGCAGCGCGTCCCGCCCGGCGGTTCCGATCGCCAACTCCAGTACACCGTCCAGGTGATGGAACCGGTCCGTGGCCGTGTAGGTCGCCGGGGCCGCCCCCAGCACCCGAGCCTCGCGCCAGCACCCGGCGGCGATCCGCACGTAGGCGCCGGTGTCGATCCGGTCCCGCACGGTGACTGGGAGCGGGTCGAGGCCGAGGCCGTGGGTGCGGACCAGGGCCAGGTTCAGCTCGGGCAGCGGGGTCACCGCGTCGGCGGTGACCACGCAGTGGCGGTCCTCAGCGGCGTACAGCAGAAGCCTGGGGAGGCCGTCGACGGTCTCATGGCTGGTGATCACGGTGCCGTGGTGGTCGGCGGCGAAGCCGGTGCCGCGGGGGCGGCCGGCCAGGTCGAGGACGCGGACGAGCGCGGCGTCGCGCGCGTGTCCCGGACCGGACGCCGCTTCCGGGGCGGCGCTGGGCCCGTCCTCACCGGCGCGACTGCGGCCGCTCGCGCCCCGCGGGCTCCGTCCCGCCATGGTCGAACCTCCCGCCGTGCACCGTGCCTGTCTTCGACGGTAGGCACCGGGTGATCGGCGGGACAGATAGCGCGGTGAACGCGCCCCCTTCCGCTCCCCTGGTTCACTCCGAGCGCCTGCCCGGTCGGGTGAATGGGCGGGGAGCGTTGGATACACCCTAGGGGTGGGGGAACCGAGGGGGGACCGTGGAGCGGCGGACGACTCCGTGACCGCCGCTCCACGGGCGGAGGACCGCAGCCGCCGACGGCCTCGGCGGCAGCCGCCTCACTCGCGGACGCGTCGGTCGCAGCGCCTCGGTTCGAGGACGGCCTCGGCCTCGGCCGTAGAGGCGTTGGTCAAGGACGACCGGCCCCGGCCGCAGACGCCTCACTCGCGGACGCCTCCGCCGCAGACGCCCCGGTTCGAGGACCGCCTCGGCCTCGGCCGCAGCGTCGTCGGTCAAGGACGACCAGCCCCGGACGCAGACGCCTCACTCGCGGACGCCTCTGCCGAAGACGCCCCGGCTCGAAGACAACCTCGGCCTCGGCCGCAGCGGCGCCGGTCAAAGACAACCGCCCCCGGCCGCAAACGCCCCGCACACCCCTCAGTTGAAGACGGCGAGGCTCTTCGCCTTGCCCTTGTGGTCCTCGACCAGGGCGAGGACGCGGCCCTCGGGGTCGAAGACGGCGACCGCGCCGCGGCCCGCGTACTCCTCGGGCATTTCCAGGCGTACCCCGTTGACGAGCAGCCGGGCCCGCTTGGCGTCCACGTCCCAGCGCGGGAACGCGGCCGTGGCGGCCTCGGCGATCGGCATCACCGTCAGCTCCTGCTGGAGCTCCTCCAGGGTCTTCGCCGCGTCCAGCTTGTAGGGGCCGACGCGGGTGCGGCGCAGCGCCGTCAGATGGCCGCCCACTCCCAGGTCCGCGCCCAGGTCCCGGGCGAGCGCCCGGATGTAGGTGCCGGAGGAGCAGACCACCGAGACGACCAGGTCCAGGACGGGGGTGCCGTCCTCGGCGACGGCGTCGCGGACGTCGTACACCGCGAAGGACGAGATCCGTACCGGGCGGGCGGGGATCTCGAACTCCTCGCCGTCGCGCGCCCGCTTGTAGGAGCGCACGCCGTCGATCTTGATGGCGCTGACCTTGGACGGCACCTGCATGATGTCGCCGCTGAGTTTGGCGATCCCGGCGTCGACGGCGTCGCGGGTGACCTTCGAGGCGTCGACCGACCCCGTGATCTCGCCCTCGGCGTCGTCGGTCAGGGTCGTCTGGCCCAGACGGATGGTGCCCAGGTACTCCTTCTCGGTCAGCGCGAGATGGCCGAGCAGCTTGGTCGCCTTCTCGACGCCGAGGACGAGCACGCCCGTCGCCATGGGGTCGAGGGTGCCGGCGTGGCCGACGCGGCGGGTCCTGGCGATCCCGCGCATCTTGGCGACCACGTCGTGCGAAGTGAAGCCCGACGGCTTGTCGACGATGACAAGCCCGTCGGGCGTCTGGTTCTTCTGCGTCATTCGGCGGAGTCGTCCTCGTCCTCGCCCGGCTTCTTGTACGGGTCGGCGTCACCGGCGTAGGCCGCGCCGGCCGAGACCTCGCGCACCTTCTCGTCGGACTGGCGGGCCTTGTCGAGGAGGTCGTCGATGGTCTTGGCGGTGTCGGGCAGCGCGTCGGCCACGAAGGTCAGCGTCGGGGTGAACTTCACCCCGGCCGCCGCGCCGACCGCGGAACGGAGCACGCCCTTGGCGCTCTCCAGTCCGGCGGCCGCGGCCGCCCGCTCCTCGTCACCGCCGTACACCGTGTAGAAGACGGTCGCCTCCCGGAGGTCACCCGTGACCCGGGTGTCCGTGATGGTGACGTGTGAGCCGAGCCGCGGGTCCTTGATCCCGCGCAGCAGCTTCTGGGCCACCACCTCTCGGATGAGGTCCGCCAGCCTCTTGGCGCGCGCGTTGTCGGCCACTGGTCCGTCTCCTTAAAGTACTTGCTTCTTGCTTCAGTCTTCGTCGCTGTGGAGCCTGCGTCGAACCGAGAGCAGTTCCACCTCGGGCCGCGCGGCGACCAGCCGCTCGCAGCGGTCCAGTACCTCGCTGAGGTGTCCCGTGTCCCCGGAGACCATCGCCAGCCCGATCTCGGCCCTGCGATGGAGGTCCTGGTTGCCCGTCTCCGCCGCGCTCACCGCGTACTTGCGCTGGAGCTCGGCCACGATCGGGCGGACGAGAGAGCGTTTCTCCTTCAGCGAGTGCACGTCGCCGAGGAGCAGATCGAAGGACAGAGTCCCCACATACATGTGTGTGTCCGGATGTCCCGCCGGTTCGGGGTATGGGCGTCGCGTCGACGCCGATACAGGAACCGTACACGCAACGGCCGGGGCCGATCGACGGATATTACGTCCGCCGACCGGCCCCGATCGCGTGCTGTGACAATCAGCCGCGCGGCTTCTCGCGCATCTCGTACGTCGCGATGACGTCGTCGACCTTGATGTCGTTGAAGTTGCCGAGGTTGATACCGCCCTCGAACCCTTCGCGGATCTCGGTGACGTCGTCCTTGAAGCGACGCAGACCGGAGATGTTGAGGTTCTCCGCGATGACCTTGCCGTCGCGGACGAGTCGAGCCTTCGTGTTGCGCTTGACCTCGCCCGAGCGGACCAGGACACCGGCGATGTTGCCCAGCTTGGACGACTTGAAGACCTCGCGGATCTCCGCCGTGCCGAGCTCGACCTCCTCGTACTCCGGCTTGAGCATGCCCTTGAGGGCCGCCTCGATCTCCTCGATGGCCTGGTAGATCACCGAGTAGTACCGGACGTCGACGCCCTCGCGCTCCGCCATCTGCTGCGCACGGCCGGCTGCCCGGACGTTGAAGCCGATGACGATGGCGTCGGAGCCGGTCGCCAGGTTGATGTCGGACTCGGTGACCGCACCCACACCGCGGTGCAGGACGCGGATGTCGACCTCGTCGCCGACGTCGAGCTGGAGCAGCGAGGACTCGAGAGCCTCCACCGAACCGGACGCGTCGCCCTTGATGATGAGGTTGAGTTCCTGCACCAGACCGGCCTTGAGGGCCTCGTCCAGGTTCTCCAGGGAGAACCGGACACCCCGGCGGGCGAAGTTGGCGTTGCGCTCACGCGCCGCGCGCTTCTCGGCGATCTGGCGGGCCGTGCGGTCCTCGTCGACGACGAGGAAGTTGTCGCCGGCGCCCGGGACGTTGGTGAGACCCAGGACCAGGACGGGGGTCGACGGACCCGCTTCCTCGACGTTGTTGCCGTTGTCGTCGAGCATCGCCCGGACTCGGCCGTACGCGTCGCCGACCACCATGGTGTCGCCGATGCGCAGCGTGCCTCGCTGGACGAGGACGGTCGAGACCGCACCGCGGCCACGGTCGAGGTGGGACTCGATCGCGATGCCCTGCGCGTCCTGCTCCGGGTTGGCCCGCAGGTCGAGCGAGGCGTCCGCGGTCAGGACCACGGCCTCGAGCAGCTGGTCGATGTTCAGACCCTGCTTGGCGGAGATGTCGACGAACATGGTGTCGCCGCCGTACTCCTCGGCCACCAGGCCGTACTCGGTCAGCTGACCGCGCACCTTGGTCGGGTCCGCGCCCTCGACGTCGATCTTGTTGACCGCGACGACGATCGGCACGTCGGCCGCCTTGGCGTGGTTGAGCGCCTCGACCGTCTGCGGCATGACGCCGTCGTTGGCCGCGACGACCAGGATCGCGATGTCGGTCGACTTCGCACCACGGGCACGCATGGCGGTGAACGCCTCGTGACCCGGGGTGTCGATGAAGGTGATCTTGCGTTCTTCGTCGTTGACCTGGGTGGCGACCTGGTAGGCACCGATGTGCTGGGTGATGCCGCCGGCCTCGCCCGCGACGACGTTCGTCTTGCGGATGGTGTCCAGCAGTCGGGTCTTGCCGTGGTCGACGTGACCCATGACGGTGACGACCGGCGGACGGACCACCAGGTCCTCCTCGTCGCCCTCGTCCTCGCCGAACTCGATGTCGAAGGACTCGAGCAGCTCGCGGTCCTCCTCCTCCGGGCTGACGATCTCGACGACGTAGTTCATCTCGCCGGCGAGCAGCTGGAGGGTCTCGTCGGAGACGGACTGCGTGGCAGTGACCATCTCGCCGAGGTTCATCATCACGGCGACGAGCGACGCCGGGTTGGCGTTGATCTTCTCCGCGAAGTCGGTGAGGGACGCACCGCGCGACAGGCGGACGCTCTGTCCGTTGCCGCGAGGCAGCATCACGCCGCCGACCGACGGGGCCTGCATGGCCTCGTACTCCTGGCGCCTCTGCCGCTTCGACTTGCGACCGCGACGCGCGGGACCGCCGGGACGACCGAAGGCGCCCTGCGTGCCACCACGGCCACCGGGACCGCCGGGACGACCACCGAAGCCGGGACGACCGCCGCCGCCACCGGGACCACCCGGACGGCCGGCGAAACCGCCGCCACCGCCACCGGGACCACCGGGACGACCGGCGAAACCGCCACCGCCGCCACCGGGACCGGCCGGACGGCCGGCGAAGCCGCCGCCACCGGGACGACCGCCGCCGCCACCGCCCGGGCGACCGGCGCCACCGGGACCGCGGCCACCGGGGCCACCGCCGCCGGGACGCGGGCCGGCAGCCGGACGCTGCGGCATCATGCCGGGGTTGGGCCGGGCGCCGCCGGGGCCGCCGCCGGGACGGGGACCGCCCTGCGGACGGGGCATGCCGCCCGGGGTCGGACGAGCGCCACCGGGAGCCTGCGGACGGGGACCGCCCGCCGCACCCTGGGGACGGGGACCGCCCTGGCCCTGACCCTGCGGACGCGGGGCGCCGCCGGGAGCGCCACCGGGGCCACCCTGGCCGCCGGGACGCGGGGCACCGCCCGGACGGGGCGCCTGCGGGCGCGCCATGCCGGTGGAGCCACCAGAGGTGAAGGGGTTGTTGCCCGGACGGGGACCGGCCGGACGAGCGCCGGGACGGGCACCCTGACCACCCGGACGCGGGGCGCCGGGACGGTCGCCGCGCTCACCGCGGCCCTGACCGCCCTGGCCGGGGCCACCGGCGGGACGGGGGGCACCCGGGCGCGGGGCCTGCTGGCCGGCCGGACGCGGGGCGCCCGGACGCGGGGCGGAGCCCTGGGCGGGCGCGGCGGGAGCCGCCGGCGGTGCCGTGAACTCGGGCGTGGTCGGAGCCGGCGACGCCGGCGCGGGGCGCGGCGCGGGCTTCGGGCCCGGGGTGGGACGGGGGCCGGGAGCGGCCGACGCGGCGGGAGCCGCGGGCGTCTCGGCTGCGGCCGGCTTGGGGGCCGGCGGGCGCGGGGCGGCCGGACGGGCAGCCTGCGCCGGAGAGGGGGCGCCCGGCTTGGCCGGGGCAGCCTTGCGTGCGGGGGCGGGCTTGCCGCCTCCGCTGCCCTGCTGGAGGGCGTCCGTCAGCTTGCGGACGACGGGCGCTTCGATGGTCGAAGACGCCGAACGGACGAATTCACCGAGTTCCTGGAGCTTGGCCATGACGACCTTGCTCTCTACTCCGAACTCCTTGGCGAGTTCGTATACCCGGACCTTAGCCACTTCGCTCCTTTTAGGTCCGGGTTGCGTCCGGACCGTCGCTACTTCATGGGCGTACTCATCGCGTGCTCATCGAGTGCTCATCGCAATCTCGACCTACTTCCAACTCGCGGGGTACCAGGGCCGCGCGGGGGTTCCGCGCGACGCTTCTTACGGTGTTGCCTGCTCAGCAACTGTCTGTCTGCTCGACGTATTGGCGCAACGCCTTTACGTCAAGCGCTCCCGGGGCGCGAAGCGCCCGCGTGAACGCCCGGCGGCGTACCGCCTGGTCCAGACAGACCAGGGCGGGGTGCACGTACGCACCCCGGCCGGGCAGCGTACCGCTTGGATCAGGAACGCACGCGTCCTTGATCGCCACGGTACGCAGCAGATCGGTCTTGGCCGCTCGCTGCCTGCACCCCAGACAGGTGCGTTCAGGGCATGCGCGGGCTCGCGTCCGGCCAGACACTACTAAGTCTACCTCCCCGTACCGACCTCACCCCTTTGGGGCAGGAATCGAACGGTTGTTGTCGTGATCTCAGCCAACTGCGGCTTGGATCTATTCCCCGATCGTGACCCAGGCCCGACCGGGAGGCTATTCGGCGGGCTGCTCGGTGTCCGGGCGGATGTCGATCCGCCAGCCGGTCAGCCGGGCGGCGAGGCGGGCGTTCTGCCCCTCCTTGCCGATCGCCAGCGACAGCTGGTAGTCCGGCACCGTCACGCGCGCGGAGCGGGCCGCGAGGTCGACGACCTCCACCTTGGAGACCCGGGCCGGCGAGAGCGCGTTCGCCACCATCTCGGCCGGGTCGTCCGACCAGTCGACGATGTCGATCTTCTCACCGTTGAGCTCGCCCATGACATTGCGCACCCGGCCGCCCATGGGGCCGATGCAGGCGCCCTTGGCGTTCAGGCCGGAGCGGGTGGACCGGACCGCGATCTTGGTGCGGTGGCCGGCCTCACGGGCGATGGCGGCGATCTCGACGGAACCGTCGGCGATCTCCGGCACCTCCAGGGCGAAGAGCTTCTTCACCAGGTTGGGGTGCGTCCGGGACAGGGTCACGGACGGGCCGCGCACGCCGCGGGCCACCCGGACGACGTACGACCGCAGCCGCATGCCGTGCGGGTAGGTCTCGCCCGGGACCTGCTCCTGCACCGGCAGGATGGCCTCCAGCTTGCCGATGTCCACCAGCACGTTCTTCGGGTCGCGGCCCTGCTGGACCATGCCCATGACGATGTCGCCCTCACGGCCGGCGTACTCGCCGAGCGTCGCGTCGTCCTCGGCGTCGCGCAGCCGCTGCAGGATGACCTGCTTGGCGGTGGTGGCGGCGATACGGCCGAAACCGGACGGGGTGTCGTCGAACTCGCGGGCCTCCTGGCCCTCCTCGAGGTCCTCGGGGTCCTCCTTCGCCCACACCGTCACGTGGCCGGTCTCCCGGTTGAGCTCCACGCGCGCGTGACGGCGGCTTCCCTCGGTGCGGTGGTAGGCGATGAGGAGGGCCGACTCGATCGCCTCGACCAGCAGGTCGAAGGAGATCTCCTTCTCCCGTACCAAGCCCCGTAGGGCGCTCATGTCGATGTCCACGGCTACGCCTCCTCTTCCTTCTTGTCCTTGCGGTTGAACTCGACCTGGACGCGCGCCTTGTCGATCTCGGAAAAGGCCAGTCTGCGGCTCGTCGCCTTGCGGCCCTTCACTCCCGGCACCTCGACGTCCAGTCCGTCGTCGTCGACCTTCAGGATCCGTGCGACCACCTCGTCGCCCTCGGCCAGCTGGAACCTCACCAGCCGGTCGATGGCGCGTACGTAGTGCCGGTGCTCCTTGAGGAGGCGCTCAGCGCCCGGGGTGCCGACCTCGAGGGTGTACTCGCCCTCGCCCATCGCGTTCGTCTCGTCGAGCTTCGCCGAGAGCGCGCGGCTCACATCGGCGATCTGGTCCAGGTCCGCCCCGGTGTCGGAGTCGACGACGACGCTCAGCACCCGCTTGCGTCCTACGGAGTCCACTGAGATCTCCTCGAGATCCAGTCCCTGGGAGCTGACGAGCGGTTCCAGGAGCTCTCGCAGCCTTTCGCTCTGGGTGGTGCTCATCCGGGTGACTCCTCGGCCGCGTGTGCTGTTGTGGGTAGGTCGCGTGTCTGGTCAAAGGGTATCGGGTCCCGGGAGGTGTTGCCGTCCACGTGCCCTCCGGGGCGGGCGCGGGCGTCGAGCCGGTGACGCGAGGCGGCGGGTGGCGCGGGTACCGTGATCACGGCGGGGCCGCCGTTCCCGCCCGTGTGTTCGTACGAGCCCTCCGAGGACGACTGCCGTGCCGTACTCCCCACCGTCGCGCACCCCCTCGGGGCCGCGTCGAAGAACCCTCCTCGCCACCGCCGCCGGGGCCGCCCTGCTGGCGGGCTGCTCCTCGGGGACCGACGACGCAGGGGAGGGCACCGGAGGCAGCCCCTCGCTCGCGGAGCGGGCACGCACGCGTGCGGCGCGGGACAGCCGAGGCATCGTCGAGCGGTACGACGCGGTGATCGCCGCGTATCCCGGGCTCGCCGAGCGGCTGACGGTGCTGCGGGCGGAAGCCGTGCGGCACGTCCAGGCGTTCGGGGGCACGACGGTCGGCACGACGTCCTCCGCCACCCCCGGCTCCCCCGCGCCCTCCGTCGTACCGGGCACCGAGAAGGACGCCCTCGCCGGGCTCGCCACCGCCGAGCGGTCGCTCGCCGACGCGCGGGCCAAGGCCCTGCTGGAGGTGCCGGGCGAACTGGCCCGCCTGCTGGCCTCGGTGGCGGCGGCCGGCGCCACGCACGCGTACCTGCTGACGGAGGCGGCCAAGTGAGCGACGAGCAGGACGAGCGGGAGCTGACCGCGCTCCAGGCGGCACTGGCCGCCGAGCACGCGGCCGTGTACGGGTACGGGGTCGTCGGCGGGCAGATCCGCGAGGGCCGTCGTACGGAGGCGAGGTCGGCCTACGACGCCCATCGCGCCCGGCGCGACACGCTGGCCCGCGAGGTGCGGGACCTGGGCGGCAAGCCGGTGGCGGCGGCGGCCGGGTACGCGCTGCCCTTCCCGGTGCCGGACTCGGACGCGGCCGTACGGCTGGCCGCCGTGCTGGAGGACCGGATCGCCGGGGTGTACTCCGACCTGGTACGGGCAACCGTGGACGGGCGGCGTTCCATGGCCGCCGAGGCGCTGCGGGAGGCGGCGGTGCGCGCCGTGCGCTGGCGCGGGGAGAGCGTAGCCTTCCCTGGTCTCGCCGAACGGGCGGCGACCAAGTCGGCTCCGTCGTCCTCGCCGGCCTCGGCGACGCCCACGGCGTAAGCACGGGAAGGGAACGACTCGCGTATGGCTTTCGAACCGCCGCGGCGTCTGGTGAGGGCGCTCGGTGAGACGGCACCGGACGGTGACGGCTGGTTGGAGAAGCTGCCCGAGGCGGCTCAGGAGGCCGTCGCGCTACGCGAGTTGACCGTGGAGCGGGTGCAGGAGCCGGGGGGCCGCAGCAGCCTGGTGATGCTGGTCCGGCGCGCCGACGGCACCCCGGCCGTGCTCAAGCTGGCCCCGCCGCGGTCCCGGCCGGCGGCCGAGCGGGCGGCACTGGCGCACTGGGGCGGGCGGGGCGCCGTACAGCTGCTCGACGACGAGCCCGTCACCGAGGGTGTGCTGCTGCTGGAGCGGCTGCACCCCGATGTGTCGGTGCGGTCGTTGCCGGAGGCCAAGGCGCTGCTGGAGGCGGCGGGGACGCTGCGGCGGCTGTGGGTGGAGCCGCCGGGCGGACACGACTTCGAGACGGTGGCCGAGCGGACCGGGCGACAGGCCGAGGCGATGCGGGCGACCGGGGGCGCGGAGGTGGCCGAGCTCGTGACCGCGGCTCTCAGCGCCCGCGAGGAGCTGCTGGTGGCGCCGCCGGAATCGCGGCTGCTGCACGGGACGTTCCGGCAGAGCAAGGTGCTGGCGGGTGAGCGGTCCCCTTGGCTGGCGGTCGGGCCGGACCCGGTCGTCGGTGAGTGTGCCTTCGACCTGGCTCGGCTGGTGCGGGACCGGGTGGAGGATCTGATCGCGCAGCCGTCGGGCCCGGCGACCACACGGCGGCGGATCAAGCGCCTGGCCGAGTCGCTGGACGTCGATCAGGAGCGGCTGCGGGGGTGGACGCTCTTCCGGGCCGTGGAGTCGGGGGTGCGGGCTCTTCGGGTCGGGCGCGCGAAGGACTCCGAGCTGCTGCTGGAGTTCGCCGGCTGGCTCTGAGGCGGGGGGCCGGGGCGGCGGGCGCCCGCGGAGTGCCGGTCAGGACGCCCACGTGTGCCGCCGTAGGCGCGTTCATGGGTGCGACGACCCAAGGGTCCCCAGAGGCCCGAGGAGGTCCCAGGAAACGTCTCCGAGCCCTGGAGCGGGCCCGGTGACGTCCCTGAGGTCTCTCCCTACGCGCTGAGGCGGGCGATCGCCTCGTCGACGGTCAGCTCCTCGCGCTCGCCGCTCCTGCGGTCCTTGAGCTCCAGGACGCCCTCGGCCGAGCGGCGGCCCGCGACGAGGATCTTCGGGACGCCGATCAGCTCGGCGTCCGTGAACTTCACGCCCGGCGAGACCCCGGCCCGGTCGTCGACCAGGACGCGCAGGCCGGCCGCGCGGAGCTTCTCGGAGACCTCCAGGGCCAGTTCGGTCTGGAGGGCCTTGCCGGCGGCGACGACGTGCACGTCGGCCGGGGCGATCTCGGCGGGCCAGCACAGGCCCTGCTCGTCGGCGGTCTGCTCGGCGAGTGCGGCGACCGCGCGGGTGACGCCGATGCCGTAGGAGCCCATGGTGACGCGGACCGGCTTGCCCTGCTGGCCCAGGACGTCGAGCTTGAGGGCGTCGGCGTACTTGCGGCCGAGCTGGAAGATGTGGCCGATCTCGATGGCGCGGTCCAGCTTGAGGCCGGTGCCACACTGGGGGCAGGGGTCGCCCTCCTGCACGACGACGACGTCGACGTACTCGCCGACCTCGAAGTCACGGCCCGCGACGACGTTCTTGGTGTGTGTGTCCGCCTTGTTGGCGCCCGTGATCCACGCGGTGCCCGGCGCCACGCGCGGGTCGGCGATGTACCTGACCTTCTCGCCCAGCCCCTGCGGACCGACGTAGCCGCGCACCAGGTCCGGGCGGCCCGCGAAGTCGGCCTCGGTGACCATCTCGACGGTCGCCGGGGCGAAGTGCGCCTCGACCTTGTCCATGTCGACCTCGCGGTCGCCGGGGACGCCGACGGCGACGATCTCGCCGTCGACCTTGACGAGGAGGTTCTTCAGGGTGGCGGAGGCCTCGACGCCGAGCTGGGCGGCGAGGGTCTCGATGGTGGGGGTGTCCGGGGTCGGGATGTCCTCGGCCGCGGGCACGCCGGTGGCGTCCACCGGCTTGAGCTCGTACGAGATCGCCTCGGTGTTCGCCGCGAAGTCGCAGTGGGGGCAGTCGGCGAAGGTGTCCTCACCGGCGGCGGCCGGGGCCAGGAACTCCTCCGACTTCGAGCCGCCCATCGCGCCCGCGGTCGCGGCGCAGATGCGGTAGTCGAGGCCGAGGCGCGTGAAGATCTTCTGGTAGGCCTGACGGTGCAGCGCGTAGGACTGGGCCAGGCCCTCGTCCTCGGTGTCGAAGGAGTACGAGTCCTTCATGAGGAACTCGCGGCCGCGCAGGACGCCGGCCCGCGGACGGGCCTCGTCGCGGTACTTGTTCTGGATCTGGTAGAGGATGACCGGCAGGTCCTTGTAGGAGGACGCCTGGTCCTTCACCAGCAGGGTGAAGATCTCCTCGTGGGTGGGGCCGAGGAGGTAGTCGCCGCCCTTGCGGTCCTGGAGGCGGAACAGCTCGGGACCGTACTCCTCCCAGCGGCCGGTCGCCTCGTAGGGCTCCCGCGGCAGGATGGCGGGGAGCAGCACCTCCTGGGCGCCGATCGCGTCCATCTCCTCACGGACGACCCGCTCCACGTTGCGCAGGACCCGCATGCCGAGCGGCAGCCAGCTCCAGATGCCGGCCGCGGTGCGGCGGACGTAGCCGGCGCGGACGAGGAGCTTGTGGCTGAGGACCTCGGCGTCGGCCGGGTCGTCGCGCAGCGTCTTCGCCATCAACTGGGACATGCGCTGGACCGGTGCGTTGGCCATGGTTCTCGTACTCCTGCCGGGTAAGGGTGGTGGCTGGGGGTGCCTGACACATTCCCGTCGTCCGCCCGCAGGGCGGGCCTGGCGGCGTCCGGTGCTCCCCCAGAGGGGGTACCCCCAGATCGCAAGGCGCCGGAGCGCTCGCGTGGCGGAGCCACGTGGGCGGTTCGGCAACGCGGCGAGCGTGCGGGCCGGGCGTCGCCAGGCAGGCGGGAACGTGTCAGGCACCCCCAGGGAGGTTAGCCGGGGGCCCGGTTGTGGTGGAAATCGGTTAACGGCGGCGCAGGGGCAGGGGGGCGCCCATCACCGCGTACGGCTTCGGGGCGCTCGGGAACAGGACCTGGCGGGCGAGGTCCTGGTACCCGAGGGAGTGGTAGAGGCCGCGGGCCGGGCTGTCGATGTCGATCGCGGAGAGGATCGAGCGGGGTTCGTCGGCGCCGTCCGTGATCGTGGTGATCAGGGAGCGGCCGATGCCGCGGTTCTGGTAGCCCGGGTGGACGTGGAGCTCGGTGATGACGAAGGAGTCGTCCAACCAGATGTCGTGGCCCTGGGCGCGCAGGTAGGGCTCCACGACCGTGGACCACCAGTGGGTGCGGTCGTTGGGCATGCCGTAGACGAACCCCACGAGGCGCTCGGCCGTGGTGGCGCCGAGGGCCCTGGCGCCCGGGTAGGTCATATGGCGCAGGACGATCTGGCGGCGGACCGCCACCTCGTCGGATCCCAGCCCGAAGGCGACGGCCTGGACGGCGAGGGCTTCGTCCACCCTCGCGGCGAGGTCCAGCGGTCCGATCACGATGTCGTCGGGGTGGCGGCGGTGTCCGTGACCGGGAAAGCGCATGTGGGGAGCGTACAGGGGGGCGCGTGGTGTGTGTCGGGTGCGCGTGCGACGGGTTCGGCCCCGCGGCTCGTCGGGGCGGGTCTCAGAACAGGACGCTCATGAACGCGCCGACCTCCTGGAAGCCGACCCTGGTGTACGTCCTTCGCGCCGCCGTGTTGAAGTCGTTGACGTAGAGGCTGACCACCGGGGCCACGTCCGCGAGGGCGTAGCGCAGGACCGCGGCCATGCCGGGGGCCGCCAGGCCCCTCCCCCGGTACTCCGGGGCCACCCACACGCCCTGGATCTGGCAGGCGTGGGTCGTGGCCGCGCCGATCTCGGCCTTGAAGACGACCTTGCCGTCGCCGTCGAGGCGGGCGAACGAGCGGCCGGAGCCGACGAGTTCGGCGACGCGGGCCTGGTAGAGGAGGCCGCCGTCGCCGGCGAGGGGCGAGACCCCCACCTCCTCGGTGAACATCGCCACGCACGCCGGCATGATCGTCTCTATCTCGTCCTTGCGGATGCGGCGGAGGTAGGGATCCGGGGCGACGTCGGCGGGCATGCGGTCGGTGACCATGAGGGGCTGGCGGCTGCGGACCTCCCGTGCCGGGCCCCAGCTGGGTTCGAGCAGGCGCCAGAGTTCGGCGGTGGGCTCGGCCGGGCCGACGATCGAGGAGCAGCGGCGGCCGGCCCTGCGGGCACGGTCGGCGAAGGCGCGTACGGCCCGGGGGGTGGCGCAGATCGGGACCAGGTTGGCGCCCGCGTAGCACAGGGAGGTGAGCATGCCGTCCTCGTACCAGCCCCACATCTCGCCGCCGAGGCGCCAGGGGTCGAGGCCGGCCACCTGGACCCGGGACGTCACGAAGGCGTTCGCCACCGGCTCGCGGTCGAGGACGGCGAGCGCGGCGTCCAGGTCGCTCGGTTCGAGGACCCGGGAGGTCGTCTGGGTCAACACGGGCGGGGCCTCACACTGGGGACTGCTGATCTCCGCACTGTACCTGCGGAAGCTGAGCAGCGTCGCCCTGTGAGAGTGCCGCCGGCTTCGAGGTGCCCGGCGTCTGCGGTGCCGGGCGCCCGAGAACTCGGGGGGTCCGTGTTGTTCGCGGGTGCGGGTCGTGTGTGGCTGGTCGCGCAGTTCCCCGCGCCCCTGAGGGGGCCTTCGGCCCCTTCTCAGCCGGCCACCGCCACCGACGGCTCGCCCGACGCCACGCCGTCCGCCTCCATCTGTTCGGCCAGCTTCATGGCCTCCTCGATGAGGGTCTCGACGATCTTGGACTCGGGGACGGTCTTGATGACCTCGCCCTTGACGAAGATCTGGCCCTTGCCGTTGCCGGAGGCGACGCCGAGGTCGGCCTCCCGGGCCTCGCCGGGGCCGTTGACGACGCAGCCCATGACGGCGACGCGGAGGGGGACCTCCATGCCGGTCAGACCCGCGGTGACCTCCTCGGCCAGCTTGTAGACGTCCACCTGGGCGCGGCCGCAGGACGGGCAGGAGACGATCTCCAGGCCGCGCTGCTTGAGGTTGAGGGACTCCAGGATCTGGTTGCCGACCTTGACCTCCTCGACCGGAGGGGCGCTCAACGACACGCGGATGGTGTCGCCGATGCCCTGGGAGAGGAGGGCGCCGAAGGCCACCGCGCTCTTGATCGTGCCCTGGAAGGCGGGGCCCGCCTCCGTGACGCCGAGGTGGAGGGGGTAGTCGCACTGGGCGGCGAGCTGCTTGTACGCCTCGATCATGACGACCGGGTCGTTGTGCTTCACCGAGATCTTGATGTCCCGGAAGTCGTGCTCCTCGAAGAGGGACGCCTCCCACAGGGCCGACTCGACCAGGGCCTCGGGGGTCGCCTTGCCGTACTTCTGGAGCAGGCGGCGGTCCAGGGAGCCTGCGTTCACGCCGATGCGGATCGGGGTGCCGTGGTCGCGCGCGGCCTTCGCGATCTCCTTGACCTTGTCGTCGAACTGCTTGATGTTGCCGGGGTTCACCCGGACCGCGGCGCAGCCGGCCTCGATGGCCGCGAAGACGTACTTGGGCTGGAAGTGAATGTCGGCGATGACCGGGATCTGGGACTTCCTGGCGATGGTCGCGAGGGCGTCCGCGTCGTCCTGCGTGGGGCACGCCACGCGGACGATCTGGCAGCCGGAGGCCGTCAGTTCGGCGATCTGCTGGAGCGTCGCGCCGATGTCGGACGTACGGGTCGTGGTCATCGACTGGACCGAGACCGGGGCGTCGCCACCGACCGCGACGGAGCCGACCTGGATCTGCCGGCTCTTCCGGCGCTCGGCAACCCTGGTCGGAACGGACGGCATGCCGAGAGAAATCGCAGTCATCTGCTGTGCAACCCCAAGTCGTGGATCAAGGTCCGGTTCCCGTACGCAGCGGGCTCCAGGCTTCGAGATTACGGCACGCGCCCAGCCCCCGGCACATCCCGCCGACCCAAGCCACACGAACGAGGACGGCCCGGCACACAGCGTGCCGGGCCGTCACGAATGCCGTACGGCTAGGAGATTCTCACCGGGTTGACCACGTCCGCGATCAGGACGAGGACGGTGAAGCAGATGAAGATCCCCGCCACCACGTAGGCGACCGGCATCAGCTTTGCGACGTCGAAGGGGCCCGGGTCCGGGCGGCGCAGCACCTTCGCCACGTTGCGGCGCAGCGACTCCCACAGGGCGCCCGCGATGTGGCCGCCGTCGAGCGGGAGGAGGGGGAGCATGTTGAAGAGGAACAGGGAGAGGTTGAAGCCGGCCAGGAGCATCACGAACATCGCCAGTTGCTGGGATGCGGGGATGTCGAGGGTGGCGATCTCGCCGCCCACCCGGGCCGCGCCGACCACGCCCATCGGGGAGTCCGGCTCGCGCTGGCCGTCTCCGAAGGCGGCGTCCCACAGGGCCGGGATCTTGGAGGGCAGGGCGGCGAGGGAGTCGACCGCGTCGCCCACCCGGTCGGTCATCCAGACCACCGAGTCGCCGAAGTCCTGTTTGACGACCCCGGTGGCGGCGCTGAAGCCGAGGAAGCCGGCCTTGACGTACTCGCCCTGGACGTAGGCCCCGTTGCCGTCCTTCTTGGCGACGAGGTTGGTGGCGATCCTGGCCTGGAGGGGGACCTCCTTGCCGTCGCGGTCGACGACGATCGGGACGGTCTTGCCGGCGCTGTCGCGGATCAGGTCGGAGAGGGTGCCCCAGTCCTCGGTGCGCACGCCCGCGAAAGAGACGATCGTGTCCCCGGCCTTCATGCCCGCGGCAGCGGCCGGGGACCGGGGGTCGGACTTCTTGCACTCGTCGCGGTTCTCGCTCTGCGAGATCACGCACGGGGAGACCGAGCTGACCGTGGTGGTCTGCTGCTGGATGCCGAAGCCCATCAGGACCGTCAGGAACAGGGCGACCGCGAGGATCAGGTTCATGAACGGGCCCGCGAACATCACGATGACGCGTTTCCAGGGCTTGCGGGTGTAGAACATCCGGGACTCGTCACCCGGCTTGAGCTCCTCGTAGGCGGCCGAGCGGGCGTCCTCGATCATGCCGCGCCAGGGTGAGGTGGAGCGGGCCTCCAGCTTGCCGTCGGGCCCGGGCGGGAACATGCCGATCATGCGGATGTAGCCGCCGAACGGGATGGCCTTGACGCCGTACTCGGTCTCGCCCTTGTTCCTCGACCAGATGGTCGGGCCGAAGCCGACCATGTACTGCGGCACGCGGATGCCGAAGAGCTTGGCCGTGGACAGGTGGCCGAGCTCGTGCCACGCGATCGAGACCAGCAGGCCGAGCGCGAAGACCGCTATGCCGAGGATGAACATCAGGGTCGTCATGCACGGGCCTCCGCCGTCTGTGCTGCCAGTTCCCGGGCCCGGGTGCGCGCCCAGGTCTCCGCTTCGAGGACGTCCGACACGGTGAGTGAGGTTCCCGTGACGGGCGTGCCGTGTTCGTCCACCACGCGGGTCACGGTCTCCATGATGCCGTTGAACGGCAGTGCGCCGGTCCGGAAGGCCTCCACGCACTCCTCGTTGGCGGCATTGAACACCGCCGGGGCCGTGCCCGCGAGCTGCCCCACGTGTCTCGCCAGGTCGACCGATGGGAACGCGTCGTTGTCGAGCGGGAAGAACTCCCACGTCGAGGCCCTGCTCCAGTCGAACGCGGGGGCCGCGTCGGGGACGCGTTCGGGCCAGCCGAGGCCGATGGCGATCGGCCCGCGCATGTCGGGGGGCGTCGCCTGGGCGATCGTGGATCCGTCGGTGAACTCAACCATCGAGTGGACATACGACTGGGGATGCACGACCACCTCAATGCGGTCGAAGGGAATGTCGTAGAGGAGGTGCGCCTCGATGACCTCCAGGCCCTTGTTGACGAGGGTCGCGGAGTTGATCGTGATCACCGGTCCCATGGCCCAGGTGGGGTGGGCGAGGGCATCCTCGACGGT
Organism: Streptomyces sp. NPDC020489; assembly: GCF_044386545.1. Classification (NCBI taxonomy): domain Bacteria; kingdom Bacillati; phylum Actinomycetota; class Actinomycetes; order Kitasatosporales; family Streptomycetaceae; genus Streptomyces; species Streptomyces sp. NPDC020489. The sequence continues at coordinate 59,661 of NZ_JBIRUZ010000011.1, forward strand.
GACGTTCGCGAGTTCTTCCTTGGTACGGCCGCGGAAGGGGCCGCCGGAGGCCGTGACGACCAGTTTCCGTACGTCCGCGCGCGTGCCGGAGGCCAGCGACTGGAACAGTGCGGCGTGCTCGGAGTCGACCGGGATGATCTGGCCGGGCTTGGCGAGGGCCTTGACCAGCGGGCCGCCGACGATGAGCGACTCCTTGTTGGCGAGCGCGAGGGTGCGGCCCGCCTCCAGGGCGGCGAGGGTCGGGGCGAGGCCGATGGAGCCGGTGATGCCGTTCAGCACGGTGTGGCAGTCGGAGGCGGCGACCTGGGCGGCCGCGTCGGGTCCGGCGAGGATCTCCGGGAGCGGCTCGCCGGCCCCGTACCGGCTCGTCAGGGCCTCGCGCAGCTGCGGTACGACGTCCTGGCGGGCGACCGCGACGGTGCGCACCCCCAGCCGGTGGGCCTGCTCGGCGAGGAGGTCGACGCGGCCGCCGTTGGCGGACAGGGCGGTGACCCGGAAGCGGTCCGGGTTGCGCAGCACGAGGTCGATGGCCTGGGTGCCGATCGACCCGGTGGAGCCGAGGATCACCACGTCCTTGGGGCCGTCGCCCGCCACCGGGTCGTAGACGAGGTGCGGGTCGGCGAGGGCGTGGGCCGGGAGCCCCGTCGTCCGCCCGGCGGGCGGTGCCTGCGGCGTCAGGTGAGTGTGTGCGTGGCGTCGCGGGGCAGGCGGGGCTTCCGGCCCGCGCCCTCGGAGGGCTGGACTGTCGCTCATCCCCCCATTGTTGCCGTAAGGACGGCGTGTGAGGACAGCGCGTCCCCCGAAGGGGGTTCGCCGGAACCTCCGAGCGATCCTCCGGGGGGCGGGGCTGTCATGGGCGGGTCAGCGGATCGGGCGGTGGACGTTCTCCCGTTCGCTCGGGCCGGGGGTGGCGTCGGCGATCCAGGGGCCCTCGCCCGAGGGGTCGACGATGCCGTGCTCCAGCCATTCGTAGGTGCCGGACATGACACCCTTGACGACCTTGCGGTCGAGGTCGTCGGTGTTGGTCCACAGGCGGCCGAAGAGTTCCTCCACGCGGATGCGGGACTGGTGGCAGAAGGCGTCGGCGAGTTGGTAGGCCTGGCGGCCGTGGTCCTCGGTGGTGCGCAGGAGTTCGGCGCGGACGCAGACCGCGCTCATCGCGAAGAGTTCGGCGCCGATGTCGACGATCCGGCCGAGGAAGCCCTGCTTGGTCTCCATGCGGCCCTGCCAGCGGGACATCGCGTAGAAGGTGGAGCGGGCGAGTTTGCGGGCCGTGCGCTCGACGTACCGGAGGTGGCCGGAGAGGTCGACCTCGCGTTTGAACTCGCTGTAGGAGTTCGGGAGTTGCCCCGGGCCCGCGACCAGTTTCGGGAGCCACTTCGCGTAGAACACGCCGGCCTGGGCGCCCGCCTTCGCCTTGTCCGAGAGGGTCTTCTCCGGGTCGATCAGGTCGCCCGCGACGGAGAGGTGGGCGTCCACGGCCTCGCGGGCGATCAGCAGGTGCATGATCTCCGTCGAGCCCTCGAAGATGCGGTTGATGCGGAGGTCGCGCAGGACCTGTTCGGCCGGGACCGCCCTCTCACCGCGGGCCGCGAGCGACGCCGCTGTCTCGAAGCCGCGGCCGCCGCGGATCTGGACCAGTTCGTCGGCGATGAGCCAGCCCATCTCGGAGGCGAAGAGTTTGGCCAGGGCGCCCTCGATGCGGATGTCGTTGCGGTCCTCGTCGGCCATCTGGCTGGAGAGGTCCAGTACGGCCTCCAGGGCGAAGGTCGTCGCCGCGATGAAGCTGATCTTCGCGCCGACGGCCTCGTGCTGGGCGATCGGCTTGCCCCACTGCTCGCGGGCCGCGGACCACTCGCGGGCGATCTTCAGGCACCACTTGCCGGCGGCGACGCAGGAGGCGGGCAGGGAGAGGCGGCCGGTGTTGAGGGTGGTCAGCGCGATCTTGAGGCCGGCGCCCTCCGGGCCGATGCGGTTCGCCGCGGGGACCCGGACCTGGTGGAAGCGGGTGACGCCGTTCTCGATGCCGCGCAGGCCCATGAAGGCGTTGCGGTTCTCCACGGTGATGCCGGGTGAGTCGGTCTCGACGACGAAGGCGGTGATGCCGCCCTTGTGGCCCTCGGACCTGGGCACGCGGGCCATGACGACCAGCAGGTCGGCGACGACGCCGTTGGTGGTCCAGAGCTTCACCCCGTCGAGGATGTAGTCGTCGCCGTCGGGGACGGCCGAGGTCGCGAGCCTGGCCGGGTCGGAGCCGACGTCCGGTTCGGTGAGGAGGAAGGCGCTGATGTCGGTGCGGGCGCACCGGGGCAGGAAGGCCTCCTTCTGCTCCTGGGTGCCGAACAGCTTCAGCGGCTGGGGGACGCCGATCGACTGGTGGGCCGAGAGCAGGACGCCGATCGCGGGGCTGGCGGAGCCCGCGAGGGCCAGCGCCTTGTTGTAGTACACCTGGGTGAGTCCGAGGCCGCCGTACTTGGTGTCGATCTTCATGCCGAGGGCGCCGAGTTCCTTGAGGCCCGCGATGACCTCGTCGGGGATCCGGGCCTCGCGTTCGATCAGCGCGCCGTCGACCTTGGTCTCGCAGAAGTCGCGGAGCCGGGCGAGGAACTCCTCCCCACGCCGGGCGTCCTCGTCGGGGGGCATGGGGTGGGGGTGGATGAGGTCGAGGCGGAAGCGGCCGAGGAACAGTTCCTTGGCGAAGCTGGGCTTGCGCCAGTCCTGTTCCCGGGCCGCCTCCGCGACCTCGCGGGCCTCACGTTCGGTGACGACGGGCTTGTGTTGTGGTGCGGACATGAGGGCCACCTCACCGCGAATCGGGATCATGGTTACCGACCGGTGCTACCCGATCGTATGTACCCGATACCGAGCGTGCCCACCACCCCTGGGACGCGTCCGGTCACCCGATGTCGACGGAACACGCCTTGGTGTCGAGGCGTCCGGGGCCCTTGAGGACCTCGCGCCGCGAGGTCGTCCGGCGCCCCTGAAGACCTTGCGCCGCCGAGGCTGACGGGGGTCGCCCCGGACGCCCTGCGTGCCGGTGGCCTTCCCCGATTCCGGGCATGGTTGTTGACGTAGTCCGTGCCGGGCGTGATCGTGTCGAAGTCCGTACGCTTCCTGCTCCCGCCGTGGGCGCCGGCCGGTCGAAGGTTGCCGTCGGCGGTTCGGGGCGGGGCCCGGTAGCCTCACGGGATGCCGCCCCCGAAAAGAGCCGTCGGGAGGCTCGCCCGAACTTGATGTCGAAGCGCTTCGACAACCTATGGACACCCACCTTCGCTGCGGCTACTGTCGAACCACCCTCACCCGCCCCTATTCGCACTGCGCACTGTCGAAGCGCTTCACAAAGCTTGGAGAGCTGGATGGTCACCCTCGCCGAGGTCGCCCAGCACGCCGGAGTCTCGGCGAGCACGGTGAGCTATGTCCTCAGCGGCAAGCGGTCCATCTCCGGTGCCACCCGGCAGCGGGTGGAGCAGAGCATCCGCGAGCTGGGCTACCACCCGAACGCGGGCGCCCGCGCCCTGGCCAGCAGCAGGTCGAACATCATCGCGCTGATGGTCCCGCTGCGCACCGACATGTACGTGCCGGTGATGATGGAGATCGCCATCGCGGTGGCCACCACGGCCCGGCTCCACGGCTACGACGTCCTGCTGCTCACCGGTGAGGAGGGCCCCGACGCGGTGCGCCGGGTCACCGGCAGCGGGCTCGCCGACGCGATGATCCTCATGGACGTCGAACTCGACGACGAGCGGCTGCCGTTGCTGCGCGGCACCGACCAGCCGTCCGTGCTCATCGGCCTCCCCGCCGACATCTCCGGACTCACCTGCGTCGACCTCGACTTCCGGGCCACCGGCGCGCTCTGCGTCGAGCACCTGGCGATGCTCGGCCACCGCGACATCGCTGTCATCGGCGAGGCCCCGGCGGTCTACGAGCGGCACACCGGCTTCGCCGAGCGCACCCTGGACGGACTGCGGTCGCGGGCCCAGGAGTTGGGCGTACGACTGCTGCACCGGCCGTGCGAGGGCGGGTACGACGCGATGGCGGTGACCCTCGCCCGGATCCTCGACGAGCGCCCGTCCACCACGGGCTTCGTCGTGCAGAACGAGTCGGCGGTCGAACCGCTGCTCGCCCTGCTGCGCCAGCAGGGCCGGGCCGTGCCCGAGGACGTCTCGGTGCTCGCGGTCTGCCCCGACCAGGTCGCCATGCAGGCCTCGGTGCGGCTGACCTCGGTCGCCATCCCCGCGCAGGAGATGGGCCGGCACGCGGTGGAGCGGCTGGTGGCCAAGCTCGACGGGCACGGCAAGGACGAAGTCGTGCTCATCGCACCCGAGTTGACCATCCGGGCGAGCACGGGCCCGGCGCCGTCGGCGCACTGACGCACCGTCGCGCACCCTGCTTCCGCAGCTCGCTCCGCACGATCTCCCTGCCCTGATCTCTCCGCACCTACCTTCCTGCCCCGAACTCTCGGCACCGACCTTCCTGTCTCGAACCCTCGGCACCGACCTTCCTGCCTCGAACCCTCGGCACCGATCTCCGTACCGATCTTTCTGCACCGAGCAGCCCCCGCTGGGGTACCCCCTGTCTCCACTCGCCTCCAGGAGCACGCCTCGTGACTCAGCCTGCCGAAAATCAGCCCCAGCAGGGCACTGTCAGCCTCGCCCAGTCCTCCCCCACCGTCGGCACGTTCCGCGAGCGGGACGGTGCCCTGGAGTGGAGCGGCCGCCAGGAGACCCTCCGGATCGAGCCCTGGGGGCCGGACGCCGTCCGGGTGCGTGCCCGGCTCGGCGGACCGATCCTCGAGGGACTGCCCGGCGCCCTTCTGGACACACCGCCGGCCACCGAGAGCTCGGTCAAACTGGGCGACGGTGAGGCCCAGTTGACCGTGGGGGCCCTGACCGTCCACGTCGACGCCGAGGGCCTGGTCCGCTATCTGCGCACCGACGACTCCAGCGAGCTGCTGTCGGAGGCCCGCGCCCACTTCTGGTGGCCGGGCTCCCGGCTCTACACGGCCGTCGGCAACGGCCACCACCGGCTGGAGCAGCGCTTCGCCGCGTACGACGACGAGAAGCTGTACGGCCTCGGCCAGCACCAGCACGGGCGCCTGGACCAGAAGGGCCTGGTCCTGGACCTGGTGCAGCGCAACGCCGAGGTCGGCATCCCGGTGCTGACCTCCAGCCGCGGCTACACGCTGCTGTGGAACAACCCGGCGATCGGCCGTGTGGAACTCGCCCACAACGGCACCCGCTGGGTGGCCGACTCGGCCCGGCAGATCGACTACTGGATCACCGCCGGCGCCCCGGCCGACGCCCAGCGCCGCTACTCCGCCGCGACCGGCCGGACCCCGATGATGCCGGAGTGGGCGGCCGGCTTCTGGCAGTGCAAGCTGCGTTACCGCACCCAGGACGAACTCCTCGCCGTGGCACGGGAGTACAAGCGGCGAGGGCTGCCCATATCGGCGATCGTGTGCGACTTCTTCCACTGGACGCACCTGGGCGACTGGAAGTTCGACCTCAGCGAGTGGCCCGACCCCGCGGCGATGGTGCGCGAACTGGAGGAGCTGGGAATCAAGTTGGTGGTCAGCGTCTGGCCGTCGGTGTCCCCGCTGAGCGAGAACCACCAACTCATGGAGCAGCGCGGGTACTTCATCGGCACGCAGTACGGTCCGATGGCGCACGCCGACTGGCCGGACAAGGAGGTCGCCTCCACCGTCCAGGTCGCCTTCTACGACGCCACGAACCCCGAGGCCCGCGACTTCATGTGGTCGCGCGTCCGTGACAACTACCTGACCCCGTACGGGATCACGGCGTTCTGGCTGGACGCCTGCGAGCCGGAGCTCAAGCCGGGCTTCCCGGAGAACCTGCGCTACTGGGCGGGCCCCGGCCTGGAGGTCGGGAACAGCTACCCGGCGGAGAACTCCCGCACCTTCTACGAGGGCCTGCGGGCCGAGGGCGAGGAGGTCATCACCCTCAACCGCTCGGCGTGGGCGGGCAGCCAGCGCTACGGCGCCGCCCTGTGGTCCGGCGACATCGGCACCGACTTCCCCACCCTGCGCCGCCAGATCGCGGCCGGCCTCAACACCGCCCTCTCCGGCATCCCCTGGTGGAACACGGACATCGGCGGCTTCCACGGCGGCGACCCGGACGACCCGGCGTACCAGGAGGTCATGGTCCGCTGGTTCCAGTTCGGCACGCTGTCCCCGCTGATGCGGCTGCACGGCTTCCGCGACCCGGGCATGCCGCTGGGCCCGGAGATGACCGGCGGCCCCAACGAGGTGTGGTCGTACGGCGAGGAGGCGGGCGCGATCCTGGAACGCTACCTTCGTCTGCGGGAGCGCCTGAAGCCGTACGTGCTGCGGGTGATGCGGGAGGCCCACGAGGAGGGCCTGCCGCCCATGCGCCCGCTGTTCCTGGAGTTCCCGGACGACTCCGCGACCTGGACGGTGGACGACGCCTACCTCTTCGGCGGCGACCTGCTGGTGGCCCCGGTGCTGACGGCGGGCGCCACGGTCCGCACGACCTATCTGCCGGCCGGCGCGACCTGGACGGACGCGTGGACCGGTGAGACGTACGAGGGCGGGACGACCGTGACGGTCGACGCCCCGCTGGACCGCATCCCGCTGTTCCTGCGGGACGGGGCGCGCCTGCCCGTGGCGGAGTAGGCACGCCGGTGCGGCCGGTCCCGCATAGGGGAGGGGACCGGCCGCACGCGCATGCCGGGACGCGGAAAGCGGCCGGCGCACAGCAAGGGCGGGGCCGCGCACGGGTTCTCCGTGCGCGGCCCCGCCGGTTGGTCAACTGCTGCTGACGGTGAGGTTGTTGGTGGTGAAGTTCAGGCCGCCGGAGGAGCTGGTGATCTCGTAGCCGAACTGGACGTCGCCGATGGTCTCGTTGCGCGACATCCAGCGCTTGGTGTCCGCGATCCAGGTGAGGATCGGCTTGATGTTCACGGAGCCGGAGCTGGAGTCCGAGGTGCGCAGGAACGAGAACACCTCGTTGACGCCGTTGCTGCCCTTGTAGACGTTCCAGGTGTGGCCGCCCAGGGTGACGGAGCCCTGCGAGGTGCCGAGCGGACCGACGGCCCCGTTGTAGTTGACCCAGAGCATGATCTCGTAGTCGTAGTCGGTGTCCCAGATGTCGTACGACGTGTTGTACGCGCCGGACGACGGGACCGTGACGTTGTAGTTGCTGGTGAGCGAGCCGAGGGAGGCGATGGTCTTGTTGACCACCTTCTTGGAGTTCGGGTAGGACTTGATGCCGCCGGTGTTGGGGTGGTTGGCCCAGACGCCCCAGTTGGTGCCGGAGTTGGCCCAGACGCACTGGCTGCCGGCGCCGGAGCCCCAGATGTTGTTGTAGAGCGTGTAGCCGTTCAGGCTCGTGCTGCCCCACTGGTCGCAGGAGTTCCAGACGGCGGCGGAGGCGGGGGCGGAGGCGAGGCCGACGGTGGCCCCGAGGGCCATCGCCGGGGCGAGCACGGCCATGGTGACCTTGCGGAGGGTGTTCTTCCTGCTCTGTGCCATGGTGTTCGTTCCTTCCATGGGTGGGGGGAATCGCGCGGGTGACTACCACGCCCCGAGCATCAGGACGTGGTCCTCCCCGGCGACGAGGTCGAGCTCTCGCGCGCCGGAGGAAGTCCGGAGTTCGACGCGGTGGCTGCGGGTGGGGCGCAGTACCGCGGTCGCTTCGTGCGGGGTCCAGCTGAGGTCGAGTTCCGCCCCGAACCGGGTGCGCAGACCCGTGACGCGTCCCGACGGACAGGCCGCGGGCACCGCCGGCAGCAGCACCAGCCGGTCCGGGGTGGACTGCACGAGCGCCTCGACGAGGACGGCCGGGAGGGTGTGCGCGGCGTCCGCGTTGTAGACGTCGCGGTTCGGGTAGTGGGCGCTCATCAGGGAGGCGTGGAAGAAGTCGCCCTTGAGTACCTGGCCGAGCGCGTGCCCGACCCGTTCCCCGTCGCGCAACCGGGCCGCGATCAGGGCGTGGTGGAGGTGGCCGTGCGCCGAGTCGTTCTCGGCACCGCGCAGTTCGAGGGCGCGGGCCGCCGCGGCGGCGAACTCCGGGGTGTCGTACGGGGTGATCTCGTCCAGCGGCCAGACGCCGTAGAGGTGGCTGAGGTGGCGGTGGTCGTAGGTGTCGTCGAGGCCGGGCCAGGCCCATTCGGCGAGGGCGCCGTCGTCGTTGACCCGGTGGGGCGGGAGCCGGTCGGCGAGGGCGCGCCAGCGGTCGGCCTCCGGGGTCCCGGGGTGGTGGGCGGCGGCCGTCAGCAGCGCGTGCCGGGCCGCCGAGAGGTCCATGGCCGCGTTGATCGCGCCCCAGCTCGCGTTGGCCGGACGGTTCTCGGGTGAGTAGGACGGCACGACGATCACGTGCCCGTCGGCGTCGGTGCGGGTGAGGAAGTCCTCGTAGAACCGGGCGACCTCGGCGAGGGCGGCGGCGGTGCGCGGGTCGCGGACACCGCGCGTCTCGTCGTGGTCGACGAGCGGCTTGAGCAGCCAGTCGGCCCCGGCCGTCCACAGGTGCAGCGGGTACTCGCGGCTGAAGTGGTACGTCAGTCCGGACTCGCCGTCGCTGTGCGGCGGGGCGACGATCCCGCGGGCGCCGAAGATCGTGCGGGCGTTCTCCCGCCAGTCGGACAACTGGCCGTGGATCAGGGCGGCGTGGGCCTCGATGACCTCGGGGAGGGCCGCGGCCGCCGCGGAGGCGGTCTGGAGGTTGAGGTTGGCGTCGTTGGTGAACGCCCCCGCCCAGGCCGTGTCCCAGTCGCCGGTCCACAGGCCGGTGAGGCGGGGCGGGAACAGACCGCTGGCGGAGAGCAGGTGGTAGCGGCCGGCGGCGAAGAGGCGTTCCAGGAGGGCGGGGCTCTCCGGGCGGGCCAGCAACTCCGTGCCGGGCAGGGCGCGTTCGGCGGGGTCCGCGTCCAGGTCGAGGGTGACGCGTTCGTAGGCGGTGCGGTGCAGGGCGGTGTGCGCGTCCAGCAGGGCGGCGTGGTCGGGGCCGAGGTCGCGCAGGGCGCGGGCCTGCTCCATGACGTCCAGTTCGCCGGTGTGCCGCTGGACGCGGGTCAGCAGCAGGACCGACTGTGCGCCGGTGACGCGCAGCCCGGGAGGCGTGAGGGTGACGGTGCCGCCGGTGACGTGGGCCAGGGTGATGCCGGTGTAGGCGCGGTCGCTGCCGGGGTAGCGGGCGCGCAGGGTGAGCAGGGCGCCCTCGGGGGTGAGGACCGCGCCGTGGCCCACACCGAGGTCCTTGGGGGCGCCGGGGAGCCGGTGGTCCAGGGCGATGTCGAGGTCGCCGGCGCAGACCTGCTGGACGATGACGTCGTCGGCGCGGGAGACGAAGACACGGCTGCTCCAGCCGTCGTGCTCGGTGTGGACGACTCCGGTGGTGAAGGCGACGGAACGGGTGTAGCGGGCCCTGCGTCGGTCCGCCCCGCCGCGATCCGCCCTGCCCCGGTCCGCCCCGCCTCGGTCCGCCTCGCCCCGGTCCGCTCCGCCACGGCCCGCCCCGCCCGTGTGGTCGTCGGACGTGCGGCCGTCGGACGTGCGGACGGCGGACGTGCCCCGCAGCCGGATCTGGAAGGCCGGGTGGAAGGGCTGGACCCACTGGAGGGCGCGGCCGTCCGTGAAGCTCTCCGCCGCGTCCCGCTCGCCGGCGAGCAACCGGTCCTGGAGGGCGGGGAGTTCGGCGGCCAGGTGGGGCGGCCGGGCGTGCTCGGCTCCGTTGGGGCGGACGAGGGTGTGATGGGTGACGATGACGCGCTCGTCGTTCGGCTCGCCGAACACCAGAGCCCCGTGGTGGCCGTTGCCGCTGAGGAAGCCGTCCTCCCAGCGGGTGGCGGGCCGGGGTTCCCAGGTGCCGTGCACCACGCCGGTGTCCGTCTTCACGGGGGCGTCGGTGTCCGTGTTCACGGGCGCACCGATGTCCGCGTTCGCGGGCGCGCCGATGTCCGTGTTCATGGGCGCAGCACCACCACGCCGTACCGGTCCAGGGTCAGCTCGTCCGTGACGGTGGCCCCCGTCAGCAGGTCGCGGTGGGTGCCGGGCACCTCGACGGTCACGGTGTCACGGGAGTGGTTGAGGACGAAGAGCAGCTCGCCCCGGCGTACGGCCTCGACGCTCGCCGGCAGTCCGTCCAGCACCGGACGGACACCGGCCTCGGCGGCGAACCGGGCGAGCAGGGCGCGCAGTTCGGGCCCCTCGGGCAGGGTCGCGAGGTACCGCGTCCGTCCCCTGCGGAGCACCGCGGGCAACCCGTCGAGCTCGCCGCCCTTGAACGCGGCCTCCGCCACCGCGTCCTCGTCCTTCTCGATCTCCTCCGACCACAGAGTCCCCCGGAACCCGTCGCACTCGACGCTCTCCCCCGCGTCCAGCGGCCACCACTCGTGCAGGGTGCGGATGCCGAAGAGCTCCCTCAGGCGCGCGTCCATGCCGCCGGGGCGCACCCGGTCGTCCTCGTCGGCGATCCCGGTGAGGAAGCCGGACACGAGCGTGCCGCCGCCCCGGACGTAGGCCAGGAGGTTGTCGATCGCCGTGTCGCTCAGGGAGTACAGCTGGGGGACGACGATGAGCTTGTACGCGGTGAGGTCGTGCTCGGGGTGGGCGAAGTCGGTGGCGAGGTGAGCCTCCCACAGGGCCCGGTGCCATGTGGTGAGGACCTGCGCGTAGTCGACCTCGGTGGAGAGGCGGCCCTCGTGGGCACCGGCCCACCAGGAGTGCCAGTCGTGCAGGATCGCGATGTCACCGGCCGTGTGACGTCCCGTCACCTCAGGTGCGATCCGTGCGAGTTCCGCGCCCAGCCGCTTGACCTCCTGGTAGGTCCGCCCGCGCTCCCCCGCGTGACTGACCATCCCGGAGTGGAACTTCTCCGCGCCCTGGCGTGACTGCCGCCACTGGAAGTAGCAGACGGCGTCGGCGCCGCGGGCGACGGCCTGGAGGGACCAGAGCCGGTTCAGGCCGCGGGGCTTGGGGTGGTTGACGCCCCGCCAGTTGACCGGACCGGCCGCCTGCTCCATGAGCATCCACGGGCCGCGGGCCTGCGAACGGGTCATGTCCTGGACGAGCGCGCCGGACTGGGCGCCGAAGGGGTCCCGGGGGTCGGGGTAGAGGTCGACGGAGACGACGTCCTCCTCCCGGGCCCACCGCCAGGCGTCCTGGCCGACCCACAGCGGCATGAAGTTGGTGGTGACCGGGAGGTGCGGGGAGTGCCGCCGCACGATGTCCCGCTCGGCCAGGTAGCACTCCAGGAGCATGTCGGAGGTGAACCGCTTGAAGTCCAGCACCTGGGCGGGGTTCTTCATGTAGTGGGCGTGTCGCGGGGTGTGCACCTCGGCCCAGTCGCCGTAGCCCTGGCTCCAGAAGGCGGTGCCCCAGGCCTCGTTGAGGGCGTCGAGGGTGCCGTACCGGCCGCGCAGCCAGTCACGGAAGCGGGCGGCGGCCTCGGGGCCCCAGTCGTAGGTGCAGTACTCGTTGTTGATGTGCCACATCGTCAGGGCCGGGTGGCCGGCGTACCGGGCCGCGAGGTCCTCGGTGATGGCGGCGGCGTAGCGGCGGTAGACGGCGCTGGAGTGGGAGAAGTGCTGGCGTCCGCCCCACCACTCGGTGCGCCCGTCCTGGTCGACGGGGAGGGTGTCGGGGTGCAGATGGCCCATCCAGGGCGGCGGTGAGGCGGTGGGGGTGGCGAGGACGACGCCGATGCCGTTCTCGTGCATCAGGTCCATGAGCCGGTCCAGCCAGCCGAAGTCCCGCTCCCCCGGCCGGGGTTCGAGCTTCGCCCAGGAGAAGACGCCGAGGGTGACGGAGTTGACCCCCGCCTCCCTCATGAGCCGGACGTCCTCGTGCCAGGTCTCCTCGGGCCACTGCTCGGGGTTGTAGTCGCCGCCGAACAGCAGGCGGCCGTCGGTGACGGTGCTCAGGTCGGGCATCAGACGGGCTCCCCGTACTGGATGCCGCGCCCGTTGGTGCCGAGGTAGACCCGGCCGTAGACGCGCGGGTCACCGGTGATGACCTCGCCGGTCCAACCCCATTGATGGCGGTCGTCGTTGATGCGCACCCAGCTCCTGGCCTCGTCGTCCGAGCGATGGACGGCGGTGACGGTCCCGGTGGATCCGACCATGTAGATCGCCGGGTAGTCGGCGCCCTTGGCGGCCTTGCCGAAGCCGAGGGTGTACGAGGCCTCGCAGCCGGCCACCTTGGCGAAGGTCGCCCCGCCGTCGGTGGACCGGTGGAGCCCGTTGCCCTTCACGCTGAGCCAGAGGTGGCCGGTGCGCCCGGGTGCGGCGACCAGCTCGAACTGGCTGTCCCCGGAGGGTAGTCCGGTCGCCCGCGCGGTGAAGGTCAGGCCGCTGTCGGTGCTGGCGAACAGCGTGCCCGTGGCGGTGTCGAACGCGTAGAACAGCGTCGGGTCGGCCGGGTCGGCGACCGGCGTGGCGCCCTTGGGGAAGGAGGGGACCTCGCTCCAGGTGGCGCCGTTGTCGGCGGAGCGGTGGGCCGGGTACGTGCTGCCGTCCCAGTGCACGAAGACCCACAGCAGCACGCTGCCGTCGGCGTTGGTGGCGATCGGCCCGGGCGCGTCCTTGGCGAGGGAGGGCTGGCTCGCGAAGGGCGCCCAGGTCCGCCCGCCGTCGCGGGAGTACGCCCCGTTGCCGTGGTCGCCCCACCCGGTGCGCACGACGTACGCCGGCTTCAGCGCGGCCTGCGCGAGTCCCGTCGCCGTCCCGAACACGGGGTTCGTGGCCATGCCGCGCGAGGGGGAGGCGGTGAGCCGCTCGTGGTACATCACGCCGATGTCCCCGAGCCCGCTGATCAGGTGCGCCTGCCCGACCGGGGGCGAGATCAGCTGGCGTACGGAGGTCTCCTCCAGGCCGCGGATCTGCGGGGCCCAGTGCTTCAGGTCCCGGGTGCCGTAGAGGGTGGCGCCGGTGCCGTAGACGACGTGCCGGGAGTCGTACGGGTCGAGTGCCAGCGCCTGGATCCACCAGCCGAACTTGGGCTTGTCGTTGCCCCAGGCGAGATAGGGGGTCTCGGACACGTCGAGGACGGCGGTGTCCTTCAGGGAGGTCCAGTGGCGACCGCCGTCGGTGGACCGGAACACGGTGTCGATGTCGGCCCAGCGGTTGTTGGTGGAGACGACGAGGGTGCCGGGCCTGCGGGCGTCCACGGCGACGCCGCCGTAGCCGAAGGTGTCGGAGGACCCGTCACTCGTGGTGCCGCCGGACTTGACCGGGGTCACCTCGGTCCACTTCCCGTTGGCCGTGCAGAGCTTGTGCACACTGCCGTCGGACTGCCCGTTGGGGCCGGGCGCGTTGGCGTACGTCACGTACAGCTCGCGGGTGTTCTTGTCGTACGCCGCCCTGATCGGCACCTTCGCGGCCGTCCCGGAGGGCTGCCCGGGCACCGCCTCCCACCTCGTGCCGTCGGTGGTGCGGTACAGGTTGGCGGTGATGCCGTCCGAGTCGCCCCAGCCCGCGTAGAGGGTGCGCCCGGCGGCGACCAGCAGGGTGACGCCCTGCCCGGAGGCGCTCGGGGTGCCGGGGAACCCGGCGGCGGCGGCCCAGGTGGCGCCGCGGTCGGTGGACCTGAGCAGTCCGTCGTGCCGGGTCCCGAGCCACAGGGTGTCGCTGTCCCGGGGGTCGACGAGCAGCCGCTCACCGCAGCCGCGCCCGTCCTCGTTGGCCCCGAGCTTCACGGTGAGGTCGGTCCGGGTCCAGGTGGCGCCGCGGTCCTCGGAGCGCAGGACGGCTCCGTTGCCGGCCCAGGACTGCGCGTAGGTGCCGAGCGCGAGATACACCCGGTTCGGGTGGGCCGGGTCGACGGCGATGGCCTCCACGCCGAGGAGGTTCCAGTCGTCCCAGCCGAGGTGGTCGGTGAGCGGCACCCAGGCGGAGGCCTTGCTGTCCCACCGGTAGGCCCCGCCGATGTCGGTACGGGCGTAGGCGAGCCCACGGACGGTGGGATGGAAGAGGACCCCGGTGACGAACCCGGTGCCCCCGATGAAGACGTTGCGCCACCGGTAGGAGGATGCGGCGGTTTCAGCGGCATGGGCCCGGGCCTGCGTGACAGGAAGGGCGGTGAGCGCGGCGGCGGCAGCGGTCCCGGCAAGAACGGCACGACGGCTCGGACCAGACGTAGGCATGACATACCTCGTTTTGTGAAAGGGGGTAATGGGAGACACCTAAGGGGCGCGGGGAACTGCGCGACCAGCCACGAACAACCCGCAGCCGCCGACGATCCGAAGCACCCCGTTCAGTGGGCGCCGGTCAGCCCTTCACCGCGCCCGTCAACATGCCCTTCTTGAAATGCCGCTGCACGAACGGCGAGAGCACCGCCACCGGCAGCAGCGCCATCACCATGACCGCCATCTGCACGGCCAGCCCGGAGAGTTGACCCGTCTTGATCGCCTGTCCCAGGCCGACCGGGGCCTCCTGCTTCTGCACGAGCTGGATCATGACGTTCTGCAGCGGCATCATGTCCTGGTCGTTGAGGTACAGGGACGCGTTGAACCACGCGCTCCAGTACCCGACCGCGTAGAACAGCGTGATCACCGCGAGGACGGCCCGGGACAGCGGCATGATGATCTGCCACAGGATCCTGAGGTCCCCCGCTCCGTCGATCCGCGCGCTGTCGGTCAGTTCGGGCGAGATGCCCATGAAGAACCCGCGCAGCACCAGGATGTTGAAGACGCTGATCGCACTCGGCAGGATCAGGGCGAGATAGCTGTCGGTCAGGCCGAGGGTCTGCACCAGCAGATACGTCGGGATGAGTCCGGCGCTGAAGAACATGGTCGCCAGCAGGATCATCAGGATCCACCGGTGCCCCACCGACCCGGACCGCGACAGACCGTAGGCGCAGAGCACCGAGACGGTCATGGAGAAGGCGGTGCCGACCAGGGTGACCAGGACGGAGATGATCGTCGCCCGGGTCACCTGCCCGCCGCTGAGGAGCTCCTGGTAGGCGATGAAGGTGATGCCCTTCGGCACCATCACCAGTCCGCCGGCCTCGTCGATGGTCTTGCGCGAGGAGAGGCTGGTGACGACGACGATCCACAGGGGGAACAGGATGGCGAGGCAGGCGATGCCCAGCACGAGCCCCTTGCCGGCCAGTCCGACCTTGGAGGGTTCCTCCTCCCAGACGGGCCGGGGCGGCGCGCCCCAACGTCCGGGTTCGCGTACGGGTTTGTCGATCACGGCGGTCATTTCTTGTACACCCCCTGCTCGCCCATGAGATGGGCCACCTTGTTCGCGGCCAGGACGAGACCGATGCTGATGACGCCCTTGACGAGGCCGGCCGCGGCCGCGTAGCCGAAGTCCTGGTTGCGGACGCCGTTCCACCACACGAAGGTGTCCAGCACTTCCGCGGCGCCCGGTCCGACGGCGTCCCGTTGGAGGAGGATCTGCTCGAAGCCGACGGTCAGCGCGTCGCCGACGCGCAGCACCAGCAGCAGGGCGATGACCGGGCGCAGCGCGGGCAGGGTGACGTGCCACATCCGGCGCCACCGCGAGGCCCCGTCCATGGCGGCGGCCTCGTAGAGGTCCGGGCTCACGGAGGCCAGCGCGGCGAGGAAGACGATGATCCCCCAGCCCGCGTCCTTCCACACCGCCTGCGCGGTGACCAGGAACTTGAAGGTGCTCGGGTCGGTCATGATGTTGATGCCGTCGTAACCGTGGTCGCGCAGCAGCTGCGAGAGCAGCCCGGCGCCGCCGAGCAGCTGCTGGAAGACCGCGATCACCAGCACCCAGGAGAAGAAGTGCGGCAGGTAGAGGACGGCCTGCGCGAACGCCCGCACCCGGGGCCTGAGCACGCTGTTGATGAGCAGCGCGAGCAGGATCGGGATCGGGAAGAACAGCAGGAGCTGGAGGAAGAACAGCACCAGGGTGTTGCGGACGGCCTGCCAGAACGCGGAGTCCGCGAAGATCCGGTCGAAGTTCTCCAGGCCGACCCAGGGGCTGTGCAGCATGGACACGACGCCGTTGTCACTGATGTACGGGTCGTAGTCCTGGAAGGCGACCACGTTGCCGAGGATCGGCACGTAGTTGAAGAGCAGGACCAGCACGACGGCCGGCAGCGTCATCAGGAGCAGGACGCGATCGCGTCTGAGCCGGAGCCGAAGACTCAGCTTGCCCGAGACGGGTTTTCCGGGAGTGCCGCCGGAGGTGTCCGGCGACTTCTCCGTCGTGTCGGCCTCGGTCCTGCTCCGAGGCACTGTGCTGTGGGACACGGCCGTTCTCCTTGCCTCGGTAGGGGTCAGCCGGCCGCGGAGCCGTTCTCGTCGAGGATCTGCTTGTACCAGTCGCGGAGCTTGTCGCCGCCCTTGCTCTTCCAGTCGGAGACGGCCTGCTGCATGTCACTGATCTTCTTGCGGCCGCGGACGATGTCGTCCTCCAGCTGCTCGAAGTCGTTGGAGAGGTTGGTGTAGCGGCCCGGCTCGGTGATCTGCATGCCCCAGAAGGAGGACTTCTTGGCGAAGGCGCCCATCCGCTGCTGCCACTCGACCTGGCCCTTGGCGACCTCGGGGAAGTCGGGGTGCGCGGTGGTCGGGGCGGGGCTCGCCACCATGACGTAGGCGTTCATCACGTCGAGGTTGCCCTGGTCGGTCTTGGTGGGGACGCCGTCCTTGACGGTGTAGTGGGTGCCCTCCACACCGTAGTTGGTCATCATGTACTCCTTGGTGCCGTACGGCGCCGCGGTGACGTTGGCGACGGCGAGCACGTCGCGGACGACCGACTCGGAGGCCTTCTTGTTGACGAAGGCGAAGATGCCGGCGGGCTGTTCGGCCCACAGGACCGGGGTGCCGCCGTCGTGGCCCCAGAGGTCCATGCCCCAGATCTTGAAGTCCGGGTTCTGGACCGCCTGTTCGGCGGTGCGGCCCCACCACTGCGAGATGTTGTTCGGGTAGATCAGGAACTCGCCCTTGGCGAACTTGGGGCCCGGGTCGGGGGCGTTCTTGCCCAGCGCGGAGTCGGGGTGGACGACGCCGGCGGCGAAGAGCTTGCGGGACCACTCCAGGGCTTCGAGGAACTCCTCGGTCTCGATGCGGTTGATCATCTTGCCGTCGACGAGGTTCCAGCCGAGCGGCTTCTCGGCGCCCGAGAGCACCCCGAAGGCCTGGAAGGCGGTCCACTTCATGTCGAGGCACGCCCAGCGCCTGGCCCGGGCGTTGGTGATCTCCTTGGCCAGGGCCATGAACTCGTCGCAGGACTTGGGGAGTTCGTAGCCCTCCTTGTCGAAGATGTCCTGCCGGTACAGGGGCACCATCGAGGGGGCGGACGGTGCCGGCATCGGCAGGCCGCGCAGCTTGCCGCCGAAGATGGAACGCTGCCAGGCGCCGGTCGGGATGGCCGCGAGGTTCGGGTAGTCCTTGACCCCGTCCCCGGAGAGGTAGGGGCCGAGGTCGGCGAACTTGCTGATGATGGCGCTCGGTATCTTGCCGCCCATGTTCCAGCCGGGGACGACCACCACGTCCGGGACGTCACTGGAGGCGAGGACCGCGCCGAGCTTCTGGTCGTAGGTGTTGCCGTCCTGGTTCTGCCAGCGGACGTCGACGCCGATCAGGGCGTTCATCGCCTTGTAGTAGGCGTTGCCGGCCTTGGGCGGGGAGCCCCAGAACGGCGACATGATGGTGACCCGGCCGCCCTTGCCGAGCTTCTTGGGCACCGAGGTCTTCAGGCCGGCCAGGTCCAGCTTGCTGGTGAAGCCGACCGGGGAGCCGTTCTTGGACGGGATGTCCGGCGTGACGACGTTGCTCGCCACATACGCCGGGAGGATCTTCTTCGCGTCCTTGCTCGACGTGGTGCCGTCACGCGACCCGTTGTCCGACCCGCCGCAGGCGGCGAGCAGCGGCATCCCGCCGGCCACCGCTGCGGTGGCGACCGCCGAGGAGGCGAGGAAGCTTCTCCTGCTCGGTCCGGAAGCGGCGGAGGAGGCGTTCGGCGTCATTGCGTCAACCCTTCGTGGCGCACCAGGACACCCGGCGGTAGGGCCGTCGGCTGCGGTGTCTTGAGTGGAACTGGCTGAGCTGAAGCGCTGCTCCGACGCGTTCGGTCGAGGACCGCAGTCGAAGCGCTTCGATGTTGCTGTGAGGTTAAGTGAAGCCCTGTGGGTGCACAAGGGTCGTTCCCAATATTCCTCCGAGGTGCGAGGGGCCACCTTTTCTTATGCACTGCCTGAAGTCGAGGCGTAGGTCTCTTGACACCCACCCCCGGGTCGAATGAGCATCGAAGCGCTTCGAAAGCGCTCCGCAGCTCCACTCCAAGGGGATCCCCAGGTGACCGCACAGACGCCGCCCACGCCGCCTTTCCGCGATCCGCATCTGCCGTTCGCGAAGCGCATCGACGACTTGTTGTCGCGGCTGACCCTCGATGAGAAGACCGCGTTCCTGCACCAGTTCGCGCCCGCCGTGGAGCGCCTCGGCATCGCGGCCTTCCGCACCGGCCAGGAGGCCCTGCACGGGGTGGCCTGGATGGGCCCGGCGACGGTGTTCCCGCAGGCGGTCGGCCTGGGCGCCACCTGGAACCCGGATCTCGTGCGCAGGGTCGGCGAGGCGGTCTCCCAGGAGGTCCGCGCGATGCGGGCCCGCGACGACCGCGTCGGCCTCAACGTCTGGGCCCCGACCGTCAACCTGCTGCGCCACCCCCTGTGGGGCCGCAACGAGGAGGGCTACTCGGAGGACCCGAAACTCACCTCGGCGATCGCCGTCGCCTATACCCGGGGCCTGCGCGGCGACCACCCGACGTACTGGCGCACCGCGCCCGTCCTCAAGCACTGGCTCGCCCACAACAACGAGACCGACCGGGCCACCTCGTCCAGCTCGGTGCGCCCGCGCGTGCTGCACGAGTACGATCTGCGCGCCTTCCGCGAGACCGTCGAGGCCGGCGCGGTGGCCGGTGTGATGCCCGCGTACAACCTGGTCAACGGCCGCCCCAACCACGTCTCCCCGTACCTGCGCGAGCACCTGCGCACCTGGACCGAGGAGGACCTGCTGGTCTGCTCGGACGCGGGCGCGCCGTCGAACCTGGTCGACCACGAGCACTACTACGACACCCACGAGGAGGCCACCGCCGCCTCCCTGCTGGCCGGTGTCGACAGCTTCACCGACCACGGCACGGACAGCTCGCAGATGATCGACCGGATCAAGGGGGCCTACGCCCAGGGCCTGTTGACCGAGGCCGACATCGACGCCGCGGTCCGCCGCCAGCTCTCGGTCCGCTTCCGCCTCGGCGAGTTCGACCCGCAGGACGACCCGTCCGCCCGCACCGCCGACTTCGACACGCCGGCCCACCGCGCCCTCGCGCGGGAGGCCGCCGAGCAGGCGGTCGTGCTGCTCCGCAACGACGGCGTGCTGCCCCTCGCCGCCGACACCCGGCTCGCGGTGGTCGGGCTGCTCGCCGACGAGTGCAAGCTCGACTGGTACAGCGGTACGCTGATCCACCGCTCCACCCCGCTGGAGGGCCTGTACGAGCGGTTCGGCGCCGACCGCGTGCAGTTCGCCGAGGGGGTGGACCGGGTCCGGCTGAAGACCTCGGACGGCACCTTCCTGTCCGTGCCCGAGGCGGACGTCGAGGACGCGGTGCGCGGCGCGGAGGGCGCCCTCGACCCGGCCCTGCTGGCGGGCCGCACCGATCTCCCGCCGCTCACCACCGACCCGGTCGGCACGGAGTTCGCCCTGGTCGACTGGGGCGAGGGCGTCCTGACCCTGCGCGCGCCGGACGGCCGCTACGTCTCGGTCGCCGAGGACGGCGCGCTGCGCGCCTCCGCCGACCAGCCCGGAGGCTGGGTCGTCCAGGAGACGTTCCGGCTGGAACCCCACGGACACGGACACCTCCTCAGGCACGTCGGCACGGGTCGCCACGTCTGTGTCGGCGCGGACGGAGTAAAGGTTGCCGACGAAAACGCGGAAATCTTCGAGCTGATCATCGCCGAGCGCGGCGAGGACGCGGTGGCCAGGGTCGCCGCCGAGGCGGACGTGGTCCTGGTGGTCGCGGGGAACGACCCGCACATCAACGGCCGTGAGACCGAGGACCGCACGACGCTCGCGCTGCCCGGGCACCAGGAGCGGCTGCTGCGCGCGGCCCGCGCCGCCAACCCGAACACGGTGCTGGCGCTGGTCTCCGCCTACCCCTACGCCTTCGAGCCCGGCCCGCTGCGCGCGGCGCTGTGGACGGCGCACGGCGGCCAGGCGGCCGGCACCGCGCTGGCCCGGGTCCTGGCCGGTGACGTCTCCCCCGCGGGCCGCCTCCCGCAGACCTGGTACGCCGACGACGCCGACCTGCCGGACCTGCTCGACTACGACGTCCTCGGGAGCCGCCAGACCTACCTGTACTACGAGGGCACCCCGCTGTTCCCCTTCGGCCACGGGCTGTCCTACGCGTCCTTCTCCTACGCGGACCTGAGGTCCCGGGTGTCGGAGCAGGCGGTGCACGTCTCGTTCACGGTCACGAACACCGGGGACGTGCCGGCCGACGAGGTCGCCCAGCTCTACACGCGCGCCGCGGACCCTTCGGTGCCGCGTCCGCGCCGCGAGCTGGCGGCCCACGAGCGGATCACCCTGACGCCCGGCGAGACGAAGGAACTCTCCTTCGAAGTCCCCCTGGCGGCCCTGGAGTTCTGGGACGTGGCGCACGGCCGGTGGCGGCTGGAGCCGGGCCCGTACGAGCTGTTGGTCGGCGCCTCCAGCGAGGATGTGCGGTTGCGCACGACGGTGATGCTGGAGGGTGAGCCGGGCGGCCCACGCCCGGTCCTCGAACGCGGCCTGGACGGGGCCGACTTCGACGAGCACAGCGGCGTCGCGATCGTCGACCGTACGAAGACGGCGGGGGACGCGGTGACTCCGGCGCACAGCGGGGCGGCCGAACTGGTCTACCGCGCCTGTGACTTCGGGACGGGGGTCAGCGAGGTGACGGTGACCGTGGCCGGCGAGGGCTCGGTGGAGGTCTCGCTCGACGGCGCCCCGGCGTCGGCGGCGCTGTCACCGGCGGCGCCCACGTCCGGACCGTACGACCATGTGACGCTGCGCGCCCCGCTCACCGCCTCCGGCGTGCACGACGTCCGCCTCAGGCTGCGGGGCCCGCTGCGGCTCGCGCACGTCGGCTTCTCCGGTTGAGGGTCCGGAGGAGACCGGCACAGTGAAGGGGCCCGGCACCGGAAGGCATCGGTGCCGGGCCCCTTCGGGTCAGCGAGCCGGCGTCGCTGCCGCGACCTTACCTGAAAATGGTTCCCATTAGCTAGGGGTCGCGCGAGGACCGTCGGCCGCCGTGACGACGGCCGGAGCCCCCGCACAGCGGGCTCCGGCCGTCGGTCCTTTTCAGGGGGTCAGAGCGCGAGCCCCGTGAGGACGAGCACCCGCTCGTAGGTGTAGTCGTCCATCGCGAACTTCACGCCCTCGCGGCCCACACCGGACTGCTTGGCGCCGCCGTACGGCATCTGGTCCGCGCGGTAGGACGGCACGTCGCCGATGACGACACCGCCGACCTCCAGCGCGCGGTGGGCGCGGAAGGCGGCCTGGAGGTCATGGGTGAACACACCCGCCTGAAGGCCGTACTTGGAGTCGTTGACCGCCGCGAACGCCTCGGCCTCGCCCTCGACCTTCCGCACGGTGAGGACCGGTCCGAAGACCTCCTCGCAGGAGATCGTCGTGTCGGCCGGCACCTCGGCGAGGACGGTCGGCGCGTAGGAGGCGCCGTCGCGCTCGCCGCCGGTGAGGAGGGTGGCGCCGGCCTCGACGGCCTCCTTGACCCACGCCTCGACGCGGATCGCGGCGTCCTCGCTGACCAGCGGTCCGACGTCGGTCTTGTCGTCGCTCGGGTCACCGGTGACCTGGGCCTCGACGGCGGCGACGATCCGCGGCAGCAGCCGGTCGTACACCGAGGCGTCCGCGATGACCCGCTGCACGGAGATGCAGGACTGCCCGCCCTGGTAGTTGGAGAAGGTCGCGATCCGGGTCGCGGCCCAGTCGAGGTCGGCGTCGGAGGCGTAGTCGCCGAGCACGACCGCCGCGCCGTTGCCGCCGAGCTCCAGCGTGCAGTGCTTGCGGGGCACCGAGTCCATGATCGCGTAGCCGACCTTCTCGGAACCGGTGAAGGAGATCACGGGCAGCCGCTCGTCCTGGACGAGGGCGGGCATCTGGTCGTTCGGGACCGGCAGAATGCTCCAGGAACCCGCGGGCAGCTCGGTCTCGGCCAGCAGGTCGCCGAGGATCAGCCCGGAGAGCGGGGTCGCGGGGGCCGGCTTCAGGATGATCGGCGCGCCGGCCGCGATCGCCGGGGCGACCTTGTGGGCGCACAGGTTGAGCGGGAAGTTGAAGGGCGCGATGCCGAGCACGACGCCCTTGGGGAAACGCCGGGTGAGGGCGAGCCGGCCCTGGCCACCGAGGTCGGTGTCGAGCCGCTGCGCCTCGCCGCCGTTGAACCGGCGGGCCTCCTCGGCGGCGAACCGGAAGACGGAGACGGCCCGGCCGACCTCGCCGCGGGCCCACTTGATCGGCTTGCCGTTCTCGGCCGAGATCAGCTGCGCGATCTCCTCGGTGCGCTCGGCGAGCCGACGGCTGACGTGGTCGAGGGCGGCGGCGCGCACATGCGCGGGCGTGGCGGCGAACTCGTCGCGCACGGCGTACGCGGCGGCGACGGCCTCCTCGACCTGCGCGGCGCTGGGCACGCTGACCTTGCCGACGACCCGCCCGTCCCACGGCGAGCTGACGTCGAAGCTGTCCTCGCCGGTGACCTGGCGGCCGGCGAGCCAGAAGGCGTGGGTGGAAGTCATATGCGGGTTCCGGCCCTTCCGCGTTGGGGATGTGGTGCGTGGCTTTCGGGTCCACGGTAGGGCCGGGCGGAGGGACGGGCGTTTGTCCGAGTCGTAGTGATCGGACCCGCGGTTGCGCCTCTTTGGCGTACGCCTGCTCCGCGGACGCCGTACGCCTGCTCCGTGCCCGTCGTACGGCTACGGCGTGGACGTCGCCTTCAGCGCCAGCCACAGCTCCATCCGTACGTCCGGGTCGTCCAGCGAGCGTCCCAGGATCTCCTCCACGCGCCGCATCCGGTACCGCAGGGTGTGCCGGTGCACCCCGAGGTCGGCCGCCGCCGCGTCCCACTGGCCGTGTCGCGACAGCCAGGCCCGCAGCGAGGCGACCAGGTCCCCCCGGCCGGTGGCGTCGTGCTCGCGCAGGGCGCGCAGCAGCCCGTCGGCGAACGCCCGCACCGCGTCGTCGGCGAGCAGCGGCAGCACGGAACCGGAGGCCAGCTGCTCGTGCTCGACGTACACCCGCCCCCGCCGCCGCGCGACGGACAGCGCCTGGTCGGCCTGCTTGTACGCGGCCCCCGCGGCGACCGGACCCACCGGCGCCGACACCCCGACGACCAGCTCGCACTCCTCCCCCGCACCGCCCTGCTCGGCGCCCCGCCCGGCCTCCAGGGCGGCCGCGTACTCCTCGCACGCCCCGACCGCCGCGCCCCCGTCCGCGCCCAGCACCACCAGCCGCTCCCCCTCGGGAACGACGAGCACCGCCTCCCCGGCCCGTGCCGCGGCGGACTCCACCACCTCGGTGAGCGCGCCCAGCGGATCACCGCCGGAGTCGGCCGGCGCCGCGGCCGAGGGCTTCCCCGCGGGTCGGGCCGGCGCCTCCTCGCCCGGCATCCGCACCGCCGGCACCGCCTCCGCGACGAGCACCCGGAACGGGGCGTCCAGCAGCGCCCCGTACAGATCCCCGGCCACGGCCCGGGCGTGGTCCGGCTCCCCCGCCAGCAGCATCCGCAGCACCGCCGCCCCGAGCCGCTGCTCGGCGGCGTGCAGCGACCGGGAGCGTTCGGTGGTCAGGGTCAGCAGGGCGATCGCCGAGTGGACGGCGTACCGCTCGGCCGTCCCCGGTGCCGCCGCCGTCCCCACCGCGAGCGCGGCGCGGGTCCGTCTCCCGGTGCCCAGGGAGTGCAGCTCGACGCGGTCCTCGTTGTCGGGCGCGCCGACCACGGAGGAGGCGGGCGCGGGCCGCTCGCGCAGCCGTGCCACGTCCGCGGTGAGCCGCGCGGCCCGCCGCCCCGCCCACTCGGGCGCGGCGGCGACGACGGCGCCGGACGCGTCGTACAGCGCCGCCCACCCGTCCACCTGCGAGGCGAGCGCGGCGAGCAGCCCTTCCGGCCCGTGGGTCAGCGCCTGTCTGGTCAGCTCCCGCTGCGCCGCGAACCCGGCCGTCACCGCGCGGTACTGGTCGGCGGCGATGGCGGCGGAGACCTCCTTGCTGATGGCGAGGAAGGGGGTGCGCCGGGGCACCTCCAGCAGCGGCAGCCCCTCCGCCTCAGCCGCCTCGACCAGCGCCTCGGGAACGGTGTCGTAGTTGACCCCGACCGCGAACCCGAGCCCCACGACCCCGGCCCCGACCAGCCGCTTCACATACCGCCGCATGGCCTCGGGATCCTCCGCGTCCAGCTTCAGCGCGGTGATCAGCAGCAGTTCCCCGCCCTCCATGTACGGCACCGGGTCCGCGAGCTCGCTGACATGCGCCCAGCGCACGGGCACGTCGAGCCGGCCCTCGCCCGCCCGCACGGTCAGCTTGAGCGCGGAGTGGTGGACGAGCGAGGCGAGCGTGGGGGGCATGGGGCCTTCAGGTCTACGAGGATCAGCGGAGACTGGTGATCATTTGGCCGTGGTGTATGAACGGCCTGTGCCGATTCTGCCTCACCGTACGGTCCCCCGGTGACCGCAGATCCTCGCCGTACGGTCCCCCGGTCACCGCACGTCCCGGCCTAACCTCGCAGGTCCACCAGCAGCGGCGGCGCGTGCTCCCCCTCGACCCCGGTCAGCGACAGCACCGCGTGTCCCGGCGGCACGGCGTGCGCCAGCTCGGACGCGGACCAGCGCTCCCGCTCGACCTGGCGGACGGTCACGGCCTCCGTGGTCACCGCCTTGCCGGTCACCAGCTTGCGCAGGGCGTGCATGGCCCGGGTCATCGGCTGGTCGGCGAAAACGGTGTGCTGGGCGACGTCCTTGGTCTCCACCCACTCGGTGCCCCAGGCCTCCGCGAAACGGCTGCCGTCCCAGGTGGTGACCCCGGACAGCGCCATCCGGCAGCCGACCGCCCCGAACAGCGGCCCGTGCAGCGCCTCGGGGACGTCGGAGACCGTGCGCAGCGCGAGCACGACGCCCGCGTTCTGCGAGCGCAGCCGCTGGATCCGCCGTACCGAGCCCGGGGTCACGGTGCCGGTGGCGTCGTCGAGGACGAGGGCGGCGAAGTGCTCGCGCGCCCCGTCCCGGACGACCTCGCCGAACTGCGCCAGGACCAGCCGGGCGATGAGCCGGGACGCCTCCTCGTGGCCGTGCGCGGGCAGGTCGACGCGGACCCGCAGGGGGTGGTGGGCGAGGGCGCGCAGGGAGAACGGCCGGACCGTGTCGGCCGCCGGACCCGCGGAACCGAAGAACCCGGCGAACGCGGGCCGGTCGAGGAGCGCGAGCCGGTCGGCGAGCAGGGGGCCCGGGTCGCCGGGGCCGCCGCTCTGCCGGGCGCGCGCGTCGAGCTCGCGGCGCATCACCGCCTGCCGCCCGTCGTACCCCTCCCCGGCGAGCCGCTCGCGCAGCTCCGCGAGGGCGGCCGGGTCCCCATCCAGCAGGTCGCGCAGGACGGGCAGCGGCGGGAAGTGCCCGTAAGCGGTCCGGTAGGGGCCGAGGAGCTGGGCGAGCGCCCGCGCCGCGCGCTCGGGGCTCACGGTGTCGAGGTCCCCGGCCAGCGCCTCGGCGAGGAGGGCGGCCGCCTCGTCGGGGTCCTCGGCCTCCGCGTACGGGTCGAGGTCGTGCAGGGAGGCCGGGTCACCGACCCGCACGACGACGTCGTACGACGCGTCCGGGCCGAGCGGTGTGCCGGCGCCGCACACCGCGACGACGGCGCAGCCGCCGGTGAGCGCCTGGAGCGCGAGGGACTCGACCACAGGGGCGATGACCTGCCGGGTCTTCCCGGCGCCCGAGGGCCCGACGACCAGCAGCGAGGTG
Organism: Streptomyces sp. NPDC020489; assembly: GCF_044386545.1. Lineage (NCBI taxonomy): Bacteria > Bacillati > Actinomycetota > Actinomycetes > Kitasatosporales > Streptomycetaceae > Streptomyces > Streptomyces sp. NPDC020489. Next base: position 85,609 of record NZ_JBIRUZ010000011.1, read on the forward strand.
GCGAGGGTGCCCGGCCCGAGCGCCGCGCCCACGCCGCCGTAGGCCCGTGGGGTGCGCTCGGAGGCGGCCCAGCGGCCGATGCGGACCTGGCCGGTGAGCAGGTCGTGCCGGGCGGTGCGGCCGGGGAGGTCACGGGCGCCGGAGGGGTGGGTGAGCGCGGCGGCGCCCTGGCGCAGGACGGTGTCCGTGAACGCGGCGAGCCGGCCCTGACCGCGCGCCCGGTGCCAGGCGCGCTCGACGCGGGCGCAGTCCACGTCGTTCATCCGCCCGGCCAGCACCTCGGCGGTGAGCAGGTCGGCGGCTTGGTGCTGCCCGGCCTCGCGCAGCTCGGGCCAGCGGGCGCGCGGCTGCTCGGCGACGGGCGCGGGGTCCTGTCCCTGAGCGGCGCGACGCCGGGCGGCGAGCTGGGCGCGGGCCAGGGACCACCAGCCGCCGATCCGGGCGAAGGGCCACAGGACGAGGACGGTGATCAGGGCGTAGAGCGCGTCCGTCGCCCAGGGCGAGGTGTAGACGCCGTAGCCGCCGCTGAGGAGAGCGATGAGGGAGAACAGCGGGTTCACCACGGGCAGCGCGTCCCAGCCGACGCCGGGGAAGGCGTCCGGGAAGACGAAGGCGAGGGTGACCAGGGCGCCCAGGGCGGCCACCAGGGCGCGGGCGGGCTGGGGCCTGCGGCGCACGAGGTGGCGTACGACGGCCGGCCAGCTGCCGAGCCGGCCCGCCACGTAGAGGAGCACGGCGAAGAAGAGGCCGCTGTAGACCTCCAGGGCCTCCACGCCCGGGTACTCCAGCGACTGGCCCTCCAGCCGCTTCGGGGAGGCGAGCGTGCCGCCCCACCACCAGTCGTCGGGGGTGAAGAGCCGCAGCAGCGTGTACTGGTACGGCAGGGCGCCGCGCCGCCAGAAGGACCACATCACGAGCGCCAGGACGAACGGGATGAGCATGCCGGCGACGGTCACCGGATTGAGCCGTTCCGTCCTGGTCGCGGCCTTGGGCAGCCGGTAGCCGAAGCGCCAGATGCCGGGCTCGGTCTTCGGCCGGGGCTCGTTGAGCCAGTCGGCCACGGACGCTCCCGGCGCGTGGGCCGGGCGCGGCGGCGCGTTCGGCACGTCCGGTGGCCCCGCCGGCCGCGGCACAGGACTCGCATGCGTACCCCGCGCGTCCCGCGTCCCGTCGCTGTCCATCGCCTTCGCTCCCTGACCAGCCGTTCCGTCCACCGTCAGCGGCCAATCTAACGCCCCCACAAGGGGAGTTCACCGCTTACGCGGCCGTCGCCCAGGGGCGGTCCCCCGCGCCGCGCACACCCGCGCCATGTCCACCGCGGACAAACCTGCCCCCCGGACCACGCCCACATGGAGCATGCCCACCTCCCGCCCGCCGTCCTAGCCTGCGAGAAAAGAAGAGAAGCATCCGCACAGACCTCGTTCGCACCACCCCAGGAGCCCCTCATGAGCGCACTTCCGCAGGAGCGCCGGATCGTCACCGCCATCCCCGGCCCGAAGTCGCAGGAGCTGCAGGCCCGCCGCCTCGACGCGGTCGCGCAGGGCGTGGGCTCGGTGCTGCCGGTGTTCACCGCGCGGGCCGGCGGCGGCATCATCGAGGACGTCGACGGCAACCGTCTCATCGACTTCGGCTCCGGCATCGCCGTGACCAGCGTCGGCGCCTCCGCCGAGGCCGTCGTACGCCGGGCCGCCGCCCAGCTCGCCGACTTCACCCACACCTGTTTCATGGTCACGCCGTACGAGGGCTACGTGGAGGTCGCCGAGGCCCTCGCCGAGCTCACCCCGGGTGACCACGCCAAGAAGTCCGCGCTGTTCAACTCCGGCGCCGAGGCCGTCGAGAACGCCGTCAAGATCGCGCGTGCGTACACCAAGCGCCAGGCCGTCGTCGTCTTCGACCACGGCTACCACGGCCGTACGAACCTGACGATGGCGCTGACCGCGAAGAACATGCCGTACAAGCACGGCTTCGGCCCGTTCGCGCCCGAGGTCTACCGGGTGCCCGTGGCGTACGGCTACCGCTGGCCGACCGGCCCGGAGAACGCCGGCCCCGAGGCCGCCAAGCAGGCCATCGACCAGATCAGCAAGCAGGTCGGCGCCGAGAACGTCGCCGCGATCATCATCGAGCCGGTACTGGGCGAGGGCGGCTTCATCGAGCCGGCCAAGGGCTTCCTGCCGGAGATCGTGAAGTTCGCCAACGACAACGGCATCGTCTTCGTCGCGGACGAGATCCAGTCCGGCTTCTGCCGGACCGGGCAGTGGTTCGCGTGCGAGGACGAGGGCATCGTCCCGGACCTGATCACCACCGCCAAGGGCATCGCCGGCGGTCTGCCGCTCGCCGCCGTGACCGGCCGCGCCGAGATCATGGACGCCGCGCACGCCGGTGGCCTGGGCGGCACGTACGGCGGCAACCCGGTCGCCTGCGCCGGCGCGCTCGGCTCCATCGAGACGATGAAGGAGCTCGACCTCAACGCCCGGGCGAAGAACATCGAGGCGATCATGAAGGCCCGCCTGGGCGCCATGGCCGAGAAGTTCGACATCATCGGTGACGTGCGGGGCCGCGGCGCCATGATCGCCATCGAGCTGGTCAAGGACCGCGCCACCAAGGAGCCGAACGCGGAGGCGACCGCCGCGCTCGCCAAGGCCTGCCACCAGGAGGGCCTGCTGGTCCTGACCTGTGGCACGTACGGCAACGTGCTGCGCTTCCTGCCGCCGCTGGTCATCGGCGAGGACCTGCTGAACGAGGGCCTCGACATCATCGAGCAGGCCTTCGCGCGGATCTGAACGGGCTCGGCACCTAGCTGAGCGGGCCTTCGCGCGGGTCCGAGGCGGTCTTCGCGCGGGTCCGAGAGGGCCTGCGCGCGCTGTCCGACGCCCCGGGGAGCACACCGGGCGCCCCCGCCCCGGGTCACTCCCGTCACACCCGCCCCAGCCCTGGATCCACAGCGGATTCCGGGTCTGGGGCGGTCGCCGTCAGAGCGTGTGAAGAACGTGTGCGAGGTCGTTGTCGGGTTTCGATTCCGGCTGTCCTGGACCCATCGGCTGCCGTAGGTTCTACCCAGATGAGAGATACACCCCGCCCACAGGGGACTGTGGGCGACATCAGGCCGGGGCCTCCCCAGCTTCGACCTGGTCGTGCCCTCGCGCACACAACCGGAGCCTCCGGCTCTGGATCTCCTCACCGATCGGACGGTCGCCCGCCCCAAACCCCCCGGGGCGCGCGACGATCCGGTCCGGTCGGCCGCCCCGGAACCACCCCCCCTGTTCCGGGGCGGCCGACCTCCTTCCTCCTTCTCAGGCTGCCCGCCCTGCTCTTTGCGCTGATCACCTGGCAGGTCGTCGTCGACGGCCCCCTGGTGACGCTGGACGAACGGGTCAGCAAGGCCCTCGTCCACCCCGACCGCGCCTCGGAGCTCCTCGCCGATCTGGGCAATGTCCAGGTCGCGGTCCCGGTCCTGGCGATCGCGCTGGTGTACGCCGCACTGCGGGCCCGCCGCACCGGCACCGACCGGTGGTGGCTGCCCTCCCTCGCGGCGGCCGTGCTGATGGCCCTGGTCCCGGCGCTGATCGTCCCGCTGAAGGTGCTGACCGACCGCCCCGGCACCCCCGTCGTACCGCCCGCCACCGGCTACTTCCCCTCCGGCCACACGGCCACGGCGGCCATCGCGTACGGCGCCGCGGCCCTCCTCCTCGCCCCCTGGCTCCCGCGGGCCCGCGGCGCGCTGATCCTCCTTGCCGCGGCCCTCGTCCTCGGCGTCTCCTACGGTCTGGTCCGGCGCGGCTACCACTGGCCACTGGACGTGGTGGCCAGTTGGTGCCTGTCGACGGTGCTGCTGACCGCGTTCGTCCTGTTCGTCAGCCTCTTCGTCAGCCGAAGTAGCCGTCGAACGTCTTCTGGAACTCCCCGTTCCCGTACCGGTCCCAGTTGATCGACCAGGTCATCAGTCCGCGCAGTGCGGGCCAGGTGCCGTGGGGGGTGTACGAGCCGCAGTTCGTCCTCTTCGTCAGGCAGTCCAGGGTCCTGGTGACCTCGGCGGGGGCCACGTGTCCGTTGCCGGCGTTGGGGGAGGCCGGCATGCCGATGGCGATCTGGTCGGGGCGCAGGGGCGGGAAGACGTTGCTCGCGTCGCCCGCGACCGGGAAGCCGGTGAGCAGCATGTCGGTCATGGCGATGTGGAAGTCGGCGCCGCCCATGGAGTGGTACTGCTGGTCGAGGCCCATGATCGGGCCCGAGTTGTAGTCCTGGACGTGCAGCAGGGTGAGGTCGTCGCGCAGCGCGTGGATGACCGGGAGGTAGGCGCCCGCCCTCGGGTCCTGGCCGCCCCACTTGCCGGTGCCGTAGTACTGGTGGCCGAGCTGGACGAAGAAGGTCTCGGGGGCCATCGTCAGCACGAACCGGGAGCCGTACTTCGCCTTCAGTGTCTTCAGCGCCGAGATCAGGTTCACGATCACCGGGGTCCTCGGGTTCTTGAAGTCGGTGTCGTCGGCGTTCAGGGAGAGCGAGTGGCCCTCGAAGTCGATGTCCAGGCCGTCGAGCCCGTACTCGTCGATGATCTTCGAGACCGAGCTGACGAAGGCGTCCCGGGCCGCGGTGGTGGTCAGCTGCACCTGGCCGTTCTGGCCGCCGATCGAGATGAGCACCTTCTTGCCGGCCGCCCGCTTGGCCTTGATCGCCGCCTTGAACTCGGCGTCGCTCTCGACGTTCGGGCACTCGGTGACCGGGCAGCGCTCGAAGCGGATGTCCCCGGAGGTGACCGAGGTCGGCTCGCCGAAGGCCAGGTCGATGACGTCCCAGCTGTCGGGCACGTCGGCCAGGCGCGTGTAGCCGGAGCCGTTGGCGAAGCTCGCGTGGAGGTAGCCGACGAGGGCGTGGGCGGGCAGGTCGGTCGAGCCGCCCGAGCCGGTGGTGGTGGTCGCGGTGACGGTGGCCGATCGCGCGGACTCACCGGCGTCGTTGAGAGCGGTGATCTGGAAGGCGTACGCGGTCGACGGGGTGAGCCCGGCGATCGTGGCCGATGTCCCGTTCACCGTCTGGGCCCTGGTCCCGTCCCGGTACACGGCGTAGCTCGTGGCGCCGGTGACCGGCGGCCAGGACAGGGCCACGCTGGAGGAGGTGACCGTGCCGACGACCGGAGCGGCGGGCGTGGCGGGAGGCTGACCGGCGTCGACGCCGGGGCCGGTGAGCGAGATGTCGTCGGCGTGGTAGGCGCCCGTGCCGTACCAGCCGTGGGTGTAGATCGTGACCCGGGTGGTGGCGGGGCCGGTGCGGAAGGTCGTGGTGAGCTGCTGCCAGGTCGGGGCGGACTGGGTCCAGGTGGAGACGTCCGTGGTGCCGGTGCCGCTCGCGCCGAGGTACACGTACGAGCCGCGCACATGGCCGGTGAGCGTGTACTGGGCGCCGGGTTTCACGGTCACGGTCTGGGCGCACCGGGCGTTGTCGCCACCGGCGGGGGTCGCCTGGAGGGCCCGACTTCCGCTGCGCACCGGGCTGTTGACCGGGGTGCCGGCCGAACAGGCCCAGCCGTCGAGGCCGGCCTCGAAGCCGCCGTTGCGTGCGAGGTCCGCGTCGGCCGCACGGGCGGCCGACGAGAGCGCGGTGACGCCGCCTGCGGCCAGGAGTGTGGCCGTGAGGGCGGCGACGACAGGTCTGGTGCGGTCCACAAGTGCCTCCGGAGCTGGGGGAATTGGAGGGTGGAGCGCACCCAATTTGGTCCAGACCAATCAGGTTGTCAAGACCTCGGACAACCGCCTATCCGTCCTCCTCCGCCAGGCCCGCCGCCGCCTCGTGCATCGCCAGTTCGAGGAGTGCCGGATCGGTCAGGGTGCCGGAGCCGTCCGGCGGGACCAGCCAGCGGACACCGCCGGTGGAACGGCCCGGGTACGGCACGACGATCCAGGTCCCCGCACCGGCGGTGCGGATCCCCGTGCCGACCCAGCGCGCGGCCGTGCCCGGCGGCACCAGGAAACCCATCCGGGCGTCGCCGAAGTCGGCCAGCACCGGGCCCGGTTGGTCGATGATGCGGGTGAGGACGTCGAGCGTGGGATAGCCCAGCTCGCCCGGCAGGATGAGCACGTCCCAGGCCTTGCCGGCGGGCAGCAGCGCGACCCCGAGGGGATTGCGCTCCCATTCCCAGCGGCAGGCCTCGGGATCCGGAGCCACCGATGCCAGCCACTCGACCGCCGTCTTCGCCCCAGTCATGAGAAGACCTCCCTGTTCCTTCGTGGACGCGGGTCGCGTCACGAGGGAGAGGGAGGTCCGTGCGGGAGCATTACGCGGGTTCCGGGACCCCGTTGGAGTGAACCGGATCACACCCGGAGCGTCCGAGGCCCACCGCACAGGGTTCAGCTGTCGAAGCCGAGCCCCAGCCTGTCCATCGCCTTCAGCCACAGGTTGCGCCGCCCGCCGCGGGAGTCGGCCCGGGCCAGTGACCACTTGGTCAGCGCGATGCCGGTCCAGGCGAACGGCTCGGGCGGGAACGGCAGCGGCTTCTTGCGGACCATCTCCAGCGAGGTCCGCTCGGTGACCTCGCCGTCGAGCAGGTCCAGCATCACGTCGGCGCCGAACCGGGTCGCGCCGACGCCGAGGCCCGTATAGCCCGCCGCGTAGGCCACGTTGCCGTGGTGCGCGGTGCCGAAGAACGCCGAGAAGCGCGAGCAGGTGTCGATGGCGCCGCCCCACGCGTGCGTGAAGTGCACGTCCTCCAGCTGCGGGAAGCAGGTGAAGAAGTGCTCGGCGAGCTTGGCGTAGGTCTCCGGCCGGTCGTCGTACTCGGCGCGGACGCGACCGCCGTACGGATAGACCGCGTCGTAACCGCCCCACAGGATCCGGTTGTCGGCCGACAGCCGGAAGTAGTGGAACTGGTTCGCCGAGTCCCCCAGTCCCTGCCGGTTCTTCCAGCCGATCCGCGCGAGCTGCTCGCCGCTCAGCGGCTCGGTCATCAGCGCGTAGTCGTAGACCGGGACGGTGTACGGGCGCACCCGCCGGACCAGGTTGGGGAAGATGTTGGTGCCGAGCGCGACCTTGCGGGCGCGGACCGAGCCGTAGGGGGTGCGTACGCCCATGCCGGCGCCGTACTGCTTCAGCGTCAGGGCGGGGGTGTGCTCGTGGATCCGGACGCCGAGGTCGAGGCAGGCGCGCTTGAGGCCCCAGGCCAGCTTGGCCGGGTTGAGCATCGCCACGCCTCGGCGGTCCCACAGGCCGCCCTGGAAGGTCGGTGAGTCGACCTGTTCGCGTACCGCCTCCGCGTCCAGCCATTCGACGCCCTCGGCGAGGCCCTCGCGCTCCATCTCCTCGTACCAGTCGCGCAGTTCCCACGCCTGGTACGTCTCGGTGGCGACGTCGATCTCGCCGGTGCGCTCGAAGTCGCAGTCGAGGGAGTAGCGGGCGACCGCCTTCTCGATCTCGTCGAGGTTGCGGGCGCCCAGCTTCTGCAAGGTGTGGATCTCGTCCGGCCAGCGGGTCAGCCCGTTGGGCAGCCCGTGGGTGAGGGAGGCGGCACAGAAGCCCCCGTTGCGGCCCGAGGCGGCCCAGCCCACCTCGCGGCCCTCCAGCAGGACCACGTCCCGCCCCGGGTCGCGCTCCTTGGCGAGGAGCGCGGTCCACAGTCCGCTGTAGCCGCCGCCGACGACCAGCAGGTCGCAGGTCTCGGGGCCGGTGAGGGCGGGTTCCGGGTCGGGCTTGCCGGGGTCGTCCAGCCAGTACGGGACCGGCCGCGCTTCGGAGAGTGCCTTGATCGGATGACTGCCACGGCTCATGGCGCTCGGGGCCATGATTTCAACTCCCTACCAGGGTTTTTCGCAAAGGGCCGGACCGGTGAGGCTAGGCCTTTTGCTTGTTACGGCGATTGCTGACGACCATAGAGGTCAGGACGAGAAGGACGGCGACCAGGAACATGGCCGTGCCGATCACGTTGATCTGAACGGGTGTGCCGCGCTGCGCCGAACCCCAGACGAACATGGGGAAGGTGACGGTCGAGCCCGCGTTGAAATTGGTGATGATGAAATCGTCGAAGGAGAGCGCGAAGGCGAGCAGCGCGCCCGCCGCGATCCCGGGGGCCGCGATCGGCAGGGTGACCCGGACGAAGGTCTGGAACGGGCCGGCGTAGAGGTCCTGCGCGGCCTGCTCCAGCCTCGGGTCCATGGACATCACCCGCGCCTTGACGGCCGTGACGACGAAGCTGAGGCAGAACATGATGTGGGCGATGAGGATCGTCCAGAAGCCCAGCTGCGCGCCCAGGTTGAGGAACAGGGTGAGCAGCGAGGCGGCCATGACGACCTCGGGCATCGCCATCGGCAGGAAGATCAGCGAGTTCACGGCGCCGCGCGCCCGGAAGCGGTAGCGGACCAGCGCGAAGGCGATCATCGCGCCCAGGACGGTGGCGCCGATCGTCGCCCAGAACGCGATCTGGAGACTGAGCGACAGCGAGTCGCACATGCCGGCGACCCCGCACGGGTCCTTCCAGGCGTCCAGGGAGAACTGCTGCCATTCGTAGTTGAAGCGCCCCTTCGGATTGTTGAAGGAGAACACCGTCACGACGATGTTGGGCAGCAGCAGATATCCGAGCGTGAGCAGTCCCGCGATGACGACGAATTTGCGCTTGAGCCAGTTGACGAAGGCCATTTAAACCAGATCCTCCGTTCCGGACCTGCGGATGTAGACCGTGACCATGACGAGGATGGCGGCCATCAGGATGAAGGAGAGCGCCGCCGCCGTCGGATAGTCCAGGATCCGCAGGAACTGGGACTGGATGACGTTCCCGACCATGCGGGTGTCCGTCGAGCCGAGCAGGTCGGCGTTGACGTAGTCACCGGCGGCGGGGATGAACGTCAGCAGCGTGCCGGAGACCACACCGGGCATCGACAGCGGGAAGGTGACCTTGCGGAAGGTCGTGACCGGCTTGGCGTACAGGTCGCCCGCGGCCTCGTGGAGACGGGTGTCGATGCGCTCCAGGGAGGTGTAGAGCGGCAGGATCATGAACGGCAGGAAGTTGTACGTCAGACCGCACACCACCGCCATCGGCGTGGCCAGCACGCGGTCGCCGGTGGTCCAGCCGAGCCAGCTGGTGACGTCCAGGACGTGCAGGGTGTCGAGGGCGCCGACGACCGGGCCGCCGTCCGCGAGGATCGTCTTCCAGGCGAGGGTGCGGATCAGGAAGCTGGTGAAGAAGGGGGCGATCACCAGGATCATGATCAGGTTCCGCCAGCGGCCCGCCCGGAAGGCGATGAGGTAGGCCAGCGGGTAGCCCAGGATCAGGCACAGGATCGTCGCCGAACCCGCGTACAGGATCGAGCGCAGGTACTGCGGCCAGTACTCGGACAGCGCGTCCCAGTAGGTGGCGACGTGCCAGGTGACCTTGTAGCCCTCCTCCAGGGACCCCGTCTGCACGGACGTGGAGGCCTGGTAGATCATCGGCAGCGCGAAGAACACCAGCAGCCACAGGATGCCGGGCAGCAGCAGCCAGTACGGCACCAGGCGGCCACGCCTGCGCGGGGGCTTCTTCTCGGGCGCCGTCGGGGAGAGGGGCGGCGGCGCCTCGGTGAGCGTGGCCATCAGGCGACCTCTTCCTCGACACCGGCGTCGATGTCCTGGGAGGCGTCGAGGCCGAAGGTGTGCGCCGGGCTCCAGTGCAGGACGACGTCGGCGCCGGGCACCAGCCGGGGGTCCCGCTCGATGTTCTGGACGTAGACCTCGAACTCGGGGCAGACCGCGCTGTCGATGACGTACTGCGTGGAGACGCCGATGAAACTGCCGTTGGCGATCGTGCCGGTGATGCGGTTGCGGCCCTCGGGGATCTGGCCCGCGTCGTCGGCGTGGGTGAGGGAGATCTTCTCCGGGCGGACCCCGACCAGCACCTTGCCGCCGGTCCGGGTGGGCGCCGAACATCGCGACTCGGGCAGGACGAGCTTGCCGCCGCCGGCCTTCAGGACGATGTCGTCGCCGCTCTTCGCGTCGACCTCCGCCTCGATCAGGTTCGAGGTGCCGAGGAAGTTCGCGACGAACGTCGTCCGCGGGTTCTCGTACAGGTCGGCCGGCGAGCCGAGCTGCTCCACGCGGCCCGCGTTCATCACGGCGACCGTGTCGGCCATGGTCATGGCCTCCTCCTGGTCGTGCGTGACATGGACGAAGGTGATGCCGACCTCGGTCTGGATGCGCTTGAGCTCCAGCTGCATCTGGCGGCGCAGCTTGAGGTCGAGGGCGCCGAGGGGCTCGTCGAGGAGGAGCACCTTGGGGGTGTTGATCAGCGCGCGGGCGACCGCGACTCGCTGCTGCTGGCCGCCGGAGAGCTGGTGCGGCTTCTTGCGCGCCTGCTCACCGAGCTGGACCAGCTCCAGCATGTCCTCGACCTGCTTCTTCACGCTCTTGATGCCGCGCCGGCGCAGGCCGAAGGCGACGTTCTCGAAGATGTCGAGGTGCGGGAAGAGGGCGTAGGACTGGAAGACCGTGTTCACCGGCCGCTTGTAGGGCGGCAGCCGGGTCACGTCCTGCTCGCCGAGCGAGACGGTGCCTGTGGTGGGCTCCTCGAGGCCCGCGATCATCCGCAGGGTGGTGGTCTTGCCGCAGCCGGAGGCGCCGAGCAGGGCGAAGAAGGAGCCCTGCGGCACGGTCAGGTCCAGCGGCTGTACGGCGGTGAAGCCGTTGTCGTACGTCTTGCTGATGCCCGAGAGGCGGACGTCACCGGTGGTGTCGGTCTTGTCGGTGTTGCCGTTCTTGGCGGTCTTGTCGGTCACGATGGTCACGCCCCAGTCAGCTTCGCGAACTTCACTTCGAACTCGGTCTCTTCCTTCGAGCTCAGCGAGCGGAAGGCGTGGGACTTCGCGGCCATGGCCTTGTCCGGGATGATCAGCGGGTTGTTCGCCGCGTCCGGGTCGAGCTTCTCCAGCTCCGCCTTCACCCCGTCGACGGGCGTCACGTAGTTGATGTACGCGGCGAGCTCGGCGGCCGGCTTCGGCTCGTAGAAGAAGTCGATGAGCCGCTCGGCGTTCGTCTTGTGCCGGGCCTTGTTGGGGATGAGCATGTTGTCGGTCGACGTGATGTAACCGCTGTCCGGGATCAGGAAGTCGATGTCCGGGCTGTCGGCCTTGAGCTGGACGACGTCACCGGCCCAGGCGATACAGGCCGCGAAGTCGCCGCTGCTCAGGTCCGAGGTGTAGTCGTTGCCGGTGAAGCGGCGGATCTGGCCCTTGTCGACGGCCTTCTGGATACGCGCGATCGCGGCGTCGTAGTCGTCGGCGGTGAAGTTCGCCGGGTCCTTGCCCATGTCGAGCAGGGTCATGCCGACGCTGTCGCGCATCTCCGACAGGAAGCCGACCTTGCCCTTGAGCTTGGGGTTGTCGAGCAGATCCGAGACCGACCTGACCTCGACGCCGTCGAGCGCCTTCTTGTTGTAGGCGATGACGGTGGAGATGCCCTGCCAGACGTAGGAGTAGGCCCGCCCGGGGTCCCAGTCGGGGTTGCGGAACTGCGCCGACAGGTTGGTGTACGCGTGCGGCAGGTGGGACGGGTCCAGTTTCTGGACCCACCCGAGCCGGATGAGCCGGGCGGCGAGCCAGTCGGTGAGGACGATGATGTCGCGGCCGGTGTCCTGGCCGGCGGCGAGTTGCGGCTTGATCTTGCCGAAGAACTCGACGTTGTCGTTGATGTCCTCGGTGTACTTGACCGAGATGCCGGTGCGCCGCTTGAACTGGTCGAGCGTGGGGTGGTGCTTCTCGCTCTCGTCCACGTCGATGTACTCGGTCCAGTTGGAGAAGCTGACGGTCTTCTCCTCGGCCGAGTGGTCCTCCGCGGAGACGCCGCCCTTGGTGTCGCCCGCAGCGGGGATGCCGCAGCCGGTCAGCGCCCCGAGACCGCCGACGGCGAGCGCGCCGCCCGCCGAGGCGCGCAACACGGACCGCCGGGTCATGGCGGCCCGGCCGCCCTGGAAGCTGCGCCGCATGGCGGCCACTTGGGCCGGGCTCAGGCGGTCGGGCTCGTACTGCTCCATGCGCGTGGTGCCCTTTCGGGAGTGGTCGGCCGCGGGTCGGGCGGCCTGAGCTGCTATCGGTCCCCGAAGATCGTGCGGTGCCAGTCCTTCCTGACGACCGCCGTATTGTCGAACATGACGTGCTTGATCTGCGTGTACTCCTCGAACGAGTACGAGGACATGTCCTTGCCGAAGCCGGACGCCTTGTATCCGCCGTGGGGCATCTCGCTGATGATCGGGATGTGGTCGTTGACCCACACGCACCCGGCCTGGATCTCGCGTGTCGCCCGGTTCGCCCGGTAGACGTCCCGGCTCCACGCGGAGGCGGCGAGCCCGTACGGGGTGTCGTTGGCGAGCCGGATGCCCTCGTCGTCGCTGTCGAAGGGCAGCACCACGAGGACGGGACCGAACAGCTCGGACTGGACGATCTCGCTGTCCTGGGCGGCGTCCGCGACCAGGGTGGGCCGATAGTACGCGCCGCTCTTGAGGTCTCCCTGAGGAGCCTCGCCGCCGGTCACCACGCGCGCGTAGGCACGCGCGCGGTCCACGAAGCCGGCCACCCGGTCCCGCTGGACGTGCGAGATGAGCGGGCCGAGGTCGGTACCGGGGGCGAAGGGGTCACCGAGGCGGACCGACTCCATCAACGCGGCGGTCTTCTCGACGAACGCCTCGTAGAGGGGCCGCTGCACGTACGCGCGCGTGGCCGCCGTGCAGTCCTGGCCGGTGTTGATGAGCGCGCCCGCGACGGCACCGTTGACGGCGGCGTCGAGGTCGGCGTCGTCGAAGACGACGAAGGGCGCCTTGCCGCCGAGTTCGAGGTGCAGCCGCTTGACGGTCGCCGTCGCGATCTCGGCGACCCGCTTGCCCACCGCCGTCGACCCGGTGAAGGAGGTCATGGCCACGTCGGGGTGTCCGACGAGGTGCTCGCCCACGTCCTTGCCGGTGCCGTTGACGATGTTGACGACCCCGTCGGGGATCCCGGCGTCGGTGGCGGCCCGGGCGAACAGCAGCGAGGTCAGCGGGGTGAGCTCGGCGGGCTTGAGCACGATGGTGTTGCCCGCGGCGATCGCCGGGAGGATCTTCCACGCGGCCATCTGGAGGGGGTAGTTCCAGGGCGCGATGGAGCCCACGACACCGATCGGCTCGCGCCGCACGTACGAGGTGTGGTCGCCGGAGTACTCCCCCGCCGACTGGCCCTGGAGGTGCCGGGCGGCACCCGCGAAGAAGGCGGTGTTGTCGATGGTCCCCGGCACGTCGAACTCACGGGTGAGCTTGAGCGGCTTGCCGCACTGGAGGGACTCGGCGCGGGCGAAGTCCTCGGCGCGGTCGGCGAGCACGGCGGCGAAGCGGTGCAGCGCGTCCGAGCGCTCGCCCGGGGTGGTGGCCGCCCAGCCGGGGAAGGCCTCCCGGGCCGCGGCGACGGCCGCGTCCACGTCGGCGGTGCTCGCCAGCTCGTAGGTGTACACCTCCTCGCCGGTCGACGGGTCCACGACCGCGTGCGTACGCCCCGAGGTGCCCTGGGTGAGGCGGCCCGAGATGTACTGCGCACCGTCCGCGAAGCGTTCCTGCGCGGGGAATCGGTCCGGGGTGACGTTGCCCGGCTTGTGCATGTCGCTCTCCTCCGCCGCCGGCCCACGTTCCCGTGGACGGATGCGTAGCTCCAGCTCGATTTGAGTGCCGATCCTGACAGAGCAAGTGGCGTCCGACAAGGGATTCCGTTGTTGCCTTTTAGTTACGCGACGGAATCTGTCGACCAGGTGTCGAGCCGACATGGAAAAGCCAGGACGGAATGTCAGTGGTGGCTGCCAGACTCGCATGCATGACGACGATCGATTCTCGGGACACCCTGGTCAGGACGGTCCGAGCGGGGGCGAGGGTCAAGTACCTGTCCTTCTGGGGACACCGCCCACTGCCGGACGGCCGGCTCGGCGCGAGCTGTCTGAGCCAGTGGTGGCCGTCGCCGTTCGTGGTGGACGGGGTGACGTACGCGACCGCCGAGCACTGGATGATGGCGGGCAAGGCGCGGCTCTTCGGGGACGCGGAGGCGGAGCGGCGGGTCCTGGCCGCGGACCACCCGTCGCTCGCCAAGAAGGAGGGGCGCCTGGTCCGGGGCTTCGACGACGCGACCTGGGAGCGGGAGCGCTTCGGCATCGTCGTCGAGGGCAGCGTCCACAAGTTCGGCTCGGACGACGGGCTGCGGTCGTTCCTCCTGGGCACCGGAGAGCGAGTGCTGGTGGAGGCCAGTCCGGTGGACCGGGTGTGGGGGATCGGGCTCGCAGCCACGGACGAGGGGGCACTGGATCCGGAGCGGTGGCGGGGGCCGAACCTGCTGGGGTTCGCGCTGATGGCGGCGCGGGAGCGGTTGCGGGGGGTTTGAGAGGTTCGGGTCTGCGGCGCCCCACCCCGTCCTGAACGTCGTCACCCCGAACACCCGATCTCCGAGCGGCCCCCTCCCCACACCCCC
>NZ_JBIRUZ010000011.1:100127-326523 GCF_044386545.1 Streptomyces sp. NPDC020489
CCGGCTCCCGGCTCCCGGCTCCCGGCTCCCGGCTCCCGGCTCCCGGCTCCCGGCTCCCGGCTCCCGGCTCCCGGCTCCCGGCTCCCGGCTCCCGGCTCCCGGCCAGGCGTGGCAGATACCAGCGCTCTCGTCTACGTCGCGAAAAGGATCACGGCCATGCCGATGCCGAGTGCGATGCCCGCGGCCCCGCAGATGACCCCCGCGAGAGCCTGACCGGGGTTGGTGGCCACGCCCCTGCGGGCCTTGCCCCTGCCGATCGCGCCGAAGATCACGCCGAGGACGCCGAGGACGATCGCCAGCGGCCAGAGGCAGAAGACCAGGGCGGACAGCACACCGAGCACCAGACCGGCGGTGCCCATCCCGTTGCTCGGCAGAGCCTGCGCACCGGGCCAGCCGTAGTACCCCTGCGGCGCGCCACCCGGGTATCCGTACCCACCGCCGCCGGGATACCCGTAGGGCAGCCGGCCCGGGCCGTCGGGGGCGATGGGGGGCGGCGGGACGTGGCTGTCCTGGCCGTAGGGGGTCGGGCCGGTCTGCGGCGGGGCGAAGGGGTTCGCGGGAGACGCCTGCTGCGGTGGGGCGAAGGGGTTGGCCGGTCCGCTCGCCGGGGTTTCCGTCCGGCCGTAGGAATCGAACCCGGCGTTCACCGGGGCGGAGGGCGGGGCGAAGGGGTTCGCGGGCGCACCGCCCGGACCCGACGGACGCGCGTCAGGCTCGGCCGGACCACTCACCAACGTCTCCGGTGGCCCGAAGGAATCGAACCCGGCGCTCACCGGACCGGCGGCGTCGCCGGTCACCCCCGGCGCCGCGGAGGGCCGGTCGGGCGAGGCGGACGGATCGGCCCACGGTCGGGTCGGCGGCGGCGGCGTGCCGGGCTGCCCCGGGGCCGTGCCGTCGCCGCCGGGCATCGACGCGACCGTCCGCTGGTCGTGCACGGAGGGCGGCGGCCAGGACCGAGAGGTGTGCTCGGCGAGGGTGTCGCCACCGGCGGGTGCGAACGGCACGTCCTCCGCGGACGCGGCCGGCTCGGCGGCCTCGTCCCTCACCGGCGGGGCCCAGGAGGCACGCTCGCCCGGACCGTCCGCGCGGGCCCCCGGCGACGACGGCTCGCCCGGACCGTCCGCGCGTGTCCCCGACGACGGCGGCTCACCCTGACCGTACTGGGCGGACACCGCGGGATGCTGCTCACCCTGACCGTCCTGGGCCGACACCACGGGATGCTGCTCACCCCGGCCGTCCTGGGCCGACACCACGGGATGCCGCTCACCCCGGCCGTCCTGGGCCGACACCGCAGGACGCCGCTCTTCCCGACCGTCCTGGGACGCCCCCGCGGGATGCTGCTCACCCCCACCGCCCTGAGCCGACACCACGGCACGCCGCTCACCCCGGCCATCCTCAGCCGCCCCCGCAGGCGACCGCTCGCCCCGGTCCTCCCCCGCCGACGCCGAGCGCCGCCCCGCGTCCTCCGCGCCCCGCTTGTCCAGCCCGACCCCAGGAGTCCGGGTCTCGTCCCGTCCGTCCCCGGACCCCGGTGACGCGGTCGCCCCTCGCGCCTCGTCCTGCGGTCGTCGCGCCTCGTCGGACATGGTCGGGGCCCCCTCCGTCGTCTGCCCGTCATGCTACGGGCAGGGCTCCTTCGCCCACCCCGGCGGCCTACGATGATCCCGAGTCATCGATCAGCCGATCACCCGCGCCCCGCCGCTCGCCGGCCGAGGGCGCCGTTCCGGGGAGGAACCTTGACCGAGCACCTCATCGACCCCAGCGTCCCGCGCGACCTGCACGCCTTCATCGCCTCGCTGCCCAAGGCCGAACTGCACGTCCACCACGTCGGCTCCGCCTCCCCCCGGATCGTCTCCGAACTGGCCACCCGCCACCCCGACTCCAAGGTCCCCACCGACCCCGAGGCCCTGGCCGACTACTTCACCTTCACGGACTTCGCCCACTTCATCGACGTGTACCTGTCCGTCGTGGACCTGATCCGCACCCCGGAGGACGTGCGCCTGCTGACGTACGAGGTGGCCCGGGAGCTGGCGAGGCAGCAGGTGCGCTACGCCGAGCTGACCATCACGCCGTTCTCCTCCACCCGCCGGGGCATCGACGAGCGGGCCTTCATGGACGCGATCGAGGACGCCCGCAAGGCGGCCGAGGCCGAGTTCGGGACCGTGCTGCGCTGGTGCTTCGACATCCCCGGCGAGGCGGGGCTGGTCTCCGCCGAGGAGACGGTCCGGCTCGCCACCGACGACCGGCTGCGCCCCGAGGGCCTGGTCTCCTTCGGACTCGGCGGACCCGAGATCGGCGTGGGCCGCCCGCAGTTCAAGCCGTACTTCGACCGCGCGATCGCCGCCGGTCTGCACTCCGTGCCGCACGCCGGTGAGACGACCGGCCCGCAGACGGTGTGGGACGCGCTGACCCACCTCGGTGCCGAGCGCATCGGACACGGCACCAGCGCCGCACAGGACGAGAAGCTCCTCGCGCACCTCGCCCGGGAGCGAATCGCGCTGGAGGTGTGCCCCACCTCCAACATCGCCACCCGCGCGGTCCGCACCCTCGACGAGCACCCGATCAAGGAGTTCGTGAAGGCCGGGGTCATCGTCACCGTGAACTCCGACGACCCGCCCATGTTCGGCACCGACCTCAACAACGAGTACGCGGTCGCCGCCCGGCTCCTCGACCTCGACGAGCGGGGTCTGGCCGAGCTCGCCAAGAACGCGGTCGAGGTCTCCTTCCTCGACGAGCCCGGCAAGGCCAGGATCAAGGACGAGATCGACACGTACACCGCGGCGTGGCTCGCGCCCTGACCCCGCCCCGCCGGGACCGGACCACCACAATGGGCGCATGCAGAAGCTGACCGCCGTGGCGCATCGCGGCGACCCCTACCGCGTCCGTGAGAACACGCTCGACTCCGTGCGCTCCGCGCTCGACCTGGGCGCGGACGCCGTCGAGATCGACGTACGCCTCACCCGGGACGGCGTCCCCGTGCTGCTGCACGACCACACGCTGAAGCGGCTGTGGGAGCACGACCGGCCGCTCACGTCCCTGTCGTCGGACGAGGTCCGCGGCCTCACCGACGGCAGGGTGCCGACGCTGGCCGAGGCGCTGGCGGTCTCCGAAGGGGCCCGGCTGATGCTCGACCTGCCGGGCGCACCGGACGTGCGGGCGGCCCGCCGGGTCGCGGACGTCGTCCGGGAGTGCGGCGCCGAGGACCGGGTGTACTACTGCGCCGGCGCCCAGGCCATGCTCGCCGTACGGGCCGCCGACCCGGCCGCCGAGATCGCCCTGACCTGGACGTCGCTGGCCCCGCCGCGGCCCGCGCTGCTGGCGGCGGTCCGCCCGCGCTGGCTCAACTACCGCTTCGGGCTGGTCGACAAGGCCCTCACCGGGCGCGTCCACCGCGACGGCTACCTCGTCTCCGTCTGGACCCCCGACACGGTCCGCTCGATGCGCCGTCTCATCGCGGCGGGCGTCGACTCGATCACCACGAACCGCGTCGACGCCCTCTGCGCCCTGCGCGACGCCGGCTGACAGCCCTGAGCCCGGGCCTTCGAGCACGGCGGCGAGGCGACGGAGGCGCGGGGCCGTTACACGCGGGAGCGCTGGGGCACCGTCGCCGGATCGGCGGGATTCTCCCGGGTGACGTACTGCGGGACCGGCGCGGTGTCCTTGCCGTTGTCGCGGACCAGGCCGTAGCGGACCGCGCCCTGCGGGGGGCCGTACCGGACGTCGTCCTGGGCCGCCTGCCAGGTGGAGGGGAAGACGATGAGGCCGTAGTCGGCGCCGCGTTCGTTCTGGTGGAGGGTGACGGTGCCGTCCAGGTAGAAGTACTCGTTCTGCCACATCTGCTGGGTGCCGTCTGGCAGGACCGTCCAGCCGAGGGATGGGCTGCCCATGCCCGTCGTGTCGGTGCCGGTGTAGACGTCGTCCATACGGCGGCCGCCGCCGGACGCGACGTGGAAGAGCTCGCCCTTCAGGCCCGTCCAGGTCGGCATGGTCAGCCCGCCGGCGCGTGACTGCGGGGCGATCTGCCAGCGGACCAGGACGTAGCCCTGCCCGCTGAGCGTCACCTTCTCGCCGCGGTGCTGCATGACGGCCTTGGCGCCCCAGGTGCTGGTGATGCCGGACTCGGGGCGGTGCGGCAGGGCGGCGGGTTCGGCGGACGGGTCGGGGGCCTGATCCACGGCGTCGACGACCGTGCCGTAGAGGCCGTAGGGGCCATGGCGATCGGCCTTCTCCCGCGACGGGGTGGGCGACGGCGAGGGGGGCGCCACCGCCGACGGTGAGGCCGTCACCGGCGGTCGGGCCGTGCTCGCCGCCGTGGGGTCGGCGGTGACGCGCGGCGGCGGGCTGTCCGGGGGCTGGGTGACGACGTACGCGCCGCCCGCCACGATCGTCGCCCCCGCCGTCACCGCGACGAAGGGCTGGGTGAGCGCGGCCATCGCCTTCGCGGACCAGCCCACGGAGGCGGCCCCCGCCGCCGCTGCCGCCGTCTTGCCGCCGAGGGCCACGGAGAGGGTGAGGCCCGCGGGGAGCGGGACGAGGGCGATACCGACGAGCAGGCGTTCCGCCGGTACGACGGTCTCGCGGGTGATTCCGCAGGAGCCGCAGCCGCGAATGTGCCGGGCCAGTCGCTTGCGCCAGACGGAGTCGGGCCGCCCGTCCCAGCGGCCGGTCGCCTCGCGCAGGTCGGGGCAGGCGCCGTCGAGGGCGCGGACGATGCCGCGGGAGGTCTCCAGGCGCTCCTTCATCCGCTGGACGCGCACCGCCGCGTGCTGCCGGCTGATGCCGACGGCGGCGGCCAGTTCCCGCCGGGTCAGCTCGCCCGCGACCTCCAGCCACCACAGCGACAACAACTGCCGGTCCTCGTCGTCGAGCCAGCGCACCGCCTCCGCGACCTCGCGCCGCTGCCCGTCCAACTGGAGCCTGAGGACGGTGAGTTCGGCGAAGTCGACGGTGTCGCGCGCACCGGACTCGTCGAGCGGGGCAGGAGCGGCCCGGCGCCGGGACCGGTCCCGTATCTGGCGCATGGCGATGGCGACGAGCCAGGACCGGAAGCTGTCCGGGTCCCGCAGCGAGACGAGGTTGTCGACCGCCCGCAGCATGGTCTCCTGCACGACGTCGTCGACGTCGGCGTGGCCGTTCAGGGCGCGGCCGACGATGTTGTAGACCAGCGGCAGCCAGCCCGCGACCAGGTCGTCCAGCGCCTGCCGGTCACCGGCCTGCGCGGCCGCGATGGTGTCGCGCCACTGCCGCGTGTCCACGTCGTTCCGTCCCTCGGTTCGGTTCTGCACGCACCCTCTCAGGCGGCCCCGGGGTCCGGCTGTGCCGGGGATCACAAGGTGGAGACGGCGTGAAGGCTTCCGGGATAACGGTTTTTCGTGCGCCGCAGCCTCCCCTAGGGGCCGGCCCCGCACAACACCCTTACCGGGCAGGGAAGTTGCTCAGGGTCCCGCCAGGGTGCGGTGCCCTCCTCGCCGACGATCCCGGGGGGCGCGTACCGGCGGACGATGATCACCACACCGATCGCTTGGAGCATCAGATGCGCACCCGGACGTCTGCCGTCACCCTCTCCCTGGCTCTCGCCCTCGCCGCCGGGCCCCTCGTGGCCCCCGCGTTCGCCGCGGCACCGCCCGCCGCCGAGTGCACCTCGAAGGCGCCGGACGCCAAGGCTCTGAGCGCCGCGCTCACCGGGCTCCCGAACGCGGACGCGACCGCCGCGCTCGTCCGGGTCGGTGGGTGCGGCGGCAGGTGGCGGGGCAGCGCGGGCGTGCACGACCTGGCGAGCGGCCGGGCGGCTGACCCGGACGCGCGGTTCCGGGCCGGATCGACGACGAAGGTGGTGACGGCGGCGGCCGTGCTGCGCCTGGCGGCCGAGGGACACATCGACCTGGACAGGCCGGTCCAGCACTATCTGCCCGGCCTGCTCGGCAAGCAGTTCCGGCCCATCGCCGTACGGCAGTTGCTCGACCACACCAGTGGCATCCCGGCCGGCGACGGCCTCGGCACCACCTTCGAGGAGGTGTACGCCCACCGCTTCGACACGCTCACCCGCAGCGGGTCGCCGCGTCGGCGGGTGCGAAGAAACCGGAGTTCTGCCCCGGGAAGCAGCAGCACTACCTCAACATCAACTACACGTTCCTCGGCCTGCTGATCGAGAGGGTGACCGGGCGGCCGTACGCCTCCGAGGCCACCCGGCTGGTCCTCGCGCCGGCCGGCATGCGGGACACCTACTTCCCGGGCACCGACCCCCGCATACGCGGCCCGCACAACCTCGGCTACCAGAGGGTCGAACGGGCCGACGGGACCGTCGAGTTCCTGGACGTCACGGAGTGGAACCAGGCGGACCGGTTCGCGGCCGGGGACATGATCTCCACGACCGCGGACCTGGAACGCCTGATCACCGCGCTCTTCCAGGGACGGATCGTGCCGAAGTCACGGATGGAGGAGGTCTTCGCGGTCCCGACGGACGTCACCGGCGCGAGCTACAGCGCGGGCGGCCTCCAGCGCTTCGAGATCGGCGGGACGGTCTACTGGGTCAAGTCCGGCGGCCGGTACGGCTACAACTCGGCGATCGCCGCGACCAAGGACCTCAGCCGCACCCTCGCCTAC
Source organism: Streptomyces sp. NPDC020489 (assembly GCF_044386545.1). Lineage (NCBI taxonomy): Bacteria > Bacillati > Actinomycetota > Actinomycetes > Kitasatosporales > Streptomycetaceae > Streptomyces > Streptomyces sp. NPDC020489. The sequence continues at coordinate 106,731 of NZ_JBIRUZ010000011.1, forward strand.
TCGGTCAACGCCACCGACGCGAAGAGCGCGGACGCGAACCCGGTCGTCACCGGGATCATCATGGCCGCGCTCAAGTAGCGGGCACGGCCCAGGCGTTGCCCGGAGTGAGCGCCTCCAGCCGCTTGATCTTCCGGCGGACGACATACAGGGGGATCACCCCGAACACCCCGAACGACATGTCGATCACGCTCCACCAGAACGGGATGCCCCGGATCGGCCCGCAGATCAGCGCGAGCGGGATGATCCCGGCGCAGGCGATCATCGCGAACTCGACGACCCAGATGTTGCGGACGGGGTCGCGGTACACGCCGTAGAAGGCGACCGCGATGACGAGGTGGGCGAAGGCCAGCCAGTCGGTGCCGTAGAGGAGGAAGGGGTAGTCGCTGTCGGCGGTGTCGAGGCCCTGGCGGACCCGCACGATCCAGTCCATCAGGGGGTCGGGGGCGGGCAGGTGCCGCAACAGGTCCTCGGTCCAGCGCAGTTCGTGGACGAGGGGGAACGCCGTGGCGCCGCTGAGCACGAGGCACACGACGAACAGGACCAACCAGGCGCGAATGCCCTTCAGCAGGGCGGCTCTGTCGCTCATGGCAGGAGCGTACGCCCGGAATTGAACATGTTCAAAATATCTTTCGACGGTCGCTTCTACGGCTGCTCCGTGGGCGTCGGCACCATGGGCGTCGGCGCGGCGGTGGCGGTGGGCGCCGTGGACGGCGAGGCGGAGGGGACGCCGGGGCTGACGGGTACCGACGTCGCCGGCGCGGACGGCACGGCCGAAGGCTGGTCGGCCGTAGGCGGGTCGTCCGAGGGTCGGTCACCCGATGGGGGCGGCGGCACGGTCGGGGAGCTGCTCGCGGGTGGCGGTGCGAGCGGGACCGCCGGGGACGCGGGGGCCTCGGACGTCGACAGCCTCAGCGGCAGCAGGACGGCGGCGGCGAGCCCGCAGACCACGGCGGTTCCCGCCGCCGCGCGCAGCAGCTTGCGCCGGGTCGCGCCGCGGCGGATCGCCTCGTAGCGTCCGGCGGGCGGGCCGAGGTGGTCGGCGGGGGGCCGCAGGAGGATGGTGAGCGGGTCGTCCGGGTCGAGGTCCGGGTCGTCGTCAGGGCGCGTGATCAAGGCTTCTCCTCAGGTGGGCGCGGAGCAGTTCGCGGGCCGCGTGGAGGTCGGCCTTGACGGTTCCTTCCTTGCGTCCGGTCAGCACGGACACCTCTCGGATCGGCATGTCAGCGTAGTAGTGGAGCAGGATCGGGACGCGCAGTCGCTCGGGGAGGGACTGGACCAGCAGTCGTACGGCGGGGTCGGCCTGCTCGTTGTGCGGGCTGACCGCGGCCTCGTTGCCGGCCCGGCGCACCGCCCGGCGCTCGCGCTCCAGCTTGCGCCAGTGGTCGCGGACGAGGTTGGCCGCGGTGACGTAGAGGAAGCCGCGCGGTTCCTCCACGGCCGTCCAGCGTGCCCACAGCCGGGTGAAGGCCTCCGAGGCGATCTCGTGGGCCGTCTCGTCGTCGTCGACGAGCCGGCGGCACCAGCCGGCGAGGCGTGGGTAGAGGGCGGCGAACAGCTCGGACGCCGCCCTCTCTCGGGACCGTTTCAACGTTCTCCCGCAGAGGTGGACGCGGCGAAGACGATCACGTTGTCGCGGTACCCGGCACCGTCACGGGGTCCGCCGCAGGTGATGAGACGCAGCTCCGGCCGGTCGACGTTCCCGTAGACCGCCTCGGCCGGGAAGTCGGCCTTGGCGACGGTACGGACCTGCGTGACGGCGAACCCGACCGTCGTGCCGTTCTCCAGGCGTGCCTCGACGCGGTCGCCCCGGCGCAGTTCCCCCAGCCGCCGGAACACCCCGTCCCCGTACGCGCCGACCGTGACGTGGCCGAGGAGGACCGAGGGTCCGGTCTGTCCCGGGGTCGGGGAGTGCTCGTACCAGCCGACGCGGTCGTGTGCGGTGACCGGGGGCACCCGTACCGTGCCGTCCGGGGCCAGCCCCAGCCGTATGACGGGGCTGTCGACCCCGATCCCCGGTATCCGCAGCCGCACCGGGGCCGAACGGCCGTGCCGCGTGGCCGACTCGGCGGCCGAGGGGGTACCCGAGCGGCGGCTCGCCGCGGCCCCGTTCCCGGTCTCCTCGCCCGCGCACCCCGCGACCAGCGTGGTCAGCGCCGCCGCGGTGAAGGCACGCCTGGAGAGCGGGCTCACGCGCCGGTCGCCCGCCGACGCCGTACGAGGAGGACGGCCCCGCCACCCAGGACGACGGCCGAGGCGGCACCCCCGCCGACCAGCACGCCCGAGCCGCCGGACCCGGACGAGGCCACACCCGTGTCGGGCGCTCCAGTGGGCACCACGGAGACCTGCCCCTCGGAGGGCGCCACGGTCGGGACGGCACTGGGTTCGGCGGACGCGGAGGGCGCCACGGTCGGGACGGCACTGGGTTCGGCGGACGCGGAGGGCGCCACGGTCGGGACGGGGCTCGGAGCCGCGGTCTCGTCGGCGAACGCGGGTACCACACCCGCCAGGACGGCGGCGCACGCAAGGGCCAGGGCACTGAGGCCGGTTCGGCGCATCAATCGCTCTCTTTCGTCGGTCCACCCGCGGGCTGCGGGACAGATCGAGCGAAGAGACGAACCAACCCCCAACCGGGTTGCAAAGAGATGGCAAAGCCACGCAAGCCCCACCCAGGGGCGCGGGGAACTGCGCGACCAGCCCCCACCCACCCGCACACGAAACACGACGCCCCCGGACGGGAGCCCACCCCCACCCAGGGCCACCACAACACCCTTAGGGGCGCGGGGAACTGCGCGACCAGCCACGACGCACCCGCAGACGAATCACGACGCCCCCGGGCGAAAGGGGCGCGGGGAACTGCGCAACCAGCCCCCACACCCCCGCAGACGAATCCGCCCCCCTCAGCGAAGCGTCACGCGTCCAGCGACGTCATGACGTGCTTGATCCGCGTGTAGTCGTCGAACCCGTAACCCGACAGGTCCTTGCCGTACCCCGACTTCTTGAACCCGCCGTGCGGCATCTCCGCCACCAGCGGAATGTGGGTGTTGATCCACACGCACCCGAAGTCCAGCTTCTTGGACATCCGCATCGCGCGCCCGTGGTCCTTGGTCCACACCGACGAGGCGAGCGCGTAGTCCACGCCGTTGGCCCACTCGACGGCCTGGTCCTCGTCGGAGAAGGACTGGACGGTGATGACCGGCCCGAAGACCTCGTTCTGGATGATCTCGTCGTCCTGCTTCAGCCCGGAGACGACGGTCGGGGCGTAGAAGTACCCCTTGTCGCCGACCTGGTGGCCACCGGCCTCGACCTTGGCGTGCGCGGGCAGCCGCTCGATGAACCCGGAGACCTGCTTGAGCTGGTTGGGGTTGTTGAGGGGGCCGAACAGCACGTCCTCGTCGTCCGGCTGGCCCGTCTTCGTCTCCGCCGCGGTCTTCGCCAGCGCCGCCACGAACTCGTCGTGGATGGACGACTGCACCAGCACGCGCGTGGCCGCCGTACAGTCCTGCCCGGCGTTGAAGAAGCCGGCCACGGAGATGTCCTCGACGGCCTTGGCGATGTCGCTGTCCTCGAAGACGACGACCGGCGCCTTGCCGCCCAGCTCCAGGTGGACCCGCTTGAGGTCCTTGGAGGCGGACTCGGCGACCGACATGCCGGCGCGCACGGACCCGGTGATGGAGGCCATCGCGGGGGTCGGGTGCTCGACCATGAGGCGCCCGGTGTCACGGTCGCCCGTCACCACGTTGAACACGCCCTTGGGCAGGATCGACCCGATGATCTCGGCGATGAGGACCGTCGAGGCGGGCGTGGTGTCCGACGGCTTCAGCACGACCGTGTTGCCCGCGGCGATCGCCGGCGCGAACTTCCACACCGCCATCATCATGGGGTAGTTCCACGGCGCGACCTGGGCGCAGACACCGACCGGCTCACGGCGGACGATCGAGGTCATCCCCTCCATGTACTCACCGGCGGAGCGGCCCTCCAGCATCCGCGCCGCACCGGCGAAGAACCGGATCTGGTCGACCATCGGCGGGATCTCCTCGGACCGCGTGAGCCCGATCGGCTTGCCGGTGTTCTCCACCTCGGCGGCGATGAGGTCCTCGGCGCGCTCCTCGAAGGCGTCCGCGATCTTCAGGAGGGCCTTCTGGCGCTCGGCGGGGGTGGTGTCGCGCCAGCCGGGGAAGGCGGCGGCGGCCGCGGCCATCGCGGCGTCCACGTCCGCCTGTCCGGACAGCGGCGCGGTCGCGTACGCCTCGCCCGTCGCGGGGTTGACCACCTCGGTGGTCCGTCCGTCGGCGGCGTCCCGGAACTCACCGTCGATGTAGTTGCGCAGACGACGCAGCTCGGTGCTCACTGACCGGCCTCCTGTGTCGGGTCGAACTGTCCATTGGTTGAGACACCCACCCTAATCGCCAGTCCCACGTTTTCAACACCCCCGATCGCGCCAAGGCTGCGAAATCCGCAGATGCGACTAAGGTAAACAACGAATTTCATCGCTATGGGCTTGCGAAACCGTCGAGACGTCATGCAGAGTGAGGTCGTGGCCAGTCGAAGCGCAGAGCACAGGGACTCCCGCGAGTCCAGGAGCGGCAGTCCCCAGCTGGATGCCGTCTCCCTCGCCATCATCGAACAGCTCCAGGAGGACGGCCGCCGGCCGTACGCCGCGATCGGCAAGGCCGTCGGCCTGTCCGAGGCGGCGGTGCGCCAGCGCGTCCAGAAGCTGCTCGACCAGGGCGTGATGCAGATCGTCGCCGTCACGGACCCGCTCACCGTGGGTTTCCGGCGCCAGGCGATGGTCGGCATCCATGTCGAGGGCGATGTCGAGTCCGTGGCCGACGCGCTGACCTCCATGGCCGAGTGCGAGTACGTGGTGATGACCGCGGGCTCCTTCGACCTGATGGTGGAGATCGTCTGCGAGGACGACGACCACCTGCTGGAGGTCATCAACCGACGCATCCGCGCCATCCCCGGCGTGCGCTCCACCGAGAGCTTCGTCTACCTGAAGCTCAAGAAGCAGACCTACATGTGGGGAACCCGATAACCGTGAGGACCCGATAACCGTGAGCTCCAAGGACCTCAGCCGCACCGCGTACGACCACCTGTGGATGCACTTCACCCGCATGTCCTCGTACGAGAACTCCCCGGTCCCCACCATCGTCCGGGGCGAGGGCACCTACATCTACGACGACAAGGGCAAGCGCTACCTCGACGGTCTCGCGGGCCTGTTCGTGGTCCAGGCCGGCCACGGCCGCGTCGAACTCGCCGAGACCGCCTCCAAGCAGGCGCAGGAGCTCGCGTTCTTCCCGGTGTGGTCCTACGCCCACCCGAAGGCCGTGGAGCTGGCCGAGCGCCTCGCGCACCACGCGCCCGGCGACCTGAACAAGGTCTTCTTCACCACCGGTGGCGGCGAGGCGGTCGAGACCGCCTGGAAGCTCGCCAAGCAGTACTTCAAGCTCACCGGCAAGCCCACGAAGTACAAGGTCATCTCCCGCGCGGTCGCCTACCACGGCACCCCGCAGGGCGCCCTGTCCATCACCGGTCTGCCGGCCCTGAAGGCCCCCTTCGAGCCGCTGGTGCCGGGCGCCCACAAGGTCCCGAACACCAACATCTACCGCGCCCCGATCCACGGCGACGACCCGGAGGCCTACGGCCGCTGGGCCGCCGACCAGATCGAGCAGCAGATCCTCTTCGAGGGCCCGGACACCGTCGCCGCGGTCTTCCTGGAGCCGGTGCAGAACGCGGGCGGCTGCTTCCCGCCCCCGCCCGGCTACTTCCAGCGCGTGCGCGAGATCTGCGACCAGTACGACGTGCTGCTCGTCTCCGACGAGGTCATCTGCGCCTTCGGCCGCCTGGGCACCATGTTCGCCTGCGACAAGTTCGACTACGTCCCGGACATGATCACCTGCGCCAAGGGCATGACCTCGGGCTACTCCCCGATCGGCGCCTGCATCATCTCCGACCGCCTGGCCGAGCCGTTCTACAAGGAGGACAACGTCTTCCTGCACGGCTACACCTTCGGCGGCCACCCGGTCTCCGCCGCCGTGGGCCTCGCCAACCTCGACCTGTTCGAGCGCGAGAACCTCAACCAGCACGTCCTGGACAACGAGGGCGCCTTCCGCTCCACGCTGGAGAAGCTGCACGACCTGCCGATCGTCGGCGACGTCCGCGGCAACGGCTTCTTCTACGGCATCGAGCTGGTCAAGGACAAGGCGACGAAGGAGTCCTTCAACGACGAGGAGACCGAGCGCGTCCTGTACGGCTTCCTCTCCAAGGCGCTGTACGACAACGGCCTGTACTGCCGTGCCGACGACCGCGGCGACCCGGTCGTCCAGCTCGCCCCGCCGCTGATCTCCGACCAGGGGACCTTCGACGAGATCGAGCAGATCCTGCGCGCGACCCTGACCGAGGCCTGGACGAAGCTCTAGCCTCCGGCGATTCAGCGGATTGTACGGCCCGGGGTGCACCCGTCCGAGTGAGAAGGGCGCACCCCGGGCCGCGTGCTGTCCGGGGTTTCGGCCCCGTCTCTCTAGCGTTCCTGGTAACCGATCGGCTCTGTCTTCGTTCCCCCGCACGGGGGATTTGGCAAGGCAAAAGGATCAGAACCGAGGTGTACGCCATGGTGGCCCCGCCCGACAACGACGTTCTCTGGGCACGCGCCCTGCACTTCACCCACAAGGACGGCTCCCCCGGCCTGGGCGGGGTCTCGCTCGGCGTCCGGGAGGGCGAGATCCTCGCCGTCAGCGGCCCGCGCGGCAGCGGCAAGACCACGCTCCTGCGCTGTCTGTCGGGCCTGCTCCCCGCCCAGCGCGGTGAGGTCTGGTTCAACAGCGTGCCGGTGCACACGATGGGCCCGATGGCCCGCGAGCGCCTGCGCCGCGACCGCTTCGGCTGGATCGACCCGGCCCCGGTCCTCGTCCCCGAGCTGAACGTCTGGGAGAACGCCGCCCTCCCCCTGATGCTCCGCGGCACCGGTCGCCGTCGCGCCAAGGCGGCCGCGCTGGAGTGGCTGGAGCGCCTGGACGTGGGCGACAAGAGCCGCAGACACCCGCACGAACTGCGGCAGTCGGAGCGCCAACGGGTCTGCGTCGCGCGGGCGCTGGCCCCGGCGCCGACCGTCCTGTTCGCGGACGAGCCGACGGCCCCGCTGCACCGCGCCGACCGGGGTCACGTCCTGCGCACTCTGACGACCGCGGCCCGCTCGCACGGCATCACGGTGGTGCTGGCCACGCACGAGGCGGAGACCGCGGCCCTCGCCGACCGCACGGTCTCCCTGCTGGACGGCCGCCGCGTGCACACCGTCCACCTCCCCCCGGTGACCGAGTCGGAAGGCCGGGCCGCGTGCTCGCTCTCCGTCTGACGCGCGGGGCCAAGCCGGCCGTACAGCTGCGCCGCCTGCTGGTGGCACTGGCCTCGGCGGGCACGGGCTTCCTCCTGCTGTGCACCCTCGGCTACGCGATGACCCACCAGGACGACCCGACCGGCTCGCTGCTCCGGCTGGCGTGGTGCCTGACGCCGCTGGCCGCCACGGTCCACTTCGCGGCGGCCGTGGCCCGCACCGACCCCGGCACCCGCCCGCGCCCCGGTCTCGCGGCCATCGGCCTGGGCCCCGCCCGCCTGATGGCCGTCTCGGCGGCGACGACGGCCCTGTCCTGCACGCTCGGCTCGATGCTGGCGCTGCTGTTCTTCCTCCATCTGCGGGGCGATCTCACCGGGATGCCCTTCGACGGAGCCGCCGCGGAGTTCCTGGCCGCGGGAGTGCCCCTGCCCCTGCCGGCGGCCCTGACCCTGCTGGCCCTGATCCCGGTGATCGCGTCGGTCACGGTGGCCCTGCTGCACCGCCCGAAGGACACCCGCACGGCCGCGACCCGGCGGGCGGCACGGTCGTACGGGAGGTTCGGGGCGTACGAGCGGACGGCGGCACGGGAGACGTTCGGGGCGTACGGCAGGTTCGGGTCGCAGCTGCGACGCCGAGGCCGGGAGGCGAGCGCCGCTGTGCCGGCAGGGGGAAGTGAGACCCCCGCCGCAGCTCCCCCTGCGGCTCCCCCTGCGGCTCCTCCCCCCGCTCCCCCCGTCGAGGAGAGTCCGACGGCCCAGGACCCGGCCCCCCACGACCTGGCCCCGCACGTCCTCCCCCCGGCCCCCCGAGAGGCGCCCAAGGGCCTTCCCTGGGGCATCGCGGTCCTCGCCGCGGGCCTGGCCACGGAGGCCTACGCGACGCAGGCCTCGCACCCCCGTGCCTTCACCATGCCCGGCGGCCTCGGCACCGCCCCCACCCCCGTCCTGCTCGGCTGGCTCCTCACCGCCACCGGCCTCGCCCTCGTCGGCCCCGGTCTCACCCACCTCTGCGGCCGTCTCCTGCAGGCCGCCCGCCCCGGAGCCCTCCGCCTCCTCGCCGGCCGCGTGCTGATGGAGGAGGCCACCCGCATCGGCCGCCCCCTCGGCGTGGTGTGCGCGGTGGCCTCCGCGACCTATGCCATGGCGGAGCTCCACACCCCCGGCACCGAGGCCTTCGGCCCCCTCACCACCCTCGGCACCCTGCTGGTGACCGGCTGCACGATCGCGACCCTGCTCACCGCCGCGGTGGAGGCTAAGCACGCCCGCGCCGACACCACCGCGGCCCTGCTGCGCCTCGGCGCCCCCGCTGCCACGCTCCGCAGCGCCGCGGCCCTGCGCGCGGGCGCGGTACTGGCCCTGTTCGCCCCGCTCACCCTCGTCGTCGCCGAGCTGGCGGCGATGCCTCTGACCCGCTGAAGAACGCGTGCGAAAAAAAGATGACCATCCGCCGATGAGTTCCGCCCGGGGCCCCGGTCTACCCACCGAACACACCAACCCCGATGGGAGAGCCCGGACATGACCGCCACCCCCTACCAGCAGATGATCTTCCTCAACCTGCCGGTCGACGACCTCGACGCCTCGAAGGCGTTCTTCACCGCGCTCGGCTACTCGATCAACGCCCAGTTCAGCGACGAGAACGCGGCCTCCGTCGTGATCAGCGACACCATCGTCGCGATGCTGATGACGAAGCCGTTCTACGCGACCTTCACCGACAAGGAGATCGCGGACGCCAGGAAGACCAGCGAGGTGCTGATCTGTCTGAGCGCCGAGAGCCGCGAGAAGGTCGACGAGCTGGTCGACAGGGCCGTCGCCGCCGGCGGCACCGCCTCGGACAAGGTCCAGGACCCCGGCTTCATGTACGGCCGTTCCTTCGACGACCTCGACGGCCACACCTGGGAAGTCGTGTGGATGGACCCGGCCGCGATCCAGGGCTGAAGCCGGTCCGGCCGTTCCGCCGCGGCAGAGGCCACGTTCGCCACAGGCCCTAGCATGGGCGGGTGCAGACGATGCCCGCCCATGCGGCCCACCACGGCGACGGTGAGATCGAGAGCCTCGAGGAGTTCGACGCCACGGTGTCGGCCCGCGGCTCACTCGCCGGCTTCCGTGTCCAGGCCGTCGATCTGACCGACCGCACCCGGGAGTTGCTCGCCACCGACACCTCGGGCGCCGTCTTCCTCGGCTGCCCGATGCGCGAGGAGGCGGCCGCCAAGGTCCACGCGGACGGCGCGCTGGTCTTCCCGCCCGTGCCGGACCTTCCCTTCAACCCCTACCGGGGCCTGCTCTATTCGCCGGAGGAGCTCTTCGACGGGCTCTCCCAGGGCTACGAGGAGACGCTGGACGCCCGGGCGTACGCCTGGTTCCAGCGGACCAAGGCCGACGGCGACATCCTCGCCTCGATGCTGCGCGCCATCCACGACGACGCCGTCTCCGACGCCCTCGACGAACTCCTCCGGGGCGCCCGGGTGGTGGGCGTCATGGGCGGCCACGCGATGGGCCGCGGCACGGACGCCTACGCCGGTGCCGCGCGGCTCGGCCGGGAGCTCGCCCGCGCCGGCCTCACGGTCGCCACCGGCGGCGGCCCGGGCGCGATGGAGGCGGCGAACCTGGGCGCGTACGCCGCTCCCTTCGATGACGAGATGCTCACCGAGGCCCTCGAACTCCTCGCCAAGGCACCGAAATTCACGCCCTCGATCACCGACTGGGCGGCCGCCGCCCTCGAGGTGCGCGCCCGCCGGCCGCGCGGCGGTATGTCCATCGGCATCCCGACCTGGTTCTACGGCCACGAGCCGCCGAACCCGTTCGCCTCGCACATCGCCAAGTACTTCGCCAACGCCACCCGCGAGGACGGCCTGTTGGCCCGCTGCAACGCCGGGGTGGTCTTCCTGCCGGGCGCCGCAGGGACCGTGCAGGAGATCTTCGACAACGCCACGCCCAACTACTACGAGTCACGCGGCGAGCCGACGCCGATGGTGCTCGTCGACCGGGCGCACTGGACCGAGAGGCTGCCCACCTGGCCGCTGTTGCGGTCGCTGGCCCGGGAGCGGTCCATGGAGTCGCGAATCGCCCTGGTTGACCGAATCGAGGAGGCTCCCGAGGCGTTGAAACGTCTTGGTGGTTAATAAGACGGCAAAGCAAGTGCCCAAGGAGCCTCTACACATTGACACTTCTTATGGCGCGCTTATAAACCTGTGAGTCTCGTGGGGATCGTGATGTCACATCACTTCTCCCTCAACCCCCCGCATTTGCGCATCCCGTAAAGGACAAACGTGGCAGTTCTGTCCATATCCCGCCGCACCATCGCCCGTTCCGCTCGCGTCCTCGGAGTCGCCTCCGCCTCGGCCGCGCTCGCGCTGGGTGTCGCCGGCAACGCGCTGGCCTGCAACATCAACGAGTTCTCCGCCGAAGCCAAGTGCGAAGGCACCCAGGGCGTCATCACGGTCACCGACGTCGACAAGGCCGGCGTCGAGGCCACCGTCTCCGTGTACCTCGTGGAGAAGAACGCCGACGTCCGCAAGGTCGGCGAGCAGAAGGTGAAGGGCTCCAAGGAGGGCACCACCATCACCTTCGAGGAGGACTGGGCTCCCAACGCGGAGTACCGCGTCCACGTCGAGGCCCTGCCCTACATCAAGGGTGAGGACATCAAGCCGAACCTGACCACCCCCTCCACGGCCTGCAAGACCGAGGAGGAGTCCCCGACCCCGACGGCCACCCCGTCGCCGTCGGACTCCGCCACCCCGCCGGCCGAGGAGGAGAGCCCGAGCCCGACCCCGTCGGCCTCGGAGAGCGACAGCACCGCCCCGGCGGCCACGCCGAGCAACGCCCCGACCCCGGCCGCCGGTGAGTCCAACCTCGCCGAGACCGGTGCGAACTCCAACACCGGTGTCATCGCCGGTGTCGCGGTCGCCCTGGTCGCCCTCGGCGGTGGCGCGGTCTTCTTCGGCCTGCGTCGCCGTGGGGCGAGCAGCGGCCGCTGACGTCCCGCTCGCAGTACCGCTGTGGCCCGTCCTCCGTCAGGGGACGGGCCACGGTCGTAGGGCCCCTCGGCGGCCGCCGGAGGCCCACGGTCGTACGGCCCCTCGGCGACCGCCGCGCGGCTCAGTCCAGTACGACGACCTCGGCCGCGTCGAACTCCACCCCCACCCGGTCCCCGACCTCCGGCGCCTCCCGCAGCGCGCACGCCGCCTCCAGCCGCGGCGCGTCCCCCTCCGGCCGCAGCCGTACGGCGACATGCGTGCCCCGGAACGTCCGGGCGGTGACCGTGCAGGGCAGCCCCTCGCCGACGCCCACGAGCCGTACCCCCGCGGGCCGCACCAGCAGGTTCCGGACGCCCTGCGCGGCCCCCTCGGGCACGGGCAGCTTCCCCCAGGGCGTGTCCGCGGCCTCGCCGCCGACCAGGCCCTCCACCACGTTCTCGAAGCCGAGGAAGCGGGCCACGAACTCGTCCACCGGCTGCTGCCACACCTCCAGCGGCGTACCGGACTGCGCGATCCGCCCGTCCCGCATCACCACGACCCGGTCCGCGAGCGCGAACGCCTCGCCCTGGTCATGGGTGACCGCGAGCACGGTCGTGCCCAACCGCCCGAACAACTCCCTGAGTTCGACGACCAGCCGCTCCCGCAGCGAGCGGTCCAGCTGCCCGAGCGGCTCGTCCAGCATCAGCAGCCGGGGCCGGGGCGCGAGGGCCCGGGCCAGCGCGACGCGTTGCTGCTCACCGCCGGAGAGCGAGGCGACGGCCCGCCGCTCGGCGCCGGGAAGGCCGACGAGGTGAAGCAACTCCCGCACCCGGTCGCCCCGTTGCTCACGGGCCACGCCGTGCATGCGCAGCCCGAACGCCACGTTTCCGGCCACGTCCCGCTGCGGGAACAGCTGGTGGTCCTGGAACATCAGCCCGACCCCGCGCTTGTGCGCGGCCACGCCCGTCTGGTCGTGCCCGTCCAGCGACACCCGCCCCGCGTCCAGGTGTTGCAGCCCGGCCACGGCCCGCAGCAGCGTGGACTTCCCGCTCCCGCTCGGTCCGAGCACACACACGATCTCGTGCTCGGCGACCGCCAGGTCGACCCCGTCCAGCACGGCCCGGCCGCCGAAGCGGACCGTCGCGCCCTGAAGGCTCAGCAGCATCAGAACTCACCCGTCCGATCGGTCCGCAGCCGCTCGAGGACCAGCAACGACACCGCGCACACCACCATCAGAATCGTCGAAAGGGCCATCGCCTGCCCGTAGTTGAGCTCGCCGGCCCGCCCCAGCAGTCGTGCCACCGCGACCGGCAGCGTCGGGTTGTCGGGCCGCGCGATGAACACGGTCGCCCCGAACTCCCCCAGCGACACCGCGAACGCGAACCCGGCCGCGATCAGCAACGCCCGCCGCACCAGCGGCAGATCGACCTCCCGCCAGACCCGCCAGGGCGACGCCCCGAGCACGGCCGCGGCCTCCCGCAGCCGATGGTCGACGGCCCGCAGCACGGGCAGCATGGTCCGCACCACGAAGGGCACCCCGACCAACGCCTGCGCGAGCGGCACCAGGATCCAGGAGGCCCGCAGGTCCAGCGGCGGCTCGTCGAGCGCGATCAGGAACCCGAACCCGACGGTCACCGCGGACACGCCCAGCGGCAGCATCAGCAGCGCGTCGAAGCCCCGCACGAACCGTCCCGCGTCCCGCCGGGTCAGCGCGGCCGCGGCGAGGCCGCCGATCACCACGGCGATGAGGGTGGCGGCGACGGCGTACTCCAGCGAGTTCCCGACCGCCTCGATGGGCGGGACGAGGAAGACCCCGCCGTCGCTGTGGGTGAGGGCGCGGTAATAGCCGAGGTCGGGGGCGTCGAGCGAGCGCTCCACCAGCACGGCGAGCGGCAGCAGGAGCAGGACCAGCACCGTGAGCAGCACCCCGCCCAGCAGGGCCCACTGCCCCGCCCCGCGCGGCCGCCGGGCCGTCCCGGACGCGTCCACCAGGCGCAGGGCCGTCTCCCGTCGCCGTACGGTCCAGGCGTGCAGGGCGAGGATCGAGCCGACGGCCAGGAACTGGACGATCGTGAGGACCGCGGCCGTGGGCAGGTCGAAGATCTCCGAGGTCTGCCGGTAGATCTCCACCTCCAGGGTGGAGAAGGTCGGCCCGCCGAGGATCTGCACCACACCGAAGGAAGTGAAGGTGAACAGGAAGACCATCAGGGTGGCGGCGGCCACCGCGGGCCCGAGCGCGGGCAGCGTGACCTGCCGCCACGCCCGCGCGCGCGAGGCACCCAGCATCCGCGCGGCCTCCTCCTGCCGCGGGTCCAGCTGGGACCACAGCCCGCCCACCGTGCGGACGACGACCGCGTAGTTGAAGAAGACGTGCGCCAGCAGGATCGCCCACACGGTGGTGTCCAGCCGTACGCCCCACAGCTCGTCGAGCAGTCCCCCGCGCCCGACCAGCGCCAGGAACGCCGTACCGACGACGACCGTCGGGAGCACGAAGGGGACGGTGACCACCGCCCGCAGGATCTGCTTGCCGGGGAAGTCGAGGCGGGCGAAGACATAGGCGCCGGGCAGCGCGAGCAGCAGGGTGAGGGCGGTGGAGGCGAGGGCCTGCCAGGTGGTGAACCACAGCACGTGCCGGATGTCGGACTGGCCGAGCACCTCGGTGATCCGGCCGAACTGCCAGACCCCGTCGGCCTTGAGCCCGCGCGCCACGATGGCGGCGACGGGCCATGCGAAGAAGAGCCCGAAGAACGCGACGGGGACGGCCATCAGGCCGAGCCGTACCGCCGCGCTCCTCCTCCGGCCCTCGCGGGGGGCTACTTCAGTACGAGCGAGGTCCACGACTTGACCCACTGGTCACGGTGGTCGGCGATCTTCGCCGGGGCCATGGTCTCGGGGTCCTTGGCGGCGGGCCCGTACTTCGTGAACTCGGCGGGCACGGCCGCGCCCTCGGTCACCGGGTAGACGAACATGTTGAGCGGCATGTCCTCCTGGAACCTCTTGCTGATCAGGAAGTCGATGAGCGCCTTGCCGCCCGCGCTGTTCTTCGCGTTGCTCAGCAGCCCGGCGAACTCGATCTGCCGGAAGCAGGTGCCCTCGGCGACCCCGGTGGGCGCGGTGGCCGGCTTCGGATCGGCGTAGATCACCTCGGCGGGCGGCGAGGAGGCGTAGGAGACGACGAGCGGGCGGTCGGCCTTGGCCTTCTTCCCGCCCGCGGAGCCGGAGAACTCCTCGTTGTAGGCCTGCTCCCAGCCGTCGACGACCTTCACGCCGTTGGCCTTGAGCTTGGTCCAGTAGCCCGCCCACCCGTTGTCGCCGTACTTGGCGGCGGTGCCCAGGAGGAATCCCAGGCCGGGCGAGGAGGTGGAGGCGTTCTCGGTGACGAGGAGGTTCTTGTACGCGGGCTTGACCAGGTCGTCGAGGGACGCCGGGGGCGCCAGCTCGTGCTCGCTGAAGTAGGCCTTGTCGTAGTTGACGCAGATGTCGCCGTGGTCGACGGGGGTGACCCGGTGCTTGTCGCCGTCGAGCCGGAAGCGCTCGTCGACGGCGTCGAGTCCCTTGGCCTCGTACGGCTGGAAGAGTCCGTTGTCGAGGGCCCGCGACAGCAGGGTGTTGTCGACGCCGAAGAAGACGTCGCCCTGCGGGTTGTCCTTGGTCAGGATGGCCTTGTTGACGGCCTGCCCGGCGTCGCCGTCCTCCAGGACCTTGACCTGGTAGCCGGACTCCTTCTCGAACGCGGCGAGGACGCCCTTGGAGACGGCCCATGAGTTGTGGCTGACGAGCGTGACGGTCTTGGAGCCGCCGGTGGACTCGCCGCTGTCGGACGACCCGCACGCGGACAGCGCGACGAGACCGAAGCCGACGGCGAGGACCGTGGCCTTCTTGGTGATGCTCACTGGATTCCTCCTGGGGTGACCAGGAAGAGACGCGGCCCTGCCCGGCAGCCTCCGAAAGGCTCCGGGCAGGGCGCAACAGCTCGAGTGGTGACCGATCTCCCTACCCAGAATGACCTGGGCCAGGTTCGGAGGGTCTGCGGCCGGTGCCGCACTCTCAGCGCTGTGGCGCTCCCCTGTCGGAATATGAAGATGTACGTACCGGGATCAGGTTACCGCTCGCCGGCCGCGAGCTGGCCGCAGGCCCCGTCGATCTCCTGCCCACGGGTGTCCCGGACGGTGACGGGCACGCCGTGCGCGGCGATCGCCTCGACGAACGCCTTCTCGTCCTCGGGCCGCGAGGCGGTCCACTTGGAGCCCGGGGTCGGGTTCAGCGGGATCAGGTTCACATGCACGGGCTTGCCCTTGAGCAGCCGCCCGAGCCGGTCACCGCGCCAGGCCTGGTCGTTGATGTCCCGGATGAGCGCGTACTCGATGGACAGCCGGCGGCCCGACTTCGCGACGTACTCGAAGCCCGCCTCCAGCACCTCGCGCACCTTCCACCGCGTGTTCACGGGGACCAGGGTGTCGCGCAGCTCGTCGTCGGGGGCGTGCAGCGAGATCGCGAGCCGGCACTTGAAGCCCTCGTCGGCGAACCGGTGGATGGCGGGCACGAGCCCCACGGTCGACACGGTGATGCCGCGCTGCGAGAGCCCGAGCCCGTCCGGCGCGGGATCGGTGAGCGCGCGGATCGACTGCGCGACCCGCTTGTAGTTGGCGAGTGGCTCGCCCATGCCCATGAAGACGATGTTGGAGAGCCGCGCGGGTCCGCCCGGCACCTCTCCGTCCCGGAGCGCCCGCATCCCGTCCACGATCTGGTGGACGATCTCGGCGGTGGACAGATTGCGGTCGAGCCCGGCCTGCCCGGTGGCACAGAAGGGGCAGTTCATGCCGCAGCCCGCCTGCGAGCTGATGCACATGGTGACCCGGTCCGGGTACCGCATCAGAACGGACTCCACGAGCGTCCCGTCGAACAGCCGCCACAGCGTCTTGCGCGTGGTCCCCTGGTCGGTCGACAGATGCCGTACGACGGTCATCAGCTCGGGAAGCAGCGCCTCCTGGAGCCTGCCGCGCGCACCGGCGGGGATGTCCGTCCACTCGGCCGGGTCGTGCGCGTACCGCGCGAAGTAGTGCTGCGAGAGCTGCTTGGCACGGAACGGCTTCTCACCGATCTCGGCCACGACATCCTTGCGCTCGGCAGGAGTGAGATCGGCAAGGTGCCGCGGCGGCTTCTTGGCTCCGCGCGGGGCGACGAAAGTGAGTTCTCCGGGCTTGGGCATGGTCATACCAGTGTCGCAGATCAACCGGAGTGCACCGATCGGCGTCCGTGGTGGCTACCGCCACTCCCACAGGTGGGCGAAGACCGAGCCGTCGCCGCGCTCCCGGGTCCAGAAGCCCGACGCGGGAAGGCCGGGCACCTGGACCTCGGCCTCGTGGAAGACGTACGCGGACGGCAGGCCGGGGTACGACGGGGAGGGCTGCCGGTCCGGGTCCCGGGGCCTGGAGACGCGGCCCAGCACGACTCCCGGTCCCTCGACGCCGAGTTCCTCGGCCACGCACCGCAGTGCGGCGGCGGCCGCGTCCTCGTCGCGCACGATCTTCTCGGCGGGGGGCCGGTTTCGTCGGCGCACGGTGCCGTCGCTCATCAGCTGCGAGGTCTCCACGAGCTCCCGGCCGCCCTGCCGGACGCGCAGGGTCACGACGTCGACGCGGCGCAGCGGCGGATCGTCCTCCAGCGTCGTCTCGCCGGCCTCGATCTCGGCGTACAGCTGCCGGACGGTCTTGGTGCCGTCGGTGCCCCACGAGGTGTGCGGGACGCCGTTCCGCTCCAGCCACTCCCGGAGCCCGCCCAGGCTTTCCGGAACCTCCATGCGCCCGCCCCCCTGCTCACCGCTTCCATGCCGCCGTCCGGCGCGATCCTTCCCGCCCCGCCCGCCGAGCGCCACCTCCTTCCGACAAACGGCAGGAGCCCCCGCCGAAGCGGAGGCTCCTCAGTGTGACCGGGCCGGACCGGCGAACGCTCAGCCGGAGCCGACGAACAGCACCAGCAGCAGCCATACGACCGGAGCCGTCGGCAGGAGCGAGTCCAGCCGGTCCATGATGCCGCCGTGCCCCGGCAGCAGCGTGCCCATGTCCTTGATGCCCAGGTCCCGCTTGATCATCGACTCGCCGAGGTCGCCCAGCGTCGCGCTGGCCGCCACCGCGAGACCCAGCAGCAGACCCTGCCACCAGATGCCGTCGTCGATCAGGAAGTGCATGCTCAGCGCACCTGCGACCATCGCGAAGGACACCGCGCCGAGCAGCCCCTCCCGGGTCTTGCCGGGGCTGATGCGCGGAGCGAGCTTGTGCTTGCCGAAGCGCCAGCCGACCGCGTACGCCCCGGTGTCGCTGACGACGGTCAGGACCAGGAACGTCATGACACGGAACGCACCGTCGTCCGCGGTGAGCATCATCGCGACGAAGGTCGCCAGGAACGGCACGTAGAACGCCGCGAAGACCCCCGCGGTGACGTCCTTCAGATAGCCCTCGGGCGGCTCCGTCATCCGCCAGACCAGGACGGCCAGCGCGGTCAGCGCCATCGCCACCCAGGCGCCCTCGGCACCGCGGACGTACCCGGCGACGACCATCGCCGCACCACCGACGGCCAGCGGAACGAGGGGCGCCCTGATGCCCTTGCGCTCCTCCAGCCGGGAGGTCAGCTCCCACAGGCCGACGACGACGGCGACCGCTATCACTCCGATGAAGGCGGCCTTGACGACGAACAGCGACGCGACGATCACCGCGCCGAGCCCGACACCGACCCCTATGGCCGCACCCAGGTCCCGCCCCGCGCTCTTCTTCTGCGGCGCGGGAGCCGGCTGCGGGGCGTCGGGCATGGGCTCCGGATTCTGCGGCGCCACCGCACGGGGCTGCGCCGACCTGGTCTCGTCTCGGAACAAGGGGCCGCTCAGCCGAGCGGCCCCCCGGTCGTCATCCTGGTCGTCCCCGTACCGGGGTCCGTCGGGCGCGATGGGCATGGGGCGAGTGTGCTGCGCCTCAGGCGCATCGTACGCGGGACCCGCCGGGGCAGCCCCCTGGACAGGCCCCTGGTCGGACGGCCCCCAGTACCCGGCTTGTGGCGGCGCCCCCCAGGAAGAGTCGTTCATCAGACCTCGAGAAGCTCCGCTTCCTTGTGCTTCAGGAGCTCGTCCACCTGAGCGACGTACTTGTGCGTCGCGTCGTCGAGCTCCTTCTCCGCACGGCGGCCCTCGTCCTCACCGATCTCGCCGTCCTTGACGAGCTTGTCGATCGCGTCCTTGGCCTTGCGGCGGACCGAGCGGATGGACACGCGCGAGTCCTCCGCCTTGCTCCTGGCGACCTTGATGTAGTCGCGGCGGCGCTCCTCGGTGAGCTCCGGGAACACCACACGGATGATGTTGCCGTCGTTGCTCGGGTTGACGCCCAGGTCCGAGTCGCGGATGGCCTGCTCGATGTTGCGCAGGGCCGTCTTGTCGAACGGCGTCACGACCGCCATGCGCGGCTCCGGCACGGAGAACGAAGCCAGCTGGTTGATCGGCGTCGGCGCGCCGTAGTAGTCGGCCACGATCTTGTTGAACATCGCCGGGTGCGCACGGCCGGTGCGGATCGCGGCGAAGTCCTCCTTGGCGACCACGACGGCCTTCTCCATCTTCTCCTCGGCCTCGAGGAGGGTCTCTTCGATCACCACTTGCTCCTGCGTGTCTTGAGTAGGCCCGGCTGCTGTTCCATGTGCGTGGGGCGGCGGCCGGCTGCGTCGCGTCTTCTTCCTGCACGGTTCCGGACCGGCAGGACATTGTCCATCCCCCGGTCAGGGACCGGGTGTGTCCCGGGTCAGTCCCGGCTGCCCTGCTCACCCACAAGCGTGCCGATCTTCTCACCCTTGACGGCGCGCGCGATATTGCCCTCCGCCAGGAGCTCGAACACCAGGATGGGGAGCTTGTTGTCGCGGCACAGCGTGATGGCGGTCATGTCGGCGACCTTGAGGTCGCGGGTGATGACCTCGCCGTAGCCGAGGGAGTCGAACTTGACGGCCTCGGGGTTGGACTTCGGGTCGGAGTCGTAGACCCCGTCCACGCCGTTCTTGCCCATCAGCAGCGCCTCGGCGTCGATCTCCAGGGCGCGCTGGGCGGCGGTGGTGTCGGTGGAGAAGTACGGCATGCCCATACCGGCGCCGAAGATGACCACACGGCCCTTCTCCAGGTGGCGCACGGCGCGCAGCGGGATGTACGGCTCGGCGACCTGACCCATGGTGATGGCGGTCTGCACGCGCGAGTCGATGCCCTCCTTCTCCAGGAAGTCCTGGAGGGCGAGGCAGTTCATCACGGTGCCGAGCATGCCCATGTAGTCGGAGCGGGCGCGGTCCATGCCGCGCTGCTGGAGTTCGGCGCCGCGGAAGAAGTTGCCGCCGCCGATGACGACCGCGATCTCCGCCCCGTCGCGCACGACGGCCGCGATCTCGCGGGCGATCTTGTGCACCACGTCGGGGTCCACGCCGAGGCCCCCACCACCGGAGAAGGCCTCTCCGGACAGCTTCAGCAGAAACCGGCCGCGTAGTTTGCCGTCGTCGCTCTTCTGGGCCTTGGTGGTCATGGAGTTCTCGCCTCTTTCAAGGGGTCGCACATACGAAGAAGGCCATTGCCGGTGGGAACTGGCTCGCATCCCATGCGCGGCAATGGCCTCCTCGTCAGATCTGCTGTCGTCCGCCGCGCGCGTGCGTGGCGGCGTACCGGACGACTGCCTACGACCCTATCGGGGTCCGGCGTCGTACGCGGTACGGACTCAGATGCCGACCTTGATACGCGTGAAGCGCTTCAGGGTGACACCGGCCTCGTCCAGAACCTTCTGGACAGACTTCTTGTTGTCCAGCGCGTACGGCTGACCGAGCAGCGTGGCGTCCTTGAAGAAGCCGTTGACGCGACCCTCGACGATCTTCGGCAGGGCGGCCTCGGGCTTGCCCTCGGCGCGGGTGGTCTCCTCGGCGACGCGGCGCTCGGACTCGACGACCTCGGCCGGCACGTCCTCCTTGGAGAGCCACTTCGGCGCGAAGGCGGCGATGTGCTGGGCGACACCCTTGGCCAGCTCGGCGTCGGCCTTGTCCAGCTCGACCAGGACACCGATCTGCGGGGGCAGGTCGGGCATGGTGCGGTGCATGTAGGCGAAGACGAAGCCGTCGGCGAACTGCGCGAAGCGGTCCAGGACGATCTTCTCGCCGAGGTTGGCGTTGGCCTCGTCCACGAACGCCTGGACGGTCTTGCCGGCCTCGATCTCGGAGGCGAGCAGGGCCTCGATGTCGGCTGGGGAGGTCTTGGCGACGTGCTCGGCGATCGCGGTGGCGACGGCCTGGAACTTCTCGCCCTTGGCGACGAAGTCCGTCTCGCACTTCAGCTCGACCAGGACACCGGAGGTGTTGTCGTCGGCGATCAGGGAGACCACGGCGCCGTTCTCGGCGGAGCGGCCCTCGCGCTTGGCGACGCCCTTCTGGCCCTTGATCCGGAGCGCCTCGACGGCCTTGTCGACGTTGCCCTCGGCCTCGTCCAGCGCCTTCTTGCAGTCCATCATGCCGGCGCCGGTGAGCTCACGGAGCTTCTTGACGTCGGCGGCGGTGTAGTTCGCCATGATTCTTGAAGTCTCTCTCGAAGTCTGAGGATCTACGGGCCAACGGCGGGGGCTGAGGGGCCCCCGCCGTCAGAACACCCGAAGGGGTGAGGGGTCAGGCCTGCTCGGCCTCGGCGGCCGGAGCCTCGGTGGCCTCGGCCTCGGCAGCGGGGGCCTCGGCGGCCGGAGCCTCGGCGGCGGGCGCCTCAGCCTCGGCGGCGGGGGCCTCAGCAGCGGGCGCCTCGGCGGCGGCCGGAGCCTCGTCGGCCTTCTTCTCGCCCTCGAGCAGGTCGCGCTCCCACTCGGCGAGCGGCTCGCCCGCGGCCTTCTCACCCTTGTCGCCGGTGGCGACGCCGGAGCGGGCGATGAGGCCCTCGGCGACGGCGTCGGCGATCACACGGGTGAGCAGGGTGACGGAGCGGATCGCGTCGTCGTTGCCCGGGATCTTGTAGTCGACCTCGTCGGGGTCGCAGTTGGTGTCGAGGATGGCGACGACCGGGATGTTGAGCTTCCGGGCCTCACCGACCGCGATGTGCTCCTTCTTGGTGTCCACGATCCAGACGGCGCTGGGCACCTTGGACATCTCGCGGATACCACCGAGGGTCTTCTCCAGCTTGGCCTTCTCGCGCGAGAGCACGAGAAGCTCCTTCTTGGTCAGACCGGAAGCGGCGACGTCCTCGAAGTCGATCTGCTCGAGCTCCTTGAGGCGCTGCAGACGCTTGTAGACGGTGGAGAAGTTGGTGAGCATGCCGCCCAGCCAGCGCTGGTTGACGTAGGGCATGCCGACGCGGGTGGCCTGCTCGGCGATGGCCTCCTGCGCCTGCTTCTTCGTGCCGACGAACATGACCGTGCCGCCGTGGGCGACGGTCTCCTTGACGAACTCGTAGGCGCGGTCGATGTACGACAGCGACTGGAGCAGGTCGATGATGTAGATGCCGTTGCGCTCCGTGAAGATGAAGCGCTTCATCTTCGGGTTCCAACGACGGGTCTGGTGACCGAAGTGGACGCCGCTTTCCAGCAGCTCCCGCATCGTGACGACGGCCATGGCCGTTCTCCTTGTTTTTCTCGGTTATGTACCTGACGCCCACATGCGCCGTGCCACGAAGGACCGAGGGGCGCTGACAGGGACGGGTCGTTGCCGACCGCCGTGTCTGTCGGGGCGTGCGAAGTCGACCCGGTGACCCGGATCGCCAGAAGAAGTGTACGGGACCCGCGGGGCACCGGGTGACGCCGCTGTCCACAACCGGGGTCCGGTCCACAGGTCCCGGCCATGATCGGCGGGCGTGCGGGACGGTTCGGGCATGCGAGCGAAGCGAAGCGTGTGCACGTTGCTGCTGGGACTGGCGCTGCCGGTGCTGACCCCGGGCCCGGTGGCGGGCGACCCGGCTCCACCACCGCCGGCGGCACCGCACCCCTCGGTCCCGGCCATCGGCCGCGCCTGGCCGGTGGGGGTGCGCCCCGCGGTCCTCCGCGCCTGGGAGCCCCCGGCGACGGCCTACAGCCGCGGCCACCGGGGCGTGGATCTCGCGGCGACTCCGGGCACACCCGTACGAGCGGTGGCGCCCGGCCGGGTCGCCTTCGCGGGCCGGGTGGCGGGAAAGGGGGTGGTCTCCGTGGACCTGACGGACACGAACCTGCGGACGACGTACGAACCGGTCACGGCGACGGTGGAGAAGGGCGCCGAGGTGGCGGCGGGCGAGGTGATCGGCACGGTGGATGCGACGGGCTCCCACTGCACGGCCCCGTGCGTGCACTGGGGCTTGCGCAGCGGCGCCACCTACCTGGACCCCCTGACCCTGCTACCACCGTGGCTGCTGCACCGGGGGCCGTCGAGACTGCTACCGGTACTGGGCGTGCCTCTGCCCTGACCCCGGCGCGGTGCGATCGCGGCGGAAGCCGTACCGGCCGACAAGCACCGCCTCCCGGCCCTGGTCACGGGCGCGGCACCGGCCGAGACAGCCACCGGCCCTGGGCGTCGCCCTGCCACAGTCGCGGGCGTCGTACCGGTCCAGACTGCCACCGGCCACGGCGTCACCCTGTCCTGGGCCCGGGCGCCGTACTGGCCGAACAGCCACCGACCCTGGGCGCCGCCCGCCTTGGGTCCGGGGGTCGTGCCGGCCGAGACAGTCACCGCCGCAGGCAGAGTCTCGCCAGCAGGGGGAGCAGCTCGCACCCCAACCGAGGCGGACACCCCGCGGACCTCAGCCCCCCACACCCCGCAGAACCATGGTCACCGCAGCCTCGGTGATCGCCGAAGGCTCCTCCGCCGCCCCCAGCTCGATCCTCCGTACAGCCGCGTCCACCACGCCCTGGAGCAGCATCGCGGCGAGCCGGGGCTCCGTGTGCCCCATCTCCGCCAGCGCCTCGACGATCATCGCGACCAGGCCTCCGTGCGCGGCGCGGATCTTCTCCCGGGCCCCGGCGTCGAGCTCGCTCGCGGAGATGGCGACCACGGCCCGGTGCCGGCGGTCCCCGACGAGAGCGAGCTGTCGCCGCACGTACGCCTCGACCTTGGCCTCGGGCCCGTCCGCCGCGGCCATCGCCGCCGAGACCTCCGCGGCCCAGACCGGGAAGTCGACCTCGCACAGCTCCTCGACGACCGCGGCCCGTGACCGGAAGTACTCGTACACGGACGACCGCGCCAGCCCCGTCCGCTCGGCGAGAGCCGGGAACGTCAGCGCCTCCGTCCCACCCTCGGACAGCAATGACCTGGCCGCGTCCAGCAGGGCGGCTCGCTGCATCGACCGGTGCTCGGCCACGGAGGCCGCTCGAATCCTTGGCACGTCGTCCACTTTACGGACGGACCGTCCCCGACGGGAGACACTCACGCCGACGAAGGTCATCCGGCCAGGTCAGCGACCGAAGGCGGCCAGTTTCGCCCGCAATTGCAGCACCGACTTGGTGTGGATCTGGCTGACCCGGCTCTCGGTGACCCCGAGGACGTTGCCGATCTCGGCGAGGGTGAGGCCCTCGTAGTAGTAGAGCGTGACCACGGTCTTCTCCCGCTCGGGCAGGGTGTTGATCGCCCGCGCCAGGAACCGCCGCAGCTCCCTGTCCTCGGCCACCTCGACGGGGTTGTCGGCGGCGGTGTCCTCCAGCGTGTCCATCAGGCTCAGCCGGTCGCCCTCGCCCCCGACGTGCAGCAGTTCCTCCAGCGCCACCACGTTGGCCAGCGACAACTGGCTGAAGACCGCGTGGAGTTCGTCCACTGCGACCCCCATCTCGCCGGCCACCTCGAGCTCGCTCGGCGTCCTGCGCAGCCGCGCCTCCAGCGTCGCGTACGCCCGCTCGACGTTGCGCGCCTTCTGCCGCACCGAGCGCGGGATCCAGTCCAGCGCCCGGAGCTCGTCGATCATCGCGCCCCGGATCCGGGTGATCGCGTACGTCTCGAACTTGATCTCCCGGTCGATGTCGAACTTCTCGATCGCGTCGATGAGCCCGAAGACCCCCGAGGAGACGAAGTCGGCCTGCTCCACATTGGGCGGCAGACCGACGCTCACCCGGCCCGCCACGTACTTCACCAACGGCGAGTAGTGCAGGATCAGCTGCTCCCGCAGCCGCTCGTCGCCCGTCGCCTTGTAGGAACGCCACAGTTCGTCGAGCGTCGAGGGAGCGGGCGGCCGCACGCTACCGTCGCGGGCGGCTGGGGGGATCGCCGCCCGGTCGGACCCGGAGGTGTGCTGGGGCATTCGTCGCCTTGTGCCGTTCTGCCGTGAAGTGGGGCTGCCTGGGGGAGCTGTCTGTCTGGTGTCGAGTTCGATGCCGAGGTGCCGGTCTGTGCCGGAATCCCCGTGAGCGTAGCGTGACTGGAGTGTCGCAGTGTGCGAAGGGCGGGGCCGGGGGCGTGCGCAGATACGTTCCTTTGACCGCCCCACCGAGTCACGGCGGTAGCCCTGTGTGACCACCGTCCGTCGGTCAACTACGGGAAACCCCAAGGCTTTCGGGGTTCCCCCGGACGGCCGAACACGCTCGGTCAACATCGACGTCCACCGTCCCGGACGGAGATCATCGCCTGGCGTGTCAACTTCCAGCCGTCGCCGTGTCGTTCGACGTAACCAAGTGCTCGGAGTTCGTACAGTCTCGCGATCGCGTCGTCCACCGTCGTCTGCGCGCCCCGCCCGACCTCGGCGGCGGTCGCCGCCCGGCGGGACGGCAGCGCGGCCAGGACCCGCCGGGCGTCCGGCGCGAGCAGGTCGCGCGGCAGGACGGGCCCCCGCCGGTCCGGGGCGAGCTCCCCCATGTCACCGACCAGCTCCACGACTTCCTCGGCGTCGGTGACGAGCACGGCCTCCCCGCGCAGCAGTTCATGGACCCCGGCGGAGAGCCCGCTGGTCGCGGGTCCGGGCACGCCCATGGTGTGCCGGCCGAGCCGCTGCGCCGCCCGCGCGGTGACCAGCGACCCGCTCCGACAGGCCGCCTCCACGACCACGGTTCCCCTGGTCAACGCGGCGATCACCCGGTTACGCAGCACGAACCTGCTCGGCGTCGGATGATCCCCCGGCGGCAACTCCCCGATCACCAGCCCCTGTTCCGCGATCCGGTTGATCAACTCGGTGTGCCCCTGCGGGTAGGGCCGGTCCACCCCGCAGGCCAGCACGGCGACGGTCGCCCCGCCGGCGCCGAGGGCACCGCGGTGGGCGGCCCCGTCGACGCCGTAGGCCCCGCCGGACACCACGACCCAGCCCCGCTCGGCGAGACCGCCGGCGAGCGTGGCCGCCATGTGGGCGCCGTACTCGGTGCAGGCGCGGGCGCCGACCACGGCGACCGACCGGAGCGCCCACATCCGCAGACTGGGTGCCCCGCGCACCCACAGCCCGAGCGGCCGCGCGTCCCCGAGGTCGTCAAGCTGACCGGGCCACTCGGCGTCCCCGGGACACACGAACCGCACCCCCGCACGCCGCGCGGCCTCGAGGTCCGCCCGCGGCTCGGCCCGCCCGGCCCGCGCGAGCAGCCCCGCCCACCGCTTCCCGCTCACCCCGGCCGGCGCGACCTCCCGACCTTCCCGCAGCCACCGGGCCACCTCCCCCACCCCGGCCTCCCGCACCCACCGCCCGGCGACCTCGTCACCGGGCTCGATGACACGGGTGAGGAAGATCCGGGCGAGGAGTTCGTGCTCCGGGTCCTGATCGGCGTTCACGCCGGCGCTCCGAGGGCCATCGGCACGCCCCTGGGGACCCCGGTGCGCAGTTGCAGCGCGAGGGCGACGTCGGTCGCGTCGGGGCGGTCGTGCCCGACCAGGTCGGCGACGGTCCAGGCGACCCGCAGGACGCGGTCGAGGCCCCGGGCCGTCAGGACGCCGCGTTCGAGACAGCGCTCGGCGTCGTCCATCGCGCCCGGTAGCGGGTGCCAGCGGCTGCGCAGCTCACGTCCCGGCACGTCGCTGTTGGTCCGCCACGGGGTGCCGGTGAGGCGCGCCGCCGCCCGCGCCCTGGCGGCCCGCACCCGGTCGGCCACGACCGTGGTCGACTCGCCCCGGGCTCCGCGCCCCGCGAGCTGGGCGCGCGTGACGCGGTCCACCTCGACCCGCAGGTCGACGCGGTCGAGCAGCGGTCCGGAGAGCCGGGCCTGGTAGCGGCGGATCACCGAGGGCGGGCACTCGCAGAAGTCGTCGGTCTGCGAGAAGCGTCCGCACGGGCACGGATTGGCAGCGAGCAGCATCAGGAACTTCGCCGGGAACCGCACGACACCGGCACTGCGCGCGATCACCACGTGCCCCGCCTCCAGGGGCTGCCGCAGTGCGTCGAGTGCCCGGCTGCTGAACTCGGGGGTCTCGTCGAGGAAGAGCACTCCTCGGTGGGACAGCGACACCGCGCCCGGCCGGGCGAAGCCGGGGCCGCCGCCGACGAGCGCCTGCATGGTGGCCGAGTGGTGCGGGGCGCAGTAGGGCGCGACGTCGATGAGGGGTTTGCCGGGTGGCAGCAGACCGGCCACCGAGTGCACGGCGGTGACCTCGAGCGATTCCTCGCGGGTCAGCGGGGGCAGGACGCCGGGCAGCCGTTCCGCGAGCATCGTCTTGCCGGCGCCGGGCGGCCCTTCCAGGAACAGGTGGTGGCCGCCGGCCGCCGCGACCTCCACGGCCGTCCGCGCGGAGAGCTGGCCCACCACGTCGGACAGGTCGTGCCCCTGGTCGTGCTGCGCGGCGCCCATGCTGTGCGTGCCGGTGGCCGCGCCGGCCCCCGGTACCCGCAGCCCGGCCAGGAGCGGGTCGGGGCGGCCGGGTTCGTGCGGCTCCTCGTCGGGGACGGGCTCGTCCGCGAGGACCGCGATCAGCTGGCGCAGGCTGCGCACGCCGAGCACGGAGACGCCCGGCACCAGCGAGGCCTCGGCGGCGGCGCACTCCGGCACCACGACCTGTTCGTAACCGGCGTCCGCGGCGGCCAGCACGGCCGGCAGGATGCCCCGGACCGGGCGCACCCGCCCGTCCAGGCCCAGCTCACCGATCATCATGATGTCGGCGAGCACCCGCGGATCGATCCGCTCCGAGGCACCGAGCACCGCGCACGCGATGGCGAGATCGAACCCCGAGCCCGCTTTTGGCACCGACGCCGGGCTGAGTCCCACCGTCAGCTTCTTCTGGGGCCACTCACCGCCCGAGTTCACCACCGCCGCCCGAACCCGGTCCCTGCTCTCCGTCAGGCTCTTGTCCGGCAGGCCCACCAGCGTGAACGCCGCCACGCCAGGCTCCAGGTCCGCCTGGACCTCGACCACCACGCCCTCGACGCCCACCAGCGCCACCGAGCACGTACGAGCGAACCCCATCTCAGGCCACCCCCCGCGCGTGCTCGACGACGGGTGCGCCGCGGCTCGGCAGGACCACGCCGACCAGGTCGATGCGGACGCCGCCCGGTGGCGCTCCTCCGTGGGCGTGGATCCAGCACGCGGCGAGGCCCCGCAGCCGCTCGGCCTTCTCGGGGGTCACCGCGGCCATCGGGTGCTCGAAGGCACCCGTCCGCCGGGTCTTCACCTCGCAGACGACCAGGACGTCCCCGTCCCGCGCCACGATGTCGATCTCACCCGTCCTGCCACAACGCCAGTTGCGCTCCAGGACGGTCATCCCGGCCGCCGCCAGCCGCCGCGCGGCCAGCGTCTCGCCGTACTTGCCGAGGGCACTTCGTGCGTTCATGTCGGCACCACCTCCGGCACCCACCGTCACGCGAACCGGCCCACCAAGTTGATCTTGGTGGGCTACTCGGCGGTTGTGGACAACTCCGTCACCCGATCGGCGACGGGCGGCATCAGCTGCCCGGAAGCTCCAGGTCGCTCTTGTTGAGCTCCTCGATGTTCACGTCCTTGAACGTCAGCACGCGCACCTGCTTCACGAACCGGGCCGGCCGGTACATGTCCCACACCCACGCGTCGGCCATCGACACCTCGAAGAAAACCTCACCCTGGACCGAGTGCACCTGCATCTCGTAGTCGTTGGTGAGGTAGAAGCGCCGCTCGGTCTCGATCACGTACTTGAACAAACCGACGACATCGCGGTACTCGCGATAGAGCTTGAGCTCCATCTCGGTCTCGTACTTCTCGAGGTCCTCGGCGCTCATGGCATGTTCCCCTTCAGCCGTGCGGTCCCACCATTGTGCGCCAGACCCGTCAGCCCCTAGACGATTTCGGGGTCAAGGGTCACGGGCCCGGCCGGGGGGCCTTCGTCGAGCAGCCTGCGCAGCAGCCCGGCGAGTCTGGTCGGATACACCGTCTCATGCGCCCGGGTCAGTTCCTGACACGTCCACCAGCGCGCTCCGGCGACGCTGCGCCGCTCGAGTTCGGTGAGGGCCACGGCCCGGGTGGCCGTCTGGGTCGTGCGGGCCAGGTAGTACCACTCGTCCTGGTCCCACCGGCGGCCCGCGAACGGGAAGGAGCACATCCGCCGCCACAGCACCGGCCCGAGCTCCACCTCGGTGATGCCGGTCTCCTCCACGAGTTCCCGCAGAGCGGCCTCTTCACGAGTCTCGTCGCCCTCGACCCCGCCACCCGGTGTGAACCACCAGTCGTCGCTCGGATCGTCCGGTTCATGGCCGTGCAGCAGGAGGATGCGGTCGTCCGGGTCGAGCAGCACCACCCGGGCGACCTTGCGCAGCCCGCCCTCGTAGCTGTCCGCCGCGGCCTCAGCGCGCACCCGCGGGCTCCGTCCGGGTCCGGGCGCGCCGCTTGGCCAGCAGACCGGCGACCGGACCGTAGGCCCCGCCGCCGAGGACCAGCACGGCACCCACCACGATCGCGACGGTGATCAGCCGCAGCGGCCCCGGCGAGGACAGCGCGCCGAGCCTCTCGAAACCGGTCGGCCTCTTCAGCATGCCGTCCATCGGCCATACGACGGCGTCGACCCGGGCCGTCACGGCGGACCGCGCGACCGTGCCGCTGGCCGCGTCGGTCAGGTGGGCGCTGGAGTCCAGGGAGCCCTGCCGCTCGTCGCCGAGCAGGAACAGCCGCCCCTCGGGAACCTTCACGGTCGGGATGTTCTTCCACTCGGCCGCGGTGCCCTCGGGCAGATACGGTTCGTCGATCTGCTTGCCGTTGACCGTCAGCTTGCCGTCCGTGCAGCAGGCGACGGTGTCGCCGCCGACCGCGACCACGCGCTTGACCACGGGGGCGTTGGAGACCCAGTTCTTGTCGGTGAAGACGACGACGTCGCCCCGGCGGACCTCGCCGCCGTCGACCCGCTGCGCCAGGACCCGCTGGCCGGCGTCGATCGTGGGCGCCATCGAGCTGGTGGGCACGGTGTACGGCCGGTAGACGACCGCTCCCCAGGCGAACCCGCCGAGGAACAGCACCAGGCCCAGCGCGACGGCCAGCCCGGACAGTCGCTGCCCGGTCCGGCTGCCCACCGGGCCCCTGTTCGTGCCCCCGCCGCGCGGGACCGTACGTGTCGTGCTCTCGCCACCCATGGGTCCGCACCCTACCCGGCGGTACCTGACCCGGTCAGCCCCTTCCCGGGCGACCTCGGTCACCCGTTCCGTAAAGCTTTCACCGGGTCGCCGAGCCCCACGACCAGCGAGCTTTCACCGGAACCGACGGGACCCCGCGATCAGCGAACCACGGCCGGCCGAACCGCCGCCGAGATCACCGCACCATGGCCGGGGCCGAACCACCGCCGAGATCACCGACGTCCCGGCCGGCCGACCGACCGGCCCCTCCCGCTCAGCGCGTCTCCGCCGACGCCGTCCTCCGGCGCCGCCACAGCACCAGCGGCACTGCACCGGCCAGGGCGAGGCCCTGCGGGGCCACCGTCAGAGCGGTGGACGCGGCGGACTGGGTGTTCAGGCCGTCCTGGTCGAAGGTGTCCGGGACGGGCAGGGTGCCCCAGCGGTTGATCGGCCAGGCCTTGACGATGGCGCGGCCGACGACCTCGTCGACCGGGACCATGCCGTGGTACTTGTCGTCCTGGTTGTACCGCGAGTCGCGGGAGTTCTGGCGGTGGTCGCCCATCACCCACAGGAAGCCCTTGGGCACCTTGACCTTGAACTGGCCCATCTCGTCGTCGGTGCACGGGGTGTTGCCCGGGTAGACGTACGACGCCTCGTTCAGCGCCTTGCCGTTCACCTTCAGCGGGCCGGTGCCCTTGCACTCGACGGTGTCGCCGCCGACGCCGATGACGCGCTTGATGAGGTCCTTCTCCTCGGCGGACGGCATCAGGCCGATCCAGCTGAGGAAGGTCTGCACGATGTTCGGGTCGGCCGTCGGCTCGCCGTACAGCCACTTGCTCGGGTCGTGGAAGACGACGACCTCGCCGCGCTCGGGCTCGGAGCCGAACCACGGGGTGAGCTTGTCGACGAGAACACGGTCGCCCTGCTGGAGCGTGTCCTGCATCGAGTCCGAGGGGATCGAGAACGCCTGCACCAGGAACGTCTTGATCAGCAGCGCCAGGACGAGCGCGATACCGATGAGGATCGGCAGCTCCTTCCAGAAGGAGCGCTGGGCCTTCTTCTTGGGGGCCGAGTCGCCCGGCCCGTCCTCGCCTGGCTGTGTCCGCTCGTCCGCGGCGTCACTCCCGGAGGTCACGGCGTCGTCCGTGGCCGGGTCGGCCGCGTCCGCGGGGCGCCCGCGGTTCTCCTCGCCGTCGTGCCCGGACCGTGCGCCAACCGCCACATCCCCCACGCCAACTCCTTACTCTGTGCCGCCGCCTGCCCCATGCGCGGCGCAGGCCCACCACTCCCATAACGAGCGGGAGTTCCGCAGGGCTCGGGAGCTGGATCGTTCTGTTCGGATCGTCGGAGGCAACCCTATGCGACAGTCGGGGAGCCGCAGTCGACCCGGCGGCCGAGTCGGTAAGGGATGAGTATGTTTTCGGCTCCTCCAGGGTGTTCCAGTGGCCGAAGGGCCAGGCGATGACCCTCGCCCGCCCCACCACCGAGTCCTCCGAGACCGTACCCCCGTAGTCGGTGTCCTGATGCGCGCGGGAGTCCGCGGAGTTGGCCCGGTGGTCGCCCATCACCCACAACCGCCCCTGGGGGACGGTGATGTCGAACTCCTGCGTCGACGGGGCGTTGCCGGGATAGAGGTAGTCGCCCTCGGTGAGCGGAACGCCGTTGACGGTCACCCGTCCTTGCGCGTCACAGCACTTGACCCGGTCACCACCGACGCCCACGACCCGCTTGATGAGGTCCTTCTCGTTCTCGGACGGCAGCAGACCGATGAAGGTGAGCCCTTCCTTGACCTGCTTGATGACGACGGGGTCGTCCTTCTTCGGCGTGGTCTGCTCGTCCTGGAGCCAGCCGCCGGGGTCCTTGAAGACCACGACGTCCCCGCGCTGCGGCTTGGAGCCGAACCACGGGGTCAGCTTGTCGACCAGGACGCGGTCGCCGATCTGGATCGTCTGCTCCATGGAGCCGGACGGGATCACGAAGGCCTGGACGAGGAAGGTCTTCAGCACCAGGGCTATCAGCACGGCGACGCCCACGAGGAGCGGTATCTCCTTGACGGCGGAGCGCCTGCGGCGCCGCTTGACCTTGCGCTGGAGCTTGCGCCGCTCCGCGCGCGTACGGCCGCTCCCGGCGGAGCCGGCGGTGCGCCGGGAGCCGGTGGGCAGCAGGTCCTCGGCGGCGCTGCTGGGCACCCCGCGCGGTTTGCCACGGTTACCCATCCGCGCCCTCCGCGGCGGGCACGCGCGCGTAGGCGTCCGGGCGCTCCAGGCGGGTCCAGTGGGCGGTCGGCCACAGGATCCAGTCGGCTCGGCCGATCACCTCGCCGACGGGGACCATGCCGCCGCCGGGCGAGCCGAGGTGGTCGCGGGAGTCGCTGGACCCGCTGCGGTGGTCGCCGAGGAGGAAGAGGCTGCCGTCGGGCACGACCACGTCGAAGTCCACCGAGGACGGGCTGTCACCGGGATACAGGAACGTCGACTCGTCGACCGACCGGCCGTTCACCTCGATCCTGCCCTCCTTGTCGCAGCAGACCACGTGG
The DNA here is from genome assembly GCF_044386545.1 of Streptomyces sp. NPDC020489. NCBI lineage: Bacteria > Bacillati > Actinomycetota > Actinomycetes > Kitasatosporales > Streptomycetaceae > Streptomyces > Streptomyces sp. NPDC020489. Next base: position 138,955 of record NZ_JBIRUZ010000011.1, read on the forward strand.
TCTCCCCCCACCCCGACGACGCGCTTGACGTAGTCCGCGTCCCCGAAGTACCCGGTCCCGTCGAAGACCACCACATCTCCGCGCCGCGGCTCGGCTCCGAAACGGTACGCCAACTTATTTACGAGAACCCGGTCCCCGATCCTCAATCCGTTCTCCATGGATCCGCTGGGAATCTGGAACGGTTGCACCACGAAAGCGTTGAGGAGCAGCAGGAACACCAGACCGAGCAGCGCGCTCAGGGTGATCCGCCCGCCGGGCAGCCACGCGGCGATCCGCGGCACCAACGCGAAACGCGACCGTTCCTCCGACCCCTCTGTGTCCGAGATCTCCTCGGACTCGGAAGGGCGGGAGGAGCGGTCGCGCTCCGTGTGCTGTGCTTCGGTGTCCATCGGGGCCAGATGCTATCCGGCCCCTCTGTGAACTCCCGAACGCGCGATCAGTTGTCGCGCTTCTCCTTGATCTTCGCGGCCTTACCACGCAGCTCGCGCAGGTAGTAGAGCTTGGCGCGACGCACGTCACCGCGGGTGACGAGCTCGATCTTCTCGACGATCGGGGTGTGCACCGGGAAGGTGCGCTCGACGCCGACGGAGAACGAGACCTTGCGGACCGTGAAGGTCTCGCGGACACCGGCACCCTGGCGACGGATGACTACGCCCTTGAACTGCTGCACACGGGAGCGGTTGCCCTCGATGACGCGGACGTGGACGTTGACGGTGTCACCCGGGCGGAACGCCGGGATGTCGCTGCGCAGCGACGCGGAGTCGACGGAGTCGAGAAGGTGAGACATGTCGTCTGCTTTCTTCACCCATGCCACAGGTCATAGGCGGGAGCTAGGTGTATCGGAGGATGCTGTCCGTGTCGGGACGGGCGTCGTGTCCCCCTGTGGCAGGGGCGCACGCCGGACTACGCACAACAGCGACCTATTCTTCCACGCCGTCCACCCGACGCCAAAATCGGCCGTACGGCTCCCCCGCCGGATCGGGCGCCCAGCCCAGGATGGAGAGCACCTCGCGGTCCTTCTTGTCGAAGGCCTTGGGGTCGCAGCGCTCGATGAGGTCGGGCCGGTGGACCGTGGTGCGCTTGAGCGCCTCGTCCCGGCGCCAGCGGGCGATCTTGCCGTGGTGGCCGCTGAGCAGCGTCTGGGGGATCTCCCGGCCGCGCCAGGCGGGCGGCTTGGTGTAGACGGGGCCCTCCAGGAGGTTCGCCATCGCGCCGGGCGCGAAGGAGTCGTCCCGGTGGGACTCGGCGTTGCCCAGGACGCCCGGCAGCAGCCGCGCCACGGCCTCCGTGACGACCAGGACGGCGGCCTCACCGCCGGCGAGGACGTAGTCGCCGATGGAGACCTCGTAGACCGGCATCCGGGTCGCGTACTCGTCGACGACCCGGCGGTCGATGCCCTCGTAGCGGGCCGGCGTGAAGATCAGCCAGGGGCGTTCGGAGAACTCCACGGCGAGTTCCTGGGTGAAGGGACGGCCGCTGGGGGTGGGGACGATCAGGGCGGGCCGGGCGGCGCCGGCCTCGTACCCCTGGGCCAGCACGTCGTCCAGCGCTTCCCCCCAGGGCTCGGTCTTCATGACCATGCCGGGCCCGCCGCCGTACGGGGTGTCGTCGACGGTGTTGTGGCGGTCGTACGTCCACGCGCGCAGGTCGTGCACCTGGACGTCGAGCTGTCCACGGGCGCGCGCCTTGCCGACGAGGGAGACGTTCAGCGGGTCCAGGTACTCGGGGAAGATCGTGACGACGTCGAGGCGCATCACGCCTCGTCCCGGGACGAGGCGATCTCGGCCTGGTCGTCGATCAGACCGGGCGGCGGGGTGATGACCGCCCGCTGCTCCTCCAGGTCGATCTCGCTGACGATCTCCGCCACGAACGGGATCATCACCTCGCTGCCGTCGGGCCGCTCCACGATGAAGAGGTCCTGCGAGGGCAGGTGCGAGATCTCGGTGATCCGGCCCACGACCACGCCGTCCGCGGTGACGACGTCGAGGTCCATCAGCTGGTGGTCGTAGTACTCGTCCTCCTCCTCCGGCAGCTCCTCCGGGTCCACCTCGGCGATCAGCAGGGTGTTGCGCAGCGCCTCGGCGGCGGTCCGGTCATGGACGCCCTCGAAGCGCAGGAGGAGGCGGCCGCTGTGGACGCGGCCGCTCTCGATGGTGAGGGGGCCCGTGGCGGCGGGGTCCGTGAACAGGACGGCGCCGGGGCCGAGCCGCAGCTCCGGCTCGTCGGTGCGGACCTCGACGGTGACCTCGCCCTTGATGCCGTGGGCACGGCCGATGCGAGCGACTACCAGCTGCACTGTGCTTGATCTCCTGGACGACGGTTGAGTACGACTACGGGCCGGGGACGGCCCAGAGGCCCTCCCCGGCCCGAGCCGGTGCTGCGTGCGGCGTCAGCGGACGTGATCGACGTCGACCAGGTCGACGCGGACACCACGGCCGCCGATGGCGCCTACGACGGTACGCAGAGCGCGTGCGGTGCGGCCGTTGCGACCGATCACCTTGCCGAGGTCGTCCGGGTGGACCCGGACCTCGAGCACACGCCCGCGGCGCAGGTTGCGGGAAGCGACCTGCACATCGTCAGGGTTGTCGACGATGCCCTTCACGAGGTGCTCGAGAGCCTCCTCGAGCATGCTCAGGCCTCGGTCGACTCAGACGAAGAGGACTCGGCCGCGGCCTCGTCCTTCTTCTCAGCCTTCTTCTTCTGGGTGATGGCCTCACCCTTGCCCTCGTCGTCGCCGCCGAGAGCCTCGAACGACGGACGCGCGGCCTTCGGAGCCGGCTGGAGCAGCGGAGCCGGGGCGGGCTCGCCCTTGAACTTCTGCCAGTCGCCGGTCAGCTTCAGGATGGCGAGGACGGGCTCGGTCGGCTGCGCGCCGACACCCAGCCAGTACTGCGCGCGCTCCGAGTCGACCTCGATGCGCGAGGGGTTCTGCACCGGGTGGTACAGGCCGATCTCCTCGATCGCACGGCCGTCACGACGGGTGCGGGAGTCGGCGACGACGATGCGGTAGTGAGGCGAACGGATCTTGCCCAGACGCTTCAGCTTGATCTTGACTGCCACTGGAGTGGGTTCTCCTGGTTTTGACGTGATTGGGCACGGCAGATTGCCGCGTGGGGTTGCGGTACCCGAGTGCCCGATGGACGCGTCAGCCGGAGGAGAGAGGGGTCCTGTGCGACTGTCGAGTACAGCTAGCCATTGTGCCACACCCCGCGGGTCGCGTCCGACCCGGGCCGCGGGGAGGCACGCCTGAGGGGCACCCGGCGGTGCAGGGTGCCCCGGGCGTCGTCCGGCACCCACGAGATGCCGGGACTCCACCGGTCGTGGCTAAGCCGCTCCGACGACCTCGGGAATCCGGAACGGCTTGCCGCAGCCGCCGCAGACGATGGGCGCCTGCGCCAGGACCGACGGCACGACGCGCACATTGCGCCCGCAGTCGCAGACCGCCTTCACGCGTACGCCGCCGCCGGAGGAGCCGTGGCGTGCGGCCGGGCCGCGGAAGGAGCGGGCCGTGTCGGAGGAGGTGGCCGCGGTGTGGGCCTTCAGGGCGCGCTGGAGCCGCTCGATGGTCGGGCGGTAACGGCGCTTGGCCTCGGGGTTGAGCGTGACCAACGAGAAACCGCTGCTGGGATGTGGCTCCTCGGGGTGGTCCAGGCCCAGTTCCTCGGCGATCGCGAGGAATCTGCGGTTGTGGTAGCGGCCGGCGCGGGAGGTGTCACGGACGCCGCGCGCGGCGGCGATCCCATGGACTGCCTCATGGAGCAGTCGCTCGAAGGAGAGTTCGTGCCCGCACGCGGACGACGACTCTCCGATCAGGGACTCGGGCGCGGCGAGGTCGGGCAGCTCGGGGTGGTACCGCTGAATGTCGGCCCACGCCTGCGCCAGCTCGGCGGCGAGAACAGGTGGTGTCTGTGTCGTGCTCACGTAATGACAACGAGCGTGGGTGCCCCTGTGTTCCTATTCCGGGGCATCCCAAATAATTTGCACGTACCCGTCAGTTGCCGCTGATGCGTCCTGACGAGGGCGGGTGCGCTGATCTGCGGAGAAGCCTCACAGCTCATACCAAGGCGGTACGTAGTCCGATATACGCCCCGGCGCGTAGACGCCGTACGCGCCCCCGGGGCGGCTGTGGTCCGCGCATGCGCAAGGGGCGTTTCGGTCGCTCTCCCACCGGAAGGGCACTGCCTCGGTAAGCGCTCGCGACGACCGCGACATTACCGCTCCCCCGATCGCCTCCCGCGACCGCCCCGCCCCCGCGACCAGACACCGTACGGTCCTGCCGCCCTCGACCCCCTGGCCTTGCCTTCTTCCCCCGAGGACGGCACGGGCGCCCGCCCGGCCCGCGCCGGTGACGACCTTGGCCGAATCCGCCCCGGCGCCCTTGCCCACGAGGACGAGGCCCCCGAGGGTGACCTCGCCACGCCGTGATCGTACGGGCCCAGGTTGCCGGGACGTGAAATCTCGCCCCGGGCCCACGGATCCCTCAAGCCGGACCCCACAGACCCTGGACGCGCGCTCGAGTGCGGAGTTATCTGGCATACGGGGGAAGTGCGAGCGCACATCACGGGGGCCATGGAAACGGGTACAGCGGTAACTCTCGTCTGATTGGGGCGCTTTCGATGACACCTACGCTCGTGCGGCAGCACCCGACCCGTGCGGGAGCGTCACCCCGTGTGGACCGGCGGGCACGCGCGCGTGACTGGTCCGAGATCCAGGAGCGGATGCTGGTCCCGCTCTACGAGACCGTCTACGAGCGACTCGAAGTCGGTTCCGGCACCCGGCTGTTGGGCCTCGGCTGCGGCAGCGGGCTGGCCCTGCTGATGGCGGCGTCCCGAGGTGCCGCGGTCACCGGTGTCGACTCCTCGTTCCCCGAGCGGGTCACCCTCGCGCGGGAGCGGTTGCTGACCGAGGCGCGGGGCACGCGCGCGCCCGCGGACACCCGGCTCATCGACGGTCAGCCCGGGGACGCGGCCGGCGCGGAGACGCCCGCGTACACCCTGGTGACCGCTTTCGAGCCCATCGGGTGTCTCGCGGGCGACTCGGAGGGGCTCGCCGGGCTCCTCGCCGCCGCGACGCCGCTCGTCGAGCCGGGGGCGCCCGTGGTGCTCGCCGGCTGGGGTCCACCGGAACGGTGCGCCACGTCGTCCGTGCTGCGGGTGGCCACGAAGCTGGCGGACCCGCTGCGCAGCGCGGGCAGTTGGCGCCCCGCCCGCCGTGACGACCTGGAGGAGGTCGCCCAGCGGGCCGGTCTGAAGCCGGACGGCTCCGGCCGGGTCGCCTGCCCCTTCGGCTACGCCGACCTCGACAGCGCCCTGCGGGGGCTGCTGTCGACGGGCCTGTTCGACGCGGCGATATCCGCCACGGACCAGGCGCAGGTGGACAAGGAGGTGACGGAGGCCCTGCACCCGCACCAGCGCCGGGACGGGACGGTGTGGATGCCGAACGTGTTCCGGTACCTGATCGCACGCGTGCCCTGAGGAGGGCCTGCGGAGGCAGCCGCGCGCAAACGCCCTTGGGGGCGCCCCTGCGAAGAGGGGCGCCCCCAAGGGCGTGGACCGGGCCGGGCCGGAGGGCCGTCAGCCCATGAACTTCTTGAACTCGTCCGGCAGTTCGAAGTCCTGCGGGACCTGCTGGCCCGGGACGCCGAAGGCGTTGCCGCCCTGAGCCGCGGCGGCCCGGCGCGCGGCCTCCTCCTGCTCCTGCTGCTTGCGCTTCATCGGGTTGCCGGAGCGCTGCTTGCCCTTGGCCTTCTTCGGCTGCTTCTTGGCGCGGCCGGGGCCGCCGCCCATGCCCGGGATCCCCGGCATGCCGGGCATGCCGCCGCCCTGGGCCATGCGGGACATCATCTTGCGGGCCTCGAAGAACCGCTCGACGAGGTTCTTGACCGCGCTGACGTCGACGCCGGAACCCTTGGCGATACGGGCGCGACGGGAGCCGTTGATGATCGTCGGCTCCTGGCGCTCGGCCGGGGTCATCGACTTGATGATCGCGGCCGTGCGGTCGACGTCCCGCTCGTCGATGTTGTTGATCTGGTCCTTGATCTGGCCCATGCCCGGGAGCATGCCGAGCAGCTTGGAGATGCTGCCCATCTTCCTGACCTGCTCCATCTGGGCCAGGAAGTCGTCGAGGGTGAAGTCCTGGCCCTTCTTGGAGGCCAGCTTCTCGGCCATCTTCTGGGCTTCGGCCTGGTCGAAGGTCTTCTCCGCCTGCTCGATCAGGGTGAGCAGGTCACCCATGTCGAGGATGCGGGAGGCCATCCGGTCCGGGTGGAAGGCGTCGAAGTCGTCGAGCTTCTCGCCGTTCGACGCGAACATGATCGGCTTGCCGGTGATCTGCCGGATCGACAGGGCGGCACCACCGCGGGCGTCACCGTCGAGCTTGGAGAGCACCACGCCGTCGAAGCCGACACCGTCGCGGAAGGCCTCGGCGGTGTTGACCGCGTCCTGGCCGATCATCGCGTCGACGACGAAGAGGATCTCGTCCGGGGAGACCGCGTCCCGGATGTCCGCGGCCTGCTGCATCATCTCCTGGTCGATGCCGAGGCGGCCGGCGGTGTCGACGATGACGATGTCGTGGACCTTGGACTTCGCGTGCTCGATGGAGTCCTTGGCGACCTTGACCGGGTCCCCGACGCCGTTGCCCGGCTCCGGGGCGTAGACGGCCACGCCGGCGCGGTCGGCCACGACGCTGAGCTGGTTCACGGCGTTCGGGCGCTGGAGGTCGGCCGCGACGAGGAGCGGGGAGTGCCCCTGCTCCTTCAGCCAGCGGCCGAGCTTGCCCGCGAGGGTGGTCTTACCGGCACCCTGCAGACCCGCCAGCATGATCACGGTGGGCGGCTGCTTGGCGAACCGCAGGCGCCGGGTCTCGCCACCGAGGATGGTGACGAGCTCGTCGTTGACGATCTTCAGAACCTGCTGGGCGGGGTTCAGCGCCTTGGAGACCTCGGCCCCCATCGCCCGTTCCTTGACGTTCTTGATGAACGTCCGGACGACAGGCAGGGCCACGTCCGCTTCGAGGAGGGCGATGCGGATCTCGCGCGCGGTGGCGTCGATGTCCGCCTCGGAGAGCCGTCCCTTGCCGCGCAGGTTCTTGAAAGTCGCTGAGAGGCGATCGGAGAGAGTATCGAACACGGCGCTCGCGGTCCTCGGGGTCGGTGGCTGCTGGGAATCGCCCTCCAGGGTATCCCGGCGGCACACGTCGCCGGGATCCCCGTTCAACCTCGCAGCGCCTCCTCCAGCTTCCGGGCCACGGAAGCCGCCTCCTGTGACGGCAGCGGCACGTTCCCGTCGCTCGTGACGTAGAAGGCGTCCACCGCGTTGGCGCCCAGCGTCGACACATGCGCGCTGCGCACCCGCACGCCCGCGTCCTCCAGGGCCCGGCCGATCCGGAACAGCAGCCCCGGGGCGTCCTGGGCGCGTACCTCGATGACCGTGGCGAGGCGGGAGGCGGCCGGGTGGACCGAGACACGGGCGGCCGGCGGGATCACACCGCGGCGGCGCGGATACGCCGCGTCCCGTTCGGCGAGGCGGCCCGCGATGTCGAGCGAGCCGTCCAGCGCCCGGACGAGGTCGGCGCGCAGCCGCGCGGCCTGCGGCAGGGAGCCGTACTCCGCCGCCACCCGCCAGTTCAGCAGCAGCACCGCCCCCTCGACACCGTCGGGCAGGTCCTGGGCGCGCAGCTCGGCCGTGCGGACGGTCAGCCGGTGCATGGCGAGCACCCCGGCCACCGCGGGCAGCACACCCGGCTGGTCGGGGACGGCGATCAGCAGCTCCACGCCCAGCGGCTCGGGGTCCGCGGGCGACTGGTCCTCCGCGGCGGCCGGCGGTTCGGTCTGCGCGCGCAGCGACAGCACCGGGCTGCCCGTCGCGGCGGCCTCGATGGCGAGCCGTTCCTGCTCCGCGGTGGGCGCGGCGGCCTCGGGCTCGTCCGGCTCGTCCCCGGCGAGCACGGCCGCCACCCGCTTGACCAGGTCGGCGACGAGGGAACCCCGCCAGGACGACCAGGCGGCGGGGCCGGTGGCCAGCGCGTCCGCCTCGGTCAGGGCGTGCAGCAGTTCGAGGGTGCCCTGCGAGCCGACCGCCTCGGCGACCGAGCGGACCGTGGCGGGGTCCTCCAGATCGCGCCGGGTGGCGGTGTCGACCAGCAGCAGGTGATGGCGTACGAGGCAGGCGAGCACCGCCACGTCCTCGCGGTCGAAGCCGATGCGGGCGGCCACGTCCTTGGCGATGATCTCGCCGGCCACGGAGTGGTCGCCGGGCCAGCCCTTGCCGATGTCGTGCAGCAGCGCCGCGACGAGCAGCAGGTCGGGACGGTGGACGCGGCGGGTGAACTCCGAGGCGCGGACGGCCGTCTCGATGAGGTGCCGGTCCACGGTCCAGATGTGCACGGCGTTGCGCTGCGGCCGGCAGCGCACCCGCTCCCAGTCGGGCAGGAGCCGGGTGATCAGCCCTTCCGCCTCCAGTGCCTCCCAGACGTCGATCGTCGGCTGGCCGGAGCCGAGCAGGGTCACGAGCTGCTCGCGCGCCTCGGCGGGCCAGGGCGTGGGCAGGGGACGCACATGGGCCGCCATGCGCCGTACGGCGTGCAGGGAGAGCGGCAGTCCGGCCTGCGCGGCGGCCGCGGCGGCGCGCAACGGCAGCACGGGGTCGCGCTCGGGGCGGGCGGCGCGGGCGAGCACCACCTCGCCGTCCATCTCCACCACGCCCTCGGCCAGCGGCGAGCGCTCGCCGACCGGCTTCCCGCCGCCCAGCATGGCGCGCAGCCGCGGCCGCACGGCCCGCGACCTGAGCACGCGTCCCACTTCGCGCCAGGTGACGTCACTGGCGTACGAGACGACCCGCGCCGCCTCGTACACCTGCCGCAGCAGTGTGTCCGCGTCGAGCAGTCCGAGCTCGGCGGCGACCTGGTCCTGCTCCTGGAGCGCGAGCCGGTCGGTCGCGCGCCCGGTGGTCAGGTGCAGCGCGTCGCGGACGTCGAGCAGCCGGCGCCGGGCGTCGTCGAGGCCCTCGCGCGGGGCGTCGGCCAGCCAGGAGGCGGCGACGGCGCGCAGGGCGGTGGCGTCCCGCAGTCCGCCGCGGGCCTCCTTCAGGTCCGGCTCCAGCAGGTACTGCAACTCGCCCTGGCGCTCGGCGCGCTCGGCGCACAGTTCCTGGAGTTCGGGCAGGCGCTTGGGGGCCTGGTTGCGCCAGTCGGCGAGGACGGCGCTGCGCAGTCCGGCCGTCAGCCCGAGGTCACCGGCGAGGTGTCGGGCGTCCAGGAGACCGAGCTGGACCTTCAGGTCCTCGCCGGCCGTCTTGCGCGCCTCGGCCGGGGTCCGCACGGAGTGGTCGAGGGCGAGGCCCAGGTCCCAGACCGGGTACCACAGGCGGTCCGCCAGGGTGGCGACCGCGCCGGGGTCGCCGCCGTCGTGCAGCAGGAGCAGGTCCAGGTCGCTGCGCGGGGACAGTTCTCCGCGGCCGTAGCCGCCGACGGCGACCAGGGAGACCCCACGTGCTCCCTGGGCGCCGGAGTCGAACAGCCCGGACAGCCAGTCGTCCGTCAGCTCGGAGAGGGCCGAACGGCGCGGCGGCCCGGACCGCGCCTCCTCGGTGAGGAGGCGCAGCCGGGCCGCCGCGTAACCGCTGGGTCCCGAGTCCTCTGCTTCTTCACGCACGTCCGTACTCGACACCCAGCAGCTCCTGTTCTTCTTCTGTCAGAGCGCGTCGGGACCGCGCTCGCCGGTGCGGACCCTTACGGCCGTCTCGACCGGCAGGGACCAGACCTTGCCGTCACCGATCTTGCCGGTGCGGGCGGCCTTGACGATCACGTCGATCAGCTGCTCGGCGTCGTCGTCCTCGGCGAGGACCTCGATGCGGATCTTGGGGACCAGGTCGACGGTGTACTCGGCACCGCGGTAGACCTCGGTGTGGCCCCGCTGACGACCGTAGCCGCTCGCCTCGGTGACGGTCAGGCCGTGCACCCCGAAGGCCTGGAGGGCTTCCTTGATCTCGTCGAGCCGGTGCGGCTTGACGACCGCGGTGATGAGCTTCATGCGTCCACCTTCTTGCTCGCTCCCGCGGCGGCCGGGGCCCCGACGGTGGCCTTGGCGGCACCGCCACCGGCGCCGCTGAAGTCGTATGCGGTCTCGGCGTGCTCGGCCTGGTCGATGCCGGTCACTTCCTCGTCCTCGGTGACCCGCATGCCGATGGTCTTGTCGAGGAGGAAGGCGAGGATCGCGGAGGCGATCAGGGAGTAGGCGAGGACACCGCCGACACCGGCGAGCTGCTTCCACAGCTGGGTGAAGGAGTGGTCGCCGTAGAAGACGCCGGTCGCCTCGGACTGGCCCTTGCCGCTGGCGAAGAAGCCGATCAGGACCGAGCCGGCGATACCGCCGACGAGGTGGACGCCGACGACGTCGAGCGAGTCGTCGTAGCCGAACTTGTACTTCAGGCCCACGGCCATGGCGCACAGGACACCGGCGATGGCGCCGACGCAGATCGCGCCGATCGGGGTGACCGCGCCACCGGCGGGAGTGATGGCGACGAGGCCCGCGACCGCGCCGGAGGCGGCGCCCAGCGTGGTGAACGCGCCGTGGCGGATCTTCTCGTAGATGAGCCAGGCCAGCATGGCGGCGGCGGTGGCGACCTGCGTGTTGACGAACATCAGCGTGCCGACGCCGTCGTCGTTGCCGAGCCACGAGCCGGCGTTGAAGCCGAACCAGCCGAACCACAGCAGACCGGCGCCGAGCATGACCAGCGGGAGGCTGTGCGGGCGCATCGGGTCCTTCTTGAAGCCGACGCGCTTGCCGATGACGAGGATCACGCCGAGGGCCGCGGCACCGGCGTTGATGTGCACCGCCGTACCACCGGCGAAGTCGATCACGCCCAGGTCGAAGGCCCAGCCACCGGTGCCCCAGACCCAGTGGGCGACGGGGAAGTAGACGATCGTGGCCCACAGCGCGATGAACAGCGCCCAGGCGGAGAACTTCACCCGGTCCGCCAGCGCACCGCTTATCAGGGCGGGCGTGATGATCGCGAACATCAGCTGGAAGACCATGAAGGCCAGCACCGGGATGTTGTACGGCAGCCAGAGGTCGGCCTTGTCGATGCCGCTGAGGCCGACGTAGTCCGACGTCCAGCCGATGAGGCTGCCCTTGTCGGTGCCGAAGGCGAGGGAGAAGCCGTACAACACCCACAGGATGGTGACGATCCCCATGCTGATGAAGCTCATCATCAGCATGTTCAGGGTGCTCTTGACCCGGACCATGCCCCCGTAGAAGAAGGCCAGACCCGGGGTCATGAGCAGCACCAGGGCGGAACAGATGAGCATGAAGCCTGTGTTGGCGGGCGACAGCTCTACGTCTGCCGCCATCGTGATGGCTGGTGCCATCGGCGTCTCCTCGTCGTTGGTACGGCCCCGTGCGGGCGAAGCCTGAGCGGATTGAGGGGTGGGCCGGTTATGCGCCATGAGATTGGCGCAGCGCGGTTTCGGTGGAAGCCCCTCGTTGTTTCGCCGCCGTGACGAAGGCGCCATGCGTGTTACGCGTCGATGAACTGGCGGATATGGGCCGCGACGATCGTTATCGTGGCGCAACCTTCGATGAAGGAAGAAAACCGGCCGCGGTCGGCCTTCCGATGACCTGGCATGGGGGAGCCGAGTCGGGCAGTTCGGGAGGGCCGGCCGCGGCCGGGGTTCGGGGGATTCAGACCGCCTCGGCGGTCTCCGGCAGCTCCACCGCGAGCTTGTCGGTCAGGTCGACGACCTCGGCCAGGTCACCGAAATCGCGTACGGCCGTGTCGACCGTTTTTCGGATACGAGTGTTCACACGCTCGGAGCGGACCTTCTTGGCGATGTGCATGGCCTGTTCCACGAGGACGGTGCTCTGTCGCGGCTCGCGTTGCAGCAGGTGCACGGTGGCCATGCCGATCAGGTTGAGCGCGTACGACCGCTGGTGCTCGGTGTCCCGGGCGAACAGCTCCACGGCCCGCTCCATCAGCGGCTCGGCCAGCGAGGCGTAGGTGGGGCTGCGACCGGCGACATAGGCCAGGTCGCGGTAGGAGTGGGAGTTCTCGCCGTAGAGCTCGGCCTCGGAGAAGAAGCGGATCCAGTCGGGGTCCGGCTCGTCCCAGTCGTCGGCGTCGGTGAAGGTGTCCTCGGCCATCCGAACCGCGCGCTTGCACTTGCCGGGCTGTCCCATGTTGGCGTAGGCGCGGGCCTCCATCGCATACAGCATCGACTGGGTCCGCGGGCTCGCGCAGTCCCGGCTGCCGTACTGCGCGAGGTGGATCAGCTCCAGGGCGTCGTCGGGCCGGCCGAGGTGGATCATCTGGCGGCTCATGCTCGACAGGACGTACGAGCCGAGCGGCTTGTCCCCGGCCTCCTTGGCGGCGTGCAGGGCGAGCACGAAGTACTTCTGCGCGGTGGGCTGGAGCCCGACGTCGTACGACATCCAGCCCGCGAGCTCGGCCAGCTCGGCGGCGACCTTGAACAGCCTGCGGGTGGTGGCCTCGGGCTGGGGTTCCTGGAGGAGGTCGGTGACCTCGTGCAGCTGGCCGACGACCGCCTTGCGGCGCAGTCCGCCGCCGCACTGGGCGTCCCACTGCCGGAACATCACGGTGGTGGACTCCAGGAGGTCCAGCTCGGGCTTGGAGAGCCGGCCGCCGCGCCGGGAGCCGGGGTCCGGCTCGTGGGGCGGGGCGGCCTGGGAGGGCACGAGCCAGCGCTGCATGGGCTCGATGAGGGACGGGCCCGCGGAGAGGGCCAGCGAGGTCCCGAGGAAGCCGCGCCGCGCCAGCATCAGGTCGCTGCGCGAGAACTCGCTGAGCAGGGCCACGGTCTGCGGGCCCGTCCAGGGCAGGTCCACCCCGGACACGGACGGTGCCTGGCGGGCGGCGCGCAGGCCGAGGTCCTCCACGGAGACCACGCAGCCGAACCGCTCGGAGAACAGCTCCGACAGGATCCTGGGGATCGGTTCGCGGGGGTTCTCGCCGTCCAGCCAGCGGCGGACGCGCGACGTGTCCGTGGAGATGTGGTTGGCCCCCAACTGGCGGGCCCGGCGGTTGACTTGGCGGGCGAGTTCGCCCTTGGACCAGCCGCTGCGCACGAACCACGAGGTGAGCAGCTCGTTGGGGCGCTTGTCGCCGCTCGCCGCGCTGCCGGCGCCTGTCACGCTCTCGCCGTTGCCGCTCACTGGAACGCCCCCATCCCTGAGACCACTTGTCACTGAGTGCGCCAAGCCCTATCAGAATGCCGGTAAATACGGCCGCGCGTCCGCTGGTTCTCACCCTTCGAACGGGATACCGACTTGCCTCCGGCATACCCCGAAGTGCATGTGCCCTCAGGCCTCGTGCACTCACAGTAATCCTACGATCACGCCTCCAGCCATGGCGATCCCGGAATCGCCACCATTCGCCACCCCTTCGAATGAACTCACCGTCGCTCACACGCGATTCACTTGACAGAGGACGGCCGGGAGTGGGCGGAGCGGTGCACTCAGGGGCGCACGCGGCCAGGTGCACCACCCGGGGTGCGCCGGAGCGCCGAGCGAGGGCCGCGACACCGCTCAGGTCACTTTCCGTGCGCGTCTCGTAACCACCGGTGCGTCGGACCCGTTGGAGGGGGCATGGGCTTCACGATCGGCAGCAGTCGGGGCATCCGCGACATCCGGTCCTCCTCGCGTCGCCGCGGCCGCTCGTCGGAGTGCACCGCCGTGGCCGAGTTCACCGGACTCTGGGGCTGGGACGTGGTCCCCGGCGCCCGGGCCGCGGCGGGCGCCTGCTCCTGCGGCCGGGCCGACTGCCGGGCACCGGGCGCGCATCCCCTGGACTTCGCCCCCGAGGTGCCCGCCGGGGCGACGCTGGACGAGGTGAGCGGCGCCTGGGCCGAGTTCCCCGGCGCCTCGGTGATGCTCCCGGTCGGCCGGGCCTTCGACGTGATCGAGGTCGCCGAACCCGCCGGGCGCCGCGCCCTGGTCCGCCTGGAGCGCATGGGCCTCCCCCTCGGCCCGGTCACCGCCACCCCCGAGGGCCGCGCCCACTTCTTCGTCGCCCCCGGCGCCGCCGCCGAACTCCCCGCGCTGCTCTACCGCATGGGCTGGGACGACCCCACCTCCCTGGACCTGCGCGGCCTCGGACCCGGCACCCACATCACGGCTCCGCCCTCGGACCGGGGCGGCCTGGGCCCGGTCCAGTGGCTGCGACCCCCGGCCCTCGACTCGGCCACCCAGCCGCCAGAGGCGCGCCTGCTGCTGGGCACGCTGGCCTACGTGGCGCACCGGTCGCGGGCCTAGCGCCGCGACCGGCCCTGTCGTGGACGGCGAAGTGCCCGCTCCCCACTGCACCGTGGGGGCGGGCACTTCTTCGCTTGGCCGACCGCCTACTCCCCGATCAGCGCGTCGACGAACGCCTCCGGCTCGAACGGCGCCAGGTCGTCGGCGCCCTCACCGAGGCCCACCAGCTTCACCGGCACCCCCAGCTCCCGCTGGACCGCGATCACGATGCCGCCCTTGGCGGTGCCGTCGAGCTTGGTCAGCACGATGCCGCTGATGGCGACGACCTCGGCGAAGACGCGGGCCTGCACTAGCCCGTTCTGCCCGGTCGTGGCGTCCAGCACCAGCAGCACCTCGTCGAGCGGCGCCTGCTTCTCCACGACCCGCTTGACCTTGCCGAGCTCGTCCATGAGGCCGGTCTTGGTGTGCAGCCGCCCGGCGGTGTCGATGAGCACGACGTCGGCGCCGGCCTCCTTGCCCTCCTTCACCGCGTCGAAGGCGATGGAGGCCGGGTCGCCGCCCTCGGGCCCGCGCACGGTGTGGGCGCCGACCCGGTCGCCCCAGGTCTGGAGCTGGTCGGCCGCGGCGGCACGGAAGGTGTCGGCGGCACCGAGGACGACCGACCGGCCGTCGGCCACGAGCACGCGCGCGAGCTTGCCGGTGGTGGTGGTCTTGCCGGTGCCGTTGACACCGACGACCATCACGACGCCCGGCTTGCCGGTCTCCGGCTCGGTCCGCACGGTGCGGTCGAAGTCGGTGCCGACCAGCTTCAGGAGCTCCTCGCGCAGCAGGGTGCGCAGCTCGGCGGGGGTCCGGGTGCCGAGCACCCGCACGCGCTCACGCAGGCTGTCGACCAGTTCCTGGGTGGGGGCGACGCCGACGTCGGCGGTGAGGAGGATGTCCTCGATCTCCTCCCAGGTGTCCTCGTCGAGGTGCTCGCGCGACAGGAGCGTGAGCAGCCCCTTGCCGAGGGCGTTCTGGGAGCGTGAGAGGCGCGCGCGCAGGCGGACGAGCCGTCCGGCGGTGGGCTCGGGGACCTCGAGGGCGGGAGGTTCCTCGACGACGACCGGGGCCGAGCCGTCCGGGAGGTCCACCTCCTCTATGGTCCGGCGCGGTTCGTCGCGAGGCGTCTCGGCCTCGTCGCCGACGTGCGGCTCGGTCGGAGGGGCGGTGATGTCGGGCGCTGCGGGAGGCGGCGGGGGCAGCGGCTTCTTACGTCGGCTGCCGACGACGAGCCCGCCGAGCGCACCGAGCACGACCACGGCGATGACTACAGCAAGGATGACGGTTTCCATAACCCGTCCAGTATCGGCCATGGGTCCAGCCCGCACCCCGTACCTGTGCCCCGAAGGGACAAACCACCCTAAAAGCCCCTCCGGCCGCGCTCGCGCAGACCCGCGCGCATGGCCATCTGACACGCCGTCAGCTACCGTCCCCCACCACCGACTGAAGGGGGACCCCCATGCCCGTCACGGTCGTACGCTTCAACCTCGTCGAGCCCGACGCGACCCCCGGCTCCCTGCGCGCCCGCTACCAGGCCGCCCTGGAGATGGCCGCGTACGCCGACGAGCACGGGATCACCACCGTGCAGACCGAGGAGCACCACGGCGTCGCCAACAACTGGCTGCCCTCGCCGTTCGCCTTCGCGGGGGCCGTCTTCGGCGCGACCCGGCGTCTCGCGGTCACCGTCAGCGCGGTCATCGGCCCGCTGCACGACCCGCTGCGCCTGGCGGAGGAGATCGCCGTACTGGACCTGCTCAGCGGCGGCCGGCTGGTGACGGTCGCCGGGATCGGCTACCGGCCCGAGGAGTACGCCCAGTTCGACGTGGACTGGAAGCGGCGCGGGGCGCTCCAGGACGAGCTTCTGGAGACCCTGCTCAAGGCGTGGACCGGCGAGGAGTTCGCGTACCGCGGCCGTACGGTACGCGTCACCCCGCGCCCCTTCACCGACCCGCACCCGCTGCTCCTGGTCGGCGGCTCCTCCCGGGCCGCCGCACGCCGGGCCGCCCGGCTCGGCCTGCCCTTCTTCCCCAGCGCGCACCTGCCGGAGCTGGAGGCGTACTACAAGGAGCGGCTGGTGGAGTACGGCACCGAGGGCTGGACCATGATGCCCGCCGCCGAGACGCCGCTGCTGCACATCGCCGCGGACCCGGAGCGGGCGTGGGCCTCCTGCGGCCCGCACTTCCTGCACGAGGCCCGGACCTACGCCTCCTGGCAGTCCGGTGACATCCGGTCGGCCGTGAGGTCGGCGGCGACCAGCGTGGAGGAGCTGCGCGCGGAGGGCGTGTACCGGATCCTCACGCCGGAGCAGTGCCTGGCCCAGGGGCTCGACAACCTCGTCCTGCATCCGCTGGCGGGCGGGATGCCGGTGGCGGAGGGGTGGCGCAGCCTGAGGCTCTTCGCCACGGAGGTGCTGCCCGCGCTGAAGGGCTGAGCGGCCCGCGACGCACCGCCGCCCCGGCTCGGGCAGTGGCCGAGCCGGGGCGGCGGCAGGATCCGGGGAGAAGGGCAGCGGGGATGGGCCCGTCCCCCCGAGTTCGGGGGGGGCCTCAGCCCATCTCCTCCAGCGTCTTGCCCTTCGTCTCCTTCACGAACTTCAGGACGAACGGGATGGAGAGCGCGGCGAAGACCGTGTAGATCACGTAGGTCGCGGAGAGGTTCCAGTCGGCCAGCGACGGGAAGCTCGCGGTGATGGCCCAGTTGGCGATCCACTGCGCGGAGGCGGCCACGCCCAGGGCGGCGGCGCGGATGCGGTTGGGGAACATCTCGCCGAGGAAGACCCAGACGACCACACCCCAGGACAGGGCGAAGAAGAGGACGAAGACGTGGGCGGCGATCAGGGCGGTCCAGCCCTGCGCGGCCGGCAGCTTGCCGTCGACCAGGTCGAAGGAGAAGGCCCAGGCCTCCAGCGCCAGACCGATCACCATGCCGACCGAGCCGACGAGGGCCAGCGGCCGACGGCCGACGCGGTCCACGAAGATCATGGCGATCACGGTGCCGACGATGTTCACGATCGACGTGGTGAACGAGTAGAAGAACGAGTCCGTCGGGTCCACACCGACCGACTGCCACAGCGTCGAGGAGTAGTAGAACGCGACGTTGATGCCGACGAACTGCTGGAAGACCGACAGGCCGATACCGATCCAGACGATCGGCTTGAAGAAGAAGCTCCCGCCGAGCAGGTCCTTGAAGGACGACTTGTGCTCGGACTTCATCGCCTGCTCGATCTCGCCGACCCGGGCGTCCAGGTCCACGGTCTCGCCCTCGACCTCCTTGAGGATCTGCCGGGCGCGCTCGTGCTTGCCGACGGAGATCAGAAAGCGCGGGGACTCGGGGATCGCGAAGGAGAGCAGGCCGTACAGGACGGCCGGGACCACCATGACGCCGAGCATGACCTGCCAGGCCTCCAGGCCCATCAGCTTGCCGCGCTGGTCGCCGTCGGCCGCGTTCAGCAGGCCCCAGTTGACCAGCTGCGAGATCGCGATGCCGATGACGATCGCGGCCTGCTGGAAGGAGCCGAGGCGACCGCGGTAGGCCGGCGGGGCGACCTCCGCGATGTAGGCGGGGCCGATCACGGAGGCCATGCCGATGGCGAAGCCGCCGACCACGCGCCAGAAGGCGAGGTCCCACAGGGCGAAGGGCAGGGCCGAGCCCACCGCGCTGACCGTGAAGAGCACGGCCGAGATCTGCATGCAGCGGATACGGCCGATGCGGTCGGCGATCCGTCCGGCGGTCGCCGCGCCGATGGCGCAGCCGATCAGAGCGATGGCGATGACCTGGGCCAGCGCCGCGGAGCCGATGTCGTAGCGGTCCCGGATGGCCTCGACGGCGCCGTTGATCACGGAGCTGTCGTAGCCGAAGAGGAAGCCGCCCATCGCGGCCGCCGCCGCGATGAAGATGACATGTCCGAGGTGCTCGGGATGAGCCGCTCCGGCCCCTGACTTCTGCGCCTGTTGCGCTGTGCTGGTCACGTTCAACTCCTAAGGCCATCGGCAACGCTGCCTGAAGGCAAGAACAACGATGCAGACCTTATGCCTTCAAGTTATGAAGTCAACAGGGAGAGGGGTGTGAGAAAACAGGCATCAGTGAGGGGCTTGGGTTCAAGGATTGAATAAATTGAAAAGGGGTAGACGCTACCGCAGCCGTTGGCTGATCACCTTCGAGACACCGTCGCCCTGCATGGAGACGCCGTACAGCGCGTCGGCCACCTCCATGGTCCGCTTCTGGTGCGTGATCACGATGAGCTGGGACGCCTCCTGAAGCTCCTGCATGATCCGGATCAGTCGCTGCAGGTTGGTGTCGTCGAGCGCGGCCTCGACCTCGTCCATGACGTAGAACGGACTCGGCCGGGCCTTGAAGATCGACACCAGCAACGCTACGGCGGTGAGGGAACGCTCGCCACCCGAGAGCAGGCTGAGCCGCTTGACCTTCTTGCCCGGCGGACGCGCCTCCACGTCGACACCGGTGGTGAGCATGTTGTCGGGGTCGGTGAGGATCAGCCGCCCCTCACCCCCGGGGAACAGCCGGCTGAAGACGCCCTCGAACTCCCGGGCGGTGTCGCGGTAGGCCTCGGTGAAGACCTGCTCGACCCGCTCGTCGACCTCCTTGACCACCTGGAGCAGGTCGGCGCGGGTCTTCTTCAGGTCCTCCAGCTGCTCGCTGAGGAACTGGTGCCGCTCCTCCAGCGCCGCGAACTCCTCGAGGGCGAGCGGGTTGACCTTCCCGAGCTGCTGATACGCCCGCTCGGCCGCCTTGAGCCGCCTCTCCTGCTCGGCCCGGTGGAACGGCTTCGGCTGGTTGCGCGGATGGTCGGGGTCCTCCGGCAGCTCCTCGCCCTCGGCGGGCGGGGAGGGCGGGACGAGCTGGTGCGGGCCGTACTCCGAGACGAGCCCGGCCGGCTCGACGCCCAACTCCTCCAGCGCCTTGGTCTCCAGTTGCTCGATCCGCATCCGCTTCTCGGCGCCGAGCACCTCACCGCGGTGCACCGAGTCGGTGAGCTTGTCCAGCTCGGCCTTGAGGTCGCGCCCGGTGCCGCGGGCCACGGTCAGCTCCTGCTCGCGGCGCGCCTTGGCGGCCTCGGCGGCGGCCCGCTCCTGCTGCGCCCGCCCGAGCGACACCTCGACGTGCGCGAGAAGCTGCCGGGCGCCCAAGGCGACGGCCTCGGCGACGGCGGCCTCATGGCGCAGCCGGGCCCGCCGCTGCTCGGCACGCGCGCGTGCGTCGCGCTCCGCCCGGGCGGCGCGGTCCAGGGAGTCGGCCCGGCCGGCGAGCCCCTTGACCCGCTCCTCGTGCGTACGGACCTGGAGCCGGGCCTCCATCTCGGTCTGCCGGGCGTTGGCGCCGTCGGCGGCGAGACGGTCCCGTACGGAGGTGTCGGGTTCCTCCTCGACCGGCATCTCCTCGGCGACGGCGAGACGTTCGGCGAGTTCCTCGACGTCCTGGAGCGCCTTGTCGAGCGCGTCCTGCGCCCGTGCGGCGGCCGCGGTGGACCGCTCGGCCTCCCCCGCGGCGCCCCGCGCCTGGCCGGCGAGGCGACCGAGCCGCTGGGCCACGGCCGACTTCTCCCGGTCGGCGGCACGGCGGCGCTCCCCGAGTTCCTCGACGAGGGCGGCGGCCTGCGTGCGCCGCTCCTGGGCCTCGTGCTGGGCCTCGGTCAACTCCTCGCACCGCACCGCGAGTTCCTCCAGCTCGGCGGCTGCCTCGTCCACGGAGGCCTGGACCTCGAGGAGGCTCGGGGCACCCGCGGAGCCGCCGTGGGCGAAGTGGGCGCCGAGGAGGTCGCCCTCGGCGGTGACGGCGGTGAGGTGGGGGTGGGAGTAGACCAGTTCCTCGGCGTCCTCCAGGGTGGCGACGACGACGATGCCTCGCAGCAGCCGTCGTACGGCGGGCATGAGGTCGGCAGGACCGCGGACGAGATCCGCCGCGTACCGTCGCGTGGTGTCCGCGGGGGCGTCGGGGCCGGTCGCCTGGCTGCCCGCACCCCGCCCGGGCCCGTCCTCGGGGCCGCCCGCCAGCAGGAGGGAGGCCCGTCCACCGTCCTGCTTGCGCAGCAGGCGGATCGCGTCCGCCGCGGCCGAGGGTGACGTGACCGCCAGTGCGTCCGCCGCCGCTCCGAACGCCGCCGCCAGCGCCACCTCGTGGCCCGGGGTCACGCTCAGCAGCTCCGCCGCCGGGCCCAGCAGGCCGGTGAGGCGGTCCTTCGCGCCCAGCAGTATCCCCGTCCCGTCCTTGCGGCGCAGCCCCAGTGCCAGCGCCTCGTGCCGGGCCCGCGTCGCCGCGCGTCTGCGTTCCGCGGTCGTCGCGGCCTCCCGGGCGGCCGTCAGTGCCGCCTCCGCGTCCGCCAGCGCCGCCCTCGCCGCGTCGTGCTGTTCGGCGAGCTCGGCGTCGCCCGCGTCCAGGCCGTCGACCTCGGCCTGGAGAGCCTCGTACTCCTCCTGCGCGGTGACGGCGCGCTCCTGTGCCTCGTCCCGGGCGGCGGCCAGGCGGTCGATCTCGGCCTGGGCGGAGGCGGCGCGGGAGCGGGCCGCGTTGACCTGGCCGCTGAGGCGGGCGAGGCCCTCACGGCGGTCGGCGATGGCGCGGGCGACGTCCTTCAGGCGCCGTTCCTCGTCGGCGAGCGAGCGCTCCAGTTCGGCGCGGTGGGCGACCGTGTCCTCCAGGGCGCGCTCGGCAGCCTCCAGGGCCGCCTCCAGCTCGGCCTCCTGCTCCCGGATCCGGGCCGCCTCACGCTCCATGTCCTCGGGGTCACGGCCCCGGCGCTCCTCCGGGGGCGCCGAGGTCGCGCTCTTCACGCGCGCGTCGGCCAGCGAGACCGTGCCGCGCACCCGCTCGGCAAGCTGGGAGAGCTCGTACCAGGTCTGCTGGGCGCGCTGGAGGCGCGGGGCCAGCCGGCGCACCTCGTCCTCGAGGAGGGCCTCCTGCTGGAGGGCCTTCTTCAGCTGCTGCTCGGCGGCGTCCTTGCGCTCCTTCAGCGCGGCCTCGTCGGCGACCTCGGCCCTGAGCGCCTGGCGCAGCCGTACGAGGTCGTCGGCGAGCAGCCGCAGCCGCGCGTCGCGCAGGTCCGCCTGGATCACGGCGGCCCGCCGGGCGACCGCCGCCTGGCGGCCGAGGGGCTTGAGCTGCCGGCGGAGTTCGTCGTTGAGGTCCTGCACGCGCGCGAGGTTGGCCCGCATCGCGTCCAGCTTGCGCAGGGCCTTCTCCTTGCGCTTGCGGTGCTTGAGCACACCCGCGGCCTCTTCGATGAAGGCCCGGCGGCCCATCGGATCGGCGTGCAGGACGGAGTCGAGCTGGCCCTGGCCGACGATGACGTGCATCTCGCGGCCGATGCCGGAGTCGGACAGCAGGTCCTGGATGTCCAGCAGGCGGCAGGTGTCACCGTTGATCTGGTACTCGCTGCCGCCGTTGCGGAACATGATCCGCGTGATGGTGACCTCGGCGTACTCGATGGGCAGCGCCCCGTCGGAGTTGTCGATGGTCAGCGACACCTCGGCCCGGCCCAGCGGGGGCCGCCCGGTGGTGCCGGCGAAGATGACGTCCTCCATCTTGCCGCCGCGCAGCGACTTGGCGCCCTGCTCGCCCATGACCCAGCTGAGGGCGTCGACGACATTGGACTTCCCCGAGCCGTTCGGGCCGACGACGCACGTGATCCCCGGCTCGAACCGGAGGGTGGTCGCCGAGGCGAACGACTTGAACCCGCGGAGGGTCAGGGCCTTGAGGTGCACGCCGCCGGACTCTACCCGGCGCGGTTGTCTCACTCCATGAACGCGCTGTGTCCCGCGGTTTCACCCATGAACGCGCAGGGCACATCAGACGTTATAGAGGGTGAGGGAGCGCGGGGGAAAGAAAGAAGGGACGCCGAAGCGTCCCTTGCAACTCTGACAACTTAGCGGTTGATACGGGCCGCCCAACCACTGCGTGTGTCGTGCGCGATGCAGTGATCAGGTGAGCGCAGGCTCCGCCTGGTGTGCGTCGATGCTCTCCAGAAGCGAGTCATGAGAAGCGGCAGCCGCGAGCGCGTCGTTCTCGGCCTGGATCCGTACGAGCTCGGATTCGAGGTCCTGAACACGCTGCTGGAGCCGTCGCATCTCGGCGATGAGTCGCGGGTCGGAGCCGCCGACGTAACCGAGAAGCGCCTTTGCCATGATGGATGGTCCTCCACACTGAGTGACCGACCGAAGCGGTGTGGGTCGTGAGGGATGGCACCCGTGTTGCTTGGCACTGTTGAGTTTGTACTGCCGTTCAACCATGCCAAACAGCTAAGGTGCGTGGGGTGTATTTAGCGTCTCACCAAAAAGTTTGACGGTCAACACGATCACGCCCTGTATTGGCGGGCAACCCGGGTGCGCGCGGCCGGGAACGGCGGCGCCGAGACTCCTGCGGGGCCCTCAGGGCGTAGCGATCATTCTTCAGTGCGGAGCCTCCCAGGAAATGCCGTTCTTGGCAACCACCTGGGGCTTTCTGCTTCAGGCAGGTGCCCGTGGCATGCCCCTCCGCTTCCACCCGCCCCGTTTTACCGAACCGACTCAACGGATGGCGAAGCCGTCGTACCCGCCCCGGGGTGTGTCCCAGATCTCGGTGACACCGTCCACGCGTCCGGGCGTGTCGTCACCCTGGAGCCAGTCGAGCAGTCCCTCACACCCCCGCCGGGGGCCCTCGGCGACCACCTGGACCCGTCCGTCGTCCAGATTGAGAGCAAAACCACTCAGCCCGCCGAGCTCCAACGCCTTGGCCCGGGTGAACCAGCGGAAACCCACACCTTGGACACGCCCTCGCACCCACGCAACCAGTCGCACATCCTCGCTCATGAGTGCAACCTAACCAACCAATGTCTCTCTGGACTCTCCCTCCCCTGGCGCCATGCGGTACCGTCCCCTGCCAATGAATCTCATACGAAACTCACTCCATCGTGTGAGTTTTGTGAGTTCGGTCCGACCGCTGGGGACGAGTCGGCCACACAGGACGAGGAAGGCCAGGACACATGGGACGCCACCGACGCTCCGCCGCCGGCCGCGCCGCCACGGGCCGCGCCACCACAGGGGTACCGACCGACGGCTCTTACCCGAGCGGCTACGACCCGCAGCACTCGTACAGCTTGGACCAGCAGTTCTCGTACGACTTCGACGCCGACGCCCGGGGTCCGCACACCGAGTACCCCACGATGGGCATCGCCCCCTATCTGAACCCCGAGGCCCACGCCGCCCGCAGCGACGCCTACCTCTACGCGACCGACGACGAGTACGCCCAGGTGACCGGGACCGTGGCGTTCGCGAGCGAGGGCTTCTCGCCGGACGACGGCCCGCGGCGCGGATCCTCGCACCGCAGGCGCCGCAAGAAGGTCGTGACGCCGGTCAGGACCGGTCTGCTCGGCGTCTCCGCGGCGGTCGCGATCGGCACGGTCGCGGTGGCCACGGGCGTGGTGCCCGGCCTCGACAACTACCAGCTCGGCGGCGGCAACGCCGACAAGGTGCAGGCGGCGGACACCCCGACCAACTCGGCGACCGAGCAGGGCGGCAACTCCGGCAGCGCCGACAGCACCGGCACCGCCGACGGCCGGGACGACGAGGCCGCCAGCCGCGCCGGCGAGCGCGCGTCCTCCCCGACGCCGTCCACCTCGGCCTCGCCCTCGCCCTCGACGGCGGCGCCCACCAAGACGCCGTCGAAGAAGCCGTCGACCACGCCCAGCAAGAAGCCGGAGACCGCGCCGTCGCGCGTGGCGACCAAGGCACCGGCGAACACCAAGGCCCCGGTGACGGTCTCCGCGGAGGCACAGGCCGAGGCCGAGGTGCTGAAGCTGGTGAACGAGGAGCGGGCGAAGGTCGGGTGCAGCCCGGTCGCCGCCAACAGCGCGCTCGGCAAGCTCGCCGAGGACTTCAGCGACGCGATGGCCGCACAGGGCTTCTTCGACCACACCGACCCCAGCGGCAACACCCCTTGGGACCGCGCCGAGGCGGCGGGCATCACCGGCCTCGGCGGCGAGAACATAGCCCGGGGGCAGGCCGACGCGGCCGCGGTGATGGAGGCCTGGATGAACAGCCCGGGCCACAAGGCGAACATCCTGAACTGCGACTTCCAGACCCTGGGGGTCGGCGTGCACTTCGGCCCGGGCGGCCCGTGGTGGACCCAGGACTTCGGGTACTGATCGCACGAGGAACACGCGGGGGACAAGCAAGGTCCACACGAGGGTCACACGAGGGAGCACTAACTCACGGTTAGTGCTCCCTTCTGGTGAGCGCTGTGTTCGCGTACGCTGGAGGTATGGACACCACGCAGGATCTCGCCCTCCCGTACGACGTGTTCGCCAAGGCCTGTCCCTCGCGCGGCACGCTGGAGCATGTGACGGGACGCTGGGGCGCGCTGACGCTCGGCGCCCTGTACGAGGGGTCCCTGCGCTTCAACGAACTGCGCCGACGCGTCGATGGCGTCAGCGAGAAGATGCTCTCCCAGACCCTGCACGCGCTGGAGCGCGACGGCCTGGTGCACCGCGAGGCCCAGCCCACCAACCCGCCCCGCGTGGACTACGAACTGACCCCGCTCGGCCACGGTGTCGCCGAGCGCCTGATCGGCCTGATCCACTTCGTCGAGGGCCGCATGGACGACGTGCTCGAAGCCCGCAGGAGCTACGACGAGGCGCGCGGCGCCCGCTGACACGTCGGGCAGAAGTAGCTGGACCGGTTCATCCAGGGCCGTCGGCGCATCGGTGTGGCGCACCGCTTGCAGGGCAGCCCTTCGCGGCCGTACGCGTCGAGCGAGCGGTCGAAGTAGCCCGACTCCCCGTTGACGTTGACGTACAGGCTGTCGAAACTCGTGCCGCCCACCGACAGGGCCGCGTTCATCACGTCCCTTACGTGGCCCAGGAGTTCCGCCGTGCGCGGGCGGGTGAAGCCGGCGGTCGGGCGCTCGTAGTGGATACGGGCGCGCCAAAGGGCCTCGTCCGCGTAGATGTTGCCGACTCCGCTGATCAACGACTGGTCGAGCAGGGCCCGTTTGATGGTGCTGCGCTTGCGGCGCAGGGCCTGGTGGAAGGCCTCGTCGTCGAACAGCGGGTCGAGGGGGTCGCGGGCGATGTGCGCGATGACGTCCGGCAGGCCGTCCTCGGTGTTGTCGTGCAACGACAGTCCGCCGAAGGTGCGTTGGTCGACGAACCTGAGCTCGGTGCCCAGGCCGTCGGCGAAGCGCACCCGGATCCGCAGATGCTTCTCGTCGGGCGCCTCGCACGGCTGGACCAGAAGCTGCCCGCTCATGCCGAGGTGCGCCAGGACCGACTGGTTGGTGTCCTCGAGCGGCAGCCACAGGTACTTGCCGCGGCGGCTCGGCACACCGACGCGGTGACCCTTGAGGCGGTGCGTGAAGTCGTCGGCGCCGGCGACGTGACGGCGTACGGCGCGCGGGTGCAGCACCTCGGCCGCGGCGACCGCGCGGTGGGCGACCCACCGCTCCAGACCGCGTCGTACGACCTCGACCTCGGGCAACTCGGGCATCGGATCCCCTGTGGCAAGCCGGTGGATGAACCGAGCGCCCGCCCCGGTGCGGGACGGGCGCTCGGTGTACTGCGCTGTGCTGTCAGGCGGAGGCGGGCGCTTCGTCGGCGCCGGCTTCGGCCTCGGCGGCCTTCGCTGCGGCCACCTCGGCACGCTCGTCCGCCGCGGCCCGGATGGAGCGCCAGGCGGACTCGGCGGCCTGCTGCTCCGCCTCCTTCTTGCTGCGGCCGGTGCCGGTGCCGTACGAGACGCCTCCGACGCGGGCGGCAGCAGTGAAGGTCTTCTCGTGATCGGGGCCGGTCTCCGAGACCAGGTACTCGGGCACGCCGAGTCCTTCGGTCGCGGTGAGTTCCTGGAGACTGGTCTTCCAGTCCAGGCCGGCACCGAGGTTGGAGGACTTCTCGATCAGGGGGTCGAAGAGCCGGTGGACGAGTTCGCCCGCCGCGTCCAGACCCTGGTCGAGATAGACCGCGCCGATCACCGCTTCGAGGGTGTCGGCGAGGATGGACGCCTTGTCCCGGCCGCCCGTGCCCTCTTCACCGCGGCCGAGCCGGATGAAGGAGCCCAGGTCCAGCCCGCGGCCGACCTCCGCCAGCGCACGAGAGTTGACCACCGCGGCCCGCAACTTGGCCAGTTGGCCTTCGGGCAGGTCGGGGTGGGTGCGATACAGCGTGTCCGTGACCACCAGGCCGAGCACGGAGTCCCCGAGGAACTCCAGGCGCTCGTTGGTGGGCAGACCGCCGTTCTCGTACGCGTAGGACCGGTGGGTCAGCGCACGCACCAGAAGGGCGGACTCGAGTTGGTACCCGAGCCGCCCTTCCAACAGCGTGTGGGACGAGGCCGTGTTGTCCGCAGAGTTCTTCTTCGGAGTGGACACAGTGCCTCTCACCAGCCGCTCAGACCTCGAGGACCTGGCGCTTGTTATAGGTGCCGCAAGACGGGCACGCGATGTGCTGCAGCTTGGGCTCGTGGCAGCGCTCGCACGCAACCAGGGTGGGGACCGCAGCCTTCCACTGCGACCGGCGGTGGCGCGTGTTGCTGCGCGACATCTTCCGCTTCGGAACAGCCACGGCTACTTCTCCTGCTTCTCGTCGGCGCCCGGTTCGGCGCCGCTGATCTCGTCCTTATCGCCGGGTTCGAGTGAACCGGCGAGTCCCTGCAGTGCCGCCCAACGAATGTCGACGGCGTCATGGTGGTGGTCCGGGTCGTCCGCCAGCCGCGCTCCGCACTCGGAGCACAGACCGGGGCAGTCGTCCTGGCACACCGGCTGCATCGGCAGGGCAAGCACCACCGCGTCACGCAGCACGGGTTCGAGGTCGAACAGGCCGTCCTCGAGATAGAGCGTGTCCTCGTCTTCCTCGGCGTCGTCGGCCGGTTCCGCCTTGGGGCGGCCACGGTCGTCGGCGTCAGGGTACGAGAACATCTCCTGGAAGTCCGCTTCGAGCACCAGCTCCAGCGGCTCCAGACACCTTACGCACTCCCCCTCGGCCTGTGCACGGGCGGTGCCTGTGACGAGCACCCCTTCCATGACCGACTCGAGTCGGAGCTCGAGCTCCACCGGGGCGCCTTCCGGCACTCCGATGACTCCCTGGATACCGAGATCCTTGGGGGCGTCGATCTCGCGGGTCAGGCGCTGCAGCGCACCAGGACGTCGCCCCAGCTCGTGCGTATCGAACACGAGAGGGTTGCGGTGGTCGAGGCGGGCGTTCAGGGCCATTCCTGCTTTCGATCTTCGAGCTCAGAGGGACGCTGCCCCACGGTGTTCCCGGGCAGCGTTAATCGCGGACGTACACGCGACCGAAGAGCCAGGATACTGGACCTTTCCCTCACGGCCCAATCCGGTGGTTCCTTACTGGCCGCGACCCTGCTCGTAGGCCCTCAGCTGCTCCGGCGTGATCATGCCGGTGTCGAAGAGGCTGGTCTCGTCGAGGGCGTACGACTGCTGGGCGTGCTGCGCCTGCCGGTCGTGCGACGCCTGCTGGGACTGCTGGTCGTGCTGGGCCGGTCCGGAGTCGTAGGCCGCCTGCTGGGTGTCGTAGCCCTGGTAGGCGTACGGATCGGCCTGCTGGTAGCCGTAGGGGTCCGGCTGCTGGGCATAGGCGGGCTGCTGCGGGAAGCCGCCGCCGTAGGTGTCCGTCTGCTGGTAGCCGTACGCCGGCTGCTGGTCGTACTGCTGCGGTACGGACTGCTGCTCGGCCTGGGCCCGGTTGTCCTGTTCGGCCAGGGCCGCGAGGTCGGCGAGGTAGTCGGCGTCGCTGGAGTGCTGGACGGTGCCGGTGTCGTCGGCGAGGGCGCCGAGGTCGTCGGAGGCGATCCGGCCGTGCAGCTTCAGGCGGCCCTTGCCGACGGCCTCCAGAGTCTTGGTGAGGACCGCCTCGAAGGCGCCCAGCTTGGTGTCCACGTAGGCGTCGGCGTCCCGGCGCAGGGTCTCGGGGTCGTGGCTGCGCTCGGGGGCGTCCTCGTCCTCGTAGCCCTGCTCGTCGAGGCCGGGGCCGGTCCCGAGGAGCTTCTCGCGGCCGCGGCCGACCGAGCCGATGGTCTTGGTGAGGACGACCTCGAAGTTGGCGAGCTTGGAGTCGACGTAGTCGTCGGCCTCGGCGCGGATCTCCTCGGCCTCCTGGCGGGCCTCGGCGAGGATGCGGTCCGCCTCGGCGCGGGAACGGCGGGCGACCTCGGTGTCGGAGATCAGCGAGCCGCGCTCGGCGTGCGCGGTGGAGATGATCCGCTCGGCCTCCTGGCGGGCCTGCTCGACCATCGACTCCCGGTCGCCGATCAGCTCCTGGGCCTGGGCGAGGGAGTCGGGCAGGGCGGCCCGGACCTCTTCCAGCATCGCGAGCAGTTCGGCGCGGTTGACCACGCACGAGGCCGACATGGGCATCGACCGGGCGCCCGAGACCGAGGCGACGATCTCGTCGAGCTTCTTCTGCACGTCCACCTGTGCTCGCCACTCTCTACCGATGTGTTGGAGACGGACGGGACGACTGTAGCCCCCTCAGCCCCGCAGCCCCATCAGTCCTTGCGCAGCCGCTCGTTGAGCGCCTCCAGGACCACCGGCGGCACCAGGTGGGCGATGTCCCCGCCCCAGGTCGCGACCTCCTTGACGAGCGAGGAGGACAGGAAGCTGTAGGTGGGGTTGGTGGGCACGAAGAGCGTCTCCACGCCCGACAGGCCGTTGTTCATCTGGGCCATCTGCAACTCGTAGTCGAAGTCGCTGACCGCGCGCAGGCCCTTGACGATGGCCGGGATGTCGCGCTGCTTGCAGTAGTCGACGAGCAGGCCGTGGAAGGCCTCCACCCTGACGTTGCCGTACTCGGCGGTGACCTGGCGGATCAGATCGATCCGCTCGTCGATCTCGAACAGGCCCTTCTTGGACTTGTTGATCATGACCGCGACGTAGACCTCGTCGTACAGACGGGAGGCGCGGGAAATGATGTCGAGGTGTCCGTTGGTGATCGGGTCGAACGACCCGGGACAGACGGCGCGGCGCACTTGTGATCCCTCGCTCTCCGGTCCGGTCATCGTGCGTCTTCGCACGTAGAGGCGGCGCGACCGTACCAAAAGGTTCCCTCGCCGTAGCGACGGGACCGGAGCGGCTCGAAACCGTCCGGCCAGAGGAATGCGCCGCCTCTGGTGCTGCGCTCCACGGTGACGAGCGCGTCCGGCGCGAGCCAGCCCCCCGAGCGGAGTGTGAGGAGAATCTCCCGAAGATCGTGATCCGTGACCGCGTACGGGGGGTCGAGGAAGACGACGTCGTACGGCTCGTCGGGCGCCGGTTGCCGGATGATCTGCTCGGCCTTGCCCGCCCTCACCTCGGCGCCGGGCAGGCCGATGGAGCGCACGTTCTCGCGGATGACGCGGGCGGCGCGGGCGTCGGCCTCGACGAGGAGGGTGTGGCTCGCGCCCCGGGAGAGGGCCTCCAGGCCCACCGCGCCGGAGCCGGCGTAGAGGTCGAGGACGCGTTCGCCGTCCAGGGGGCCGCCCAGCAGGGACTGCCAGGTGGACAGGAGACCTTCGCGTGCGCGGTCGGAGGTGGGGCGGGTTCCGTTTCCCGGCGGTACCGCCAGGCGGCGACCGCCGGCTGCGCCGGCGATTACGCGGGTCATCTTCGGTCCTTGCTCGGGGGTGGTGTCAGGTTCAGTGTGGCTGGTCGCGCGGTTCACCGCGCCCCTGGGGGCCTTCCTCACCCCTTGTCCAGGTACTGCTCCCGCTCCTCGTCCAGGAGGGCGTCCAGGGCCGTGCGCAGGGCCGGGAGGTGCTGGAGTTCCGGGTCCGCCGCCACCACCGCCACCGCTTCCTCCCGGGCCTCCGCGATGACCTCCTCGTCCTCGATGACGGCCAGCATCCTGAGGCTGGTGCGGGCCCCGGACTGGGCCTGGCCGAGGACGTCGCCCTCGCGGCGCTGTTCGAGGTCGATGCGGGACAATTCGAAGCCGTCGAGGGTCGAGGCGACCGCGTTCAGGCGCTGGCGGGCCGGACTGGCCTCGGGCATCTCGGAGACCAGCAGGCACAGGCCCGGCGCCGAGCCACGGCCCACGCGGCCGCGCAGCTGGTGGAGCTGGGAGACGCCGAAGCGGTCCGCGTCCATGATCACCATGGCGGTGGCGTTGGGGACGTTGACGCCGACCTCGATGACCGTGGTGGCGACCAGGACATGCGTCTCGCCGGCGGCGAAGCGGCGCATGACCGCGTCCTTGTCGTCGGGGTGCATCCGGCCGTGCAGCACCTCGACCCTGAGGCCCTTGAGCGGGCCCTTGGCCAGCTGGTCGGCCACGTCCAGCACGGCGAGGGGCGGACGCTTCTCGGCCTCGTCCTCGGCGGACTTCTTCTTCCTGGGGTCCACCTCCTCGTCGCCGATGCGGGGGCAGACCACGTACGCCTGGTGGCCGTTGTCCACCTCCTCGCGCACCCGTTCCCAGGCCCGGGCCAGGAAGTGGGGCTTGTCGGCGGCCGGGACCACATGGCTGGCGATCGGGGAGCGGCCGGCCGGGAGCTGGTCCAGGACCGAGGTCTCCAGGTCACCGAAGACCGTCATGGCGACCGTGCGCGGGATGGGGGTGGCGGTCATGACGAGGAGATGCGGGGGCTGCT
Source organism: Streptomyces sp. NPDC020489 (assembly GCF_044386545.1). Classification (NCBI taxonomy): domain Bacteria; kingdom Bacillati; phylum Actinomycetota; class Actinomycetes; order Kitasatosporales; family Streptomycetaceae; genus Streptomyces; species Streptomyces sp. NPDC020489. The sequence goes on from NZ_JBIRUZ010000011.1 coordinate 169,762, forward strand.
TGCCCTTGCCGCGCAGGGCGTCGCGCTGCTCGACGCCGAAGCGGTGCTGTTCGTCGACCACGACCAGTCCGAGGTCGTGGAACTGCACCTTGTCCTCGATCAGCGCGTGCGTGCCGATGACGATCCCGGCCTCGCCGGTGACCAGGTCCAGCATGGCCTGCCGGCGCGCGGCCGTGCCCATCGACCCGGTGAGCAGCACGACCTTGGTGGCGTGCTCGGACCCGCCCAGCATGCCGCCCTCGGCGAGCTCGCCCATCATCTCGACGATCGAGCGGTGGTGCTGCTGGGCGAGCACCTCGGTGGGGGCGAGCATGGCGGCCTGACCGCCCGCGTCGACGACGGCGAGCATGGCGCGCAGGGCGACCATCGTGTTGTGGGTGACGGTGAAGTTGTCGGTGACGTAGGTGTGGCTGGGGTGCGCGACGCTGATGCACTGGACACGCTTGCGTCCCACGTGTTCGACGGCCCTGACCCCACGTCGGAAGGTGTTGTACTTCGGCCGACGTCGCACACGCGCGGCCTTGCGAGCCAGCCGGAACGGCGCGTACTCCTCGGGCAAGGCGATGGAGACGTTGTAGGCGGCCCGCTTCGGCAGCACCCGTGCGAGGCCGCCCAGCGAGCGCACGATCCAGGCGACGTCGTCCGCGAGCCGGCGAGAGGCGGAACAGAACGAGATGCTCAGGCCATTCCTCTGGACGGTGCCGTCTGTGTCCAGGAGGCCCTGAAGCATTGCCCAACGATTTTTGACCGAGGTGTTCTTGAACTCGTCGGGCACGAACTTGCCGTGGGACGTCACGCCCCACAGATTCAGGTCGCGCAAGGTCTGGATCACGGGATTACGGGCGCCCCCAGCACGCTGCGCCAACTGGATGGTGTAGTCGTACCGTGAGCCCTTGACGGGAACCAGACGGCATTCAGGTGCAATCGCGGCGGACGCGGCGTCGTGGATTTCCGCGTCGGCCGTAGACAGCCGAAGGTTGTGCCGGAACGAGCCGTCCCCCAGCAGAAGGCCGAACAGGTAGGGATCCAGCGGAAGCGTGCCATCCCCTCCCAGGTCGACGGGTGTGGCACTGGGGAGGTACCACTTCGAGGAGCCGTTCGCCTTGAGCGTGTCGAGACGGATCTCCCGGGTCGTCATGACCTTGGGCGCCTGACCACGGTGCCACCCACAGCTCGTCCCGACGACCCAGAGGTGTTCGTCGTCGCACTCCACGGTGCTGCCATCGGACAGCACCAGCCGCCAGACGTCACGCTCTCCTTGCGGGAAGACGCCGTCGATGAGCGCGATCTCGCCGTTCGGTACGACCACCTCGTCCCCCACGGTCACCTCGCCCATACGCCGGAAACCGGCGGGTGTGAGCACCAACGCGTCGAGGGGCTGGGCCTTGCCCGATCCCACCTCTCCCTGCAACAGCCGGTGCATCGGGTGCTCGGTGGCCAGGTCGTCGAAGATCTCCTTCGACACCTTCCGCTGGCCCTCGGTGAGGGTGAAGGGCAGGCGCGCGTCGAAGGCCGTCAGCAGGCCGTCCGGCCCGGGTCTGCGGGCGACGGCCGGGAGTTGGGCGTCGGCGTGCCGGCGGCGGGCGAGGGCCACCTGGAGGACGAAGGCCTCGTCCCACTTCAGGCGGGAGCGGGCGTCCTCGATGTCGGCCTTGGTGTGCGGGCGGTGGATCTTGAGGAGGGCCTCGGGGAGGGACACCAGGCCGCGGCCGTCCCGGAGGGAGTCCGGGAGCGGGTCCACCGCCTCCTGGGCGTGGGGCAGCACCGTCTGGACCGCCTTGCCGATCTTCCAGGACTCCAGCTTGGCCGTGGCGGGGTAGATCGGGATCAGAGCCCCGGCCCAGGTCTCGACCGTCTCCTCGGCGTCGGAGCGCAGCAATTCGTAGGCGGGGTGCGCGAGTTGGAGGCGGCGGTTGAAGACGGAGACCTTGCCGGCGAACATCGCGCGGGTGCCCGGCAGCAGTTCCTTGTGGGGCTTGTGGACGCCCGCGCCGAAGAAGACCAGTTGGAGGCGGCCGTTGCCGTCGGTGATGGTGACTTCGAGGCGTTGGCCCTTGCCGCGGGGGGCCTTGGCCGAGGCGAAGGTGTGCAGACGGGCGTCGGCGACCTGGGCGACCACCGTGACGTGCTCGTCCATGGGGAGGTCGGCCAGGTGGGTCAGCTGGCCCCGCTCCTCGTATCTGCGCGGGTAGTGGTGCAGGAGGTCGCCGACGGTGTGCAGGCCGAGATGCTCGGCCATCACCTTCGCGGTGGCGGGGCCGAGCACTGACTTCAGCGGCTGTTTCAGTGGTTCTTCCAGTGCGGGCACGAGATCCATTGCACACCACCGCACTGACAATGCCGTATACGTCTGGGAAACCCCTGGTCAGGCGGGCTGTTCCGGCTCTAGGATGGCGCGCTCCGGCCATCTAGCGGTCACCGCCCCACCGGGACCGCCCGACCCCGCGCCGACGACCTCCCCACCCGCGGCGCTCCAGCGATGGACTCCCAGACCTCACAGGCATCCCAGGCCCCTCAGGCATCCCATACGTTCCAGGTCGACCTGCGTGGTCTGGTGGACCTGCTGTCCCATCACCTCTACTCCAGTCCGAAGGTCTATCTGCGCGAGCTGCTGCAGAACGCCGTGGACGCCATCACCGCCCGGCGGGCCGAACAGCCCGACGCCCCGGCCCGGGTGAGGCTGTACGCCGAGCACGGCACCCTGCGGGTCGAGGACTCCGGCGTGGGGCTCACCGAGGCGGACGTGCACACCCTGCTGGCGACGATCGGGCGCAGTTCCAAGCGTGCCGAGGGCCTTCAGGAGGTGCGCTCCGACTTCCTCGGGCAGTTCGGCATCGGTCTGCTCGCCTGTTTCGTGGTGGCCGAGCGGATCCGGGTCGTCAGCCGCAGCGCCCGCACGCCCGGGGCGGCGCCCGTGGAGTGGACGGCGAGCGACGACGGTTCGTACACCGTGCGCACGCTGGCGCCGGAGGCCCGGCCCGAACCCGGCACCACCGTGCATCTGACGGCGCGGGCCGGGGCCGCCGAGTGGCTCACCCCGGAGCGGGTGCTCACCCTGGCACGGGACTTCGGCTCGCTGCTGCCCTACGACGTCCGGGTGGGCGACGAGGCGGTCACCGACCTCCCCGCCCCCTGGGACCGGCCCTATCCCTCCCCCGCCACCCGCAGGGTGGCCCTGGCGCGGCACTGTCACGACCTGTTCGGCTTCACCCCGCTGGACTCGATCGAGCTGACCGTGCCGCTCGCCGGGGTCCGCGGGGTGGCGTACGTGCTGCCGTCGGCGGTCAGTCCGGCCACGCGCGCGACGCACCGCGTGCACCTCAAGGGCATGCTGCTGACCGAGCGCGCCGAACAGCTGCTGCCGGACTGGGCGTTCTTCGTGCGCTGCGTCCTGGACACCGACAGTCTGCGGCCGACGGCCTCGCGCGAGTCGCTGTACGAGGACGAGACGCTGGCCGCCGTGCGGGAGGCGCTGGGCGAGCGGATCCGGGGCTGGCTGACGGGGCTGGCCGCGGGCGACCCGGAACGGTTGGCGGCCTTCCTGTCCGTGCACCACCTGGGCGTGAAGTCGCTGGCCCGGCACGACCGGGACATGCTGCGCACGATGCTGCCGTGGCTGCCCTTCGAGACGACCGACGGCCGGCTGTCCCTGGAGGAGTTCGCGCAGCGGCACCGGGTCGTGCACTTCACCCGGACCGTGGAGGAGTTCCGCCAGGTCGCGCCGATCGCGTCCGCGCAGGGCGTCGGGGTGGTCAACGGCGGTTACACGTACGACAGCGACCTGGTCGAGGCGCTGCCCTCGGTGCGGCCGGGGACGGTGGTGGCCGAGCTGGACACCGACACCGTGACCGCGCACCTGGACGCCGTCGACCCGGCCGAGGAACTGGCGCTGTCCGGCTTCCTGGCCGCCGCGCGGGCCGCGCTGGACCCGCTGGGCTGCGATGTCGTGCTGCGCGCCTTCCGCCCCCTGTCCGTGCCCGCGCTGCACCTGGACGACCGGGCCGCCCGGCACGAGCAGGCGCGCGCGGAGGCCGAGGCGCAGGCCGACGACCTGTGGGCGGGCATCCTCGGCTCGCTGCGCGGCGGCGCGCCCCGCGCGCGTCTGGTGCTCAACCACCTCAGTCCCCTGATCCGGCGGGTCAGTTCGCTCGGCGATCCCGAGCTGATCGGCACCGCCACGGAGTCGCTGTACGGGCAGGCGCTGCTGATGGCCCAGCGCCCGCTCAGACCCGCCGACTCGGCGCTGCTGAACCGGGCCTTCATCGGCCTTCTGGAATGGGCCACGAACGGCGAGGAGGGTCGCTGATGAGCGAGATCACGGACTTCGACACCCTGCGCCGGGCCCTGGCGGAGAACGGGGAGCAGCCGGAGGGCCCCGCCCGCAACGCGCGCGCGGAGCAACTGCTGGCGGCGGCCGAGAAGCTGGACATCCCGCTGGCGGTGATCGAGGCGCTCGGGCACCAGCTGAAGGTCTACAACTACAGCTCCGAGAAGGACAAGATGTTCGTCCCCTTCGCGCGCCTGCTGCGCATGTGGGACGAGCGGCCCGAGGACTTCGACGAGTACGAGACGCACACCCTGCACTGGGTGTTCAAGTGGGTGTCGGCCGGCATGCTCGACCAGCCGCACGTGCCGCTCGCCGCCATCGAGAAGTGGCTCGGCGAGATGGAGCACCGCTACCGGCTCGCCGGACACTCCGAACGCGCGGTGCGCAGCGCCGAGTTCAACGTCGCCGCGCATCTCGGGGACGTGCCGCGCGCGGAGCGGGCGTACGCCGCGTGGCTGGCCGCCGACCGGGACATGATGGCCGACTGTCACGCGTGCGAGCTGCACGGACAGGGCTGGTGGCAGGCCGAGCAGGGCCGGGACGAGGAGGCTCTGCGGCTGTGGGAACCGGTCCTGGAGGGCGAGCTGACGTGTGCCCATGAGCCGCACACCGCCCTCGCGGCCTCCCTGCTGCCGCTGCTGCGGCTGGGCCGCCTCGACGAGGCACGCGCGCACCACCTGCGGGGTTTCCGGCTCGTGCGGACCATGGAGAGCATGCGCGGGGCGTACGCCGACCATGTCGAGTTCTGCGCCCTCAGCGGCAACGAGGCACGCGCGCTGGAGCTGCTGGCGGAGCGCCCCGCGTACTTCACGGACTTCGGGCAGCCGCGCAGCCGGCTGGAGTTCCTGAGCGTGGTGGCGCTGCTCATGGACCGGCTGAAGGGGCTCGGCCTCGGTGACCGGCAGGTGCCGGGACCGGCCGGACGCGTGTGGACGGCCCGTGAACTCGCCGCGCACGCGCGTGCGGAGGCCCTCGACCTGGCCGCCCGCTTCGACGCGCGCAACGGCACGGCCCATGTCAGCGAGCGCACGCGCGCGCGGATGGCGCAGGAGCCCCTGGTGGAGCGGTTGCCGCTCGGGGTGCGCACGACGAGGACCGCCACCCCCGTCGCCGCGTCCTCGCCCCCGCCGCCGGTGCGTGAGGACGCCGAGCCGGATCTGACGGCCCTGATCGCCGAGGCACGGCGGCTGTCGGACGGGCTGCGCCCGCACGCCGTCGAGGCGTGGGCGGCGGTCGCGCGGGCGGCCGAGGGCGTCGATCTCGACCCGCGCGACCGGGCCGAGATCGCCGACCACCAGGCCATGGACCTCGGCCCCGAGGGCGTCGAGCTGTTCGAGCGCGCCGCCGAGCTGTACGCGCAGGCGGGCGACCCGGGCGAGGCGCTCGCGGCACGCGCGCGCGGAGCGTTCGTACGCGCTCTGGGCGGCGACACGCAGGCGGCGCTCACGGCGATCGCCGACCCCTACGACGAGATCCTCGCGCTCTACGCCGAGAACGCCACCGGCGTACGGCAGACGGCGTCGGTGCTGATGGCCCGGGCGCGGATCCTGATGCGGCGGATGCACGAGGGCGGCGAGGCTCCGGAGGGAGCCGACGCCGGGGTGCCGGGCGGGGCGGCGGCCGACGAGCCGGTGACCTACGAGGACGCGGTGATCCAGGAGGGGATGAACGGCGGCGAGGGGAGCCCCTTCGCCCCCGGCCTGGACGTCGCCTTCCACGAGGAGCCGGCCGGGACGAAGGCGTCCCATGAGTTCTCCGACGCCGCCGGCCTCCCCGAAGGCGGCGCCAGGCCGGCCGTCCCCTCTCCCGGCCGTCCCCCCGCCACCTCGGTCCGCACCGCCGCCGAGACCGCCGTACGGGAGGTGCTCGCACTCGTCGACGGCCGCGCCGGGGACGACGTACAGCTCGCCGCGCGGGCCGCGGAGGCGCGCGCGATGCTGGCGGAACTGGCCGAGGACGCCGGGGAGCCGGCGGCTGCCGCGGAGCTGTTCGAACAGGCCGCGGCGGGTTACGTGGACGCGGGGCTGCCCTGGTTCGCGGTGGAGTACGAGGCCCGGTTGGCCCAGCTCGCGCACCATCTGGGCGACATCGCGCGGACCGAGCGGGCGCTGCGGGCCGCGCTCACGCACGGCGGTCCCCATCTGGAGGCGATCGGACGGGCCCAGCTGCACCTCCAGCTCGCCGAGGTGCTGGGCGGCCGGGGAACGGCCGAGGAGGCCGCCGAACACGCGCTGGAGGCGGCGCACTGGGCCGACGAGGCCGGTGAGGCGCGGACGCTGGGCGCGTGGGCGCGGCAGATGCTCGGCGGGCTGCTGCTGCGGCAGGGACGCTGGGCGGAGGCCGCGGAGGTGCTGGAGTCGGCGCTGGCGGACCTGAGCGCCGACCGGCACGGCGACGGCGCGGTCGTCCAGGCGCAGTGGTGGCTCGGCGACTGTCTCAGCGAGCTCGGCGAACACCGCGCGGCGGCCGAACGGCGCCTTCAGGCGGCCGAGATCGCCGCCCTGTGGCCCGAGCAGCACGACCACGCGACGCTCGCCCACCTCGCCGCGGAGTCCCTCGGCAACGCGGGACTGCCCGTCGAGGCGGACCGGGCGTACGCGCGCGCGGGCGACCTGTGGCTGTCCCTGGGCAACGTGCACGGCCTCGTCCGGTCGCTGCGCGCCCGCGCGTGGCTGGCGTTGCGCGCGGAGCAGGGGCAGGGCGAGGCCCGGGAGTTGATGGAGCGTGCGGCAGGCGCGTGCGAGGAGGCGCTGGCCGCGGGCCCCGGCGACGCGGAGGCGCGCGTGCGGCTCGTCGCCGAGCTCGGGCACACCCGTCGGCAGTTCGGTGACCTGCTCGCCCGGTCCGCCGCCGAGGACGCCGACGACGACTCCATCCAGGCCGCCCTGGAGGACGCCCTGTCCCAGGTGACCGAGGCCGTCGTGGTGTTCGCCTCGCTGGGCGACGACGCCCTGCACAGCCGCACGGGCGCCGAACTCGCCGCGGGCTGGCTGGAGGCGGACCTGAGCCGTCCCGACCGGGCGGCGGCACGCGCACGTGCGGTGCTGGCGGCGTACGAGGCCTACGACGCCCACGGGGCCCACGAGTCGGACGCCGGGAGCGAGGAGACCGGCGGCGAGGAGACGGGCGCCGACGAGACGGTGCGGGCCCGGCGCGCGGAGGCGGAGCAGATGCTCCAGGTTCTGGAGGGCCAGTAGCCGCGGGGCCTGAGGCCCGGTGGCCTCCGCGGCGTCGCAGGGCCGTCTACTCGACCCCGATGAGCAGGAGCGCCCCTTGCCGTCCGCCCCGGTAGACCACCGTGTCGACGGCGAGGTAGGTCTCCCGCACGCGTGCCTCGAGATGGTCGGCGATGGAGTCGGGTGCCTCGTCGCCCAGGACGAGGGTGACGAGCTCCCCGCCGGCCGAGAGCATGCGCTCCAGGACCGTCTCGGCGGCGGCGACGACGTCCGAGCCGATCACGGCGACGTCCCCGTCGATCAGCCCGAGGACGTCGCCCGCCTCGCAGATGCCGGCCAGCGTCCAGGACTGGCGTTCGGCGACGGTGACCTCGGCGTAGCGGGTCGCGCCGGCCGCCGAGGTCATCGACACGACGTCCTCGTCGAAGCGGCGCTCGGGCTCGTGCACGGCGAGCGCCGCGATGCCCTGGACCGCTGAGCGCGTCGGGATCAGGGCGACCCGGATGCCCTCCGCGCGGGCCTGCTCGGCGGCGGCGGCCGCGGTGTGGCGCAGGTCGGCGTCGTTGGGCAGCAGGACGACCTCGCGCGCGTGGGCGCGCCGTACGGCCTCGACCATCTCCCCGCTGGCGGGCGGCTCCCCGGGGCGCGCGAGCACGGTGGTCGCGCCGGCCTCGGCGTACAGCCCGGCGAGCCCTTCCCCGGGCACGACGGCGACCACGGCCCGCTGCACCCGTTCCCGGGGCGCCCGCTCCCCGCCCTGGGTGTGGACGTCGCCCAGCCCGAAGTGGGTGATCCGGATCCGGTAGGGCCGTCCGGCCTCGACGCCCGCCTCCACGGCGGCGCCCGCGTCGTCCACGTGCACGTGCACGTTCCACAGCCCGTCGCCGCCGACCACGACGAGCGAGTCCCCGAGCGCGTCGAGCCGCGCCCGCAGCCGGGCCACGGCGGCGTCCTCGGCCTCCAGGAGGTAGATCACCTCGAAGGCGGGTCCCCCGGCCTCCGCAGGGGCGTCCGCGCACTCCTCGGCATCCCCGGCCGCCGAGACCGGGGACGTGATGACAGAGGAGCCGGACGTGACCGCACCGGCAGCCGCTCCGGAAGACGTCCCGGACTCCCCGCGCGCGTGCGGCGCCGCGACGCCCACCGCCCCCGGCGTCTCCCCCGTGAACGTCTCCACCAGCGCCCCCAGCACCGCGACCAGCCCCCGCCCCCCGGCGTCGACCACCCCGGCCCGCTCCAGCACGGCCAGCTGCCCCGGGGTCTCGGCGAGCGCCACCCGTGCCCCCGCGTACGCGGCCCGCGCGACGGACCCGCAGTCGCAGCCGTCGCACAGCTCGGCCGCGTCGGCCGCCGCGGAGGCGACGGACAGGACCGTGCCCTCGACCGGGTGGGCCACGGCCTGCCGGGCGGAGTCGGCGGCGTGCCGCAGGGCGAGCCGCAGTCCGGTGCCGTCGGTGTGAGTCGCCTCACCCTCGGCGGTGAGCACCTGGGCCATGCCCCTCAGCAGCTGGGCGAGGATCGTCCCGGAGTTGCCCCGGGCGCCTATGAGCGCGCCGTGCGCCATCGCCCGGGCGGCGTCGGCCGGCGTCGGCCTGCCGTCGCCCTCCGCGCCGGTGCGGGGGCCTCCGGGTCCGAGCCCGTGGCCCTCGAAGACGGCCTCGACGGCCGCGGCGGCGGACTCCATGGTCAGGTAGAGGTTCGTGCCGGTGTCCCCGTCGGCGACGGGGTAGACGTTGATCGCGTCGATCTCCTCGCGGGCCCGCCCCAGGGCCGTCAACGCCAGGCCGCACCAGGTGCGTACCGCGAGAGCATCGAAGAATGTCTGCGGCACCTGCGCCACCTGCGCCTCCTTGAGCAGCCCGGATGTGGGAGGCAGCGTAGACCTTGAAGGGGTGTCCGCCGGAAGAGGGCCGGGAGCAGGGCCCTGAGCAGCCATGGTAGTTTCGTTCTGCTGGCGCAGTCGTTGTATGCTGCTCCGGTTGCCCGATACACATCGGGCCATTCCCCTGGCAGTGCCACTCAGATCTCTGATCCTACGATCTCGATCCCGGCCCGCCGGGATCCGACCGTAAGTGCATCTGAAGTCTTTGGAGTGACCCGTGGCTGCCAACTGCGACGTCTGCGGCAAGGGGCCGGGCTTCGGCAACAACATCTCGCACTCGCACCGCCGTACGTCCCGTCGCTGGAACCCCAACATCCAGCGCGTCCGTACCGTGGTGGGCGGGACGCCGAAGCGCGTGAACGCTTGCACCTCGTGCATCAAGGCCGGCAAGGTCTCGCGCTGACGCACAGCTAAGCGCGCGGCCACTGCTGGTTCGCTGCATCAAGCCGGTCCACCTCAGGGTGGATCGGCTTTTTGCCGTACCCAGGTGCCGAGGGGCGCGGGCGCCCGTGCCCTGAACCCCGCCGCACGCACGCCCTGAACCGCCGCCCACGCCCCGACCGGCGCCAGACCTACGCCTGAACCCGCGCCGCGCCTACGCCCTGAACCGCCACGCGTGATCCACGGGACCGATGCCGCCCCCCAGCGCGAACCCGGCCCTGATCGCCCCGGTGACGTACTCCTTGGCGGCCGCCACCGCCTCCGGCACGTCCCGCCCCTTCGCCAGCTCCGACGCGATCGCGGAGGCGAGGGTGCAGCCGGTGCCGTGGGTGTGCCGGTTGTCGTACCGGGGCGCCCGCAGCCAGTGCTCCTCGGACCCGTCGGTCAAGAGGTCGACCGCGTCGCCGGAGAGATGTCCGCCCTTGATCAGCACCCACCGCGGCCCGTACGCCAGCACGGCCGCTGCGGCGCGGGGCAGATCCGCCTCGGACGTGACCGTCACCCCGGTGAGTTGGGCCACCTCGTCGAGGTTCGGGGTCGCCACGGTCGCCACCGGGAGCAGCCGCCGACGCACCGACTCCAGCGCGGACTCGGCCAGCAGCGCGTCCCCGTGCTTCGACACCCCGACCGGGTCGACGACCGCCGGGGCGTCCGTCCGGCCGAGCAACTCCGCGACCGTCTCGACCAGTTCGGCCGAGGCGAGCATCCCGGTCTTCACGGCCTGGACGCCGATGTCGTCGACGACACTGCGGTACTGGGCCCGGACGGTCTCCACCGGCAGCGGCCAAGCCCCTTGCACGCCGAGGGAGTTCTGCGCGGTGATCGCGGTGACGACACTCATGCCGTGCACCCCGAGCGCGAGCATCGTCTTCAGGTCCGCCTGGATCCCGGCCCCTCCGCCGGAGTCGGAGCCCGCGACCGTCAGCACCCTCGGCGGCGCGCCCGCGGGCGTCACGACTCGATGTCCCCGAAGTGGTCCCAGCCGCCCTTGCTCGTCCAGGGCGCCCCGTCCACCGTCACCTGTGGCAGCGCCGAGGGGTTGAGGACCTCCCCGATGACCTTCCAGCGGGCGGGCAGCTTCACGTCCGGCGGGAAGGTGGCCACGATCGCGTGGTCCTCTCCCCCGGCGAGCACCCACTGCATGGGGTCGACACCGACCGCCTGCCCGATGTCGTTCATCTGCGAGGGGATGTCGATCGCGCCGGAGCGGATGTCGATCCGGACCTTGCTGGCCTCGGCGATGTGCCCGAGGTCGGCGATCAGCCCGTCGCTGACGTCGCACATCGCGGTCGCGCCGAGCCCCGCCGCCGCCGGACCCGCGTGGTACGGCGGCTCGGGACGCCGGTGCGCCTCCACGAAGGCCCGCGGCGAGCGGAACCCGCGTGACAGCACCGCGAACCCGGCCGCGGACCAGCCCAGCCAGCCGGTCACCGCGACGAGGTCGCCGGGCTGTGCGCCGCCCCGGGTCACGGGCTCCTGGTTGCGCAGGTCGCCGAGCGCGGTGATGGAGACCATGATCGTGTCGCCTCGTACGACGTCCCCGCCCACCACCGACGCGCCCGCCACCTGGCACTCGTCCCGCAGGCCGTCCATCAGCTCGCTCGCCCAGGTGACCGGGAGCTCGGCGGGGACGACCAGGCCGAGCAGGAGAGCCGTGGGCACGGCGCCCATGGCGGCGATGTCCGCGAGGTTCTGCGCGGCAGCCTTGCGGCCGACGTCGTAGGCCGTGGACCAGTCGCGGCGGAAATGCCGGCCCTCCAGGAGGATGTCGGTGCTGGCCACGACCCGGCGGTCGGGAGCGGCCACCACCGCGGCGTCGTCGCCGGGACCGACCCGGACCGCCGGGGTGGTGGTGAGACGGGAGGTGAGCTCCCTGATGAGCCCGAACTCCCCGAGCTCACCAACAGTGCCCTTCATTGCCCTTTCGCCCCTTCTGTCCCTGATCGTGCCCGGTCGCGCCGGACCAGTGTCCTCGATACGGTCGAGGAGACCGTCAACTTCTGTCATGCCTGCACCCCGGCGCGGAGGCCGCGGGCTCCGCAGGTCTCCCCGCGGCACGTGGCGACGCGATACCGTGGCGTTCCTTTTCCCCACATGATCCTCGTGGCCGCCCTGGAGGTTCCGTGGTACAGGCGTACATCCTGATCCAGACGGAGGTCGGCAAGGCGTCGACCGTCGCCGAGACGATCAGCAAGATCCCTGGAGTGATCCAGGCCGAGGACGTGACAGGACCCTATGACGTGATCGTGCGAGCGCAGGCCGACACCGTGGACGACCTGGGCCGGCTGGTGGTCGCCAAGGTCCAGCAGGTGGACGGCATCACGCGCACTCTGACCTGCCCGGTCGTCCATCTGTAGCCCCCGTCTACCCTTGGCCGGTGAACTCTTTCCGTCACCGGCACCGCACTGCCCTCGGGCTGCCCGCCCTGGCCCTGCTGATCGTCACCACAGGGTGCTCCTCAGCAGACGACAGTGAACCGGTGGCGGTTCCCAGCCCGACGGCGAAGGTCGCCGAGCTGTGCCGAAACCTCGACCGTGTCCTGCCGGACAGGGTCGACGGTCTCGACCGGCACGATCCCGAGCCCGCGTCCGCGCTGACGGCGGGCTGGGGAAGCCCGGCGATCATACTGCGCTGCGGTGTCCCCCGGCCGCCGAAGATGGTGGACCCCGAGGTGGCGACCGGGAGCGACCCGAAGGCGATAGCGGGCGCGGTGAACGGCGTCGAGTGGCTCATGGAGAAACAGGACGACGGCTCGACCCGCTTCACCACCGCCAACCGCAAGGCGTACGTCGAGGTGACGGTGGCGAAGGGACGCGACACCGCGGGGATGCTGACCGACATGGCCACGCCGGTCAAGAAGGCGATCCCCTTCGGCAAGTGAGGCGCGGGGGCCGGGGGCGCGGGGGCCGAGGGCGCGGGGTGGCTACCGCAGTCCGGTGGACCGCCGCAGCGCCGCCTGGATCAGCCGGTCCACCAGCTCCGGGTAGCTGATCCCGCTCGCCTGCCACATCTGCGGGTACATGGAGATGGGGGTGAAGCCCGGCATCGTGTTGATCTCGTTGATCACGAACTCCCCGTCCTCGGTGAGGAAGAAGTCCGCGCGGACCAGTCCCTCGCAGGACGCCGCCTCGAAGGCCTCCACGGCGAGACGCTGGACCTCGGCCGTCTCCTCGGGGGTCAGCGGGGCGGGCACCAGACCCGGGGTGGAGTCGATGTACTTGGCCTCGAAGTCGTAGTACGCGTGCGTGTCCGGCGGCGGGATCTCCGCGGGCACCGAGGCGCGCGGGCCGTCCTCGAACTCCAGGACGCCGCACTCGATCTCACGGCCGCGCAGCGCCGCCTCGACGAGGATCTTCGGGTCGTGCCGCCGCGCCTCGGCGATCGCGTCGTCGAGCCCGGACAGGTCGTCGACCTTGGTGATGCCGATCGAGGATCCCGCGCGCGCGGGCTTCACGAACAGCGGCCAGCCGTGCTCGCCGGCGAGGTCCACGATCTTCTTGCGGGCGGCCGCCTCGTCCTGCTCCCACTCGCGGGGCCGAATCACCACGTACGGGCCGACCTTGAGCCCGAAGGAGGTGAACACCCGCTTCATGTACTCCTTGTCCTGGCCGACGGCCGAGGCGAGCACGCCCGAGCCGACGTACGGGACGCCGGAGAGCTCCAGCAGGCCCTGGAGGGTGCCGTCCTCGCCGTACGGGCCGTGCAGGACGGGGAAGACGACGTCGACCTCACCGAGGGCCTTGGGCACCGATCCCGGCTCGCTGTAGACGACTTCGCGGTTCGCGGGGTCGACCGGGAGCACCACGCCGCCCTCCGGGGACTCGGCGAGCTCCTCGATGTCCGGCGTACGGCGGTCGGTGATCGCCATGCGGTCCGGCTCGTCCGCGATGAGGGCCCAACGCCCGTCCCGCGTGATGCCGATCGGCAGGACCTCGTACTTGGTCCGGTCGATGGCCTTCAGCACGGCGCCGCCGGTGACCACGGAGATCCCGTGTTCGGAGCTGCGGCCGCCGGACACGACGGCCACGCGCGGCTTGCGGGACGGCTGCTCGGGGCTCTGGGGGAGGTTCTCGGTGCTCATATCGCGTTGAGAGTACCCGGTGGTAGAGCCCCGATACAGCGTGGCTCGAGGGGTATCGCTCAGCGTCGTTCGGGCTTCGCGCTGCGCGACATCAGCTCCTTGACGGCGACCACGGGAGGCTTGCCCTCGTGCACGATGGCGACGACCGTCTCGGTGATCGGCATGTCGACGTGGTGCCTGCGGGCCAGATCCAGCACGGACTCACAGGACTTGACGCCCTCGGCGGTCTGCTTGGTGACCGCGATGGTCTCCTGAAGCGTCATGCCCTTGCCGAGGTTGGTGCCGAAGGTGTGGTTGCGCGACAGCGGCGAGGAGCAGGTCGCCACCAGGTCGCCGAGACCGGCGAGTCCGGAGAACGTCAGCGGGTCGGCGCCCATCGCGAGCCCGAGGCGCATCGTCTCGGCGAGGCCGCGCGTGATGAGCGAGCCCTTGGTGTTGTCGCCGAGCCCCATGCCGTCCGCGATGCCGACGGCGAGCCCGATGACGTTCTTCACGGCACCGCCCAGCTCGCACCCGATGACGTCCGTCTCGGTGTACGGCCTGAAGTACGGCGTGTGGCAAGCCGCCTGGAGCCGCCGGGCCACCGACTCGTCGGTGCACGCGACGACCGCGGCGGCCGGCATCCGGGCGGCGATCTCGCGGGCGAGGTTGGGTCCGGTGACCACCGCGATGCGGTCCCGGCCGACCTTGGCGACGTCCTCGATCACCTCGCTCATCCGCATGGCGGAGCCGAGTTCGACGCCCTTCATCAGCGAGACGAGGACCGTGTCGGGCGCGAGCAGCGGCACCCACTCGGCGAGGTTGCCGCGCAACGTCTGCGAGGGGACGGCGAGAACGGTGAAGTCGGCGTCACGCGCGGCCTCGGCGGCGTCCGTCGTCGCCCGCAGGTTCACCGGGAGTTCGACGCCGGGAAGGTAGTCGGGGTTGGTGCGCGTGGAGTTGACCGCTTCCGCGAGTTCGGCGCGGCGGCCCCACAGGGTGACCTCGCAGCCCGCGTCGGCGAGCACCATGCCGAACGCGGTACCCCACGACCCGGTGCCGAAGACGGCCGCCTTGACGGGCTTGCTCACTTGCCCCGCCCCTCTTCCTGCTCGACCTTCGGCAGAGTCTGCGCGGAGGTCCTGCGCCGCTGCTCGATCCGCTCCTGGCGCGGGTCGTAGGGTGTCTCGGGCGCCTTCGCGCCGCGGATCTCCTCCAGCTGGCGGGTGATGGCGGCCATGATGACCTCGGTCGCCTCCTTCAGCAGTTCCGGGGTCATCTCCTTGTCGTAGAAGCGGGAGAGGTCCACCGGGGGGCCCGCGAGGACGTGCGAGGTCTTGCGGGGACGGAGGTTGAGCTTCTTGGCGTACGGCGGCAGCAGTTCGTTGGCGCCCCACTGCGCGACCGGGATCACCGGGCACCTGGTCTGCAACGCCACGCGCGCGGCGCCCGTCTTGCCGGTCATGGGCCACTGGTCGGGGTCCCGGGTGATGGTGCCCTCGGGATAGAAGGCGACGCACTCACCGCGCTCCACCGCGGCGATCGCGGCCCGGAAGGCGCTCAGCGCGTCCGTGGTCTCGCGATAGACGGGGATCTGCCCGGTGCCGCGCATGACGGCCCCGACGAATCCCTTCTTGAAAAGAGCGCTCTTCGCGAGGAATCGCGGAACACGGCCGGTGTTGTACTGAAAGTGTGCGTAGGCGAAGGGATCGACGTGCGAATTGTGGTTCACCGCGGTGATAAATCCACCGTCGGCCGGAATGTTCTCCATTCCGCGCCAGTCCCGCTTGATCAGAACCACCAGCGGCGGTTTGGCGATCACCGCTGCCAGGCGGTACCAGAAGCCGATTCTGCGGCGGGGCACGCGGACACCTTCCTCTAGGGCCTTGAGGGCCGCACAAGTGTCGCCCCAGGCCGCCGGTCTGTCGAGAACACCGTACGCCTAGCGGCGACGACCGCCAGATGGACCAGGTGACGGCTGAGTGACAATGCTCGCGACAAGAGAGGGACGGAACGCTCGTGCAGTGGACCTTGGTCATACCCCTGAAGCCCTTGGCGCGGGCGAAGAGCAGGCTCTCGGACACCGCCGACGACGGGCTGCGCCCGGGCCTGGCCCTCGCCTTCGCCCAGGACACGGTGGCAGCCGCGCTGGCCAGCCCCGCCGTCAGGGATGTGGCGGTCGTCACGGACGACGCCCTGGCCGCACGGGAGCTGGCAGCCCTGGGGGCCCGGATCGTGCCGGACGAGCCGCTGGGCGGCCTGAACGCGGCGCTGGCGTACGGGGCGGCGGCCGTACGGGCCGCGCACCCGGAAAGCGCGGTGGCGGCCCTCAACGCCGATCTGCCGGCCCTGCGCCCCCTGGAATTGGCCCGGGTCCTGGACGCGGCCACGGAATTTCCCCGTGCTTTTCTCCCGGATGCGGCCGCAATCGGTACGACACTGCTGGCCGCCGGGAAGGGGCAGGAATTGCGCCCGGCATTCGGCACGGATTCCCGGGCCCGGCATCGCGGGTCGGGGGCGGCGGAACTGAGCCTGCCCGGGGTGGACTCGGTACGCCAGGACGTGGACACCGCCGAGGACCTGCGGGCGGCGTTGGCGCTCGGGGTGGGGCCCCGGACGGCGGCGGCGACGGCCCGGCTGCTGATCCCCGGGCAGTAGGCTGCCTGCCATGCAGGCGACCGCTTACACGTACGACCCCGAGACCCGCAGCGGCCAGGTGCTCCTCGACGACGGCACTCCCGTGCCCTTCGACGGACCGGCGTTCGACGCGGGCGGTCTGCGGCTGCTGCGCCCGGGGCAGCGGGTGCGCATCGAGATGGACGGCTCCCGGGTCACTCTGGTGACCCTCCAGACCTTCTGAGACCGGAGCTCGTGAAAGCCCCCTGAACACGCCGCGGGCCGGACTCCGTCACGGAGTCCGGCCCGGCGCGTGAGTACCGGTGCGCCCTTACCTCTTGCGGGCGGTGGTCTTCTTGGCGGTGGTGGTGCGGGCCGCCGACTTCTTGGCGGGGGCCTTCTTGGCCGTCGCCTTCTTCGCCGGGGCCGACTTGTTGGCCGTCGCCTTCTTGGCGGTGGTCTTCTTCGCGGTGGTGGTCTTGGCGGCGCCCGTGGTCTTCTTGGCGGTCGTCTTCTTCGCCGTGGTCTTCTTGGCGGTCGCCGTGGTCTTCTTGGCGGTCGTCTTCTTCGCCGTGGTCTTCTTCGCGGCCGCGGTCGCCTTCTTCGCCGGGGCGGCCTTCTTCGCGGCGGCCTTCTTGACCGTCGCCGAAGAACCGCCGGTCAGGCTGCCCTTGGGAGCCTTCTTGACGGCGACCTCGCCGCCGCGCGGGAGCTTCTTCGAGCCGCTCACCAGGTCCTTGAAGCCCTGGCCGGCGCGGAAGCGCGGAACAGAGGTCTTCTTGACCCGAACCCGCTCGCCCGTCTGGGGGTTGCGGGCGTACCGGGCCGGCCGGTCGACCTTCTCGAACGAACCGAAGCCGGTGACCGAGACCCGGTCCCCGCCGACGACCGCGCGGACGATGGCGTCCAGGACCGCGTCGACCGCGTCGGCGGCCTGCTGACGGCCACCGACCTTGTCGGCAATCGCTTCTACGAGCTGCGCCTTGTTCACGTCTTCCCCTTCGGAGACATTGCCAGAACGTAAGTGTTCAAGCGTTTTCGCACGTTAGGCAGATATATACCGCAAATCAAACACGAAACGGGCTTATCACCCTTGTGCCGCAACGGGTTCGGTGGTCTCGGACTTGTTCAGCGTTCCTCTTCGGGGATTCGACCCGCGTCGAGGTCCGCCGTGAAGGCCTCCAGACGCCTTGCCGCATCGGCGAGATCGTGCTTGGCCGCGGCCGTAATGACCAGCAGCTTCCGGGTCAGCGCCATCCGTACGCCCTCCGGGACTTGCAGTGCGCGCACTGTTGTGTGCGCTTCCTTGAGTTGGTCCGCGACTGCCGTATAGAGCTCGAGTTGGCCGTCGTGTTCCATGCACAGATTGTGCCATCTGGGGCGAGTTGTCGCCTGCTCAGGGTGCAACTGCCGCCTCAAACGGCCTTCCGGGCTCTTGCGGAAGTCGCGGCTGTACAGGTCGCGTACCCCGGCAACACCCCGCCTAACGTGGGAAGTTGAGGGCGCCCGCGCGGGCGTGCAGGGCCGTTCGGGTGCAGACACAGCCGTACCCCCGATCGGGCTGATCGGGGGTACGGCGGGGGTGTTGCGGTGGCCGGAATTCGACCTGTTGGGCGGCTCCGGGTCAGACCTGCAGCGTCCGCGGCTTGTACGAGGGGCGCTTGGCCTCGTAGGCGGCGATGTCCTCCTCGTTCTGGAGGGTGATGGAGATGTCGTCCAGACCGTTCAGCAGCCGCCAGCGGGCGTTCTCGTCGAGCTCGAAGGCGGCGGTGATGCCCTCGGCGCGCACCTCGCGGGCCTCAAGGTCGACCGTGACCTCGGCCGTGGGGTCCTTCTCGGTGAGCTCCTGGAGGGCGTCCACGATCTTCTGGTCCAGAACCACCGTGAGCAGGCCGTTCTTGAGCGAGTTGCCGCGGAAGATGTCGGCGAACCGGGAGGAGATGACGGCCTTGAAGCCGTAGTTCTGCAGGGCCCACACCGCGTGCTCGCGGGAGGAACCGGTGCCGAAGTCGGGACCGGCGACCAGGACCGTGGCGCCCTTGCGCTCCGGCTGGTTGAGGATGAACGTCTCGTCCTTGCGCCAGGCCTCGAACAGCCCGTCCTCGAAACCGTCCCTGGTCACCTTCTTGAGCCAGTGAGCAGGGATGATCTGGTCGGTGTCGACGTTGGAGCGGCGCAGCGGGACGGCCCGGCCGGTGTGCGTGGTGAATGCTTCCATGACTGATCAGACTCCAGCGGCGACAGGGGCGTCGGACAGGTCGGCGGGCGAGG
Organism: Streptomyces sp. NPDC020489; assembly: GCF_044386545.1. NCBI lineage: Bacteria > Bacillati > Actinomycetota > Actinomycetes > Kitasatosporales > Streptomycetaceae > Streptomyces > Streptomyces sp. NPDC020489. The sequence goes on from NZ_JBIRUZ010000011.1 coordinate 188,535, forward strand.
CCAGATGGCCCAGCACGGCGGTCGCGGCCGCGACCTGCGGTGACACCAGGTGCGTACGACCGCCCTTGCCCTGCCGGCCCTCGAAGTTGCGGTTGGAGGTGGACGCGGAGCGCTCACCGGGCGCCAGCTGGTCCGGGTTCATGCCCAGACACATCGAGCAGCCCGCGTGCCGCCATTCGGCGCCGGCCTCCTTGAAGACGACGTCCAGGCCCTCGGAGACGGCCTGGAGACCGACCCGCGCGGAGCCCGGGACGACCAGCATCCGTACGCCGTCGGCGACTTTGCGGCCCTTGACGAGCTCGGCCGCCGCGCGCAGGTCCTCGATACGGCCGTTGGTGCATGAACCTACGAAGACGGTGTCCACCTTGATGGAGCGCAGCGGCTGACCGGCCTCCAACCCCATGTATTCCAGGGCCTTTTCGGCGGCGAGGCGCTCCGAAGCGTCTTCGTACGAAGCGGGATCGGGGACGTTCGCCGAAAGCGGCGCGCCCTGGCCGGGGTTGGTGCCCCAGGTGACGAACGGCGACAGTTCGGCGGCCTCGATGACGACCTCGGCGTCGAACTCGGCGTCGTCGTCCGTCTTCAGGGTCCTCCAGTACGCGACGGCCGCGTCCCAGTCCTCGCCCTTGGGCGCGTGCGGGCGGCCCTCGAGGTAGTCGAAGGTGGTCTGGTCGGGGGCGATCATGCCCGCGCGGGCACCGGCCTCGATCGACATGTTGCAGATGGTCATCCGGGCCTCCATCGAGAGCTTCTCGATGGCGGGGCCGCGGTACTCCAGGACATAGCCCTGGCCGCCACCCGTACCGATCCTGGCGATGATCGCCAGGATCAGGTCCTTGGCGGTGACGCCGTCGGGCAGTTCGCCGTTGACCGTGATGGCCATGGTCTTCGGGCGGACCAGCGGCAGCGTCTGGGTGGCCAGCACGTGCTCGACCTGGGAGGTGCCGATGCCGAACGCCAGACCGCCGAAGGCGCCGTGCGTGGAGGTGTGGGAGTCACCGCAGACCACGGTCATGCCGGGCTGGGTCAGGCCCAGCTGCGGGCCGACGACGTGCACGACGCCCTGCTCGACGTCGCCCAGCGGGTGCAGGCGCACACCGAAGTCGGCGCAGTTCTTGCGCAGCGTCTCCAGCTGGATCCGGGAGACCGGGTCCGCGATGGGCTTGTCGATGTCGAGGGTCGGGGTGTTGTGGTCCTCGGTGGCGATGGTCAGGTCGAGCCGACGCACCTGGCGACCGCTCTTGCGCAGACCGTCGAAGGCCTGCGGGCTGGTCACCTCGTGCAGCAGGTGCAGATCGATGAAGAGGAGGTCGGGCTCGCCCTCGGCGCGCCGGACGACATGGTCGTCCCAGACCTTCTCCGCGAGTGTCCTACCCATCGCTTTCCCTCCGGCCGGCAAAGGTGCGCCGACCCAACTAGAGATCTTCAGGAAGCGGTGCCCGTGCCCCCTGTTGTCCGGGCAGCCGCCGCCAGGCCCGTTTGGTCCGCGGGCCGCTGTATGTCCAAGGGTTGCGCGTCTCACGAAAAAAGGAACTTGCGTTTCACAGAGTGAGACGTGAGTATCGTTGCATGGACAACAGTAGCGGCGTCGGCGTTCTGGACAAGGCAGCCCTTGTCCTCAGCGCCCTGGAGTCCGGTCCGGCCACCCTCGCGGGGCTTGTGGCGGCCACCGGACTGGCACGACCCACGGCCCACCGGCTGGCCGTGGCCCTGGAACACCACCGCATGGTGGCGCGCGACATGCAGGGCCGTTTCATTCTCGGCCCCCGCCTGGCGGAACTGGCTGCGGCCGCGGGTGAGGACCGCCTCCTCGCCACCGCCGGCCCGGTCCTCACCCACCTGCGGGACGTCACGGGCGAGAGCGCGCAGCTCTACCGCCGCCAGGGCGACATGCGCATCTGCGTCGCCGCGGCCGAGCGCCTGTCCGGCCTGCGGGACACCGTCCCGGTCGGCTCGACGCTCACCATGAAGGCCGGCTCCTCGGCCCAGATCCTGATGGCCTGGGAGGAGCCCGAGCGCCTGCACCGGGGGCTTCAGGGCGCCCGCTTCACGGCGACGGCCCTGTCGGGCGTACGGCGCCGCGGCTGGGCCCAGTCGATCGGCGAGCGCGAGCCGGGCGTCGCGTCCGTCTCCGCGCCCGTGCGCGGCCCCTCCAACCGCGTGGTGGCCGCCGTGTCGGTCTCCGGCCCCATCGAGCGCCTGACGCGCCACCCGGGCCGTATGCACGCCCAGGCGGTCATCGACGCCGCCGCCCGCCTCTCGGAGGCGCTGCGCCGCACCGGCTGACCTCGGGACACGACCAGCGGGGAGGACCTGCCCCAACGCCGCGGCAGGCCCTCCCCGTCCCCCGATCCCCCCGTCAGTTGGCTCCTTCGGCCACCTTCGCCCCCGCCGACCGGTGCGCGAACCGGTCGTTCGCGGTACGGCCCCGCCGCTCCAGCGGCACCTGACCGTGCGCGGCCGCCAGCCCGAAGGCCGGCATGTCGACGTAGATCGACTCGTACGACCCCTCGGGCACCACGTAGGCCTCGTGCCACAGCCCCACATGCTGCCGGAGCCTGCCCTTCCGTTCCTTGCGGTTGAGGGCTCCCCAGGCCCGCCGGTGGAACATGTCGGGCGCGTGCGCGTAGGCGTACAGCTTCTCCTTGGACTCCCAGTACTGAACGACGTAGTACGTCCGCGGCGAGGCCGTCAGCAGGACGTGGCCGAGCAGACCGCGCTCGGGCGCCTTCCCCAGCTCGCGCAGCATCCGCGGCATGCCCGCCAGCACCGGCAGCCAGTGGTGCACCGCCCAGAAGTGGTTGATGCGCATGCCGATCAGCAGGACGACCACGTCGCCCTCGGCGTCCGCGGTGGTACGGCCCGAGACCGGCCTGGCGAACATGACGAGCCCCCGTTTCCCCTGTCGGATAGCGGCACTATCCTTGTAAGCGGTGCTTGGATAGTGGCACTCCCCAATGAAAGGCGCAAGGCATGCGGCTGGCCGAACTGAGCGAGCGCAGCGGGGTGTCCACCGCGACGATCAAGTACTACCTGCGCGAAGGGCTGTTGGCCCCCGGCCGGCAGGTCAACGCGACGACGGCCGAGTACGACGAGGAGCACCTGCGCAGGCTGCGGCTGATCCGCGCGATGATCCAGGTCGGCCGGGTGCCGGTGGCGACGGTGCGGGAGGTGCTTGGACACGTCGACGACGACTCACTGCCCCGCGCCCTCCGCCTGGGCGCCTCGGTCTGGGCGCTGCCCCAGGTGCCGGAACCGGACGCGGAGGACGAGTTCGTCCAGGGCGCACGGCTCGCGATGGAGGAACTGCTCGCCACCCTGGGCTGGTCCAACGCGCAGTCCCTGGCCCCGCTCTCCCCCGCCTTCCGCTCCCTGGTGGTGGCGGCGGCCGCGCTGCGCCGACTCGGCTACGACTGGAGCCCCGAGACCCTCGTGCCCTACGCCCGGCTGATGCACCAAGTGGCGCGGCTGGACCTGGAGTTCATGGAGTCGCACGTCTCCGAGGCGGAGAAGGCGGAGGTCGCGGTGCTGGGTGTGGTCCTCGTCGACCCGATGCTGCGGGCGCTGCACCGGCTGGCACAGGAGGAGGAGTCGACGCGGCGGTACGGCTTCGAGTAGGTCCCGCGGGAACGACGAAGGCCCCCCACCGAAGTGGAGGGCCTTCTCGCTGCGTACCCCCGACCGGATTCGAACCGGCGCTACCGCCTTGAGAGGGCGGCGTGCTAGGCCGCTACACAACGGGGGCGTGGAGCCTGCTGGCGTTGAGTACTACATCGCCGCAGGTCCGAGCTGGTCTACCTGGACTCGAACCAAGACTAACTGAACCAGAATCAGTCGTGCTGCCAATTACACCATAGACCAATGTGGTTTAGACCAGTCAGTACCCCCGACCGGATTCGAACCGGCGCTACCGCCTTGAGAGGGCGGCGTGCTAGGCCGCTACACAACGGGGGCCCTAGCGATCCTGCGTCGATGGTGGTGGGAGCTACCCGAGCCACCTTCGCGGGAAGGATCTGTACCCCCGACCGGATTCGAACCGGCGCTACTGCCTTGAGAGGGCAGCGTGCTAGGCCGCTACACAACGGGGGCTTTGCAGATGAGCTCTGCGAGCTGGCCTACCTGGACTCGAACCAAGACTAACTGAACCAGAATCAGTCGTGCTGCCAATTACACCATAGGCCACTGGAACGCAAGCCCCGAGGGGGATCTTGTTCTAGTTGTACGCTCCGGGTTTCCGACCTCTCGGCCCGCTCCCCTCGGCGCAGGAAGAACATTACCCGAAGGTGGACGGGGCTCCAAAACGGGTATCCGCGCCGAGGAGCGCGGGGAGTTCGCCGAGGGTGGCGATCCGGTGGAGGCCGGCGGGCAGGACGTCGGGGAAGAGGCCGGGACGGCGACCTGACGCTGCTGGCACGCTGGGGCCATGAGCGAGTACCGGGTCCAGTTCACCGTCGAGGCCCGCGCGGCGTACGACGCCCTGCCCGGCGAGCGCAGGGCCCAGGTGGCCAGAGCCGTGCGCGTACTGGCCCGCGACCCGTTCCGGAAGACCTCGACGGCGCAGCTCGGCCCGGACGAACACCTGCGCAGGGCGTACGTCGCCCGTGGCGTGATGCTGGAGTACATGGTTGCCGGCGCGGTCATGGTCGTCGTCGTGCTGGAGATCTTCGACGAGAGCGCCTACCTCGTCGACGAGACGGACGCGGTGTAACCGACACGCCAAGGGGCGGTACCCGGAACCACCGGGTACCGCCCCTCAGGTGTCCGCTACGCGGCCAGCTTCGCCAGGGCCGCGTCGATGCGGGCCAGCGTCGTCTCCTTGCCCAGGATCTCCAGGGACTCGAAGAGGGGCAGGCCGACCGTGCGGCCGGTGACGGCCACGCGGACCGGGGCCTGGGCCTTGCCGAGCTTGAGGCCGTGCGCCTCGCCGGCGGCCAGGACGGCCTCCTTCAGGGACTCCGCCGAGGTCCAGTCCGCGGCCTGGAGCTTCTCGCGGGCCGTCGCGAGGAGGGCGTCGCTGCCCTCCTTCATGGCCTTCGTCCAGCTCGGCTCGTCGAAGACCGGCTCGGGCAGGAACAGGAAGTCGACGTTGTCCGTGATCTCCGACAGGACCTTCAGACGGGTCTGCGCGTGCGGGGCGACCGCCTGCCACTTCGCCTCGTCGAAGTCCTCCGGCGCCCACGGGGCGAACGGGGCCCTGAGCCAGGGGGCGCAGCGCTCGGTGAAGTCCTTCACGTCCAGCAGGCGGATGTGGTCGGCGTTGATCGCCTCGCACTTCTTCAGGTCGAAGCGCGCCGGGTTGGGGTTCACGTCGGCGACGTCGAAGGCGGCGACCATCTCGTCCATCGTGAAGATGTCCTGGTCGGCCGAGAGGGACCAGCCGAGCAGCGAGAGGTAGTTGAGCAGCCCCTCGGGGAGGAAGCCGCGCTCGCGGTAGAGGTTGAGCGAGGACTGCGGGTCGCGCTTGGAGAGCTTCTTGTTGCCCTCGCCCATGACGTACGGCAGGTGGCCGAAGTGCGGGATGCCCTTGGCGATGCCGAGCTCGATGAGCGCCTTGTAGAGGGCGATCTGGCGGGGCGTGGAGGAGAGCAGGTCCTCGCCGCGCAGGACGTGGGTGATCTCCATCAGGGCGTCGTCGACCGGGTTGACCAGGGTGTAGAGCGGGGCTCCGTTGGCGCGGACGATGCCGTAGTCCGGGACGTTCTCCGGGGTGAAGGTCAGCTCCCCGCGGACCAGGTCCGTGAAGGTGATCGTCTCGTCGGGCATGCGGAAGCGGACGATCGGGGCACGGCCCTGGGCCTGGTACTCCTCGACCTGCGCGTCGGTCAGGTCGCGGCAGTGGCCGTCGTAGCCGGAGGGCTTGCCGGCGGCGCGGGCGGCCTCGCGGCGGGTGTCCAGCTCCTCCTGGGAGCAGTAGCAGCGGTAGGCGTGGCCGGCGTCCAGGAGCTTGGCCGCGACGTCCTTGTAGAGGTCCATGCGCTGCGACTGACGGTACGGCGCGTGCGGGCCGCCGACCTCGGGGCCCTCGTCCCAGTCGAAGCCCAGCCAGCGCATCGAGTCGAGCAGCTGGGTGTAGGACTCCTCGGAGTCGCGGGCCGCGTCGGTGTCCTCGATGCGGAAGACGAGCGTGCCCTGGTGGTGCTTGGCGAACGCCCAGTTGAACAGGGCGGTGCGGACCAGGCCCACGTGGGGGTTGCCGGTGGGCGAGGGGCAGAACCGGACGCGGACGGGGGGGACGGGTGCGCTAGCCACGCTTGACAACCTTGTTGGTGAGAGTGCCGATGCCTTCGATGGTGACGGCGACCTCGTCGCCGACGGTGAGCGGTCCGACGCCTGCCGGGGTGCCCGTGAGGATGACGTCGCCGGGGAGCAGCGTCATGGCCTCGGAGATGTTGACGATCAGATCCTCGATGCCGTGGATCATCTCGCTGGTGCGGCCGAGCTGGCGCTGCTCGCCGTTGACGGTGAGCTGGATCGTCAGGTCCGAGGCCGTCTTCAGGTCCAGGTCCGTCTCCACCCAGGGGCCCAGCGGGCAGGAGCTGTCGAAGCCCTTCGCCCGGGCCCACTGCTTCTCGCGCTTCTGGACGTCACGGGCGGTGATGTCGTTCGCGCAGGTGAAGCCGAAGATGACGTCCTTGACGCGGTCACGCGGGACCTCGCGGCACATGCGGCCGATGACGACGGCCAGTTCGGCCTCGTGGTGGACGTCCTCGGAGAAGGAGGGGTACCGGATCTCGTCGCCGGGGCCGATCACCGAGGTGGAGGGCTTGAAGAAGGCGAACGGGGCGTCGGGGACCTCGTTGCCGAGTTCGCGCGCGTGCTCGGCGTAGTTGCGGCCGAAGGCCACGACCTTGTTGGGGAGCACCGGCGGCAGCAGCCTGACCTTGCTCAGCGGGACCTTGGTGCCGGAGAGCTCGAAGTCCGCGAACGGGATGCCCTTGATGATGTCGAGGACGAGCTCCTCGGGCTTGTCACCCTCGACCGCGCCGAAGGCGACGTTCCCGTCGATGGAGAATCTGGCGATGCGCACGGGATTCCTGGGCCCCTCACTGAGCTGGCTGGAGTCTGACGCTCCAGGCTAACGCGGGGAGGGGTGCCCAGAGCCTTTGGGCACCCCTGCGGGTGGGCGCCTCGGAGTCACGGCGGGCGCCCGGACGGTCGTACGGCTGTGATCTACTCGGCGGCGGCGGTGACCGGGACGTCCATCAGGACCGTGCGGCGCGGGTTGGCCGTCTGGGCCGGGAGGTCGACGGCGTGCTCCGGGAGCTCCGGGGTCCGCAGGTCGTCGGCGTCCTCGAGGTGCGCCAGCGTCGTGCGCCGCGGGTTGGCAATGTTGCGGAACATCATCGTCGTCTTCACGGTTGTACGGAACCTTGTCGTCGTCGGGCGCCGGGCGGGGCCTCAAGGGGCCGCCGGGGGGCGCGGGTTGTCAAAGTGTTACGTCTTGTAAAGCGTCAGGCTAAACATGGGATTCCCCTTCGAAGGCGTGAAGACCCCATGATCCCCGTGTGAGTTTGCTCACCAGCCTGGGCGCAAACCGGTCAATTCAGGCCCGCAACTCACCCTAACGAAACGGACATTGACCCCCTGAAGCCACCATTCCGCTCCTGATCATGGCGACTGGGACACCCGTGCCATGACAGGGTTCCGCCCGGGTACGTCCGGTTTGGGGCGGATCACTTTCTACGGCTGGTAACCCATCCCTCACGTGCTGTCACGGAGGTCACAGCCTGGCCTACGGCCCTTGTTGGAGATCCGGCACTGTGCTGGAATCTCACGGACCGCCGCAGGAACGAGCCGGCGCACAGGGGGCGCTTCGCGCGCCGAGTGGCGGCGAGAAGGGGGAACCAGCGCCGGTCACTCACGACCATCGGGGGGCGTAATTCAGGACGCCCCCTAGTACGCCGACACCGTGCTCCTGCGTTCACGCGGAGGGGCGCCTGGTCCAGAGGTTGCGACGCTAGTGCAGGGACGTTTCAAGAGGGATGGCAGCGCTTCGGCGGAGCCGGAGCCGCACGGCGGGACTGGCCCCGTGAAAGGCAGCTCCGCGCCCCAGCACGCCCAGAACCCGGGCCCGGCGGCCCCGTCCGGCGACGGAGGCGACCGCTCCGGGCGTCCCGGCACGGCGTCCTCCGGCCCCGCGAACCCCGCCGCCCCGGCGGGCAAGCCGGCGAAGAACCCGACCGGTCCCGGCTCGCGCATGGCGCTGCGCAACTGGCGTATCTCCACGCGTCTGGTCTCGCTGCTCGCGCTGCCCGTGGTCGCGGCCACCTCGCTGGGCGCGCTGCGCATCAGCGACAACATGGACGACATCCAGCAGCTCGAGAACATGAAGCTGCTGACGGACATGACCAAGCAGGCGACGGCGCTGGCCGACGCGCTCCAGGCGGAGCGCGACCAGTCGGCCGGACCGCTGGCGCACGGCTCCAGCGCGACCGACTACACGATCAAGGGGCTGCGGGACAAGACCGACCGCGCCAGGGAAGACTTCGTCGACGCCTCCGAGGAGATCGACGACAGCAACGACGGCAGCCTCCAGGGCATCCGCGAGAACCTGGTGCTGCTCGTCCACAACCTGAGCGACATCGAGCAGGTCCGCAACTCCGCGTACGAGTCCCAGGGCAACTCCACCCAGACGGTGGAGGCGTACCACCGCCTCATCACGCAGCTGCTCGGTCTGTCGCAGGACATGGCGCAGGCGACCAGCAACCCCGAGATGATCCAGCGCACGCGTGCCCTGGCGGCCTTCTCCGCCGCCAAGGAGTACGCCTCCGTGCAGCGCGCGGTCCTCGCCGCGGCCCTGCCCGCGAACAAGAACGAGTTCGGCGACCTCTCCGAGAACGACCGCCTCTACGGCCAGTCGGCGTTCGAGAACGAGGAAGCCGACATCAAGAGCTTCGTCGCGATCTACGGCAAGAGCAGCGGCGCCGCCGAACTGCTCGACCCGATCAGCGACAACAACGCGACCATCGAGTCCGCCGAGACCTACGCCAGCCGCGCCCTGCGGTCCGAGGACGGTCTGGAGAACCTGGACAAGCGGTCGTACAAGGACTGGCTGGACGACAGCTCCACCAAGATCGACCAGATGGGCAAGATCGAGCACACGCTGCTCGAGGAGATGGAGCAGAAGGCCCGCGAGCTGCGCAACGAGTCCGAGCGGGAAGCGATCATCTCCGGTGCGCTGATCCTGCTCGTGCTCGGCATCTCGCTGGTCGGCGCCTTCGTCGTGGCCCGCTCCATGATCCGCTCGCTGCGCCGGCTGGAGGAGACCGCCACCAAGGTCGCCACGGACCGGCTGCCCGAGCTGGTCAAGCAGCTGTCCGAGTCCGACCCGCAGGACGTCGACACGTCCGTGGAGTCGGTCGGTGTGCACTCCCGTGACGAGATCGGCAAGGTGGCCGCGGCCTTCGACGACGTGCACCGCGAGGCCGTCCGCCTCGCCGCCGAGCAGGCCCTGCTGCGGGGCAACGTCAACGCGATGTTCACCAACCTCTCGCGCCGCTCCCAGGGCCTCATCCAGCGCCAGCTGTCGCTGATCTCCGAGCTCGAGTCCCGTGAGGCCGACCCGGACCAGCTGTCCTCGCTGTTCAAGCTGGACCACCTCGCGACCCGTATGCGCCGGAACGGCGAGAACCTCCTCGTCCTCGCCGGTGAGGAGCCCGGCCGCCGCTGGACCCGCCCGGTCCCGCTGGTCGACGTGCTGCGCGCCGCCGCCTCCGAGGTGGAGCAGTACGAGCGCATCGAGTTGTCCTCGGTCCCGACCACCGAGGTCGCCGGCCGGGTCGTCAACGACCTCGTGCACCTGCTCGCCGAGCTGCTGGAGAACGCCACCTCGTTCTCCTCCCCGCAGACCAAGGTCAAGGTCACCGGTCACGCGCTGCCCGACGGCCGCGTCCTGATCGAGATCCACGACACCGGCATCGGCCTCTCCCCCGAGGACCTCGCCGCGATCAACGAGCGGCTCGCCTCGCCGCCCACCGTGGACGTCTCCGTCTCCCGCCGCATGGGTCTGTTCGTGGTCGGCCGGCTGTCGCAGCGCCACGGCATCCGCATCCAGCTCCGCCCGTCCGACTCCGGTGGTACGACCGCGCTGGTCATGCTGCCCGTCGACGTCGCCCAGGGCGGCAAGAAGCCGCAGCCCAAGCCCGGTCAGGGTGCCGGTGGCGCCCCGTCCGCCGCGCAGGCGGCCGCCGGTGTGGCCGCGGCCCGCCGCGGTGGCGGCCAGCAGGGCGGCGGCCCGCTCGGCGCGGGTGCGCCCGCCGGTGGCGGTGTCCTCGGCGCGGGTACGCAGTCCGGTGGCCGGCTCGGTACCGGTCAGGGGCCGCGGGCCGCGCTGCCGGGCACGGGCAACGGCGGTCGTCCGGGTGCGCCGGGTGGCGCGCGCGGTCCGCAGTCCCCCTCGGCCCCCGCGCAGGGCCGGCCCTCGCCCGCCGGTGCGGGCGCCGGGTTCGGCGGTCAGGCGCCGGGCGCCCCGCAGGGCCTCCAGGCCGCGGGCACGTCCGCGCCGCAGAACGCCTTCGGCGGCGGGCGCGGTCCGGTGCCGCCGCAGCAGTCCCCCGCCGTCGGCAACTCCGGCAACTCCGGCAACTCCGGCAACGAGCAGCAGGGCCGTCGCCGTGGGCGTCAGCTCCCGGGCCGGGGCGGTCCGCGGGCCGAGCTGCCCGGCGGCAACGCCCAGCAGCCCCGGACGCCGAGCTGGAGCGACGAGAACGCCCAGCCGCAGGTCTCCCGGGCCTCGCTGGACACCCCGCGCGGCCATGACGAGCAGGACGCCTCGCAGACGTCCCGCATGCCGCGGATCGACGACCGGCAGGGTCCGGGCGCCACCACGGAGATGCCCGCGATCGGCCGGTTCGACGGTCACCAGGGTCCGGGCTCCACCTCGGAGTTCGCCCGCCCCGACTTCGACGCGCCGCAGAACGCGCCGCAGAACACCGGTCAGTTCGCCCGCTCCGAGTTCGACGCCCCGCACAGCGGCACGGACGCGTACGTCCGCCCGGACGTCTACGGCTCCCCGGCGCACAACGGCCCTGCCACGACGGGCCAGTTCGCCAGTCCGCAGGGTTACGACAACGGCTCCACGGGCCAGTTCCCGATGCCGGGCCAGGACGGCGGCTCCAGCACCGGCCAGCACGCGCTGCCCGGTCACCACAACCCCCAGCAGACCGGTCAGTTCGAGCGGCCGCAGCAGAACGTCGGGCACGGTCCCGCCGACTTCGGCGCCCCGCGTCCCCCGGTCCCGCAGCGTCCGCAGCGCCCCGTCCGCCAGGAGCCCGAGGCACTGCCTCCGGCGCCCCCCGGTGGCGGCGACGGGCGGACGCCGCTGTACGACACCCTGGAGACCAACTGGTTCCACGGTCAGCAGGGTCAGCAGGACCAGCGGCAGGACAGCGCTCCGGCCGAGGCGCCGCAGCAGCAGACCCCCGCGGCCCCTGCCCAGCGTCCGGCGGCCACCGCCGGGTGGCGCAGCTCGCCGAACGACGACCTCGTTCGGCAGGCGGAGCGCGTACGGCAGCCGGCCGCCGGCGGTGTCACCACCTCCGGTCTGCCGCGCCGGGTGCCCCGGGCGAACCTCGTCCCGGGCACGGCTCAGCAGCAACAGCACCAAAGCGGTCCGGCGGTCTCGCGTGCGCCTGATGACGTACGCGGCCGGCTGACCAATCTCCGTCGGGGTATCGCACAAGGTCGTCAGGCCGGCACCGGCCAGACGGGCAGCTTCCCGAGCCCCACTCACCAGCAGGAGCGTTAGTTGAGCCCGATGAGCCAGGCGGCACAGAACCTGAACTGGTTGATCACCAACTTCGTGGACAACACCCCCGGGGTGTCCCACACCGTCGTCGTGTCCGCCGACGGCCTTCTGCTGGCGATGTCCGAGGGTTTCCCGCGTGACCGTGCCGACCAGCTGGCGGCCGTCGCGTCGGGACTCACCTCGCTGACGGCCGGGGCCTCCCGGATCTTCGAGGGCGGCAACGTGGCACAGACGGTCGTCGAGATGGAGCGGGGCTTCCTGTTCCTGATGTCCGTCTCGGACGGCTCTTCGCTGGCCGTGCTCGCACACCCCGAGTGCGACATCGGCCTCGTCGGCTACGAGATGGCACTGCTCGTCGACCGCGCGGGAGCGGTGCTCACGCCCGATCTCCGCGCCGAACTACAGGGCAGTCTGCTTCACTGACCGGCCCGGATCCACCCGTCTCACCACATCACCGTCCGGCCGCCACAATCCCCCCACAGGCCATGTCAGACGGCTTGACCGACCGACTTGCTGTCCCGCCCGGAGGATTCATGACCCCGCCCACCGCCTCTCATGATCCGTACGCGGAGCCGTACGAGGATGAGGGCGACCAGCCGCTGGTACGTCCGTACGCGATGACCGGCGGCCGGACCCGGCCGCGCTACCAGCTCGCCATCGAGGCCCTGATCAGCACGACGGCCGACCCGGCAGCGCTCATGGGGCTGCTCCCGGAGCACCAGCGCATCTGCCACCTGTGCCGTGAGGTCAAGTCGGTGGCGGAGGTGTCGGCACTGCTGGCCATGCCGCTCGGCGTGGCCCGCATCCTCGTCGCGGACCTCGCCGAGGCCGGACTTGTCGCCATTCACCAGCCGGGCGGCGACGAGAGCACCGGCGCCCCGGACGTGACACTGCTCGAAAGGGTGCTCAGTGGACTTCGCAAGCTCTGACGGAGGCCGGGCGACCACCTCCGCGAAGATCGTGGTGGCCGGCGGCTTCGGCGTCGGCAAGACCACGTTCGTGGGCGCCGTCTCCGAGATCAACCCGCTGCGCACCGAGGCCGTGATGACCTCGGCGAGCGCGGGGATCGACGACCTCACGCACACCGGGGACAAGACCACCACCACGGTGGCCATGGACTTCGGCCGCATCACGCTCGACCAGGACCTGATCCTGTACCTCTTCGGTACGCCGGGCCAGGACCGCTTCTGGTTCATGTGGGACGACCTGGTCCGCGGCGCGATCGGCGCGGTCGTGCTGGTGGACACCCGCCGTCTCGCCGACTGCTTCCCCGCGGTCGACTACTTCGAGAACAGCGGTCTGCCCTTCGTCGTGGCCCTCAACGGCTTCGACGGGCACCAGCCGTACGCCCCGGAGGAGGTGCGCGAGGCGCTCCAGATCGGACCGGACACCCCGATCATCACCACGGACGCCCGGCACCGTTCGGATGCGAAGAGTGCGCTGATCACGCTGGTGGAGCACGCTTTGATGGCACGCCTGCGCTAGCACCCAAATCGTCCCTTGTATACGGCAGTTGTCGTAGGAGTCCCGGAGCCGGCTGTGTCCTTTGACACGGTCGGCCCCGGTGTTCATAACGTTTCGGCAGAGGAATCGGGTGGTATGGCCACGCGTCGTTGTCAAGCGGTGTCGCTGCGCGCACGAAGGCCCCGTCTTTTGACGGGGCTCGCTCTTTATGACCGTTTTATCTAGGACTTACCACCGTGGGTCCCACCGGTCTCCCATGTTTGGAGGTCCGCAGGCCCCCATGCTGGAATGCCTGAACTGCCCAATAGTCAAAGACGTACTCATGAGTCGATGGCGAACCGGGCTCTGAGAGACTGCGGCACAACGTTGGTGCCGACCCCGCCGAGAGGTTGTTGGTCGAGTGAGGCGAAGCAAGAACGGTCCCGAGCCGTCGGCGCGGGGCAACTTCACCCCGCCGCCGCGCGGAGCGGCGCCCGCCCCTGTGCCCGGTTCGGAACCGACGGCCGCTCCCGCCCCGAGCGGCGGCCGTCTCTCCCCGCGCAACTGGCGTGTGCCGACCCGGCTGAACGCGATCCTGCTCATACCCGTGCTGGTCGGCCTCGTCATGGGCGGCTTCCAGGTGAAGAGCTCGATCGACACCTGGCAGGAGGCCGAGGACGCGGAGAAGACCGCCCGCCTGGTCCAGGCCGCCCTGACCTACGGCGACGCCCTCTACACCGAGCGCGACACCACCGCCGCCCCGCTGCTTCAGGGCCTGGGCGCGGACGACAAGACGGTCGTCGCCGCCCGCAAGGCCACGGACACCGCCGCCGACGCCTTCGACCAGGCCGCGCAGAACATGCCGCAGAAGGCGGGCCTCAAGCGCCGCCTGGAGCTGTTCCGCGAGGAGGAGCCCAAGCTCCAGTCCCTGCGCACGGCCGCGTACACCAAGCGGCTCACGGGGGTGAAGACCGAAGAGGGGTACGTCGAGGTCGCGCACCCCCTGATGGAGTTCGCCAACGAGCTCGGTCTCGGCACCGGAAACATCACCAGCTACGGCCGTACCGTCTACGCCATCGCGCTGACCAAGGCCTCCCTGTCGCTCGAGCGCGCCATCGGCATGCACCTGCTGATCAAGCCGGGCCCCGAGGACTCCGACCTGGCCGCCCAGCGCACCGCGCTCACCTCGTACGCCTACCTCGAGGGCATCGCCATCGAGGAGTACATCGGCGGTGGCACCGAGGCCGACGCGCAGAAGCTGACCACGCTGCAGAAGCAGGCGGCGGCGGACGGCGCGGCGATGGCCCAGCAGGCCAAGCAGAAGAACCCCGACTACGTGGCCCCGCCGGAGAACCCGGTCACGATGGTCAAGTACATCGGTTCGCTGACCTCCACGGACAAGTCCGAGCGGGACGCGCTCGCCACGAAGGGTGTCACCGCCGAGAACTGGTGGGCGGTCAACACCCTCAAGTACAACGCCTACCGCACCATCGAGTCCGACATGGCCGACAAGGCGGTGGCCGAGGCCGCGAGCATCGCCGACGACGCCAAGCGGGACGCCTTCATCACCGGCGCCGCGGTCGTGGTCGCCCTGCTCGCCGCGTTCATCCTGGCCGGCATGGTCGCCCGCCAGATGTCCCGCGCCATGCGCCAGCTGCGCAACGCCGCCTTCGGCATCGCCGAGCAGCGCCTGCCGATGCTGGTCGACCAGCTCTCCCGTACCGACCCCGGCCGGGTCGACACCCGGGTGGCGCCGATCCCGATCAACTCGACCGACGAGATCGGCGAGGTCGCCCGGGCCTTCGACCAGGTCCACCGCGAGGCCGTCCGGCTCGCCGCCGAGCAGGCCCTGCTGCGGGGCAACATCAACGCGATCTTCACCAACCTCTCGCGCCGCAACCAGTCCCTGATCGAGGGCCAGCTGACCCTGATCACCGAACTGGAGAACAACGAGGCCGACCCCGACCAGCTGGAGAACCTCTTCCGCCTGGACCACCTCGCGACCCGCATGCGCCGCAACGGCGAGAACCTCCTGGTCCTCGCCGGCGAGGAGCCCGGTCGCCGCTGGGACCAGCCGGTCCCGCTGGTCGACGTGCTGCGCGCCGCCTCCTCCGAGGTGGAGCAGTACGAGCGCATCGAGCTGTCCGGTGTCCCGGAGGCCGAGATCCACGGCCGCGCCGTGACCGACCTCGTGCACCTGCTCGCCGAGCTGCTGGAGAACGCCACCACGTTCTCCTCCCCGCAGACCAAGGTCCGCGTCACCGCGACCCGTCTGCCCGACGGCCGCGTGATGATCGAGATCCACGACAAGGGCATCGGCCTGACCGCCGAGGACTTCGCGGACATCAACCACAAGCTGGCCAACCCGCCGACCGTGGACGCCGCGATCTCGCAGCGCATGGGCCTGTTCGTGGTCGGCCGACTGTCCGACCGGCACGGCATCCGCGTCCAGCTGCGCCCCTCCGGCGAGCAGGCCGGCACGACCTCGCTGGTCATGCTGCCCGACGCGATCACCCACGGTGGCGGTGGCGAGCAGCAGCCGGCCGCCGACGAGTTCACGGTCTCGCAGATCATCCCGGAGCAGAGCTTCGGCGGCGAGGACTTCAGCAACGGCGGCCTGCCCATGCGCACGGCCGCGGAGCTGGGCTTCGACGACAGCCGCTACACCGAGGTCCCGGACGACATCCGTGAGCTGGACCCGGTGGGCCGCTCCCTCATGCGTGAGGAGCGCCGCGCGGCCCTGGAGGCCCAGGCCCAGGGCGAGCAGTCCCTGGAGGGCACCGCGGGCCAGTCGTACGGCGACGGGTTCGACACCCGGCCGACCGGCTACGACAACGGCCACGGCGGTTACCAGCAGCCCGGCGCCTACGAGGAGCAGCAGCAGTCGGCCTACGCCGAGCCGCAGCACGCCCCGTACGAGGAGCAGCAGCAGCCGTCGTACGACGAGCAGTACTACGCGCCGAACGGCGGGCTGCCGCAGAACGACGCCTACTCCGCAGGCGGGGGCTACCCCGAGTCGGCCGCCACCGGCTATGCGGAGTCGGGCCAGGAGGAGCAGACGGGTGCGCACGCCTCCGTCCCGGACTCCATCCCGGCCTTCGAGGAGCGGCGCTACCAGGACGACTGGCCGCAGCAGGACGGGTACCAGAACGGCTACCAGGAGCAGTACGCTCCCGAAGCGGAATCCGCGCAGGCCGCTGACGTCAGTGAGCGCGACCGCGTAGGCTTCGACCGTCCGGGTCCGGCCCCGTCGGCCGTCCACGACCTGACCGAGGCAGGGCTTCCCCGCCGCGGATCCACCGGGGGCGGAGCGAACGGCGCGGCTCGGGCGAACGGCACGGGCAGCACGACCGACATGTTCGGCTCGCGGCCCGTGAACCAGGAGCCGGCGTCCTCCGCGCCGGAGAACAACGCAACCGGCAACGGCGACTGGCGCTCGGCCAACGACGAGCGCTGGCAGCAGGCATCGGCGCTGCGCAAGCCCAAGGCGGGCGGGGTCACCTCCTCCGGTCTGCCGAGGCGGGTGCCCAAGGCCAACCTGGTCGAGGGCGCCGCCGAGAACACCCCCCAGGGCGGCCCACAGGTCTCCCGCGCTCCCGAGGACGTCCGGGGCAGGTTGAGCAACCTGCGCCGCGGTGTCGAGCGGGGCCGCAGCGCAAGCAGTGAAACGAACGGTCAGGGCTTCGGTTCTGACAGCACCTACAACCAGGAGCGTTAGTGTGAGCCCGATGAGCCAGGCGGCACAGAACCTGAACTGGTTGATCACCAACTTCGTGGACAACACCCCCGGGGTGTCCCACACGGTGGTGGTCTCCGCCGACGGACTCCTTCTGGCGATGTCCGAGGGTTTTCCGCGTGACCGCGCCGACCAGCTTGCGGCCGTCGCCTCCGGTCTGACCTCACTGACCGCCGGTGCCTCGCGCATCTTCGAGGGCGGCAGCGTGAACCAGACGGTTGTGGAGATGGAGCGGGGATTCCTCTTCATCATGTCCGTCTCCGACGGATCCTCGCTCGCAGTTCTCGCACATCCCGAGGCGGACATCGGTCTCATCGGGTACGAGATGGCACTCCTGGTGGACCGTGCCGGAACGGTCCTGACGCCCGATCTGCGTGCGGAGCTCCAAGGGAGCCTGCTCAACTAGTAGACAGACGGTGCGTTTTGGCGTCCCGGGGCCGTAAGGTTTCGGGACGCGGCTCCACAGTGATGCGGTGCCCGGCGCAGTCGGAGGAGGAGAGAGAGTGGCAACACCCCCAGGCGGTTCATCGTCCGGTAATTGGTCGTACGGCCCTGGCCAGGGTCAGAACGACGGTTCCCAGAACCCGAACCGTTACAACTTCCCCTCCGCACCCAGCCACCGGCAGCCGTACGCGCCCCAGGGCCCCGGCCCCTCGCCGTACGACCAGCCGTCGGCACCGCGCATCCAGCCTGTGCAGCCGCAGCGACGTGCCCCTGAGTCGGCGCCCGCAGGGTCGTCGCACAACCCCCTGGTGCGCCCGTACGCCATGACCGGCGGCCGGACGCGCCCCCGCTACCAGCTCGCCATCGAGGCACTGGTGCACACCACCGCGCAGCCGCATCAGATGCAGGGCCAGTTGCCCGAGCATCAGCGGATCTGCAACCTCTGCCGTGAGATCAAGTCGGTAGCCGAGGTCTCGGCCCTGCTGACCATCCCTCTCGGCGTGGCCAGGATCCTCGTCGCCGACTTGGCGGAGGCAGGCCTGGTCGCCATTCATCAGCCCGGCGGCGACGAGAGCGCCGGCGGCCAGCCAGACGTGACACTGCTCGAAAGGGTGCTCAGTGGACTTCGCAAGCTCTAGCGGCGGTCCTTCCCGCTCCACCACCTCGGCGAAGATCGTGGTGGCGGGTGGCTTCGGCGTGGGCAAGACCACGTTCGTCGGGGCCGTTTCGGAGATCAACCCGCTGCGCACAGAGGCCGTCATGACGTCTGCTTCGGCGGGCATCGACGACCTCACCCACACCGGAGACAAGACCACGACGACCGTGGCGATGGACTTCGGCCGTATCACCCTGGACCAGGACCTGATCCTGTACCTCTTCGGTACGCCCGGTCAGGACCGTTTCTGGTTCATGTGGGACGACCTGGTGCGTGGTGCGATCGGCGCGATCGTCCTCGTCGACACGAGGCGCCTCGCCGACTGCTTCCCGGCGGTCGACTACTTCGAGAACTCGGGGCTTCCCTTCGTGATCGCCCTGAACGGGTTCGACGGGAACCAGCCGTACAACCCGGACGAGGTCCGCGAGGCCCTTCAGATCGGCCCGGACACCCCGATCATCACGACCGACGCGCGCCACCGGGCGGACGCGAAGTCGGCGCTGATCACTCTCGTGGAGCACGCGCTGATGGCGCGCCTGCGGTAGGTGGTTCCTCACGGCCGCTGGGCTGCCTGAGACGGTTGTTGGCCGTCTGTGGCAGCCCGGTGGTTTTTCACGCGGTTCCCCGCACCCCTTCAGGACGCGAGAAGGGCCCCTCTCCTTCGAGAGGGGCCCTTCTGCATGCGGTGGAGGCTCAGTGCCAGCTGTGCGGGGCTCGGAAGCCGCCCTCGCGCTCCAGGCGGCGCCAGCCGGCCTTGGGGTGGGGGCGGTGGCCCGGGGACGCGGGCTGGGCGGCGGCGCGGGCGAGGAGGACGGCCGTGATGGCGGCGACCTCCTCGGGCCCGGCGTGGCCCTTCTCGACGCGGATGTCAGGGGTGTTCATAGGTCTCAGTCTCCGTGAGAGAGGTTTCCGCAGCGGTACCGGTGGGTTACTGCGGGGGGTTGCCGTGCTTGCGGGAGGGCAGGTCGGCGTGCTTGGACTGGAGCATCGCCAGGGACCGGATCAGCACCTCGCGGGTCTCCGCCGGGTCGATCACGTCGTCCACCAGGCCGCGCTCGGCCGCGTAGTACGGGTGCATGAGCTCGGACTTGTACTCCTTGACCATGCGGGCCCGCATGACCTCGGGGTCCTCGGCGTCGGCGATCTGACGTCGGAAGATGACGTTGGCGGCGCCTTCCGCGCCCATCACGGCGATCTCGTTCGTCGGCCAGGCGTAGGTGAGGTCCGCCCCGATGGACTGGCTGTCCATGACGATGTACGCACCTCCGTAGGCCTTGCGCAGGATCAGCGAGATCCGGGGCACGGTCGCGTTGCAGTAGGCGTAGAGGAGCTTGGCGCCGTGGCGGATGATTCCACCGTGCTCCTGGTCGACGCCGGGGAGGAAGCCGGGTACGTCCAAAAGGGTGAGGATCGGGATGTTGAAGGCATCACACATCTGGACGAAGCGGGCCGCCTTCTCCGAGGCCTCGATGTCCAGGACGCCCGCCAGGGACTGCGGCTGGTTGGCGACGATGCCGACGACCTGGCCGTCGAGACGGGCCAGCGCGCAGATGATGTTCCGCGCCCAGCGCTCGTGGACCTCCAGGTACTCGCCGTCGTCGACGATCTCCTCGATGACCTTGGCCATGTCGTACGGCCGGTTGCCGTCCGCGGGGACCAGGTCGAGCAGGACCTCGCCCCGGCGGTCGGCGGCGTCCGTGGCCTCCACGCGCGGGGGGTTCTCGCGGTTGTTCTGCGGCAGCAGCGACAGGAGGTAGCGCACCTCCGCGATGCAGGTCTCCTCGTCGTCGTACGCGAAGTGGGCCACCCCCGAGGTCTCGGCGTGCACGTCGGCGCCGCCGAGGCCGTTCTGGGTGATCTCCTCGCCGGTGACCGCCTTGACGACGTCCGGGCCGGTGATGAACATCTGCGAGGTCTCGCGGACCATGAAGACGAAGTCGGTCAGGGCGGGGCTGTAGGCCGCGCCGCCCGCGCAGGGGCCCAGCATCACGCTGATCTGCGGGATGACGCCCGAGGCCTTGGTGTTGCGCTGGAAGATGCCGCCGTAGCCGGCCAGCGCGCTGACGCCTTCCTGGATGCGGGCGCCCGCGCCGTCGTTGAGGGAGACCAGGGGCGCGCCGGCCGCGATGGCCATGTCCATGATCTTGTGGATCTTGGTGGCGTGGGCCTCGCCCAGGGCGCCGCCGAAGATCCGGAAGTCGTGGGCGTACACGAAGACCGTGCGGCCCTCGACGGTGCCCCAGCCGGTGATGACACCGTCGGTGTACGGCTTCTTGGACTCCAGACCGAATCCGGACGCCCGGTGCCGGCGCAGCTGCTCGACCTCCCGGAAGGAACCCGCGTCCAGCAGCAGCTCGATGCGCTCCCGGGCCGTCAGCTTGCCCTTGGCGTGCTGTGCCTCGGTCGCCTTCTCACTGGGGCCGGCCAGCGCCTGCGCACGGATCTCGTGCAGCTCGGCCACTCGCCCGCGTGCGTCCGTCGGCTCACCCGGCGCGTCATCCAAAACGGTCATGTAGTGACCTTACGAAGCGCGGCAAGGAAAGCGAGCCGTCGACTCCGTACAGTCTCCGGCCCGTTTTCCTGGTACCCCTGAACAGAACCTCGGCGGCATGCAGGCGTTCTGACTGCTCAGGGGGCATCCAGCTTGTAGAGATCGCACAAAGCCGTCAGCTGAGAGTCACCTCACATTCCCGTGTCTCACATGCCCTCGACGGAGTGACACGCAGACGCAGACGGCGGCCCGTGGCGAGGACCTCGACCGAGTCGTCGGCCCGGACCACCATGCCGACCGGGTGGTCCCAGGTGATCTCCAGCGGCTCCCCGGTGCGCGGCGGCTCGCTCACGCAGAGGGTAGCGGTGCGGCCCCGCCGACGGAGCAGCACGCTCGCGCCCGCGGAGGCGGTGAGCCCGCCCGCCGTGCCGGCCTGCCAGAACGTGGCCGCGGTGAGGCCGAGCGAGGGGACACGGACCGCCTGGCACGCGGCGTCGTTGGCGAGGACGGACAGCCACCGCCGGTCGGCGGCGCGGGCGGCCACCTCCCGGCGGGAGGCTCCCGGCAGCAGGACGTAGACGTAGGAGGCGTCGGTCGGGTCCGTGCCGTGGTCCAGCCAGAGGGTCTGCCAGCGGCGGGTGGCCCGCTCCGTCGTGCTGGTGGTGTTGATGTCCGACCAGGCGCCGGTGCGGTCCTCGCGCAGGGTGCGCAGTTCGCCGTACGGCACCACCCAGCCGCCGTGTCCCTCCAGATGCGCCCACCCGTGGCCCTGCACGAAGGTCTGGGTGCCGCCCTCCCCGAGGTTCCGGTTGTCGACGACCGTCTCGACGGGGACGCCGTCGGCGCAGCTGATCCCGGCGCCCAGGCAGACCACCGCGTCGGCGACGCAGAACCACGACTTGCGGGCCTGGAGCGTGGAGCCGAGGCCCTTGAGGTGCTGCCCGATCGCCGCGTACTCGCCGTCGGTGGCGCCCCCGACCCAGCGCACGTCGGGCCTGGGCTCGCCCCACTCGCCGCCGGCCCGGTCGGGGAGGCGTCTGGTGGAGACGGTGGTGCCGGGCAGGCGGTACCAGTCGACCGTCGGCCAGTACCAGTCCGTGTACTGGTCGCCCAGGCCCTCGGCCCACCAGGAGAGCATGCCGGATCCGGTGTGCCAGCCGCGCGGGTTCTCGCCGTTGCCGCACTCGTAGTGGGCGATCCGGTCGCTGGCCATGGCGAGGGTGGCGACGAAGCCCGGGCGGCGGTGGACGGCCCGGTCCATGGCGGCGAAGAGGTGGTGGCCGACCGGGTCGGGCGCGGCGGGGACAGGGGAGGCGGCGACGGCGTGCAGGCGGGCGAGATCGCCCGTGCCGAACTGACGTGCCGTCAGTATCGGTGCCACGGTGTCCCGTTCGATCCATCCCTTGATCCGTCCGTACCAGCGCTCGCGCTCCTCCTCGCTCGCCCCCTGGGCGAGCAGGGCGATGGCGGCGATGATCCCCTGGCCGTGGAAGTGGTCGCCGCGCAGTACGTGGCGGTCGTCGCTCTTGAGGTAACCGCGGCTGATGGCGCGGCCGTTGACGCAGTCCATCATCAGGCCGTCGTGGATCAGGGGCGCGTAGGCGTGCTCGACGCTGTCCAGGACGATCTGCCGGCCGGGGTCGGTCACCTCCCACTCGGATCCGGCGAGCAGGGCGAAGAGCCGGCCGAGGCCGTCGAGGAGGACCTGGCCGTAGGTGCCGGAGTAGGCGACCCAGGTGTGCTGGACGAAGGAGCCGTCGGCGTAGAGGCCGTCACCCCGGGTCACGTACGGGAAGACCGGGGAGAGGGCGTCGCGGGCGAGGGCGATCCGGTCCGGGGCGCGGCCGAGGATGCCGCGCAGGGCGACGGAACGGCACAGGTCGACGCGGTTGGCCCCGGTGGAGGTGCCGGAGTAGTCGGTGAGCACGGCGTCCGGGATGAAGTGGTCGACGGCGGCGCAGGCCGCTTGCCGCTGCTCGTCGGTGAGGTGGTCGTACAGGGCGACCGAGAGGTCCATGAGGAGGCGGGGGCTGCCGATCTGCCACTCCCACCAGTTGCCGTAGCGGTTGGTGGCGGGGTGGTAGATCGTGGCGGAGAGGTGGTCGAGGCCGCGCAGGACGGCCGCGAGGAGGGTGTCGTCGCCGGTGGAGCCGGTGCCGGGCTGGAGGTGGGCCTGGGCCATGGTCCACAGGCGGCCGTAGCTCTGGGTGATGCCGGAGGGCGGGTCGTAGGGGCGGTCGGGCCAGAGGGAGCGCGAGCCGGGGGCCATGGTCGCGCGGAAGCCGCGGGCCAGTTCGCCGGTCCCTGCGAGGCGGGAGGCGTAGGGCTCGGCGGTCGGGTCGTAGCCGGTGCCGAGGGCGATGTCGAGCCAGCGGCGCCGCAGGGTGGCGTAGGGATCGGGGTCGGGTGCGGCGTCGGGCGGGGCGGCGAGCGAGGGCGGGGCGGCCGTGGCGAGGAGCGCCGCGGCGAGGAGGACGGCTCGGCGGGCGGGGCGGAACAGGGCTCTGCGGTCCGGGTTCATGTCCTGGGCATCTACCACCTCAGCGTCACCGCGCCAACACGGAGCGGATGATGTTGAAAGTCGAACGGAATAGGTCTACCGTCGTTCCCGTTGAGTAGTTCAAGCTTCAACAACCACTCCCAAGGAGCACATCATGACGAACCTCGACCTGACCGCGCTGACCGGCGACTACACGATCGACACCGCCCACTCCACGATCGGCTTCACCGTCCGCCACGCCATGGTGACCAACGTCAAGGGCAAGTTCCTCGACTTCAGCGGCTCGCTGCACCTGGACGGCGGCGACCCGTCCGCGTCCACGGCGTCCATCGACGTCAAGATGGACAGCATCGACACCGGGTCGGCCGAGCGGGACGGGCACCTCAAGAGCGCGGACTTCTTCAAGATCGAGGAGTACCCGACGATGACCTTCCGCTCCACGTCCGCGGAGGCGCTCGGCGGCGAGGACTACCGCATCACCGGTGACCTGACCATCCTCGGCACCACCAGGCCGCTCACCATCGACCTCGAGTTCAACGGCGCCGCCAAGGACCCCTTCGGCAACGAGCGCGTGGGCTTCGAGGGCAAGGCGGAGATCAAGCGCTCCGACTGGGGCCTGACCTGGAACGCCGCACTGGAGACCGGCGGCGTGCTGATCTCCGACAAGATCAAGCTGAGCTTCGACATCTCCGCGATCAAGAACGCGTGACCCCTCCGCGTCGGCGCCGGTGAGTCCTCTCGTGACTCACCGGCGCTTTCGCGTTCCGTCGAGGAAGCGGGCGACCCCGGGTGGGGCAGCGGTGGCGCATCCGGCCGGTCTCGCGTCGGCCTGGCCGAATCACACCCCTTGTGCGGTGTCTCACAGCATTCTCATAATCCAGCAACAGATTTGACCTGCCCATGCCATCGGAGGGGCGTCACTTCGCTGTCCTGATTGGCATGCGCACGACACCTCTGCTCTGTCCTCGAGCACTTCCACCCCCCACGGAAGGCATCACGGTGAACAGACTCCTCACGGCCCTCAAGAGATGCGCGGTGCTCGGCGCCGCCGCGCTCGCGATCGCCAGTCTTCAGCCCGTCTCGGCCGCGCAGGCCGCCCCCGCCCCCGTCGTCGGCGGAACCCGGGCCGCGCAGGGCGAGTTCCCGTTCATGGTGCGGCTCTCCATGGGCTGCGGCGGCGCGCTGTACACCCAGCAGATCGTGCTGACGGCCGCCCACTGCGTGAGCGGTACCGGCCCGAACACCAGCATCACCGCGACCGCGGGCGTCGTGGACCTTCAGTCCACCAGCGGGCGGGTCCAGGTCAGGTCGACGTATGTGTACCGGGCTCCCGGCTACAACGGGGACGGCAAGGACTGGGCGCTCATCAAGCTCGCCTCGCCGATCAACCTGCCGACGCTGAAGATCGCCACGACGACGCAGTACAACACCGGGACGTTCACCATCGCCGGGTGGGGGGCCGCCCGGGAGGGCGGTGCTCAGCAGCGGTATCTGCTGAAGGCGACCGTGCCGTTCGTGAGTGACGCGACCTGCCGTTCGTACAGCGGCTACAGCGGGCTGATCGCCAACGAGGAGATCTGCGCGGGATACACGGCCGGCGGGGTCGACACCTGCCAGGGCGACTCCGGCGGCCCGATGTTCCGGCGGGACGCCAACAACGCGTGGATCCAGGTCGGCATCGTCAGCTGGGGCATCGGGTGTGCGCGGGCCAACGCGCCCGGTGTGTACACCGAGGTCTCGACGTTCGCCTCGGCGATCGCGTCGGCGGCCGCGTCGCTCTGACGGACGGTTGCTCCCGTACGAGGTTCACGGGCCCGGCGCATGGTGCGCGCCGGGCCCGTCGCTCGTGGTCGGGGAGCCGCCCTCGCCCGGCAGAGGCGCGCCCCGGCCCTCGGGCACCGGCGGTCGCCGTGCGCCGTTCCTCAGAAGCCGCCGCCCCCGAAGTCGCCGCCACCCCCGAAGTCGCCCCCTCCGCCGAAGTCACCGCCTCCGCCAAAGTCACCGCCCCCGCCGAAGTCGCCGGGGTCGAAGTCCGCGCCCGAGACGTCGCCGCCCTCATGTCCTCCGCCGAAGTCGCCGTAGCCGCCGCCGTAGTCGGCCCCGTAGGCCGGGGTGGCCATCATGCTGCCCAGCATCGTGCCGACGAGGAGGCCGGGCAGGAGGCCGCCGCCGAAGTAGCCGCCGGCCCAGGGGCCGTAGGCGGGGCCCGCGTCCCAGTAGGGGCGGCGGCCCTGGTCGGTGTCGACCTCGCGCATCACGGGGTCGCGGCCGTCGGCCAGGCGGGTCGCGTCGGCGGCGCAGACCGGGACCTCGCGGGGCGCGCCGGACGGGGGTGTCCAGGTCGCGTCCGTCACCGAGGGGCCGTGGCGGGGGTCGAAGAAGCAGGGCGGGCGGCGTTCCGGGAGGGGGCGGCCCTCTCGGCGGGCGGCCAGGCGGGCGAGGGAGAAGCGGCCGTCCTCCAGGGCCTGGGTGACGGCGCGCACCTCCTCCGGGTGCCCGGCGGCCGCCATGAAGGACTTCGCCTTCTCGTAGGCGTCCAGCGCGCGCTCGTAGTCCTCGCGCATCGCGTCGTCCGCGCCGGGCTCGCCGGGGTGGAAGTCCAGGCGGTCCAGTTCCTCGCCGAACGCCGTGATGTCCTCGTCCACCACCACCCGCAGCTTCTCCAGCGCGGCCCGCTGCTCCTGCGCGTGGCGGCGGCGGTTGCGGCGGACCAGGGCGTACGCGCCCGCGCCGCCCGCCGCCAGCACGACGCCGGTGGTGACCAGCGCGCCCGTGGAGACGCCCGCGTCGTCGCCGGAGGACCCCCAGCTCGCCGGGGCCGAGCCGCCCATGTTGGCCAGCGCCCGGTCCGTGAAGTCGGCCAGCTGGGTCTGCGCGTCCCGCTCGCCCTGGACGCTCGTCACCAGGTTGCGCACGGCCGCGCGGGGGAGCACGGAGGAGTCCGCGCCGGCGTCGAAGCGGTCCCCGACGCGGGCCGCGTACAGCCCTGTCACGCCGGTCGCGGTGCGCAGGTCGCGCAGGAGGTTCTCGGTCGGCTGGTCCGCGGGCAGGACCGCCACGAAGAGGGCCTTGTCCGCGTCCTCGATCTGCTCGGCGAGCGCGGTGGCCTCCCCCGCGGACATCTGCGCGGAGGCGGCCGGGTCGACGTAGACCGGGCTCTCGCGGAGCGCCTCGGCGATCGCGGAGACGTCGGTGGCGGCGGAGGCGGGCGCGGGGGCCGGCCCCAGGACGGTCAGGGCCGCGAGCGCCAGGGCGGCCAGCAGCCCTGGGAGGCTTCGGGTCCGTAGGACGGACTTCATACTTCGAAGCTACCCGAAGCCTCCCGGAACAGCCTCAGTCCGTCGCCGCCCGGTACGCCTCCGTCAGCCGCTGGACCGCCGCCGCGTACCGTCCGGTCAGCAGCAGGTGATCGGCCTCGGCGAAGGGTTTCGCGAGGGCCGCCGTGACCGGCCGCTGCTGGACGATCAGCCGTGCCCGCGTCACGAGCGCGCGACCCGCCTCGTCGGCCCCGGCCTTCTCGGCCACCGCCGCCGCGACGCCGAGCGCCTTGAGGGTGGTGGCGCCGCCCCCGGGCACCTTGGTCAGGGTCGTCAGGCCCCAGCCGTAGGGGAACTGCGGGTCGTACGTCGGGTCGCCGACGTTGATCGGCAGCTGGGACTCCGACCTGGGCCAGGTGACGGGGAGTTGGCCGGTGAAGGCCCGCTTGCCGTAGAGGACGTCGGCCACGCCGTCGCCCTCGGTCCCCGGCAGCCAGGAGGCGACCAGGGCGTCGATCGTGTCCAGTCGGTCGCCGACGAGCTGCGGGCGGCCGGAGACGACGAGCACCGCGCACCTCATGGCCGCGCACACCTTGTCGACGGCGGCCTGGTCGGCGGCGGACAGCCGCAGGTCGTGTCCGTTGCCGACATCGCCGACGCCCTCGGCGTAGGGGGTCTCGCCGACGACGACCACGCCGACGTCGTGTCCGCCGAGCGGCGCGGAGGCGTCCTTGGAGTAGGTCAGGTGCTCGGAGTTCTCGCGCATGGCCTCCAGGATCGTCGTGCCGGGGGTGATGGCGCCGGAGGAGCCCTGCCAGGTCACGGTCCAGCCGCCGCTCTGGTTGCCGATGTCGTCGGCGTTGGAACCGGCGACGTACACCTTCTGGGACTTCTTCAGCGGCAGCAGCCCGCCGCTGTTCTTCAGCAGCACCTGCGACTCGGCGGCCGCCCGGCGGGCGACGGCCCGGTGTCCGGCGGAACCGATCGCGGCGGCGCCGCTCGTGTCGGCGTACGGCTTCTCGAAGAGGCCGAGGCGGAACTTCTGCGTGAGGATGCGGGAGACCGCGTCGTCGATGCGCTGTGCGCTGATCCGCCCGGCCCGTGCCTCGGCGACGAGGGTGGCGTGGAAGTCCCGGTAGGCGTACGGGACCATGACCATGTCGAGGCCCGCGTTGATCGAGGTGCGGACGTCGGAGGCGCGGTCGCCCGGGATCTGGTCGATGCCGTCCCAGTCGCTGATCACGAAGCCGTCGAAGTCCATACGGCCCTTCAGCACGCCGTTGATCATGTCGGCGCGGGCGTGCATCTTGACGGGGCCCTGTCCGTCGCCGACGAGGTCGAGCGAGGAGTACGAGGGCATGACGGTGCCGACACCGCGGTCGACGGCGCCCTGGTACGGGGCGAGGTGGACGGCCTCCAGCTGCTGCCGGGTGACCTTGGTGACGCCCTGGTCGATGGTGTAGGTGCCGGTGGTGGAGGAGCCGTAGGCGGTGCCGCCGTCGCCGACGAAGTGCTTGGCGGTGGCGAGGACCTTGTCGTCGTCCTTCAGGTCCTTGCCGTTCGGGGCGCCTTGCAGGCCCTGGATGACGGTCTCCATGGACTCGACGAGCGCCGGGTCCTCGCCGAAGGACTCGTAGGAGCGGCCCCAGCGTTCGTCGCGGGTGACGCAGAGGCAGGGGGCGAAGTCCCACGGGACGCCGGTGGCCCGGACCTCGGCGGCGGTCACCGCGCCGGTGCGCTCGACCAGTCGCGGGTCGCGGGAGGCGCCGAGCCCGATGTTGTGGGGCATGACGGTGGCGCCGACGAGGTTGTTGTGGCCGTGCACGGCGTCGACGCCGTAGACGAGGGGGATCTGGAACCGGGTGGCCTGGGCGCGGAGTTGGAATCCGTCGATCATCTTCGCCCAGGCCTCGGGGGTGTTGGGCGTGGGCGTCGATCCGCCGCCGGACAGGAGCGAGCCGAGGGCGTAGGCGGCGACGTCTCCCCCGGCGCCCACCGCCCCGCGCTCGGCCTGGGTCATCTGACCGGCCTTCTCGGCGAGGGACATCCGGGACAGGAGGTCGGCGACCCGCCGTTTCACGGGCAGTTCGGCGTCGAGGTACGGCAGTCCGTGGGCGTCGACGACGATCTGCGGGCTCTCCGCCGGGGGCTTGGCGCCGGTGACGGTGAGCTTGAGCGGGATGGTCTCGGCGTTCTCGGCGGCCTTGTCCCTGAGGGTGGGGACGCGCAGGGTGCGGGTGGCACCGGAGGCGGTGCCCGCGGGGAAGGTCAACTCGCCCTTGACCGGGGTGTAGTCGCCGTTCGACGCGGTGCCGCCGGTCGTCTCGTAGGCGACGGTGACCGGTTCCTCGATCGGGGCCGAGCCGGTGGTGGCGACGGAGATCTCGACGGTGGCGGTGTCGCCCTCCTTCACCGGGTACACGGCGGCGTCGGTGAGGACGCTCGCCCGCAGCGACTGGTCGGCCCTGCCGTACAGTTCGACGCCGTCCATGGCGAACCGGCCCGGGGCGCCGGCGGGCAGGGTGACGGCGTACCCCCAGGTCTCGGTCAGTCCGAGGATGTGGTCGATGCCGCCGACGGGCTGGTAGTCGGTGCGGTAGACGAAGTCGGTGAAGGGGATCTCGATCTGCTTCCAGCCGCTGAAGTCGTCGGTGAAGGACGTCGTCCACAGCTCGGAGGCCTCGCCGTCGGCGCCGCCGTCCTTGAGCTCGAAGGCGATCTTCCGGCCGTTGTCCTGGCCCTCCCACCAGAACCGCACCCCCTTGTGGGCGGACCAGTCGTGGGCGGGCTCGGCGAAGGCGAAGTCGTGGGTGAAACCGCCGTAGCCGCTGATGTCGTAGGTGCCGGAGAGGACGTGGTCGCCCTCGGGGGCGTCGTCGCGGGCGCTCAACCGGAGTGCGGGCGGGTCGTCGTTGTCGCCGCCCCAGGTGAACAGGCCCCCGGCGGGCGGGTTCGCGAAGGGCACCTCGCCCTCGAAGCGGTCGACGGGCGTCGGGACGGGGTCGTCGGCGGCGGCCTGGGCCGACACCATCGGCAGCAGTGTCGCCAGAAGCGCGGCTGAGGCGAGCAGGGCGGTTCTTCGCATGGAGCTTCCCCCTTGGCTCTCTTGGTCCACTCACGGCTTACCTCACGCCGTGAGTTAACTGGCGCCCCGCAGGCCCGTCAAGGCACCGCACCGGCCATTCCGGCTCCCCGGCCCGACGTGACCCGGGTGCGGGTGCGGGGCCTCGGCGAACTCGGGGAGTTCGCCGAGGACTCCTGCCGGGGGTGGGTCACTCGGCGGGCTCGACGCCGGCCCGCAGCAGACCGTAGGTGTACGCGTCCTCCAGGGCCTGCCAGGACGCCGCGATCACGTTCTCCGCCACGCCCACCGTCGACCACTCCCCCGTGCCGTCGGACGTGGAGATGAGGACGCGGGTCGTGGACTGGGTGCCGTGGACGCCCTCCAGGATGCGGACCTTGTAGTCGACCAGCTCGAGCTTGGCGAGCTGGGGGTAGATCTTCTCCAGGGCGACCCGCAGCGCGCGGTCCAGAGCGTTGACCGGGCCGTTGCCCTCCGCCGTGGCGACGATGCGCTCGCCCTTGGCGAAGAGCTTGACCGTGGCCTCGTTGGCGTGGCTGCCGTCGGGGCGGTCCTCGACGATCGCGCGCCAGGACTCGACCTGGAAGTACGTGAGGGGTTTGCCCTCCACCTCGGTCCGCAGCAGCAGCTCGAAGCTCGCGTCGGCCGCCTCGTACGTGTAGCCCTCCAGCTCGCGCTCCTTCACGCGCTCCACGACCCGGCCGACCAGCTCGCGGTCGCCGCCGAGGTCCACGCCCAGCTCCTTGCCCTTGAGCTCGACGGAGGCGCGGCCGGCCATGTCGGAGACCAGCATGCGCATGGTGTTGCCGACCTGCTCGGGGTCGATGTGCTGGTAGAGGTCCGGGTCGACCTTGATCGCCGAGGCGTGCAGGCCGGCCTTGTGAGCGAAGGCGGAGACGCCCACGTACGGCTGGTGCGTCGACGGGGTCAGGTTGACCACCTCGGCGATCGCGTGGGAGATGCGGGTCATCTCGCGGAGGCGGCCCTCGGGCAGGACCTTCTTGCCGTACTTCAGCTCCAGGGCCGCGACCACCGGGAACAGGTTGGCGTTGCCGACCCGTTCGCCGTAGCCGTTCGCGGTGCACTGCACGTGGGTCGCGCCGGCGTCGACCGCCGCGAGGGTGTTCGCGACCGCGCAGCCGGTGTCGTCCTGGGCGTGGATGCCGAGGCGGGCGCCGGTGTCGGCCAGGACCGTGGAAACGACCGCCTGCACCTGGGCGGGGAGCATGCCGCCGTTGGTGTCGCAGAGGATGACCACGGAGGCGCCGGCGTCCGACGCCGCCCTGACGACCGCCTTCGCGTACTCCGGGTTGGCGCGGTAGCCGTCGAAGAAGTGCTCGCAGTCGACGAACACCCGGCGGCCCTGCCCGACGAGGTAGGAGACGGTGTCGCGGACCATCTCCAGGTTCTCGTCCAGCGTGGTGCGCAGAGCGAGTTCGACGTGCCGGTCGTGGGACTTGGCCACCAGGGTGATCACCGGGGCACCGGACGCCAGCAGCGCGTTGACCTGCGGGTCCTGGGCCGCCTTGGCGCCCGCCCGGCGCGTCGCGCCGAAGGCGACCAGCTGGGCGTGCCGGAACTCGATCTCCGCCTGCGCGCGGGCGAAGAACTCGGTGTCCCGCGGGTTCGCGCCGGGCCAGCCGCCCTCGATGAAGCCCACGCCGAAGTCGTCCAGGTGCCGTGCGATGGCCAGCTTGTCCGCGACGGTGAGGTTGATGCCCTCCCGCTGGGCGCCGTCGCGCAGGGTGGTGTCGAAGACGTGGAACGAATCGTCGAGCTCGCTGGTTGCGGTCATGGTCTCAAGGCTCCTGAGGATCAGATCTCGGTCGTACCGGAATGACCGGCTCCACCGCCCCCACATACTCCCTCGCGCTCTCGTCTCCGGCTGCGGGTGGGCCAGAAATGCGAAAAACCCCTCGCGGGTGCGAGAGGTCTGCGCGCGGGTCGAGGACGACGGTGTCCACCCGTACCTGGTCGTACGTGGCGGTCACTGCGGACCGGCGCGCCTGCTGCCAATAATCATGGCGAACGAGAGCACGGGGGCAGTCTGGCACACCCCCCGCACCCCGCTCACGCCTGTCTCAGGATGCGGTCGCTCACTCGAGATGCTCGGGGTCACGCGTCCGCGAGGAGGTTCTCGTCCAGGAATTCCTGTACGTGGCCGAGAATGTGCGCTCGGTCGGTGCCGCGCAGGCCGAGCGCCACGTGGATGGAGAAGCCGTCGAGGAGGGCGCGCAGCCGGGTGGCGAAGCGGTCCGGGTCGAGCGGGCGGAACTCACCCCTCGACACCCCCTCCGCGAGGAGCGCCACCAGGTCGCGGTGCCAGGCGCCCTCGATGGCGACCTGCCGGTCGCGGGCGGTCTCGTCGGCGTTCTGCGAGCGGTTCCAGACCTCCAGCCAGAGGATCCAGTGCGGGTCCCGGTGGCCGTCGGGGACGTACAGGTCGACGTACGCGTCCAGGCGTTCCCGGGCCGTGCCGGTGCGCGCCAGCAGCCGGCCGCGCTCGCCGCCGAGGCGGCCCTCGCTCCACTCCAGGGTCTGGAGCAGCAGCTCGTCCTTGGAGTGGAAGTAGTAGAGGAGGTGGCCGCTGCTCATGCCGACCTCGCGGCCGAGCGCGGCCATGGTGAGCTTCTCCAGGCCGAGTTCGGCGATCATCTCCATGGCGGCGGCGAGAACGTCCCCGCGCGGCGGCGCGTTCCGGCGCGCACCGGCCATCGGTCGGCTCCTAGCTCTTCGGCTGCTGCTGTGTGATGCAGTGGATGCCTCCACCACCCGCGAAGATGGTACGGGCGTCCACCAGCGTCACCGTCCGCTCGGGGAACAGCCGGCGGAAGATGCCGGCCGCGATCTCGTCGCGCGGGTCGTCGAAGGCGCAGAGCACGACCCCGCCGTTGCACAGGTAGTGGTTGATGTAGGAGTAGTCGACCCAGTCGCCGTCCGCGTCCTTGAGGACGGTCGGCGCGGGGACCTCGACGACCTTCAGACGGCGGCCCCGGGCGTCGGTCTCGCCGCGCAGGATCTCCAGGTACTCCCGGGAGCGGGCGTGGTCGGGGTGGCCCGGGTTCTGCTGGCTGTGCACGACGACGGTGCCCGGCCCGGCGAAGGCCGCGACGATGTCGACGTGGCCCTGGGTGCCGTAGGTCCCGTAGTCGCCCGCGAGGCCGTGCGGGAGCCAGATCGCCTTGGTGGTCCCGAGCCTGGCGTGGATCTCCGCCTCGACCTGCGCGCGGGTCCAGCCCGGGTTGCGGCCGGCGCCGAGCTGGACGGTGTCGGTCAGCAGGACCGTGCCCTCGCCGTCGACGTGGATCGCGCCGCCCTCGTTGACCAGCGGCGAGGAGAGCACGGGGACGCCCGCGAGGTCCGCGACATGGCGGGCGATCTTGGAGTCGTGCTCCCAGCGGGCCCAGTCCTGGCCGCCCCAGCCGTTGAACACCCAGTCCACGGCGGCCAGTCGGCCCTCGCGGTCCTTGACGAACGTGGGGCCGATGTCACGCATCCACGCGTCGTCGAGGTCTCGCTCGACCAACTCGACGTCCGGGCCGAGCAGTTCGCGGGCCGAGCGGCCCTGGCCGGGACCGTGCACCACGGTCACCGGCTCGAACCGGCGCACCGAGCGGGCCACGTTCGCCCAGGCGGCGCGGGCCTCGGCCAGTTCCGTGTCGTCGGTGAAGGTCGGGTTGGGGCCGGGCCAGGCCATCCAGGTGCGTTCGTGCGGGGCCCACTCGGGGGGCATGCGGAAGGTCACGCGAAGTCCTAGAGGAAGTAGAGGCGGTTGAGGGAGACCGAGTCGGCGGGTTCCGAGCGCAGCGGCTCGCCGTCCAGCGTGACCAGTCCGGTGCGCTGGTCCACGTCGACCGCGCCGGTACGGGAGTTCAGGCGCAGGTCCGCGGGTCCGATGCCGCGGGTGCCGCGGACGGCGACCCTGCGGCGGCGGGTCGGCATCGAGTCGCCGCCCTGGTCGAGCGCGGCCCGCGCGACGAAGGCGACGGAGATGTCGGCGGGGGTGGCGCCGTACGCGCCGAACTGCGGTCCCAGGACGAGCGGTTCGCAGGTGTCGGTGGCCGCGCCCGGATCGCCGGTCACGCCGTAGGCCGGGAAGCCGGACTTCAGCACCAGCTGCGGCTTCGCCCCGAAGTACTCCGGGCGCCACAGCACGATGTCGGCCAGCTTGCCGACCTCCAGGGAGCCGACCTCGTGGGAGAGGCCGTGGGCGAGGGCGGGGTTGATGGTCAGCTTGGCCATGTAGCGCAGGACGCGTTCGTTGTCGTGGCCGACGCCGGGGTCGCCGAGTTCCGCCTTCATCTTGCCCGCCATGGCGAAGGTACGGCGGACCGTCTCACCGGCCCGCCCCATGCCCTGCGCGTCCGAGGAGGTGATGCCGATCGCGCCCAGGTCGTGCAGGACGTCCTCGGCGCCCATGGTCCCGGCGCGGATGCGGTCGCGGGCCATGGCGGCGTCGCCGGGCAGGTCGGTCTTCAGGTCGTGGACGGAGACGATCATGCCGTAGTGCTCGGCGACCGCGTCCCGCCCGAAGGGCAGGGTGGGGTTGGTGGAGGAGCCGATGACGTTCGGGACGCCGGCCATCTTCAGCACGTTCGGGACGTGTCCGCCGCCGCAGCCCTCGATGTGGAAGGCGTGGATGGTGCGGCCCTCCAGGACACGGAGGGTGTCCTCCACGGAGAGGCTCTCGTTCAGCCCGTCGCTGTGCAGGGCGACCTGGACGTCGTGCTCCTCGGCCACCCGGAGGGCGGTGTCCAGTGCCCGGGCGTGGGCGCCCATGTCCTCGTGCACCTTGAACCCGGACGCGCCGCCCTCGGCGAGGGCCTCCACGAGAGGCGCCTGGTGGGACGACGAACCCCGGCCCAGGAAGCCGATGTTGACCGGCCAGGCGTCGAAGGCGTTGAAGGCGTGCCGCAGTGCCCAGGGCGAGTTGACGCCCACGCCCCACACCGGCCCGAACTCCTGGCCGATGACCGTGGTGACCCCGGACGCCAGCGAGGCCTCCATGATCCGCGGCGACAGCAGATGAACGTGGGTGTCCACGGCTCCGGCGGTGGCGATCAGACCCTCGCCGGACACGATGGACGTGCCGGTGCCGACGACGACGTCGACCCCGTCGAGGGTGTCGGGGTTCCCGGCCCGGCCGATCGCGCAGATCCGCCCCTCGCGGATGCCGAGGGAGACCTTGCGGATGCCGAGCGCCGCGTCGATCACGACGACGTTGCTGATCACGACGTCGCAGGTCTCCCGGACCTCGGCGGCCTTGAGGTGCAGTCCGTCCCGGGCGGTCTTGCCGAACCCGGCGAGGAACTCGTCGCCGTAGCGCTGGGAGTCGGACTCGACGCGGATCGTCAGACCACTGTCACCGAGCCGTATGCGGTCGCCGGCGCGGGGGCCGTGGGTGGCGGCGTACTCGTACGGGGTGAGGCGGCGGGCCTCGGCGGGGTGTCCTCCGGGACGGCTCATCGGTCTGCCTCCTCGTCTCGTGCGGTAGGGCGCGCACCGCGCTGTGTCCCCGGGCGGCCGTCATCCCGCCCGCCGTCCCCCACCCCCAGATACCCGCAGGCCGCAGCCCGGCGCAGGGCCTCCTCGCGGGTGCCGGGGGCGTCCAGGGGGCCGTCGACGAGTCCGGCGAAGCCGATCGCGACCCGGGCGCCGCCGATCGGCACGAGGCCGACCTCCAGAGACTCCCCCGGGCCGAAGCGCACCGAGGAGCCGGCGGGCACGGCGAGCCGCAGGCCGTAGGCGGCGGAGCGGTCGAAGGCGAGGCGGGGGTTGGCCTCGAAGAAGTGGAAGTGGGAGGTGACGGAGACCGGGACGGTCGCGGTGTTGGTGACCGTCAGCCGCACGACCGCCTCGGGCTCGGTGTGCGCGGGCCCCGGCAGCAGGGCACCCGGCGCCCGCTCGCCCAGCCCGCCGCCGATCGGGTCGCTGACGACCGCCAGCCGCGAGCCGTCGTCGAAGACGGCCTCGACATGGACCTCGGTGACGACGTCCGCGACGCCGGGCAGCACGTCGTCCGGGCCGAGGACCGCGCGGGCCCGCTCGACCGCCTCGGCGAGTCGTGCCCCGTCGCGGGCGGCCTCGCACACGGTGTCCGCGATGAGGGCGGTGGCCTCCGGCACGTTGAGCCGCAGGCCCCGGGCGCGGCGGGCGCGGGCCAGTTCGGCGGCTCCGAAGAGCAGCAGCCGGTCGCGCTCGGTGGGGGTGAGCCGCATGTCGATCCCTTCCTTTAGAACGTCACTCTAAACAAGACTTCCCAAAGAAGAAAGCCTTGACGTCTCCGCCCGAGCCCTCCACATTGAGTGGCGTTCTAAGTGTCAGCGAAGGAGCCCAGGTATGCCGATGGAACAGCGCGGAGTCGACACCGTCCCCGACGAGGAACGCACCAGCGGGCCGCGTGACCTCGTCTCGATCCTGCTGGGCTCGAACCTCTGCCTGGGCGTGATCGTCTTCGGCTGGCTGCCGCCGTCCTTCGGGCTCGACTGGTGGGCCTCGGTGACCTCGATCGTGGCGGGCACGGTGGTCGGGACGCTGCTCACGGCCCCGCTCGCGCTGATCTCCCTGCGCACGGCGACGAACCTGTCCACGTCCTCCGGCGCCCAGTTCGGGGTGCGCGGCCGTCTGGTCGGCTCGGTGGTCGGGCTGCTGCTGGCGCTCGGCTACACCACGCTGACCGTGTGGATCGGCGGCGACGTGATGGTGGGCGTCCTGGGCCGGCTGGTAGGGATGCCCGCGAACGACATGGCGTACGGCGTCGTCTACGGGCTGCTCGCGGCGGCGACGGTGGCGGGCGCGGTGTACGGCTACCGGGTGCTGCTGGCGATGTCACGGGTGCTGGCGATCGGCATGACCGCGCTGCTGGTCCTCGGAGTCGTGGCCTACGCCCCGCACTTCACGACCGCGGCGCTGCCGGAGGCGGGCGGCTACCTGCTGGGCGGGTTCTGGCCGACGTGGCTGCTGGCGACGGTGGCGGCGGGCCTGTCCGGACCGATCGCCTTCATCACCCTGCTCGGCGACTACACCCGCTACATCTCCCCGGCCCGCCACGCCCCGCGCCGGGTGCTGCACGCGACCTGGCTCGGCCTGCTCCTCGGTCTGCTGGTGCCGCAGCTGTTCGGCACCTTCACGGCGTACGCGGCGCGCGCGGCCCTCGACTACGCGGGCCCGCTGGTGGACGCCTCCCCCGTCTGGTACCTGCTCCCGCTCCTGCTGGCCGCCTCCGCGGGCTCGGTCGGCAACGCGGGCCTGATGCTCTACTCCATGGGCCTCGACCTGGACGCGATCCTGCCGCGCGCGTCCCGGGCCCAGGCCACCTGCGCGGTCGCCGTCGCCGCCACGGCCTGCGTGTTCGTGGGCCACTACGCCTCGACCGCGCAGACCGCGATGACGTCGTTCGTCCTGCTGCTCACGGCCATCGGCACGCCCTGGGCGGTGATCACCCTCATCGGCTTCGCCCGCTGCCGAGGCGTCTACGACGCGGAGGCCCTCCAGGTCTTCAACCGCCGTGCGCGCGGCGGCGTCTACTGGTTCAGCGGCGGCTGGAACATCCCGGCCACGGCGGCCTGGGCGGTGGGCGCCACGGTCGGCCTCCTCGCGGTCTCCCTGCCGTCCTACGAGGGACCGCTGGTGGCATGGACCGGCGGGGTGGACTGCAGCTTCCTGCTGTCGGGGCTGGTCGGCGGTGTCACGTACCTGCTGCTGGCCCCGGCACGCGCGAGGGCCGCCACGGAGACGAACTCCGTGACGGCCCTGACGGCGATGGCCGACGACTAGGGCCGCGACAGAGGCCACTTTCGCAACAGGACTAGCCCAGCTGGTGCATCCAGCCGTGCTTGTCCTCGGCCGTGCCGCGCTGGATGTCCAGGAGGGCCTGGCGGAGCCTCAGGGTGACCTCGCCGGGCTCGCCGCCGCTCTGCCGCCACTCGGCGTTCGCGCGCTTGACGGTGCCGACCGGGGTGATCACGGCGGCGGTGCCGCAGGCGAAGACCTCGGTCAGGCTGCCGTTCTCGGCGTCGCGCTGCCACTGGTCGATGGAGACGCGGCCCTCCTCGGCCTCGTAGCCGAGGTCACGGGCGACCTGGAGGAGGGAGTCGCGGGTCACGCCCTCCAGGATCGAGCCGGTCAGCGAGGGCGTGACGATTTTGTCGCCGTACACGAAGTACAGGTTCATGCCGCCGAGTTCCTCGATCCACCGGTGCTCGACCGCGTCGAGGTAGCAGACCTGGTCGCAGCCCTTGGCGGCGGCCTCGGCCTGGGCGAGGAGGGAGGCGGCGTAGTTGCCGCCGGTCTTCGCGTCGCCCATGCCGCCGGGGACGGCGCGGACGCGGTCCTCGGAGAGCCAGATGGAGACCGGCTTGACGCCGCCGGGGAAGTAGGCGCCGGCCGGGGAGGCGATGACGATGAAGAGGTACTCGTTGGCCGGCTTGACGCCCAGGCCAACCTCGGTGGCGATCATGAACGGGCGCAGGTAGAGGGACTCCTCGCCGCCGTGCGCCGGGACCCAGCCCTGGTCCTGCCGGACGAGCGCGTCGCAGGCCTCGATGAACGTCTCGACCGGCAGCTCGGGCATGCCGAGCCGGTGGGCGGAGCGCTGGAAGCGCTCGGCGTTCTTCTCGGGCCGGAAGGTGGCGACGGTCCCGTCGGGCTGGCGGTACGCCTTGAGGCCCTCGAAGATCTCCTGGGCGTAGTGCAGGACCATCGTGGCGGGGTCGAGCTGGAGCGGGGCGTACGGCACGAGCTGACCGTCGTGCCAGCCGCGGCCCTCGGTCCACTTGATGACGACCATGTGGTCGGTGAAGTGGCGGCCGAACCCGGGGTTCGCCAGGATCGCGGCGCGCTCGGCGTCGGAAAGTGGCGAGGCTGAGGGCTTGAGCTCGATCGTGGGCGTCGTCATGAGTGGTTGTCCTTCACCGGTTGTGTAGTGACGGGCCGCGCTCACGCCCCGTTACTGTCAGTTGCCAGTGCTAGGACGTCCGAGCATTCCCTCATTCCGCGGCTCCGCGTTCGATTATCGCGCGCGGGGTGCCGTGGACGAAAACAGCGTGAATGCGACCCAGGGGATGATGGTGGCACCCGGCGGGGACATAAGGAAAGCCGCCGGGTGCGGTTGCGACCCGGCGGCTTCGAGTGTGCTGTGAGTGCCGCGGGTCAGCCGGCTACTCGTACGGCGAGCGCGTCACCGATCTCGGACGTGCTGCGGGCGGGCTTGCCGGTGCGCTCGGCGAGGTCGGCGGAGACCGCCTCGTCGATCCGGGCGGCCTCGGCCTCGTAGCCGAGGTGGCGCAGGAGCAGCGCGACGGACAGGACCGTGGCGGTGGGGTCGGCCTTGCCCTGGCCGGCGATGTCGGG
Source organism: Streptomyces sp. NPDC020489 (assembly GCF_044386545.1). Lineage (NCBI taxonomy): Bacteria > Bacillati > Actinomycetota > Actinomycetes > Kitasatosporales > Streptomycetaceae > Streptomyces > Streptomyces sp. NPDC020489. Next base: position 227,240 of record NZ_JBIRUZ010000011.1, read on the forward strand.
GGCCGAGCCGTGGACGGGCTCGAACATCGACGGGAACTCGCGGCTGGGGTTGATGTTGCCGCTCGCCGCGACGCCGATGCCGCCGGAGACGGCCGCGGCGAGGTCGGTGATGATGTCGCCGAAGAGGTTGTCGGTGACGATGACGTCGAACCGGCCCGGGTCGGTGACCAGGTAGATGGTCGCCGCGTCCACGTGGATGTAGTCGGTGGTGACCTCGGGGAACTCCTCGGCCACCTTGTTGAAGACGTTCGTCCACAGGTGGCCCGCGAAGGACAGCACGTTGTTCTTGTGGACCAGCGTGATCTTCTTGCGGGGGCGGGCCTGGGCACGGGCGAAGGCGTCGCGCACGACACGCTCGACACCGAAGGCCGTGTTCACGGAGACCTCGGTGGCGACCTCGTGCGGGGTGCCCTTGCGGATGGTGCCGCCGTTGCCGGTGTACGGGCCCTCGGTGCCCTCGCGGACCACCACGAAGTCGATGGCGGGCTCGCCCTTGAGGGGAGTCTCCACACCCGGCAGCAGCTTGCTCGGCCGCAGGTTGACGTGGTGGTCGAACAGGAAGCGGAGCTTGAGCAGGAAGCCGCGCTCCAGGACGCCGGAGGGGACCGACGGGTCGCCGATGGCACCGAGGAGGATCGCGTCGTGCTGCTTCAGCGCCTCCGCGTCGGCGTCGGTGAGGGTCTCACCGGTGGCGTGGTAGCGCCGGGCGCCGAAGTCGTACTCCTTCGTCTCCAGCTTCACATCCTGCGGAAGGACGGCGGAGAGGACCTTCAGGCCTTCGGCCACGACCTCCTGGCCGATGCCGTCACCGGGAATCACTGCGAGATTGATGCTGCGAGACATGTCGGCACCCTACTCCGCGTCCCATGGGATGACACGACACGTCCGCCATACGGACAGCCAGGTACACCTGGGCGTCAGCCCTTCGACCGGCGTTCACCCGTACGTATCGAGGCTGTTGGGGTGCGCTGGGAACTTCACCGTCATGGACCTTCCCGACGTCGGCATCCCGCCGCGGCTCGCACGCCGGATGAGCATGGCCGAGCAGTACGAGTACCTGCGCACCAAGCTGACCCGGCGTCGCACCCTGGTGACCGCCGGCGCGGTGGCGGGCGGCCTGCTGACCGGCTGCGCGGGCGACGGTTCCCCGTCGCGGAGCACGCGCGCCTCCGCCTCCCCCGCCGCCGGGGTGCACGGCTCGGTCGTCGCCCCCTTCGGCCGCCACCTCGCCCTCGGTGCCGACCCGAGGACGCAGATGCGGATCTCCTGGCAGGTCCCGCTCGCGGTGCGCAGGCCGTTCGTCCGCGTCGGCACCCGCCCCGACGACCTGGGCCGCCGGATCGAGGCCGAGGTCCGCGATCTGCACACCCCTGGCGTGACGGGCGTCCGCCCTGCACTCGACCAGTACTACCTGCATGCCGCCCTGGACGGCCTGCGCCCCGGCACCACGTACTACTACGGCGTCGGCCATGACGGCCTCGACCCGGCCGCCGCCGCGCACCGCTCGACGATCGCGTCCTTCCGCACCGCCCCGGCGAGCGCCGAGAGGTTCGTCTTCACGGCCTTCGGCGACCAGGGCGTCAGCAAGGCGGCGGCCGCGGGCGACGACGTCATCCTGCGCCAGGACCCGGCCTTCCACCTCCACGCGGGCGACATCTGCTACGCGAACGTCAACGGCCGGGGCGAGAAGACCGACGGCTACGACCCGGGCTACTGGGACCTGTTCCTGAAGCAGAACGAGGAGGTCGCGCGCTCGGTGCCGTGGATGGTGACGACGGGCAACCACGACATGGAGGCCTGGTACTCCCCCGACGGCTACGGCGGTCAGCTCGCCCGCTGGTCCCTCCCGGACAGCGGCTTCGACCCGCGCGCGGCGCCGGGCGTGTACGCGTTCACCTACGGCAACGTCGGCTTCGTGGCGCTGGACGCCAACGACGTGTCGTACGAGATCCCCGCCAACCTCGGCTACACGGGCGGCAGGCAGACGGCCTGGCTGGACGACAAGCTCGGTGAACTGCGGGGCGCGGTGGACTTCGTGGTGGTCTTCTTCCACCACTGCGCGTACTCGACCTCCTCCCACGCCTCGGACGGCGGGGTGCGCGAGGAGTGGCTGCCGCTGTTCGCCAAGCACCAGGTGGACCTGGTGATCAACGGGCACAACCACGTCTACGAGCGCACCGACGCCATCAAGGACGGCACCGTCGGCAGGCGGGTCCCCATCGGCGGGTCCACCGACCCGACGCGGGACGGGACCGTGTACGTCACCGCGGGCGGCGGCGGCAAGGACCTGTACGGCTTTCCGGCGGGGGTGAAGGAGAGCTACGAGGGGCATGTGCGCGACGCCGAGTCCGTGGACACCTTCCGGTGGACGAGGTCACGGGCCGCGGACGCCGAGACCGTGGAGTGGTCGCGGGTGCGCTACCGGGGCTTCTCCCTGCTCAGGGTGGAGGCGGTCAGCGGTGGCACGCCGAGGCTGGAGGTGTCGGCGCTGGCGCAGAACGGCGAGCGGATCGACCATTTCGAGGTGCGGCGCGGAGGGTGAGTCCGCGCCGCACCCCGTCGGGCGCGGCTCCCGGTACAGGGGTGGGGGTGCGTCAGGCGCTGGGGCCGTGCGGGCGGTGCGTGCGGGGCGGCGCGTGCGGCCTCAGTGGCCGGTCGAGCCGCCGTTGTCGCGGCGGTCGAGGGCGCGCTGGAGGGCGGCCGCGGCCTGCTTGCGGTCGGACTCGCTCGTACGGGAGAGGTGACGGACTCGTCGGCGGGCGGTCGTCTCGGCCATGAGAAATCGACTCCTTCGAATTCATGGAGTGCGGAAGGGGATTGCGAGACGCCGGAAAGGGGCGGGGAGCGGGGGCCGCAGGGGTTGCCTGCATCGGGCCCGGCTCACGACCGCCATTCGCTTGATCGAGCGAGACGTTCGGCTCCTACAAAGCTAAGGGAGGAGGGCCGGTCTGTCTCCACAATTACTCGGACTTCCTACTATCTGAGACAGTGCACTGGGTCACACGCCGCTGACCTGCACTTTCGCATGAGCGCGCAGCTCACGGACCAGGGCTCGGACGGCGGCACCGGCCGCGAGTTCGGGGGTGGTGACATAGCCGACGCGACGGGTCGGGCGGTCCGACCCGAGGTCGGTGATCTCCAGACCGGCGGGCGCCCCGCCGAGGGACAGCGCGGGCATGATCGCCATGCCCAGGCCGCTGCCCACCATCGACAGCACCGCCCCGTCGTCCTCGGCACGGACGGTCGCGGCGGGGATCCAGTCCTGGGCCGCCCACCAGGTGCGGGTGTGGGAGGAGCAGTTCTCGCGCCAGTCGACCAGCGGCAGGGAGCGCGGGGCGGGGTGACCGGCGGGGTGCACCAGCGAGTACGGCTCCTCGACGAGCACGTCCCCGACGAGTTCCGGCGGGATCGGGTGACTGGTGCCGAAGGTGGCGATCCCGAGGTCGGCCCGCCCCTCGGCCACCTCCCCGGCCGCCCCGGGCCCGACCTCCCGCACGACGGTGACGGTGGGCTCGATCGCGGGGTGCCGTGCGGTGAGGCGTTCGAGGACGGGCGGGAGGAGGTACAGGGCGGCGCTGCGGAACGCGGCGATCCGCAGCGGTCCGGCGACCTCCTGGGACTGCGCGGCGCGGGTCTCCCTGACAAGCGTCTCCAGCAGACGCAGCACCCGGCGGCCGTGCGCGACCGCCCGCGCCCCGGCCGGAGTGGGCCGGGCGCCGTGCCGTCCGCGCTCGAACAGCACGACCCCGAGCTTGCGTTCGATGCCGCGTACGGCGTGCGAGACGGCGGACTGGGTGGTGCCGAGCCGGTCGGCGGCGGCCGAGAACCCGCCCTCCTCGGCGACGGCGACGAGGGTACGCAGTTCCCGGGGCGCGAGATCGACGGTCAGGTTCATTCCTCGGGTCCCCCACCTGCTGCTATGAGCGAAAGCTCATGGACGCGTGCGTTGCATGAGGGCAACCCTCTGCTGCGGTGCGGCATTCCTCCGTACGGTCCCGTCCATGACCGACACCGCGCTCGCCGTGCACCAGACCGCCCGCCCGACGGGGTTCCCCTCCGCCGACCACTTCGCCTTCGTGGAGTCCCCGCTCCCCTCCCCCGCCCCCGGCACCGCGCTGGTGGAGAACCTGTACTGGTCGGTCGACCCCTACCACCGCGAGATGATGGACGGCGACTTCGCGTTGAACGCCCCGCTGGAGGGCCGCGCGCTGGGCCGGATCACAGCCTCGCGGGACCCGGGGCTGCCCGAGGGCGAGATCGTCTTCCACCGCCAGGGCTGGCGCACCCACTCCCTGGTGACCCCACGGGAGGCCAGGATTCTGCCCCGGTACGAGGGGGTGCCCCTCTCCGCCCACCTGAGCGTGCTGGGCGGCACGGGCCTGACGGCGTACGTGGGTCTCACCCGCGTCGCACGCCTGCGGGAGGGCGAGGACGTCTTCGTCTCGGCCGCGGCCGGCGGGGTGGGCACCGCCACGGGCCGGTTCGCCCGGCTGCTGGGCGCGGGCAGGCTGATCGGCAGCGCGGGCTCCGCGGAGAAGGTGCGGTACCTGACCGAACGGGTCGGCTACGACGCGGCGTTCGACTACCACACGGGCCCGGTGTCCGACCTGCTCACCGCGGCCGCCCCGACCGGTGTCGACCTCGCCGTCGACAACGTCGGCGGCGACCACCTGGCCGCGGCGATCGGCGCCCTCCGGAACCACGGCCGCGTGGTCCGCGTCGGCACGGTGAGCCAGTACAACACCCCGGACGCGCCCCCGGTCGTCTTCAACCACGCCGACGTGGTGGAAAAGCGCCTACGCATCGAGGGCTTCCTGGTCAGCGACCACCGCGACCTCCAGGACGAGCTGTACGACTTCGCCGTACCCCACCTCCGCAGCGGCGCACTCACACCGGACGAGACGGTGGTGGACGGTTTCGGCTCGATCGTGGAGGCGTTCCTGACGATGCTGCGAGGCGGGAACACGGGAAAGATCCTGGTGCGAGCGAAAGCCTGAGCCTTGCGGCCAAGTGTGCCCGCGACGGCGTGCGGGGCCGAGTGGATTACCCGGCCCCGCAGACTGTCTGCCGAGCCGTCAGCCCATGTGCGGGTAGGCGTAGTCGGTCGGTGGGACCAGCGTTTCCTTGATGGCGCGGGTCAGGGTCCAGCGCATCAGGTTCTGCGGGGCGCCCGCCTTGTCGTTGGTGCCGGAGGCGCGGCCGCCGCCGAAGGGCTGCTGGCCGACGACGGCGCCGGTGGACTTGTCGTTGATGTAGAAGTTGCCGGCCGCGTACCGCAGCTTCTCCATCGTGTACGCCGCCGCCGCGCGGTCACCGGCGATGACCGAGCCGGTCAGGGCGTAGTCGGAGACGGACTCCATCTGGGTCAGCATCTCGTCGTACTGGTCGTCCTCGTAGACGTACACGGCGAGGAACGGGCCGAAGTACTCGGTGGTGAAGACCTCGTTCTCCGGGTCGCTGCACTCCACGACCGTGGGGCGCACGAACCAGCCCACCGAGTCGTCGTAGGAGCCGCCCGCGACGATCGTGCAGGTGGGGTCCGCCTTGGCGCGCTCGATGGCCGCCTTGTTCTTGGCGAACGCGCGCTCGTCGATGACCGCGCCGAGGAAGTTGGACAGGTCGGTCACGTCGCCCATGGTCAGGTAGTCGACCTCGGCGGCGAACTCCTCCTTGAAACCGGAGTTCCAGATGGAGGCGGGGATGTACGCCCGGGAGGTCGCCGAGCACTTCTGGCCCTGGTACTCGAAGGCGCCGCGGGTCAGGGCGGTCTTCAGGATCGCCTTGTCCGCGCTCGGGTGGGCGACGACGAAGTCCTTGCCGCCGGTCTCGCCGACCAGGCGCGGGTAGGAGCGGTACTTCTCGATGTTGTTGCCGACCGTCTTCCACAGGTACTGGAAGGTCTTGGTCGAGCCGGTGAAGTGGATGCCCGCCAGATCCCGGTGCTCCAGGGCGACCTTGGAGACCTCGATGCCGTCGCCGGTGACGAGGTTGATGACGCCCTTGGGCAGGCCCGCCTCCTCCAGGAGCTGCATGAGCAGGACGGCCGCGTGGGTCTGGGTCGGGGACGGCTTCCAGACGACGACGTTGCCCATCAGCGCGGGCGCGGTCGGCAGGTTGCCCGCGATCGCCGTGAAGTTGAACGGTGTGATCGCGTAGACGAAGCCCTCCAGCGGGCGGTGGTCCAGGCGGTTCCAGACGCCCGGGGAGTTCGCCGGGGGCTGCTCGGCGAGCAGGTCGCGGGCGTACTTGACGTTGAAGCGCCAGAAGTCGACGAGCTCGCAGGGGGTGTCGATCTCGGCCTGCTGGGCGGTCTTGGACTGGCCGAGCATGGTGGAGGCGGCCAGCGTCTCGCGCCAGGGGCCGGCGAGGAGTTCGGCGGCGCGCAGGATGATCGCGGCCCGGTCGTCGAAGGACATCGCACGCCAGGCGGGCGCGGCGGCGAGGGCCGCGTCGATGGCGTCCTGGGCGTCCGCCTGCGTGGCGTTGCGGTAGGTGCCCAGCACCGCCTTGTGGTTGTGCGGCTGCACGACCTGGAAGGCCTCACCGCCGCCCATCCGCTTCTCGCCGCCGATGGTCATCGGCAGGTCGATCGGGTTCTCGGCCAGCTCCTTCAGCTTGACCTCGAGACGGGCGCGCTCGGGCGAGCCGGGGGCGTAGCCGTGCACCGGCTCGTTGACGGGGGTGGGGACCTGGGTCACAGCGTCCATGGGATCCGTAACTCCTTGTACGTGAGCGGGTGTTCGGGTCAGCCCTTGGTGAGGGTCGAGCGGACGAAGAAGAGGAGGTTCGCCGGCTTCTCCGCCAGCCTGCGCATGCTGCGCCTTCCCGGGGGACGACCCCCGGACCCCCGGCAGGAAAATCTCTGCGCGTGCGTCATGTCTCAGCCCCGGGTGGCCATGCTGCGGACGAAGAAGCGCAGGTTCGCCGGCTTCTCCGCGAGCCTGCGCATGAAGTAGCCGTACCAGTCCGTGCCGTAGGCGGTGTAGACGCGCATGCGGTGGCCCTCGGCGGCGAGCCGCAGATGCTCGTCGCCGCGGATGCCGTACAGCATCTGGAACTCGTACTCGTCGAGCTTGCGCCCGGCCTTGCGGGCGAGTTCCTGCGCGATGGAGATCAGGCGCGGGTCGTGGGAGCCGACCATCGGGTACCCGGCGCCCTCCATGAGCGTGCGCAGGACACGGACGTACGCCTTGTCGATCTCGTGCTTCTGCTGGTAGGCGACCTCGGCGGGCTCCTTGTAGGCGCCCTTCACCAGCCGCACCCGGCTGCCGGCGTCGGCGAGGCGGCGGGCGTCGGCCTCGGTGCGGAAGAGGTAGGCCTGGATGACGCAGCCGGTCTGCGGGAAGTCCTTCCGCAGCTCCTCGTGGATGGCGAACATCGAGTCGAGGGTGGTGTGGTCCTCGGCGTCCAGCGTCACCGTCGTACCGATGGCGGCGGCGGCCTCGACGACGGGGCGCACGTTGGCGAGGGCCAGCCCGTGGCCGCCGGGCAGCGCCTGGCCGAACATCGACAGCTTGACCGACATCTCGGCGCGGGTGCCCAGCTCCAGCTCACCCAGCCGCTCGACGAGCTCCAGGTAGGCGTCGCGGGCGGCCTCGGCCTGCTCCGGGGTGGTGATGTCCTCGCCGACGACGTCCATCGTCAGCTCCAGACCCCGGTCGGTGAGGTCCCTGACGATCGGCACGATGTCGTCGACCGTCTCGCCCGGGATGAAGCGGTCGACGACCTGCCTGGTCACCGGGGCCGCCGAGATCAGACGTCGCATCCGGTCGCTGCGCGACGCGGCAAGAATCACGGGACCCAGCACGGGGCACCTCCACAAACCAGCAGATAGAACCACCGTGAAACCTAAGGATCCCTCCGATCGTCGGCCATCGACAGCTGTCACGCATCCGTGCCGCAGATCTCAGACAGATGTATGAAGAGCCGGGGTTGTGCGGGAGAATGCCGGAGTGACAGCCGACGCCTCGTCCTTCCGCCGAGCCGGTGACTACCAGGAGCTGGTCGACGAGATCTCCGAGCTCCTCGGGGTTCCCGCGACCCTGGAGAACCGTGACTTCGAGCTGATCGCCTTCGGGGCGTACGACAGTGAGGGCGACCTCGACCCCTCGGCGCTGGACCCGGTGCGCACCCGTTCGATCCTGACCCGCCGCTCGACGGCCGCCGTCCGGACCTGGTTCGAGGGCTTCGGCATCACCCGGGCGACCGCCCCCGTCCGCATCCCGCCGACACCGGAGGCGGGCGTGTACCGCGGCCGGATCTGTCTTCCCGTACGCCATCGGGGTGTCGTCCTCGGCTACGTCTGGCTGCTGGAGTCCGAGCCCGGCCCCACCGACGCCCAGCTCGCCGCCGCGATGGAGGTGACGGTCCGGATCGGCGCGCTGCTCGCCGACGAGGCCCAGCACGGGGCCGACCTGAGCCGGGAGCTGCGGGCGGTGCTGACCGCCGAGCGGGGCTGGCGGGGCGAGATGGCGGTGGCGGCGCTGCACGCGGCCCTCGGCCCGCGCGGCGACGGCCCGCACGCGGTGGTGTGCGTCGCGCCCTGGCCGTCCGCCGACCCGGACGACGCCCCGTCCGCGCGTACGGTGCCGCACGCGACCGCGCTGTGCACCGTCCCCTGGGGTGCGACCGCGCAGAGTCTGGCGGTCCTGGTCCGGCTGCGCTCGCCGGAGGTGCCCGCCCCGGCGCTGACGGCGGCGCAGCGGCTGCTCGGGGAGGGTGCCCGCGCGGCCGGTGTGGGAGAGGCCCGCACCGGTCTCACCGATCTCGCGGCGTCCTGGCGGGAGGCCTCGGCGGCGGCCCGCGCGGCGCTCGCGGAACCGGCGCTCGGCCCGGTCGCCCAGTGGTCGCGCATCGGCCCGTACCGCCTCCTGACCGCGCTCCCCCCGGACTCCGCCCACGACCCCGCCGTACGCCCCCTGCTCTCCCCCGCCCACCGTGAACTCGCCCGCACCGCCGAGACCTACCTCGACTGCGCGGGCCAGGCCGGCCGCACGGCGGCGGAGCTGGGCATCCACCGGCAGACGCTCTACTACCGCCTGTCCCGGGTCGAGCAGCTGACGGGCCTCGACCTGGACGACGGCGAGGACCGACTGCTGCTGCACATGGCGCTGAAGGGGGCGCGGCTCTAGTCGTGCCGTCCGGACGGCACGACTAGACCCCGTCGAGCGGACGGAGGAAGCGGCGTTCGTACCGCTTGATGCAGCGTGTGCGGCGCGCCAGTTCAAAGGCGTCCTGGCACTCCGGATCGGACGCGCTGTCCGTGCGGTATCGCTCGTAGGCGGCGAGGCTGGGGAACGAGAAGAGGGCGTAGGCGATGTCGCTGTCGCCCTCGCTCGGCAGGAAGTAGCCGTGGTGCGTCCCGCCGAAACGGTTGACGAGCCCCACCCAGCGGCGACCGTACTCCTCGAAGTCCTCGATCTTGTCGGCGTCGATCTCGTACGTCAGATGAACCGTGATCATGCCCCCATCATGCAGCGGGCCGGCCGTTGACCGCCGCACCGCGTACGGACGTCCGGCGGGCCAGGGCCGGTGAGCCGGACGGCGGGACCGTCACCCTCGGCACCTGCACCGGCCGCTCTTCGCGGACCGGGTGATCGGGATGCGGGACGGGCGGATCAGCCCCGGCCGAGCCCGTCGACGACCCGGCGCAGTCCCTCGGTGAGCTGCTCCGCGGTGGGCGCGGTCCTCGGGTCGAAGGTCCACTGGGCGATGAGGCCGGTCATCAGGGTGTTGTAGAGCTGCCCGACGGAGTCGACGTCCTCCTCCTTGACGTCCTCCTCGCGGCCCCCCATGAACAGCGGGATGATCCCGCGCGCGGCCTCGCGCTGAGCGTGCGCCAAGTGATCGCGCACCTCGGGCAGTTGGTCGCCCATGGCGATGATCTCCATGCTGAGGTGCCACATGGAGTCGGGCTGCCGCAGGCTGCGGATGATGCTCGCCCAGACCTCCTGGAAACGCTCGATCGAGCCCGGCGCGGCACCCGTGCCGGACTCCAGGGCGTCGGAGACCTCCCAGTCGTCGGACACCTCGCCCACCAGGGCGATGTAGGCCTCCGCGAGGAGCTTGTCCTTCGAGCCGTAGTGGTAGCCGATCGAGGCCAGGTTGGTCCCCGACTCCTTGACGATGTCGCGCGCGGTCGTGCGCACGAACCCCTTCGCCAGCAGGCAGCGCTTGGCGCCTTCCAGCAGATCCTCGCGGTGTCCCATGCCGGCCACCCTACCCCGTGTCCATACAGCCGTCCCATACGACCGTCCCATACGACCGTCCCATACGGTCGTTCTAGACAAACGTTTAAGACGCCCGTACATTCCTCGGCATGACGAACCCGACGAGCACCACCCCACGCGCCGGACGCCGCGAATGGACAGCGCTCACCGTGCTGATGCTCCCGCTGCTGCTGGTCTCGATGGACGTCTCCGTCCTCTACTTCGCGATCCCCTCGATCAGCGCCGAGCTGGAGCCGACCGGCACCCAGCAACTGTGGATCTTCGACATCTACGCGTTCGCGCTGGCCGGCCTGCTGATGACGATGGGCTCGCTCGGCGACCGCATCGGCCACCGCAGACTCCTGCTGATCGGCGCCGCCGCCTTCGGCACCGCCTCGCTGGTCGCGGCGTACGCGAACAGCGCCGAGACCCTGATCGCGGCCCGCGCGGTCCTCGGCATCGGCGGCGCCACCCTGATGCCGTCGACCATGGCGCTGCTGCGCACGATGTTCACCGATCCCGGCCAGCGCGCGAAGGCGATCGGCATGTGGTCCGGCGTGATGACCGCCGGGATCGCGCTGGGCTCGGTGCTCAGCGGTGTGCTGGTCGAGTACTTCTGGTGGGGCTCGGTCTTCCTGGTCAACCTGCCCGCCATGGTCCTGCTGCTGGTCCTCGGCCCGGCGCTCCTCCCCGAGTCGAGGAACCCCGCCCCCGGCCGCTTCGACTGGCCGAGCGTCCCGCTGTCGATGGCCGCCGTGCTCCCCGTGGTCTACGGCCTCAAGGAGCTCCCCTCGGAGGGCTGGAACGTCCGCTACGTCGTCGCGATCACCGTCGGCCTGCTCTTCGCGGCCCTCTTCGTGCACCGCCAGCGCACCATCGCCTCACCCATGATCGACCCAGCCCTGTTCCGTGGCCGCGGCTTCGCGCCGTCCGTCGCCCTGAACCTGGTCTCGGCGTTCGGGATCATGGGGTCGACCTACTTCACCACCCAGTACCTCCAGTCGGTCCTCGACAAGAGCGCGCTGGAGGCGGCCCTGTGGGCGCTTTTGCCGTCCGTCCCCATCGGTGCGGCGGCGCCGGTCGCGACCGCTCTCGTCCAGCGGGGGGTGGCCCGCGCACACATCGTCACCGCGGGCTTCGCGGTCTCCGCGGGCGGCTTCGCGCTGCTGTCCCTCGCCGGGACGGACTCGATGGCGCTGGTGCTGGTCTCCTGCGGGGTCCTCGCCGCCGGTGGCGTCACCGTGATGTCCCAGATCATGGACCTCGCCCTGGGCACCGCCCCGGTGGAGCGGGCCGGCAGCGCGTCCTCGCTGATGGAGACCGGCGCGGAGTTCGGCGGGGCGCTGGGGATGGCGGTGCTCGGCTCGATCGGTACGGCCGTCTACCGCCACGAGATGCCGGGCACGGCCCCGGACGGGGCCCGCGAGACGCTGGGCGGGGCGCTGGCCGTCGCCGACCGGGTGCCGGGACTGGCGACCGTGGCGCGGGAGGCGTTCACCAGCGGGATGTCCGGGGCGGCGATCGCGGGAGCGGTGGTCCTCGCGGCGGCCGCGGGACTGGCGGCGGTGACGCTGCGGGGCGTCGAGGTCCGGCCGCAGGCATGCGAAACGCCGGACGAGCCGAGCAAGCTCAACCCGTCCGGCGTGTGAGGACGAGGCCCCGTCAGGGCCGAAGCGGGGTCTGGGGGCGGGCGCCCCCAGTACCGGCCGCGACCTCAGACCAGGTTCACCGCACGAGCCGAGGTCGCGCCGATCTCCGTCTCCAGCTCGGTCAGCACCGCCGGCGGCACCGTGTCGTCCACGGTCAGCACGGCCAGCGCCTCGCCACCGGCGACCGAGCGGGACACCTGCATCCCGGCGATGTTGATGCCCGCCTCGCCGAAGACGCGGCCCACGGTGCCGACGACACCGGGACGGTCCTCGTACTTGAGGACGACCATGTGGTCGGCGAGCGCCAGGTCGACGTCGTAGTCGCCGACGGCCACGATCTTCTGGAGGTTCTTCGGGCCGGCCAGCGTGCCGGAGACCGCGACCTCCTCGCCGTTGCCGAGCGTGCCGCGCACGGTCACGACGTTGCGGTGGTCGGCCGACTCCGAGCTGGTCGTCAGCCGCACCTCGACGCCACGCTCCTGTGCGAACAGCGGGGCGTTGACGTACGACACGGTCTCGTCGACGACGTCCTCGAAGACACCCTTGAGCGCGGACAGCTCCAGCACCTTCACGTCGTGCTGGGTGATCTCGCCGTAGACCTCGACGTCGAGGCGGACCGCGACCTCACCGGCGAGCGCGGTGAAGATCCGGCCCAGGCGCTCGGCGAGCGGCAGACCCGGCTTGACGTCCTCGGCGATGACGCCGCCCTGGACGTTCACCGCGTCGGGGACCAGCTCACCGGCGAGGGCGAGGCGCACGGAGCGGGCGACGGCGATGCCGGCCTTCTCCTGGGCCTCGTCGGTGGAGGCGCCGAGGTGCGGGGTGCACACGACCTCGTCGAGCTCGAAGAGCGGGGAGTCCGTGCAGGGCTCCTTCGCGTACACGTCGAGGCCGGCACCGGCGACCCGGCCCTCCTTCAGCGCCGAGAACAGCGCCGCCTCGTCGACGATCCCACCGCGCGCGGCGTTGACGATGCGCACGCTCGGCTTGACCTTGTGCAGGGCCTCGTCGCCGATGAGACCGAGGGTCTCGGGGGTCTTGGGCAGGTGCACGGTGATGAAGTCGGAGACCTCGAGCAGCTCGTCGAGCGACAGCACCTTGACGCCCATCTGCGCGGCCCGCGCGGGCTGCACGTAGGGGTCGTAGGCGACGACCTTCATGCCGAACGCGGACATGCGCTGCGCGACCAGCGCGCCGATGCGGCCGAGGCCGACGACACCGAGGGTCTTCTCGGCCAGCTCGACGCCCGTGTACTTGCTGCGCTTCCACTCGCCGTTCTTCAGCGCGGTGTTGGCCTGCGGGATGTGGCGCGCGGTGGCGAGCAGCAGACCGCAGGCCAGCTCGGCGGCGGTGACGATGTTGGAGGTCGGGGCGTTGACGACCATCACGCCGGCCTTGGTGGCGGCGGAGACGTCCACGTTGTCCAGGCCGACGCCGGCTCGCGCGACGACCTTCAGCTTGTTCGCGGCGGCGATCGCCTCGGCGTCGACCTTGGTGGCCGAGCGGATCAGGATCGCGTCGACGTCGGCGATGGCGGGCAGCAGCTCGGCGCGGTCGGCGCCGTTGCAGTGCCGGATCTCGAAGTCGGGGCCAAGCGCGTCGACGGTCGCGGGCGACAGCTCTTCAGCGATGAGTACGACAGGTTTCGAGCTCACGTGAGTCCTCACAAGTCCAGTGCGGTCGGCCGTCCCGACGGCCGCAGGCGGTGGAGGGAGCGGCGCCGGGGAAGTGCGGGTTTCGTTCCCGGTGTCGCTGTAGCCGCGTGGAAGACGCACGACGCTGTGGGCCTGACGCGTATTAGTGCAGCAGTGTAGTGGCGCCGCCGACGTCGCTCCGCGCCGCTACGGAAGTATCACCCGTCCGTGGGTGGACGGGGTGGACAACGCCTCGGGCCGCTCTGGACCGGGGTGTCGTCCGAGGTGGCCGAAGGGGCCGGGGCCGCTCGCCCCGGCCCCTCGGGCCCGAGGCTCACGCCTCCTCGTTCACCCAGCTCATCAGCTTGCGCAGCTGCTTGCCGGTGGTCTCCAGGAGGTGCTCGGAGTCCTGCTGCTTGTACTCGTTGTACTTCTTCAGACCGCCGTGGTACTCGGCCATCCACTCACGCGCGAAGGTGCCGTCCTGGATCTCGGCGAGGACCTTCTTCATCTCGGCCTTGGTGGCGTCGGTGATGATCCGCGGGCCGGTGACGTAGTCGCCCCACTCGGCGGTCTCGGAGACCGACCAGCGCATCTTCTCCAGGCCGCCCTCGTACATGAGGTCCACGATGAGCTTCAGCTCGTGCAGGCACTCGAAGTACGCGATCTCCGGCTGGTAGCCCGCCTCGGTCAGCGTCTCGAAGCCGGCCTTGACCAGCGCGGCCGTACCACCGCAGAGAACGGCCTGCTCGCCGAAGAGGTCGGTCTCGGTCTCCTCGGTGAAGGTCGTCTTGATGACGCCCGCGCGGGTGCCGCCGATGCCCTTGGCGTACGACAGGGCCAGCGGGAAGGCGTTGCCCGTGGCGTCCTGCTCGACGGCCGCGATACACGGAACGCCGCGGCCCTCCTCGTACTGACGGCGGACCAGGTGGCCCGGGCCCTTCGGGGCGACCATGCAGACGTCGACGCCGGCCGGGGGCTTGATGAAGTCGAAGCGGATGTTCAGACCGTGGCCGAAGAACAGCGCGTCGCCGTCGTTGAGGTTGTCCTTGATGGACTCCTCGTAGACCTGGGCCTGGATCGGGTCCGGCACCAGGATCATGATGACGTCGGCCTCGGCGGCGGCCTCCGACGGGGTCACCACGCGCAGGCCCTGCTCCTCGGCCTTGGCCTTGGACTTCGAGCCCTCGTGCAGACCCACGCGGACGTCCACACCCGAGTCGCGCAGCGACAGCGCGTGGGCGTGGCCCTGGCTGCCGTAACCGATGACCGCGACCTTGCGGCCCTGGATGATGGACAGGTCGGCGTCGGCGTCGTAGAACAGCTCGGCCACTTTGGGTTCTCTCCTTGAGTGCAGATGGTGCGTCCCACCGTATGACGGCGGGCTGAGGTGAGGTCTCGGGGTCTCGGTATACGGGCGGCCGGTGTCACCCGGCCGCCCGGAGCCGCGTCACGCGGAACGGTCGAGGGCGCGCAGCGAGCGGTCCGTGATCGAGCGGGCGCCGCGGCCGATGGCGATCGTGCCGGACTGGACGAGCTCCTTGATGCCGAACGGCTCCAGCATCTTCAGCATCGCCTCCAGCTTGTCGCTGCCGCCGGTGGCCTCGATGGTGACGGCCTCCGGGGAGACGTCGACGGTCTTGGCGCGGAACAGCTGGACGATCTCGACGATCTGCGAGCGCGTCTCGTTGTCGGCGCGCACCTTCACCAGAACGAGTTCGCGCTGGACGGCGTGCGACGGCTCCAGCTCGACGATCTTGAGCACCTCGACGAGCTTGTTGAGCTGCTTGGTGACCTGCTCCAGCGGCAGCGCGTCGACGCTCACCACGATCGTGATGCGGGAGATGTCGGCGTGCTCGGTGACCCCCACGGCGAGCGAGTCGATGTTGAAGCCGCGGCGGGAGAACAGCGCGGCGATCCGGGCCAGGATGCCCGGCTTGTTCTCCACCAGGACGGAGAGCGTGTGCTTGGACATGATCTTTTACGTCTCTCTCGCTCAGTCGTCTTCGTTGTCGCCGAAGTCGGGGCGGACGTCCCGGGCGGCCATGATCTCGTCGTTGGAGGTGCCGGCGGCGACCATCGGCCAGACCATCGCGTCCTCGTGGACGATGAAGTCGATGACGACCGGGCGGTCGTTGATGGAGTTCGCCTCTTCGATGGCCTTGTCGAGCTCGTCCGGGGACTCGCAGCGGATCGCGTGGCAGCCCATGGCCTCCGACAGCTTGACGAAGTCGGGGACGCGGGTGCCGCGGGCCTCGGGGTTGACGTCGTCGGGCCCGGAGTGCAGCACGGTGTTGGAGTACCGCTGGTTGTAGAAGAGGGTCTGCCACTGGCGGACCATCCCGAGGGCGCCGTTGTTGATGACCGCGACCTTGATGGGGATGTTGTTCAGGGCGCAGGTGGTGAGTTCCTGGTTGGTCATCTGGAAGCAGCCGTCGCCGTCGATCGCCCAGACCGCCTTGTCCGGCGCTCCGGCCTTGGCGCCCATCGCGGCCGGGACCGCGTAGCCCATCGTCCCGGCGCCGCCGGAGTTCAGCCAGGTCGCGGGCTTCTCGTACTGGATGTAGTGCGCGGCCCACATCTGGTGCTGGCCGACGCCCGCGGCGAAGATGGTGCCCTCCGGCGCGAGCTGCCCGATGCGCTCGATGACCTGCTGCGGGGAGAGCGTGCCGTTGGTGGGGTGGTCGTAGCCCAGCGGGTAGGTGTCGCGCCAGCGGTTGAGGTCCTTCCACCAGGCGCTGTAGTCGCCCTGGTGACCCTCGCTGTGCTCCTTCTGCACCGCCTGGATCAGGTCGGCGATGACCTCGCGCGCGTCACCGACGATCGGCACGTCCGCGGCCCGGTTCTTGCCGATCTCGGCCGGGTCGATGTCGGCGTGGACGATCTTGGCGTACGGGGCGAAGCTGTCCAGCTTGCCGGTGACGCGGTCGTCGAAGCGGGCTCCGAGGGCGACGATCAGGTCGGCCTTCTGCAGCGCGGTGACGGCGGTGACCGCACCGTGCATGCCCGGCATTCCCACGTGCAGCGGGTGGCTGTCGGGGAACGCGCCGAGCGCCATCAGGGTGGTGGTGACGGGCGCTCCGGTGAGCTCGGCGAGAACCTTGAGCTCGGCGGTGGCGTGTGCCTTGAGGACACCGCCGCCGACGTAGAGGACGGGCCGCTTGGCGCTGGTGATGAGCTTCGCGGCTTCGCGGATCTGCTTGGCGTGCGGCTTGGTGACGGGCCGGTAGCCGGGCAGGTCCATGACGGGCGGCCAGGAGAAGGTGGTTTTCGCCTGGAGGGCGTCCTTGGCGATGTCGACCAGGACCGGGCCGGGGCGGCCGGTGGAGGCGATGTGGAACGCCTGCGCGATCACGCGCGGGATGTCCTCGGCCTTGGTGACGAGGAAGTTGTGCTTGGTGATCGGCATGGTGATGCCGACGATGTCCGCCTCCTGGAAGGCGTCCGTGCCGATCGCCTTGGACGCGACCTGGCCGGTGATCGCCACGAGCGGCACCGAGTCCATGTGCGCGTCGGCGATCGGGGTCACCAGGTTGGTGGCGCCGGGTCCGGAGGTCGCCATGCAGACGCCGACCTTGCCGGTGGCCTGCGCGTAGCCGGTGGCCGCGTGGCCGGCGCCCTGCTCGTGGCGGACCAGGACGTGGCGCACCCGCCGGGAGTCCATCAGCGGGTCGTACGCGGGCAGGATCGCACCGCCGGGGATGCCGAATACCGTCTCGGCGCCGACCTCCTCGAGAGAGCGGATGAGGGACTGCGCGCCCGTGACGTGCTCGGGGGCGGACTGCTGTCCTCCGGATCGGGGCCGCGGCTGCGGATGGTGGGCCCCGGTGGCCTGCTCGGTCATCGTCATTCTCTTCTCGATGCTGAGGGTTTTTGCGAGGTTTGTACGGTGTGCTGGTTTTTACGCCTGGATCCTGTGCAACAAAAAACCCCTCGTGCCAAGAGGCAAGCGAGGGGAGCGCGCCGGGTGTGGTCGCTGGGAGTTCCGGGTCCGCCCGGACGTCACCAGCTCAGCCGACGCGCTTGCCAAGTACGAGAATTCGGGTGCGCATGGCACTGACCCTCCCCCCGGCGCACACCACGTGTCAAGTGGGTGGGACGGGAGTCTCATTATGTGAGCGCCGGGCACTGCCGCCTCCGAGAACAGCGGGGACCCCACTTGTGTACACCCCCACACCTCCTCCCGCGAACGCGGGCTCCGCCGGACCGTTCGGCACCGGATAATGGCCGGAAGCGAGCGCTCGGCGCAGCCGGTACTCGTCCAGCGGACCGGAGAACGCCATCCCCTGCCCATGGGTGCAGCCCATCGCCCGCAGCGCCACGACCTGCTCGGGCAGGTCCACACCGTCGGCCACGGATTGCAGCCCCAGATCCCCGGCGATCCTGAGCAGCCCGTTGGTGATCTTGTGCAGCCGCGCGGACTCCACGACCCCGTCCACCAGGCTGCGGTCGAGTTTGAGCACGTCGACCGGGAGCCTGCGCAGGGCGGTGATCGCCGCGTATCCGCTGCCGAAGCCGTCCAGGGCGATCCGCACGCCGAGTCGGCGCAGCGCGCTCAGCCGGCGTTCCAGGTCGTCCAGGGAGACCCGGGGATCGGTTTCGGACAGTTCGATCACCAGGGACCCGGACGGCAGCCCGTGCCGGGTCAGCAGCGCCTCGATCGAGCCGAGCGGCAGCGACCGGTCCAGCAGTCGTCTGGCGCTCATCCGGACCGTCACCGGCACGGACAGCCCGGTCGCGGTGCGCTCGGCGGCCTGCTCGACGGCCCGCTCCAGCATCCAGCGGCTCAGCTCGGCGGTCCTGTCGCTGTCCTCGGCCACCCGCAGGAACTCGGCCGGCGTGAAGAGCACCCCTTGCGAGGACCGCCAGCGGGCCTGGGCGGCGACCGATGTGATCCGGCCGTCCTCCAGGCAGACCACCGGCTGGTGCAGCAGCGCGAACTCGCCGTCGTGCAGGGCGGCCCGCAGACGCGTGGCCAGCTCCGCCTTGCGTACGACGTCCTGCTGCATCTGGGGCGCGTACAGCTCGACGCGTCCCTTTCCGGCCGACTTGGCGCGGTACATCGCGAGGTCGGCGTTGCGCAGGATCTCGCCCGCGCCCAGGCCCGGCTCGGCGAAGGCGACACCGATGGAGGCGGCGACGCGGACATCGTTGCCGTCGATGAGGTAGGGCTGCGAGAGGGTGATTCTGAGGCGGTCGGCGAGCTCCAGGATGTGGCGCTCCCGGGCGGCGCGGTCCCGGCTGCCGTCCCCGACGATCAGGGCCGCGAACTCGTCGCCGCCCAGCCTGGAGGCGGTGTCGCCGTGCCGGACGGCGTCCTGGAGTCTGCGGGCGGCCTGGACGAGCAGTTCGTCCCCGGCCTGGTGCCCGATCGTGTCGTTGACGGCCTTGAAGCCGTCGAGATCGATGAAGAGAACGGCGGTGCCGCGGTCGGAGGAGCGGCGGCCGGAGAGCGCCTGCTGGACCCGCTTGGTGAACAGGGCGCGGTTGGGCAGGTCGGTGAGCGGGTCGTGCTCGGCGTTGTGCTGGAGCTGCGCCTGCAGACGTACCCTCTCGGTCACGTCCCGGCTGTTGAAGATGAGCCCGCCGTGATGACGGTTGACGGTGGACTCGACATTCAGCCAGCCGCCGTCGCCGGACCGGAAGCGGCACTCGATGCGCGTGGTGGGTTCCTCCAGAGGGTTGGCGGCGAGGAAGCGGCGCACCTCGTGCACCACGCAGCCCAGGTCCTCCGGGTGGATGAGATGGGCCAGTTCGGTGCCCACCAGGTCCTCCGCGGGGCAGCCGTAGACACCCGCGGCGGCCGGGGAGACGTACCGGAGGATGCCGTTGGGCGCGGCGATCATGATGACGTCGCTGGACCCCTGCACCAGGGAGCGGAAGTGGTTCTCCTTCTGCGCCAGTTCCTGGGTGAGGGTGATGTTGTCGAGCAGCATGATGCCCTGGCGCACCACGAGGGCGAGCACGACGGTGCCACCGGTGAGGAGCACCACGCGGTCCACGCTGTGGCCGTCGAGGACGTTGTAGAGGATCCCCAAGGTGCAGACGGCGGCGGCGAGATACGGCGTGAGGGCGGAGAGGGACCCGACGATGGGTCCCGCGGCCGGATACCGGCTGTGATCACCTCCCTGCGGGGGCGCGTGGTGGTGGTTGCCGCCGCGCTGCCCCGGCAGGTGTTCGTGGACCACGCGCGTGTACCCGCTGCCGTCCTGCCGCGCCCCGTCCGGGTTCGCACCGGGCGGCTGCCCGTGCCGGGGTGCGGCCCAGGGCGCGTAGGCAAGCAGGAGCGAGCCCGCGAACCAGCCCGCGTCCAGCAACTGGCCGGAGCGGTAGGCGTTCTGCACCAGCGGTGAGGTGAACAGGGCGTCGCACATGACGGTCAGCGCGAGCGCGCCGATCGCGGTGTTGACCGCGGAGCGGTTCACCGCCGAGCGCCGGAAGTGCAGCGCGAGCACCATGCTGACCAGGGCGATGTCCAGCAGCGGGTACGCCAGCGACAGCGCGGTCTGCGAGACGCTCGGCCCCTCGGACCGCGCTGCCTGGGCGAGGGCGAGGCTCCAGGAGAGCGTGAGCAGCGAGCCGCCGATCAGCCAGGCGTCCAGGCCCAGACAGACCCAACCCGCCTTCGTCACCGGCCGCTTGGCGAGGACCAGCAGGCCCACGATGGCGGGCGGCGCGAAGCACAGGAAGAACGCGTCGGCGAAACTGGGGCTCGGCACGGGCCGTTGCAGCACGACCTCGTACCAGCCCCAGACCAGGTTGCCCAGGGACGCCATGGCCGAGGAGAGGGCGAACAGCGTCCAGGCGAGCCGGAAGCGGACGCGGCGGTTACGGGCGTAGAGGAAGCAGGAGACCGCGGCGATGCCCGCCGCGGCGCTCAGCCCGAAGTCGCCCATGATCAGCGCGACTTCCTCGGAGCCCCAGCCGACCGCGGAACCGACGGCGTACACCGCGCACACCAGGGCCAGCAGGAGTTGGTGGACCATACTCGTGCGGCTGCCGGGGGACGGCGACCGAGGGAGCAGCGACCCTGGCGAAGGCTGTGCCCGCAGCGCTCCGTTGAGGGTGGTCGTGGGAGGCGGCGGCGAGGTCACCGGGTCCTCCCGGTCCGCGCCGCTCCAGGGTCCCGGGCGTCCGGGGTCGCTGGATGCGCATGCCTCCTGCGGCTGTTGTGCCGGCGGTGGTGATGGCTGTGACGGCAGGTGTGGCTGCCGTGGTGACCGCGTCTGCGCGCGGCCGTGCGCCAGGGTCGCCGTCGGCGGCTTCGCCGCGTCGGATCGTTCGTCCATAGGCCGTGCATCGCCCGTCGCCCCCCTCACAGTCTGAAATGTCCATCCCCGGCGCCGAACGGTGCGCGGCGCAGCCCCTGTCGGGACGATACACCAGTCTCGTCACTCAGGGACATAGTTCCTCTACGCTCCGTGACCGCCCACGGGGATGCGGGCACGGACCGCGTCCGGGAGGTGGCGGACGGTGCCGGAAACGGATTGCGCGCCTCTCGCTCCGGGGCTCAGGCGTCGGCGGAACCCGTCGTGAGGATCACGTTGCGCAGGGGCTCCTGGTTCACGAAACGCCCCAACTGGTCCACCAGCAGCCGCTTTGCGCGCGGCAGGAACGCGGACGTCGGGCCGCCCACGTGCGGGGTGATGAGCACGCCCGACGCCTGCCACAACGGGTGCCCCGCGGGCAGCGGTTCGGGGTCGACGACGTCCAGTGCCGCCGTGATGCGGCCGCTCTCCAGTTCGGCGAGCAGCGCCTTGGTGTCGACCACGCCACCGCGCGCGACGTTCACCAGGAGGGCGCCGTCCTTCATCCGGGCCAGGAACTCGGCGTTCACCAGGCCCCGGGTGGTGTCGTTCAACGGCGTCGAGAGGATGACGACGTCCGCCTCGGGAAGCAGGGCGGGCAGGTCGGCGAGCGGGTGTACCGGTCCGCGCTCCGTGGTGCGCGCGGAGCGCGCGACGCGCACCACCCGCGCGACCTCGAACGGTACGAGCCGGTCCTCGATCGCGGCGCCGATGGCGCCGTAGCCGACGACGAGCACGCTCTTGTCGGCGAGTGCGGGGTGGAAGTCGCCCTGCCAGTGCTCCTGTTGCTGGGCGCGCACGAAGCCGGGGACGCCGCGCAGCGAGGCCAGCGTCAGGGTCAGGGCGAGTTCGGCGGTGCTCGCCTCGTGCACACCGCGCGCGTTGCACAGCGGTACGCCGGGGGCGACGTCGTCCAGCCGTGCGAGGACGTCGTCGACCCCGGCCGTGAGGGTCTGCACGAGCCGCAGGTTCGGCATCTCCCTGAGCGGGCGGACCTTCACGTCCTGTCGCTTCATGTAGGGCACCACGTACACGGCGCAGTCGGCCGGGTCGCCGGGGAAGGGCTGCCGCCCGTCCTCGCCGCCGTCCCAGAAAAGGTAGGTGGGCCCTTCGGGGAGCCCGGCGATCTCGTCCGGCGGGATAGGGAGCCACACGTCAGCAGCGGTCATGGGCATGAGGCTATGTCAGGCGTGTGAGGGCGCAGAGGTTAGGTTGTGGGGTGCCGGAAGAGGGAGGGTCACGAGCAGGTGGAGCGCAGGACGATCGGGGCGGCGGCGCTCTCGGTGGGGGAAGTCGGACTCGGGTGCATGCCGATGAGCTGGGCCTACAGCGGGTCGCGGCAGCGGGGCGAGGAGTCGGTCAGGGCCGTGCACCGGGCGCTGGATCTGGGCTCCACCCTGCTGGACACGGCCGACATGTACGGCCCGTTCACCAATGAGCTGCTGCTGGGGCGGGTCCTGAAGGAGCGGCGCCAGGACGCCTTCGTGTCGACGAAGGTGGGTCTGCTGGTCGGCGAGCAGCACATCGTGGCCAACGGCCGCCCCGGTTATGTGCGGCGGGCGTGCGACGCCTCCCTGCGGCGGTTGCAGACGGACGTGATCGACCTCTACCAGCTGCACCGCGCCGACCCCGAGGTCCCGGTCGAGGAGACCTGGGGCGCGATGGCGGACCTCGTACGGGCCGGGAAGGTGCGGTCGCTGGGCCTGTGCGCGGTGGGCGCGCGCGGTGGGCGCCGTTCCGGAGCCCGGCTGCACGACGCGACGATCCGCCAGCTCCAGCGCGTCCAGCAGGTCTTTCCGGTGAGCGCGGTGGAGGCGGAGCTGTCGGTCTGGTCCCCCGAGGCCCTGGAGGCGCTGCTGCCGTGGTGCGAGGCGCGCGGCATCGGCTTCCTGGCGGCGATGCCGCTGGGCAACGGCTTCCTGACCGGCACCCTCGTCCCCGGCGAGGGCTTCGAACCGGACGACGTCCGCGCCCGCCATCCCCGCTTCACCGCCGAGATGATGGCCGCCAACCAGCCCATCGTCGCCGGCCTGCGCCGCATCGCCGCCCGCCACGGCGACACCGTCACCCCGGCCCAGATCGCCCTCGCCTGGGTGCTCTCCCGCGGCCGGCACGTCGTCCCGATCCCGGGCGCCAAGCACGAGCGCTGGGTGACGGAGAACGCGGCCGCGACCGCGCTCCGCCTGTCCACGGAGGATCTGACGGAGGTGGCGGAGCTGCCGGGGGCGCGGGGGTCCTGGGACTGAGGCGGGGAACGGGGTCGGGGGACCTCAGGGGACCGAGGTGAGCGGCCAGGGCCCGGGGTCCGAGGCGGGGAGCCGGGGTCCGAGGCGGGAAGCCGGGGTCCGGGGCTAGGTGAGGGGACGGGGTCCGGGGCTCGCTGTCCAGGGCCCGGGGTCCGGGGGCTCGACGTTCCGTCGCGGGTCCTCGCGTCGCCTCCCCCGGACCGGGAACCCGGGTGCCGAGCGGCACCTCCCCGCATCGGGTCCCGGAGATCGGGAACCTGGGAGGCGCGAGCGGTGTAAGAACAGTAGAACTCGCCGCGTCGAAGGGACCGAGATCGTGCAACGTCGAGTGGTGACGGCCGTGTTGGCCGTGAGCACCCTCCTGCTGACGGCCGGCTGCTCGTCGGACGGCGGCCCGGGGGAAGGCCCCGCGACAGGCGGGACACCCCCCAGCAGTACGGCCGCCCCGTCCTCCCCCACCCGGCCGGCCGCCGAGGAGACACCGCCCGCGAAGGGCACCGCGAAGGTGCTCCGCACGGTCGCCACCGGTTTGGACACCCCGTGGGGCCTGGCCCCGCTGCCCGACGGCGACCTGCTGGTCTCCTCCCGTGACGAGGCGACGATCACCCGGGTCGACCCGGAGACGGGCAGGAAGACCGAACTGGGAGAGGTGCCCGGGGTCTCCCCCGCCGGCGAGGGCGGGCTCATGGGCCTCGCGCTGTCGCCGGACTACGCCTCGGACCACCTGGTCTACGCCTACTTCACCTCCGCCTCGGACAACCGCGTCGTGCGCATGCTGTACGAGGAGAAGAAGCCCGCCGGTGAACAGCTCGGCGCGCCCGACACCCTCTTCAAGGGCATCCCCAAGGGCTTCATCCACAACGGCGGCCGGATCGCCTTCGGCCCCGACAAGATGCTGTACGTGGGCACGGGCGAGAGCGGCAACACCGGTCTGTCCCAGGACGAGAAGTCCCTGGGCGGCAAGATCCTGCGGATGACCCCGGAGGGCGACCCCGCCCCGGGCAACCCGCTCCCGGAGTCCCCGGTGTACTCGCTCGGGCACCGCAATGTGCAGGGGCTGGCCTGGGACGCCCGACAGCGTCTGTTCGCCTCGGAGTTCGGCCAGGACACCTGGGACGAGCTGAACGCGATCAAGCCCGGCGACAACTACGGCTGGCCGGAGGCCGAGGGCAGGACGGACGACCAGGAGTTCCACAGCCCGGTGTCCCAGTGGGCGACGGACGACGCCTCCCCCAGCGGTATCGCGTACGCGGAGGGTTCGATATGGATGGCGGGCCTGAAGGGCCAACGTCTGTGGCGCGTCCCGCTGAAGGGCACGGAGGCCGCCGCCGACCCGCAGGCCTTCCTGGAGGGCGAGTACGGCCGCCTGCGCACGGTGGCGTCGGCGGGCGGCGACAAGCTGTGGCTGGTCACCAGCAACACGGACGGCCGGGGCGACCCCGGGAAGGACGACGACCGGATCCTGGAGGTGCGGGTGAGCTGACCGCGAGCGGCTCCGCCGCCGCCCCGGTCACCCCTCGGACGGCTCCTCGGCCGTCGGGGGCCGTACGACGACCTTGCCGGACGCCAGGTCTATCGGTCCGTGTCCGGGATCGCTGTCGCCGACGTCCTCCCGTGTCAGTTCCAGCCGGTTCTCTTCCTCCCGGGTGTGTTTGCGACCCGGCGCGAACAGTTCCTCAAAGGCGTTGAACACAGGATCTCCCTCGGCCGGCGTCTTTGACAGCGTAAGCCTGATGCCGCGCGGCCGGACGGTGAGCTTGTGCGTCCCCACCCTGGCGGGGCGGGGGCCTCACCCCGCCGTACGGCTGGTGAGGGGCTCGGACGGGAACAGCTCCAGCCGGTGCGCGACGGCCGCCGCCTCGCCCCGGCCCGCGACGCCGAGCTTGGCCAGGATGTTCGAGACATGGACGCTGGCCGTCTTCGGGGAGATGAACAGTTCCTCGGCTATCTGACGGTTGGTGCGGCCGGCGGAGACCAGGCGCAGCACATCGCGTTCCCGGCCGGTCAGGCCGAGGGCCTCGGCGGGATCGGCGGGCTCGTCGGGGGCCAGGGCCCGCTGCGGGGCGTGGGTCAGGATGAGGCGGGCCCGCTGGGCGAGGTGGGTGACGGAGTCGACCAGCGGTCGGGCGCCGAGATGGCGGGCGGCGGCCAGGGCGAGCCGGAGCAGCTCGGTGGCCCGGTCGCGTTCGTCCTCGCCGCCGGTGGTCAGGAGGGACTCGGCGAGGCGGTGGCGGACGAGGGCGAGGTCGTAGGGGCGGTCCAGAGTTTCGAAGGCTGCGGTCACCTCGGACCAGTCCTCGGGGTCACTGGTGCCCTCGGCGCGCAGGAGTTCGGCGCGGACCCAGCGCTCGTAGGCCTGCCAGACGGGGGCGTTGGTGGCCAGCGACCTGGCGGTCCGGCGGATGCGTTCGAGGAGTGCGGCGCGGCCGGGGGCGGCGGCGGGCAGGCCGAGGGCGTCGGCCTCCATGGTGGCGGCGGTCAGCAGCAGGGGCCAGGCGTAGCGCTGGGTGTCGGGCGGGAAGCCGGTGTCCATGGCGCGTTCGAGTTCGGCTCGGGCGTCCAGGAGGCGGCCCTCGCCGGCGGCGACGCCGATGGCGACGCGGGCGAGGGGGATCTCGTTCTGCGGCGGGCGGTCGTGGCTGCCGAAGTGGCCGCGGGAGGCGATCAGTTGCCGGCCGGCCTCGGCCAGGTCGCCCCGGGCAAGGGCGAGTTCGGCGCGCAGGAGGGCGTGGAAGCCGCTGGGCTTGGCGCTCTGTCCGGCGCGTCCCGCCTTGCTTGCTGCTTCGGCGGCCTCGTCCCAACGGCCCAGGCTGCACAGGGACTCGGCGAGGTTGCCCCAGGCCCAGGCCTCGCTCTCCGTCAGGCCGTACCGCCGGGTGTAGGCGAGGCCCTCCTCCAGGACGGGTACGGCGTCGGCGGAGCGTCCGACGGCTTCGAGGGCGTCCGGGAGGTTGACGTAGACGCGGGCGGCGACGGCGGAGAGGCCGCGTTCGACCGTCTGCCGCTTGACCTCCAGCATCTCGGCGAGGCCTGTCTCGATGTCACCGGCGTGGACCTTGAGGCTGCCGAGGGTGAGCCGGGCGTTCATCTCGATCTCGTCGGCGCCGAGCATGCGCGCGTACTCCACGGCGCGCTCGGCGGCGGAGAAGGCGTCCGGGCCGGGCACGTGGACCATGGACCAGTTGGCGACGTTGGCGAGGACCTCGGCGTGCACCTCGGAGGGCGGCAGACCGCGGACCAGGTCCTGGGCGGTGGCCAGTTCCTGCCAGCCGTCGCCGCGGGACAGGGCCGACACCAGCCGGGAGCGCTGGACCCAGAACCAGGCGCTGCGCAGCGGATCGCCCTCCTCCTCCAGGAGGTGCAGGGCGCGCTTGGTGATCTTCAGGGCGCGTTCCCGCTCGCCGCAGAGCCGGCCGGCGACGGCGGCCTCGGCCATCAGGTCGAGGTAGCGCAGCGGGGTGGTGGCGGGGTCGCAGCCGCAGGGCGGGTAGACCTCGGTGTAGTCGACGGGGCGCAGGGCGGCCCGGACGTCCTCGGGGGTGGTGTCCCACAGCTCCATCGCGCGTTCCAGGAGCCGCAGTTGTTCGGAGTAGGCGTGCCGGCGGCGGGCGGTGACGGAGGCGTCCAGGACGGCGGGCAGGGCCTTGGCGGTGTCGTGGGCGTGGTACCAGTAGGTGGCCAGGCGCATGACGCGGCTGTCGGCGGCCACGAGTGCGGGGTCGGCCTCCAGGGCCTCGGCGTAGCGGCGGTTGAGGCGGGAGCGTTCGCCGGGCAGCAGGTCGTCGCTGACGGCCTCGCGGACCAGGGAGTGGCGGAAGCGGTAGCCGTCCCCGTCGGGTGCGGCGGTGAGGATGTTGGCGTTGACCGCGGCCCGCAATGCCTCGATGAGGTCGTCCTCGGCGAGTCCCGCGACGGCGGCGAGCAGCCGGTACTCCACGGTGGAGCCGCCCTCGGCGACCACCCGGGCGACCCGCTGGGCGCTCTCGGGCAGTCCCTCGACGCGGACCAGGAGCAGGTCGCGCAGGGAGTCGGTGAGGCCGGCGCAGCAGCTGTCGTGGCCGGCGACGGCGAGTTCCTCCACGAAGAAGGCGTTGCCGTCGGAGCGTTCGAAGATGTCGTCGACCTGGGCGGGGTCGGGTTCGCAGGCGAGGATGCCGGCGATCTGGCGGCCGACCTCGGTGCGGTTGAGGCGGCCGAGTTCGAGGCGGCGGACGGTGCGCAGCCGGTCGAGTTCGGCGAGCAGGGGGCGCAGCGGGTGGCGGCGGTGGATGTCGTCGGCGCGGTAGGTGGCGAGGACGACGAGGCGGCCGGTGCGCAGGGTGCGGAAGAGGTAGGCGAGGAGGTGGCGGGTGGAGGCGTCGGCCCAGTGCAGGTCCTCCAGGGCGACGACGACCGTGCGGGCGGCGGCGACGCGTTCCAGGAGGCGGGCGGTGAGTTCGAAGAGGCGGCCCATGCTCTGTTCGTCGTGGCGTCCCGAGGGTGCCTCACCCAGTTCGGGCAGCAGCCGGGCCAGTTCCTCCTCCTGTCCGGCGGCCGCGGCGGCCATCTCCGCGGGCAGGTCGCGGCGCAGGGCGCGCAGGGCGGTGGAGAACGGGGCGAAGGGCAGCCCGTCGGCGCCGATCTCGACGCAGCCGCCGAGCACGACGAGCGCGCCCTCGGCGCCCGCGGCGGTGGCGAACTCCTCGACGAGCCGCGTCTTGCCGACGCCGGCCTCGCCACCGATGAGCAGTGCCTGGGGCTCGCCCTCGGCGGCTCGGGCGAGCGCGTCGCGCAGGGCGTTCAGCTCTTCGGTGCGGCCGACGAACACGGGACTCACGGACCTGGTCTGCACGGGCCCGAGCATCGCACGGGCGTCCGACAGGGCGGCACCGGTTTTCCCGTGCGCCGTGGTCACGGCCGCCTCCCTCGCACGCGGAACGGAAGCCTCCGGCGCGGCACCGCTCGACGCCGCCCCGGCGTGCGGGACGGCGTCGGTCGTGCGGTGGGCGCGGGAGGCGGTTGTGCCGGAGGCGGCTGTGCCGGGGTCCGGTTTCTCGTGTGGTCCGGTGATCGGGAGGACGGCCGCGGTCAGGTGACCTCTACGGCCGTCCTCCTTGCCCGGCGTCACGCGGCGCGCGGGAACCGGAGCCGCCAGGGGCGCCCGGTATGCGCCTCGCCCTCGGCCTCGTGGCGCAGTGCCGCGCGGCGGGCCGCTCGACGGCCGCGGATCGCCTCGCGGGCCAGCCGCTCCTGCGCGGCCTGACGGAGCAGTTCGGCGGAACGGAGCTGGGAGATCTCGTACTCGTACATGGTGTCCCCTGGGAGAGTCGGTTTCGTGCTTCGCTTTCTGCGATGCCTCTACCTTCGTCTCCCAGGCGGGTCCGCCACATCGGGAGAGTTCCGCATTGTGGGCCGCGCCAGGGGCCCGGGACACGCCTAAGGGGCCTCAGGACGCGGCATAAGGTGCTCCGCGCCGCCCTAAGGCCCCCCGGGATCGGCGGTGAGTCAGCTCGCCGACGGCAGACTGACCAGTACGTCGCTGTACTTGAGTACGGCGATCAGCAGCCCGATGACGCCGAGCGAGACGCCCGCCCAGGCGACCGACCTGGTCCAGCCGGCCTGCGGCTTGCCGGGCGCCCCGAAGGCGGGCCGGACCAGCACGAAGACGCCGATCAGCAGGGCGGCCAGGGCGAAGAACCCGGCGTACAGGGCCTGGACGTTCCAGACGTCGCCGTAGCCCTCCTTCAGCAGCGTCGCGACGCTGGAGTTCTGCGAGGAGTTCTGGAGCTGGCTGAGCAGGTTCTCCTTCTGCGCGGCCACCGAGCCGATCCAGCCGCCGGTGAGCGAGACGAGACCGAGCGCGGCGGACACGACGGCACCCGCGCCCTGGCCGACTCCGGAAGGACCCTCCTGCTCGTCGACGGCGGTCTCGTCGACGACGACGGTCTCGCCGTCCTGGAGGGCGTCGGCCCCGGCGTCGGCCTCCGGCACCCCGTCGGTGCCGGCGTCGCTCTTCGTGACGTCCACGTTCTCCTCATCGGTCGTCGCCGCGGGGCCTGTCTCGGCCCCGGTCTGGTCAGCAGTCCTGGTTCCCATACCTCGCACCGTACGGACGCAGTCTGAGAGGTCTCTTAATGATCGCTGTGGGCGGCACGCGCGCGTGCCTCACGCCATTCGGGCGCCAGCACCGACCACACCTCGAGGTCGTGCCGCACCCCACGATAGAGCTGGCCCTCGCGGCGGACGCCGTCGCGGGTCATGCCGAGCCGCCGGGCCACGTTCAGGCTCGGGGTGTTGCCGGCCGCGGCGACCCATTCGACGCGGTGGATACCGCGCCGCTCCACGGCGAAGTCGATGAGCACCCGCATCGCGCGCGTGACCAGGCCGCGCCCGGTACCGGCGGGTTCCAGCCAGCAGCCGACCTCGCAGGTGCCCTGCTCGGCGTCGAAGTTGAGGAAGAGCACCCCGCCCACCAGCCTCCCCTCCAGCCACAGACCGTGCAGGGAGCCGGTGTCGGCGGCGCGCATGTCGGCGTAGCGCTGAAGCACCTCGCGGGCGCCGGCGACGTCCTGTGCCCTGGAGCCGAAGGGGACGTACTGGTTGATGAACTCCCGCCCGCGGTCCAGGTGCGCGAGGAACTCCTCGGCGTGCCAGGGCTCCAGGGGCCGCAGCTCGACGTCGTCACCCAGCGATATCGCGTACATCCTCGTCCCGCTCCCTCTCCAGCTCCGCCACGACGTCGTCCAGCCTTTCACGGGCCGGGCGGCACTCGGGCGGCTCGATGCTGATGCGGGGCATCCGGCGGTCCAGCCAGCCCGGCAGCCACCAGTTGGCGCCGCCGAGCAGGTGCATGAGGGCGGGCACCAGCAGGGTGCGCAGCACGAAGGCGTCCAGGGCGACGGCGGCGGCGAGCGCGATCCCGAACATGGCGATCACGCGGTCGCCGCTGAGGACGAAGGCGAGGAAGACCGAGATCATGATGACCGCGGCGGAGTTGATGACCCGGCTGGTCTCGGCGAGGCCGACCCGTACGGCCCGCCGGTTGTCGCCGGTCTCCAGCCACTCCTCGTACATCCGGCTGACCAGGAAGACCTGGTAGTCCATGGAGAGCCCGAACAGGACGGACACCATGATCACGGGGAGGAAGGGTTCGATCGGTCCGGCGCGGCCGAGGCCGAGGAGCTCGCTCCCCCAGCCCCACTGGAAGACCGCGACGACGATCCCGAAGGCGGCGGCCACCGCGGCGACGTTCATCGCGGCGGCCTTCAGCGGGATGCCGACGGACCGGAAGGCGAGCAGGAGCAGCAGACAGCCCAGGCCGATGACGACCCCGACGAACAGGGGCAGCTTGTCGACGATGACCTCGGCGAAGTCGTCGTAGGAGGCCGTCACCCCGCCGACCTGGAGGTCGAGGGAGGTGCCGGTCTCGGCGCGCGGCAGCACCTCGGTGCGCAGCCGGTCGACGAGGTCGCTGGTGCGCTGGGACTGCGGGGACGAGGTCGGGACGATCGTGAAGTACCCGGTGTCGCCGCCGGTGTTGTAGGTCACCGGGGTGGCCGAGGCGACGCCCTCGGTGGTGCGGATGGTGGCGTCGAGGTTGTCGAGGAGCAGCTTGTCCTCGGCGCCGTCGACGTGGGTCACCAGGGTGAGGGGGCCGTTGACGCCGGGGCCGAAGCCGTCGGCGAGGAGGTCGTAGGCCTGGCGGGTGGTGGCGGACTCGGGGTTGTTGCCCTGGTCGGAGGTGCCGAGGTGGAGGCCCAGGGTGGGCAGGGCCAGGACGGTCATGACGACCAGCGCCACCGCGCCGAGCAACTTGGGGTGCCGTTCCACGAACGCCGACCAGCGGGCGGCGAGCCCCGTGGGCAGTTCGGGCTGGGGGCCGTGCTCGTCCAGGTGCCGCCGCTCGCGCCGGCTCAGTGCCCGCATGCCGATGAGGGAGAGCAGGGCCGGCAGCAAAGTGACGGAGGCCGCGACCGTGAGCACGACGGTGAGGGAGGCGGCGATCGCGACGCCGTTGAGGAAGCCGAGCCGGAGGATCAGCATCCCCAGCAGGGCGATGCACACCGTGGCACCCGCGAAGACGACGGCCCGTCCGGTGGTGGCGACGGCGTTGGTGACGGACTCGGCGACGCTCAGTCCGCGTTTCAGCCCGCGCCGGTGTCGGGTGACGATGAACAGGGCGTAGTCGATGCCGACGCCGAGACCGATCAGCATGCCGAGCATGGGCGCGAAGTCGGCGACGGTCATGGCGTGCCCGAGCAGCACGATCCCGGCGTAGGCGGTGCCGACGCCGACCAGCGCGGTGGCGATGGGCAGCAGCGAGGCGGCGAGCGAGCCGAAGGCGAGGAACAGCACGACCGCGGCGACGACCACCCCGACGGCCTCGGCCAGATGCCCGCCGCTCGACTCGGTGAGCGCGATCGCGCCGCCGCCCAGCTCCACCTGGAGCCCGTCGCCCTGGGCGGCCTTGGCCGCGGTGACCACGGCCTGCGCCTCGGCCTTGTCGATGTCGTCAGCCGGGGCGTCGAAGGTGACCGTGGCGTACGCGGTGCGGCCGTCCTCGCTGATCCGGGCGGCGCCCTGGTCGTCGTAGGGGCCGACGACGGTGGCCACGCCGGGCAGGTCGGCGATCTCGTCGAGGGTCCGGGTCATGGTCTGCTCGACGGTGGAGGCGCGGACGGTGCCGGAGGAGGTGTGCCAGACGACGGTGTCGCTGTCGCCGCCGAGTCCGGGGAAGCCGTCCTGGAGCAGCTGGGTGGCGCGGCCCGACTCGGTGCCGGGGACCTCGTAGTCGTTCGAGTACGCCGAGCCCGCGACGGCGGCGGCCGCGGTGACCCCGCCGAAGGCGAGGAGCCACAGCAGGACGGTGACGAGGCGGCGCTGGACACACCAGCGTGCGAGGGCTGCCACGAGTCGTGCTCCCGGGTGGATGTGTGGATCTTTGACCGGGAACAGTCGTCCATGGTGTGAACAGCCCGCAAAGAACGCATGAGCAAGGTGCAGACCACTCTTGCAGCCAAAAGTGATCGTTTATGCCGTTCGTGGGCTTGTTCACAGGAGTGGGAGGCAGATCACAGGACAGTAACGGCCCCTCTGTCATGTCAGTCGAACTGGTCGCCCAGCGCCATCACCATCACGCCCGCGATCAGCAGCCACAGGGCTCTACGGGTCCGGCCCCGGGAGCCGAGAAGCGCCGCCAGCGCGCAGACGGCGGCGCCGAGGCCGTAGGCGGCCGGGACCAGCGCGGGGGCGGCGTCGCTCAGCCGCAGCGCCGACGCGGCCAGACCGGCGAGGGCGAGCAGGGCGCCGGTGCCCGACGCCGTCCAGCGGGCCCGCCGGGCGTCCAGCTCCTGGTCGTCGTACTCCCCCTGTATGTCGGGCTCGGAATTCGCAGGACCGTTCATGGCGGGCGAGCGTAGCGTGTTCCGCTGAGAGAACCCGGGCCCGTCCGGCCCCCGACCGAAGCAGGTGCGTTGTTTGAGCGTCCGACCGAGCTCCGCCGTATCCCTTTCCGTCCTCCCGGACTCAAGGAGCCCGTTCACCGATGCCAGACATCACCCCGGGGACCTCGGATGAGGCCCTCACCCAGCGGCTGACCCACGCCCGCCACCCCCGCAGCAACACCTACGACGTCCGCTGGGTCATCGAGAACCAGATGGGCCCGAACGCGCTGTGGCTGCTGGAGTGGCTCGCGCCCGCGCTCGGCCTGGACACCCTGCGCCCCTGCGCCCGCGTCCTCGACCTCGGCTGCGGCCGGGCGATGACCTCGGTCTTCCTGGCCAGGGAGTACCACGCCCAGGTCACCGCGGCCGACCTGTGGATCACGCCGGACGAGAACGCGCGGCGCATCGCCGAGGCCGGTTTCGCCGACCGGGTGCTGCCCGTGCACGCCGAGGCGCACGACCTGCCGTTCGCCGAGGGCGGCTTCGACGCGATCGTGAGCGTCGACGCGTACCAGTACTTCGGCACCGCCGACCTCTATCTGCCCACCCTGACCCGGCTGTTGAAGCCGGGCGGGCGGATCGGGATCGTCGTGCCCGCGCTGCGCGAGGAGCCGGCGGGGACCGAACCGCCGGAGCACCTCAAGCCGTACTGGGACCCCGGTTACTGGGCGTTCCACTCCGCCGAGTGGTGGCGTCGCCACTGGACCCGCTCCGGGGCCGTGGAGGTCGAGGCCGCCGACTGGCAGGAGGACGGCTGGCGGGACTGGCTGCTGTGGTGCGAGGTGATCGCCGAGGAGAGCCCGGAGGAGTTCCACCGCACCATGGCGCGCGAGGTCGGCGAGATGGTGCGCGTCGACCAGGGCCGCTCGCTGGGGTTCGTACGGGTCGTCGGACGCCGTAAGTAGCACACGCCACGGCCCCGGAGGGGATTCCCTCCGGGGCCGTACGCGCGTGTGGGCTCAGCCCTCGCTGACGCCCAGCTTCTCCAGGATCAGCTCCTTGACGCGGGCCGCGTCGGCCTGACCGCGGGTCGCCTTCATGACCGCGCCGACCAGGGCGCCGGCCGCGGCGACCTTTCCGGAGCGGATCTTGTCGGCGATGCCCGGGTTGCCGGCGATGGCCTCGTCGACGGCGGTGCCCAGGGCGCCCTCGTCGGAGACGACCTTCAGACCGCGCTTCTCGACGACCTCGTCCGGGGTGCCCTCGCCCGCGAGGACGCCCTCGATGACCTGGCGGGCCAGCTTGTCGTTGAGGTCGCCCTTGGCGACGAGCTCGGTGACCCGGGCGACCTGCGCCGGGGTGATCGCCAGCTCGTCGAGCGCCTTGCCCGACTCGTTGGCGCTGCGGGCCAGTTCACCCATCCACCACTTGCGGGCGGAGGCCGCGTCGGCACCGGCGTCGATGGTGGCGACGATCAGGTCGAGGGCGCCGGCGTTGAGGATCGCCTGCATGTCGAGGGCCGTGATGCCCCACTCCGCGACCAGCCGGTTGCGGCGCACCAGCGGCAGCTCGGGCAGAGCCGCCCTGATCTCCTCGACCCACTCGCGCGAGGGGGCCACCGGGACGAGGTCCGGCTCGGGGAAGTACCGGTAGTCCTCGGCCTCCTCCTTGACGCGGCCCGAGGTCGTGGACCCCGTGTCCTCGTGGAAGTGCCGTGTCTCCTGGACGATCGTCCCACCGCTGTTCAGGACCGCGGCGTGCCGCTGGATCTCGAAGCGGGCGGCGCGCTCCACGGACCGCAGGGAGTTGACGTTCTTCGTCTCCGAGCGCGTGCCGAACTTCTGCGTGCCGTTCGGGCGCAGCGACAGGTTCACGTCGCAGCGCATCTGGCCCATCTCCATGCGGGCCTCGGAGACGCCGAGCGCCTTGATGACCTCGCGCAGCTCACGGACGTACGCCTTGGCGACCTCGGGGGCGCGCTCGCCGGCGCCCTCGATCGGCTTGGTGACGATCTCGATGAGCGGGATGCCGGCGCGGTTGTAGTCCAGCAGGGAGTGGGACGCGCCGTGGATGCGGCCGGTGGCGCCGCCCACGTGGGTCGACTTGCCGGTGTCCTCCTCCATGTGGGCGCGCTCGATCTCCACACGGAAGGTCTCCCCGTCCTCCAGCTGGACGTCGAGGTAACCGTTGAAGGCGATCGGCTCGTCGTACTGGGAGGTCTGGAAGTTCTTCGGCATGTCCGGATAGAAGTAGTTCTTCCGGGCGAAGCGGCACCACTCGGCGATCTCGCAATTCAGCGCGAGACCGATCTTGATCGCCGACTCCACGCCGGTCGCGTTGACGACCGGGAGCGCGCCGGGCAGGCCGAGGCAGACGGGACAGGTCTGCGTGTTGGCGTCCCGACCGAGTTCGGTCGAACAACCGCAGAACATCTTGGTCTTGGTGCCGAGTTCGACATGGACCTCGAGGCCCATGACGGGGTCGTACGACGCGAGTGCGTCCTCGTACGACACCAGGTCGGTCGTGGTGGTCACGGTGAAACTTCCCTCTCAGCCCAGCAGGACGTCGTCGTCGCCCAGCCGCTTCAGCTCGCGGTACAGGATGGCGAGGCCGGTGACGATCGCGACCGCGGAGACGGTGGCGTCGATCAGGACGAGCGTGTCCTTCTCGGCGCGGGCCTTCCTGAGCCGCTTGGCGACGCCGATCGCGCCGAACGCGGTTCCGGCGATGGACAGGTACGTACCGGACTTGGACTTCTTGAAGTCCTTGGCCTTGGTCAGCTTGCTCACAGCGACGGTGCCTCCTCCAGGAGCGGGTGCCCCCACTTTTCCACGAAGGCGGCCTCGACGGCGGCGCCGACCTTGTAGAGCCGGTCGTCCTTCAGGGCCGGGGCGATGATCTGGAGACCCACGGGCAGGTTGTCCTCGGGCGCCAGACCGCACGGCAGCGACATGGCCGCGTTGCCCGCCAGGTTGGTCGGGATGGTGCACAGGTCGGCGAGGTACATCGCCATCGGGTCGTCGGCGCGCTCGCCGATCGGGAAGGCGGTGGTGGGCGTCGTGGGCGACACGATCACGTCCACCTGCTCGAACGCCTTCTCGAAGTCGCGCGTGATGAGCGTGCGGACCTTCTGCGCGGACCCGTAGTAGGCGTCGTAGTACCCGCTCGACAGGGCGTACGTGCCGAGCATGATGCGGCGCTTGACCTCGGGGCCGAAGCCCGCCTCACGGGTGAGGGAGGTGACCTCCTCGGCCGAGTGGGTGCCGTCGTCGCCGGTCCGCCGGCCGTAGCGCAGGCCGTCGAAGCGGGCGAGGTTGGAGGAGCACTCGGACGGCGCGATCAGGTAGTACGCGGAGAGCGCCAGGTCGAAGGACGGGCAGTCCAGCTCGACGATCTCGGCGCCCAGCTCCTTGAGGAGGGCGACCGACTCGTCGAAGCGCTGGATGACACCGGCCTGGTAGCCCTCGCCGCGGAACTGCTTCACGACACCGACGCGCATCCCGGCGACGCTGCCGTTGCGGGCGGCCTCGACGACCGGCGGGACCGGGGCGTCGATGGAGGTGGAGTCGAGCGGGTCGTGCCCGGCGATGACCTCGTGCAGGAGCGCCGCGTCCAGGACCGTACGGGCGCAGGGCCCGCCCTGGTCGAGGGAGGAGGAGAAGGCGACCATGCCGTAGCGGGAGACCGCGCCGTACGTCGGCTTCACACCGACCGTGCCGGTGACGGCGGCCGGCTGGCGGATGGAGCCGCCGGTGTCGGTGCCGATGGCGAGGGGGGCCATGTGCGCGGCCAGCGCGGCGGAGGAGCCGCCGCCGGAACCGCCGGGGATGCGGGTGAGGTCCCAGGGGTTGCCGGTCGGGCCGTAGGCGCTGTTCTCCGTCGAGGACCCCATGGCGAACTCGTCCATGTTGGTCTTGCCGAGGATGACGACGTCGGCGGCCTTGAGGCGCTGGGTGAGGGTGGCGTCGTAGGGCGGGATCCAGCCCTCGAGGATCTTCGAGCCGACGGTCGTCGGGATGCCCTCGGTGGTGAAGATGTCCTTCAGCGCGAGGGGCACACCGGCGAGCGGGCCGAGCTTCTCGCCCCGCTCGCGCTTGGCGTCGACGGCGCGGGCCTGCGCGAGGGCGCCCTCGCGGTCGACGTGCAGGAAGGCGTGCACCTTCTCGTCGACGGCCTCGATACGGGCCAGGTGGGCCTCGGTGACCTGGACCGCGGTGAGCTCGCCTGAGGCGATCTTGGCGGCGGTCTCGGCGGCGGTGAGCTTGATGATGTCCGTCATGACTTCTTAGTCCTCCCCCAGGATCTGCGGCACCTTGAAACGCTGCTGCTCCTGGGCCGGGGCGCCGGAGAGCGCCTGCTCGGGGGTGAGCGACGGACGGACCTCGTCAGCCCGCATGACGTTCGTCAGCGGGAGCGGGTGCGAGGTCGGCGGTACGTCTTGGTCGGCGACCTCACTGACGCGTGCGACCGCGCCGATGATGTCGTCCAGCTGTCCCGCGAAGTGCTCGAGCTCTTCGGGCTTCAGCTCCAGACGCGCCAGCCGTGCGAGGTGGGCGACCTCCTCGCGCGTGATGCCAGGCATGCAGCGATCCTCTGGGTGAGTGCGTGTGGTTCGGGCGGGGCCGGCGCCGGGGCGGGCCCTGGCCGTGACGGCTGGCACCAATCCTATGGGGCGCCGCTGTGTGCCCGTGAAACGGTTTCCCCGGGATCAGTGCCGCCCGTCCCAGGTCTCGCTCCTGAGGAAGTGGTTGTCGTAGAGCTCCTGGACCTCCAGCAGGCTCTCCGGACCGGCCTCGCCGAGGCGGATGCGCTGGAGGTGGCGGAAGTACTCGAAGCGCTCGACGCCCGGGGTGATCACGATCAGCAGGTCGGCGGTGGCGCCGGGGACGGCGGCGAAGGCGTGGGGTCTGCCCGGCGGGACGATGACCAGGTCACCGGCCTCGGCGGTGACGACGTCGTCGCCGGAGAGGAGTTCCGCCGCGCCGTCGAGCAGGAAGAACATCTCGGCGGAGTGGCGGTGCAGATGCGGTTTCGCGCCGTCGGCCCCCTCGCCGAGGGTGACGCGCACGGTGGACAGCGCACCGCCGGACGCACTGCTGTCGGCCAGCAGCTTCACGGCCACGGGAGCGCCGCCGAGGGTCTCGGCCTCGGCGTCCCGCACGATCACGGACTCGTCGAACTTCGGTACGAACAGCGACATCTGTCATCCCCCTGGTGACCGGTGCGGACTCGGCGCTCACCACCAGGATCCCCGCAAGGCGCCTGCGGGTGCTACTCGTCGGCGGCGGCCGCCGGCAGCGCCGCCCTCGGCCGCTGCCACCCGCGCGAACCGCGCGCCCGCAGCCAGGCCGTCGCCTCCTCCGCGGGCATGGCGGCCGCGACCAGCCAGCCCTGTACGGCGTCACAGCCCAGGTCGCGCAGCCGCTCCCAGGTCTCGTCGTCCTCGACGCCCTCGGCGACGACGAGCAGGCCCAGCGAATGCGCGAGGTCGACCGTGCAGCGCACGATCGCGGCGTCCTCGGTGTCCACGGCCAGCCGGGCGACGAAGGAGCGGTCGATCTTCAGCTCGCTGACGGGCAGCCGCCGCAGATGGACCAGCGAGGAGTAGCCGGTCCCGAAGTCGTCGAGGGACATCTTCACGCCGTGCCCGGTCAGACCGGCGAGGGTGTCGGCGGCGCGCTGCGGGTCCTCCAGGAGCACGTGCTCGGTGATCTCCAGCTGGAGCGAGCCCGCGGGGACGCCGTGCCGGGCCAGCCGGGCGGCGACCGAGCCGGCGAAGCCGGGGGTGTGCACGTCGCGAGGGGAGACGTTCACGGCGACCGGGACGTACAGGCCCTGGGCCCGCCATACGGCCACCTGGGCGAGGGCGGTGTCCAGGACGTACTCGGTGAGGTGCGGCATCAGCCCGGAGGACTCGGCGATCGCGATGAACTCGTCCGGGGGGACCCTCCCGCGCTCCGGGTGCACCCAGCGCACCAGGGCCTCCAGGCCGGCCACCTGTCCGTCGAAGCGGACCTTGGGCTGGTAGTGCAGTTCGACCTCGTGCGCGTCCAGGGCCCGGCGCAGGTCGCCCAGGAGCCCGAGGCGGTCCGGGGTGTTGGAGTCCCGCTTGGACTCGTAGACCTCGACGCCCGTACGGTCCCGCTTCGCCTGATACATCGCCACGTCGGCCCGGCGCAGCAGCCCCTCGGCCTCCAGGGCGTGGTCGGGGAAGACGGCGACTCCGGCGCTGGCCTCCAGGACGAGGGTGAGTCCGTCCAGGTCGAGCGGTGAGCTGAGGGCCGCGACGAGGCTCCGGGCGACGCGGGTCGCGGACGTCGTGGAGTCGGCGACGGGGAGTAAGACGGCGAACTCGTCACCGCCGAGCCGCGCGGCCTCCGCCCCGCGCGGCAGGGCCCGCTGGAGCCGGTCAGCGATCTGGAGCAGCAGCCGGTCGCCGGCCAGGTGGCCCAGGGTGTCGTTGACCGAGCGGAAGCGGTCGAGGTCGATGAGCATCAGGGCGGACCGGGCGCCGATGCGCTCGGCGTCGTCCAGGGCGCTCCAGGTGCGTTCCAGCAGCCACTGCCGGTTGGGGAGCCCGGTCAGCGGGTCGCGCAGTTGCTCCTCCGCCCGGGCCCGCGCTATCCACAGGGTGGAGTCGAGGGCGATGAGCGGGATCGCGAACAGGGGCAGCAGCACCGGTTTGGCGACGGCGACGACGCAGACCAGCGGTGCGATACCGAGCAGCGCGACCGCGACCAGGCCCTGTCTGACCAGGGCGGTACGGGCGACGGTGGGCACCGCGCCGGTGCGCGGCGCGTGCAGGTGCCACAGCAGGGTGCGGGTGACCGCGAGATAGGCGACCGCGACGAGGATCACCTCGGGGGCGGTGTAGAGCGTCCAGCTGTCCGGGTTCCAGGGGGTCTCGACCGACGGGACACGGCCGAAGGCGGCCAGCACCAGGGCGCCGGCGCCGATGCCGAGGGTGTCCACCGCGCCGTGCAGGACGCCCTGCCGCCAGCGGTGGCGCCTGGCGGTGCCGACCAGGACGACGACGGTGAGGCTGACCATGCCGGCCGGCACCCAGCCGTACAGCACCAGCACCGCGAGGGTGAGGGCGGCGCCCGAGCCGGTGCCGCCCCACCAGCGGGCGCGGCCGAGCGCGACCAGGTGGCCGACGATGACGCCGGTCAGCACGGCCAGGGACCAGCCGACGGTGCCGGAGGGGAAGAGCGCCTGGCTGCCGGTGAAGGCCCGGTAGAAGCCGGCGCCGAGGACGAACCCGGCGACCGCGACGACCGCCGTGGGCAGGGCGGGCCAGGACAGGTGCCGCTCGGGTCCGACGCCCGGGATGCCGGAGGCGTGCTCGGCGGTGAGCGGGGCGGGCGGGCGTTCGTCCACGGCGGTGTACGGTCCGGCGACGCGCGCCTCCTCGCCCGGACGTGTCACGGCGCCCGGCGCGCGCCGGCTCCCCCGCCAGGCGCCGGTCATCCGGCGCAGCCGTGAGTCCGGGGCGGCGCTCTCGGTCGGTTCCATTCCCGTCCCTCTCACAGCCGGCGGTGCCCACGCCACACGGCCCGTTGCCCGACACACCCGCTGCGGCGCCGCGTTGGAAAACCCTTCCCCCTGCTCCTGAGGAGCAAAGGGATGCCCCCACCGCAGCTGGGCACGGCAGGCGCACATCTCAACAGTAGGCCGCAGAAGGCTTCCACGGGCAGCGGTCGTCGCCGGTTGCCCGAATGCGCCCCGGCCACCCGTATGCCTCTGGTATGCGCCGATCGGGTGGCCTTCAACCGCGGCTCCGCCTGTTCGTCGACTGCTTCTCGCCTACTCCTCGACCGCCAGCGCGACGTCGGCGGCGGCCTCGGGGCCCCGCTCCAGCAGGACGTCGAACCCGTCCTCGTTCAGAACGGGCACCTTGAGCTGCATCGCCTTGTCGTACTTCGAGCCAGGATTGTCACCCACAACGACGAAAGACGTCTTCTTCGAAACCGAACCGGTCACTTTCGCCCCCCTGCTTTGCAGGGCCGCCTTGGCACCGTCGCGGGTGTAGCGCTCCAGGGTGCCGGTGACGACGACCGTGAGGCCTTCGAGCGGACGCGGGCCCTCGTCCTCGCCCCCGGCCTCCTCCTCCATCCGCACGCCGGCGGCCCGCCACTTGCGGAGGATCTCCTGGTGCCACTCCTCGGCGAACCACTCCTTGAGCGACTTCGCGATGATCCCGCCGACGCCGTCGGTGCCGGCCAGCTCCTCCTCCGTCGCCTGCTCGATCCGCTCGATCGAGCGGAACTCACGGGCCAGCGCCTCGGCCGCGACCGGACCGACGTGCCGGATCGACAGCCCGGTCAGGACACGGGCGAGCGGGCGCTCCTTGGCCGCGGCGATGTTCTCCAGCATCGCGACCGCGTTCTTCTTCGGCTCGCCCTGCTGGTTGGCGAAGACCGTGGCGATCTTCTCCTCGCCGGTCTTCGGGTCGCGCTTGGGCAGTCCGCTGTCCTGGTCGAGGACGTACGCCTTGATGGGGAGCAGCTGCTCGATGGTCAGGTCGAACAGGTCGCCCTCGTCCTTCAGCGGCGGCTCGGCGGGCTCCAGCGGCTTGGTGAGGGCCGCCGCGGCGACGTACCCGAAGTGCTCGATGTCCAGCGCCTTGCGGCCGGCGAGGTAGAACAGTCGCTCGCGCAACTGGGCGGGGCAGCCCTGCCCGTTGGGGCAGCGCAGATCGACGTCGCCCTCCTTCATCGGCCGCAGCGCCGTGCCGCACTCGGGGCACTCGCTCGGCATCACGAACTCGCGCTCGTCGCCGTCCCGCAGGTCCACGACCGGACCGAGGATCTCGGGGATGACGTCACCGGCCTTGCGGATCACTACCGTGTCGCCGATCAGGACGCCCTTGGCCTTGACGACGTCCTGGTTGTGCAGGGTGGCGAACTCCACCTCCGAGCCCGCGACCGTGACGGGTTCGACCTGGGCGTAGGGAGTCACCCGGCCCGTACGGCCCACGCCCACGCGGATGTTGATGAGCTTGGTGTTGACCTCTTCGGGCGCGTACTTGTACGCGATCGCCCAGCGCGGCGCGCGGGAGGTGGAGCCGAGGCGTCCCTGGAGCGGGATCTCGTCCAGCTTGACGACCGCACCGTCGATCTCGTGCGCCACCGAGTGCCGGTGCTCACCGTAGTACGCGATGAACTCCCGTACCCCGTCGAGGTCGTCGACGACCCTGTTGTGCTGGGCGGTGGGCAGGCCCCACTCCTTGAGCAGGTCGTAGGCCTGGGACAGACGGGTCATGCCGTCGAAGCCCTCCAGCGCGCCGATGCCGTGGACGACCATGTGCAGGGGCAGGGTCGCGGTGACCTTCGGGTCCTTCTGCCGCAGCGAACCCGAGGCGGAGTTGCGGGGGTTGGCGTACGGCTTCTCACCGGCCGCCAGGCGGCGGGCGTTGAGGCCCTCGAAGGCCTCCATCGGGAAGTAGACCTCGCCGCGGATCTCGACGAGGCTCGGCACCCGGTCCCCCTTCAACCGGTGCGGGATCTCGGCGATCGTCATCACGTTGGGCGTGATGTCCTCACCGATCCGGCCGGTGCCCCGGGTGGCCGCGCGGGTGAGCCGGCCGTTCTCGTAGGTCAGGTTCACCGCCAGGCCGTCGATCTTGAGCTCGCACAGGAAGTGGTGGTCGGAGGTACCGACGTCCTTGTGCACGCGCTCGGCCCATGCGGCGAGCCCCGCGTCGTCGAAGACGTTGTCGAGCGACAACATGCGTTCGCGGTGCTCGACCTTGGCGAGGTCGGTCTCGAACTCGACGGCGACCTTCTGCGTCGGCGAGTCCGGTGTGCGCAGCTCGCTGTACTCCTCCTCCAGCGCCTCGAGCGACCGCAGGAGCTGGTCGAACTCCGCGTCGCTGACGACCGGAGCGTCCTGCACGTAGTACCGGAAGCGGTGCTCCTCGATCTGCTCAGCGAGCTTCGCGTGCTGCTCCCGTGCCTCTGCGGGCACCGTCGTCTCCGCTTGCTTGTCGCCGGCCACCGTGTGGTCCTCCCGTTACTCTGGGTTGTCCGCGAGGGATCTCGCCGCCTGGGCGCAGTGGGCGAGGGCCTCCCGCGCGTAGCTCGGGGAGGCGCCCGCGAGCCCGCACGCCGGAGTGATCGTGACCGCCTCCGCGAGAAGCCCGGGATGCAGCCCCAACCTGCGCCACAGCGTCCTGACACCCATGACGCTACCGGCAGGGTCCGACAATGCCGTGTCCGTGCCGGGTACGACACCGGTGAAGAGCCGGGTGCCGCTCTCGACCGCCTCCCCGATCGCGTCGTCGTCACGCTCGGTGAGCAGGCCGAGGTCGAAGGAGACGGCCGCCGCGCCCGCCCTGCGCAGCAGCGCGAACGGGACGTCCGGTGCGCACGAGTGGACCACGACGGGTCCGTCGGCGTGAACCCCGACGACGTCGCGGAGGGTCGACTCGACGACCTGCCGGTCGACGGCCCGGTGGGTGCGGTAGCCGCTCGCGGTCCTCACCCGGCCCCGCAGGACCGCGGTCAGCGAGGGTTCGTCGAGCTGGAGGACGAGCCGGGCACCGGGAATGCGGCGTTGCACCTCGGCGAGGTGCTCGCGCAGCCCCTCGGTGAGGGAGGCGGCCAGGTCGCTGCAGGCGCCGGGGTCACCGAGGGCGGCCTCGCCGTTCCTGAGCTCCAGCGCGGCGGCGAGGGTCCAGGGACCGACGGCCTGCACCTTGAGCGGGCCCTCGTAGCCCTGCGTGAACTCCTCCAGTGCGTCCAGGTCCTCATTGAGCCAGGACCGGGCGCGCTTGGTGTCCCGGCCGGGCCGGTCCCCGATCCGCCAGCCGCTGGGCTCCACGCGCGCGTAGACCTCGACGAGCATCCCGGCGGTCCGCCCGATCATGTCCGCGCCGGGTCCGCGCGCGGGCAGCTCGGGCAGGAACGGGAAGTCCTCGAAGGACCCGGTGGCCGTCCTGGCGGCCTCCCTGGCGTCACCGCCGGGCAGGGAGCCGATGCCGGTGGCGGGGGCGAAGGTGAACTGACTGTCTGCACTCACCGGGACAGCGTATGCAACCCTCCGCCAGGACCCGGCCGCCGGAGCGCGCAAGGCCTCACCGCGAGTACGCGCCGTACCGTGTCAGGAAGTCGAGCAGCCGCTCGGGCTCGGCGACCCGGAGGTTGTTGCCGAAGTCCGCCCAGGAGACGTCGGTGCGGCCGTGGTAGCTGCCGCTGCCGATGAACTCGGCGTCGACGTCGAGCAGGGCGATGGTCAGGGAGCCGTGGCAGCGGCAGCGGTCGTCGAGGAAGTCGCCCGCGGTGGTGAGGGTCCGCAGCTCCCCCAGGTCCGCCGGGTCCGTGACCTCACCGAGCACCCGGCGCCCCGCGAGCGGACCGCCGTCGTCCCCGCCCTCCAGGATCAGCGCGGCCTCGGTGCGGTCCCACACCCGCGCCAGCCAGCCCCGTATCTCGTCGCCGCCCGTCACCTCGG
Organism: Streptomyces sp. NPDC020489; assembly: GCF_044386545.1. Classification (NCBI taxonomy): domain Bacteria; kingdom Bacillati; phylum Actinomycetota; class Actinomycetes; order Kitasatosporales; family Streptomycetaceae; genus Streptomyces; species Streptomyces sp. NPDC020489. Next base: position 271,100 of record NZ_JBIRUZ010000011.1, read on the forward strand.
GCATCCACGACTGGGTCATCGGCCCGGGCGGACCGTCAGGTCGTTGATCTCCGCGTCGCGGGGCAGGTCCAGCGCGGTCAGGAGGGCCGTCGCGACCGACTCGGGGTCGATCCACTTCGAGGCGTCGTACTCCTTGCCCTCCTGCTGGTGGACCTTGGCCTGCATGGGGCTGGCGGTGCGGCCGGGGTAGACCGAGGTGACGCGGACGCCGTTCGCGTGCTCCTCGTGGCGCAGGGAGTCCGCGAGGGCCTTCAGGCCGTGCTTGGAGGCCGCGTACGCGGACCAGTCGGCGTGGGCGTTCAGTCCGGCGCCCGAGTTCACGAAGACCACGTGGCCGCGCGCCGCGCGGAGTTGGGGCAGGAAGTGGCGGGTCAGCTCGGCGGGTGAGACCAGGTTCACGTTGAGCTGGTGCCGCCAGGACTTCGGGGTGAGGTCGCCGACCGGACCGAGGTCCACCACGCCGGCGATGTGCAGCAGGGAGTCGACCCGGTCGGGCAGCGACTGGTGGGAGAAGGCCCAGGACAGCTTGTCCGGGTCCGCCAGATCGCCGACGAGGGTCTGCGCGCCGGGGAACTGGGCCGCGAGTTCCTTCGCCCGGCCCGCGTCGCGCGCGTGCAGCACGAGGTCGTCCCCGCGCGCGTGGAGGCGGCGGGCGACGGCCGCGCCGATGCCGGAGCCCGCCCCGGTGATCACATGAGTAGCCATGGGCGTCATCGTCGCATCACGCGATGCCCCGGCTCTCCTCCAGATAGGCCAGCGCCCCCACCGGCTCCTCCGCGAAGAACACCAGCTCGGTCAGCGGGCGCGGCAGGAAGCCCTCGTCCTCCATGCGCCGGAACTGCTCCTTCAGGCCGTCGTAGAAGCCCGCGGTGTTGAGCAGGACCACGGGCTTGTCGGTGTGGCCGTGCTTCTTCAGCTCCAGGATCTCCGTGGCCTCGTCGAGCGTGCCGGTGCCGCCCACCATGATCACCACCGCGTCGGACTTCTCCAGCAGGAGCCTCTTGCGCTCGGCGAGGTCCTTGGCGATCACCATCGCGTCGACTCCCGGGCGGACCTTGGCGGACAGGAACTCCACGGAGACGCCGACGAGCCGGCCGCCCGCCTCCTGCACGCCGTCCGCGACGACCTTCATCAGCCCGACGTCCGAGCCGCCCCATACCAGCGTGTGGCCGCCCTTGCCGAGCAGTTCGGCGAACTCCCGCGCGGGGCGGGTGTAGCGCTCGTCGAGGTCGGCGGCCGAGAGGAAGACGCAGATGTTCATGGGCCCACGGTACGGGCCCGGTCGGACATCGCGGTCAGCCGCATCCGAGAAGTCTCCGCGCCCGGCGTCGGCGCTCCCCTGCGGCCTCCCTGGGAAGAACTCGGGCCCGGCGCGCGCTGCACCTTCCACAACGGCTTCACCCGAGGAGGCAGATCGTGACCCAAGGGCACCGCATCACCGTCGAGCGGAGCGCCGAGCACGTGCGCGTGGTGCACGGCGACCATGTCCTCGCGGAGACCGACCGTCCGCTCGTCCTGCGCGAGACGGGCTGTCCGGTGCGCTACTACATCCCCGCCGAGGACGTCCGCCTGGATCTGCTGACCCCGTCCGACACGCACTCGTACTGCCCCTTCAAGGGCACGGCGTCCTACTGGTCGCTGCCGGACGCCCCCGACCTGGTGTGGGCGTACCCGGAGCCGAAGCCGGAGGTGGCCGAGATCAAGGACCACCTGTGCTTCTACGAGGTGGAGGTCACCGGCTAGCGGCGGTCACCGGCCGGGGGCCTGGCACGGCCGGCCCGGCCGGTGGCGGGCGACCGCGTCACGCCGGGGCGCCCGCCGTCGCGCGCGTGGTCGAGGCGATCGTCGCCGAGCCGACCACGCGCGTGCCGTCGTAGAGCACGATCGCCTGGCCGGGGGCGACCCCGCGGACGGGCTGCGTGAACGACACCCTCAGCTCGCCGTCCACCAGTTCCGCACGCACCTCGGTCTCGCCGCCGTGGGCGCGGAGCTGGGCAGTGTAGGTGCCGGGACCGGTCGGGGCGGCGCCGCACCAGCGGGGCTTGATCGCGGTGAGGCCGCTGACGTCGAGGGAGGCGGCCGGGCCGACCGTCACGGTGTTGTTCACCGGGGAGATGTCGAGGACGTAGCGCGGCTTGCCGTCGGCGGCCGGGGTGCCGATCCTGAGCCCCTTGCGCTGGCCGATGGTGAAGCCGTACGCGCCCTCGTGGGTGCCGATCCTTGCGCCGGACTCGTCGACGATGTCGCCCTCCGCCTTGCCCAGGCGGTTCGCCAGGAAGCCCTGGGTGTCGCCGTCGGCGATGAAGCAGATGTCGTGGGAGTCGGGCTTCTTGGCCACCGCCAGGCCCCGGCGCTCGGCCTCCGCGCGGATCTCCTCCTTGGTCGTGACGGTGTCACCGAGCGGGAAGAGCGCGTGCGCGAGCTGCCTGTCGTCGAGGACGCCGAGGACGTACGACTGGTCCTTGGCCATGTCGGAGGCGCGGTGCAGTTCGCGGGTGCCGTCCTCGCGGACGATCACCTGGGCGTAGTGGCCGGTGCAGACCGCGTCGAAGCCGAGCGCGAGGGCCTTGTCGAGCAGCGCGGCGAACTTGATCTTCTCGTTGCAGCGCAGGCACGGGTTGGGGGTGCGGCCGGCCTCGTACTCGGCGACGAAGTCCTCGACCACGTCCTCACGGAAGCGGTCGGCGAGGTCCCACACGTAGAAGGGGATGCCGATGACGTCGGCGGCACGGCGGGCGTCGCGGGAGTCCTCGATGGTGCAACAGCCACGCGCGCCCGTGCGGAAGGACTGCGGGTTCGCCGAGAGGGCGAGGTGGACGCCGGTCACGTCGTGGCCGGCTTCCGCGGCGCGGGCGGCGGCGACGGCGGAGTCCACGCCACCGGACATGGCGGCGAGGACGCGGAGGGGGCGCTGCGTGGAGTTCGTCATAACCCTTCCAGGGTACGGGGGCGCGGGAACCGCGGCCGCCGGATATCCGTTGACGATCGCATGGGGGCGAAAAGGGCATCCGAGGACGGCGACCGGCGCATCGGCCGGCGCGCGCTGATCGTGGGCGGGGCGGCCGCCGCGGTGGGCACCGGTGTGCTGGCCCGCGACGAGCTGGCGCGCCTGTGGTGGCGTACGCCCGGTGTGGACAAGCCCCGCAAGGAGGGCGAGGTCGACTACACCGGCGCGCGCTGGATCGCCGCCTCCGACGCCAACTGGCGGCGCGCGGACCGGCCCGACGACTACGGCATAGACCGGGTGATCGTCCATGTCACCCAGGGCAGCTTCGCCAGCGCGGTCAAGGCCTTCCAGGACCCGGGGCACCGGGCGGCGGCGCACTACATCGTCGGCCGGGACGGCCGGGTCACGCAGATGATCCGCGAGCTGGACGTCGCGTACCACGCGGGCAACCGGGACTACAACGAGCGCAGTGTCGGCATCGAGCACGAGGGGTTCGTGGACCGGCCGGAGGACTTCACCGACGCGATGTACAAGGCCTCGGCGCGTCTGACGGCGCGGATCTGCGCGCGGTACGACATCGCCGTGGACCGCGAGCACCTCATCGGGCACGTGGAGGTGCCGGGGACGGACCACACGGACCCCGGCGAGCACTGGGACTGGGACCGGTACCTGCGCCTGGTGCGCGCGGCACGCGCGAGAACCGCCTGACACCAGGCAGCCCGTCCGCCTTCCGTCAGGTCAGTCCTGCCGCGCGGGCGCGTTCGACCGCCGGGCCGATCGCCCGGGCGACCGCCTCCACGTCGGCCTCGGTGGACGTGTGGCCGAGCGAGAAGCGCAGGGTGCCGCGGGCCAGGTCCGGGTCGGTGCCGGTGGCGAGCAGGACATGGCTGGGCTGGGCGACCCCGGCGGTGCAGGCGGAGCCGGTGGAGCACTCGATGCCCTGGGCGTCGAGGAGCAGCAGGAGGGAGTCGCCCTCGCAGCCGGGGAAGGTGAAGTGGGCGTTGGCGGGGAGCCGGCCCCCGGGCGCGGGGTCGCCGCCGAGGATCGCGTCCGGGACCGCCGTACGGACGGCGTCGACGAGGGCGTCGCGCAGGGCGCCGATCTCCCGGGCGAACCACTCGTGCTGCTCGGCGGCGAGGCGGCCGGCGACGGCGAAGGAGGCGACGGCGGGGACGTCGAGGGTGCCGGAGCGGACATGGCGCTCCTGACCGCCGCCGTGCAGAACGGGGACGGGGGTGTACTCGCGGCCCAGGAGCAGGGCTCCGATGCCGTAGGGGCCGCCGATCTTGTGGCCGGAGACGGTCATCGCGGCGAGCCCGGAGGCGGCGAAGTCGACGGGGACCTGGCCGTACGCCTGGACCGCGTCGGCGTGCAGCGGGATGCCGAACTCCCGTGCCACGTCCGCCAGTTCGCGGACCGGCATGATCGTGCCGATCTCGTTGTTCGCCCACATCACGGTGGCGAGGGCGACGTCGTCGGGGTCGCGGGCGATGGCCTCGCGCAGGGCCTCGGGGTGGACGCGGCCGTGGGCGTCGACCGGGAGGTACTCGACGGTGGCGCCCTCGTGCTCGCCGAGCCAGTGCACGGCGTCGAGGACGGCGTGGTGCTCGACGGGGCTGGCCAGGACGCGGGTGCGGGCCGGGTCGGCGTCGCGGCGGGACCAGTACAGGCCCTTCACCGCGAGGTTGTCGGCCTCGGTGCCGCCGGAGGTGAGGACGACCTCGCTGGGGCGGGCGCCCAGGGACTCGGCGAGGGTCTCCCGGGCCTCCTCGACGGTGCGCCGGGCGCGGCGGCCGGATGCGTGGAGGGAGGAGGCGTTGCCGGTGACGGCCAGCTGTGCGGCGAGTGCCTCGACCGCCTCGGGAAGCATCGGGGTCGTCGCGGCGTGGTCGAGGTAAGCCATGGTGACCCGATTCTACGGGCCCGGCCGGTCGGGTCCGTGTGCGGTCCCGGGCTAGAAGCTCCAGGAGACCGTGCTGTCCATCTGCATGAAGGCGACCAGGACGAGCAGGTCGGCGACGCCGAGTCCGAGGCCGAGGAAGGCACGGCCGCGGCGGGCGGTACCGCGCCACAGGGCCACCGACGCCAGGGCGATGGCGACCGGGCCGAGGAAGACGTTCAGGACGAGGAGGCCGACGAGGCCGAGGATGAAGGAGGCCACGGCCATGCCGTCGGCGTCGCGGGCTCCGGTGCGCCGGCCGGCCTGGGTGGCCTGGGCGGTGAGCTGCATGGTGATCAGTCCCCTGGGGTCGATGGGTCGGGCGGGCCGGAGGTCAGCGGGTCGACGCGTGGCGGCGGGAGTTCCGCTCGCGGAGCGCGAAGATGCCGAGCCAGGCGGCGATCACGGTTGCGGCGACGGCGGTGAAGGCGAACGGCGCGTGGGCGACGGTGCCCAGGACGGCGCCGAAGAGCAGGAGTGCGGCGACGAGGAACAGCATGGGATGAGATCCCCCTCCGAGATGTTTGCGTGGGTGCTTCTCGTGACAAGTCGGTGAACAGTTGTAGTAACAGTTGTTCACCGAGTACCCAGTCTAGCGCTCCCGACGACTTCTCAATTCCAGAGAACAGTTGTTTACTGCATGGTATGAGTCACACCCTCGGCATCCGGCAGGCCCAGAAGCTCAAGACCCGACAGGCGCTCCTCGACGCCGCGTTGGGGTTGCTGGAGGAGCAGAGCCTGAGCAGTCTGGGCCTGCGCGAGGTCACGCGCGCCGTCGGCGTCGCGCCGACCGCCTTCTACCGGCACTTCCGGTCCACCGCCGACCTCGGCGTCGCCCTCGTCGAGGAGGCGCTGGGCAGCCTGCACCCGATGATCCGCACCACGGTCACGGTGGCCGACACCGCCGGCGAACGCATCGACCGCGCCGTCGAGTTGATCTCCCACCACGTCCGCACGCACCCCGCCCACGTCCGCTTCATCGCCCGGGAGCGGCACGGCGGCGTCCAGCCGGTGCGGGAGGCCATCCGCGGCCAACTGGCCCGGTTCGCCGAGGAGGTGAAGGAGGAACTCGCCAAGGACCCGGAGTCCGAGGGCTGGAGCGACGACGACCTGCTGATGCTGGCGCATCTCTACGTCGACCAGATGCTCATCACCGCCTCCCTGTTCCTGGAGGCACTGGAGGCCCCGGAGGAGGAGCGGGAACGGGTCACGCAGGTCGCCACCCGCCAGATGCGCCTCATCAGCATCGGACGGGAACACTGGCGGGACTGACCGGCCGGCGGCGACCCCTGCGGCCCCACGCCGAGGGACGGCGCCCCCGTTCACCGGGAGGGCCGTCCCTGTCGTACGACGTGAGGCGTCAGCCCTCGGTCGCCTCCGAGGTCGCCGCCTGGCTCGGGGCGCCGCTGGGTGCCCCGCTCGGCACTCCACCGCCCCCGCCGCCGGGCCCACCACAGCCGCCGCCCATGCCACCACCGGGACCGCCCTGCCCGCCGCCGGGTGCTCCGCTCGGCATGCCCGAGGGGGCACCGGAGGGCTGGGCGGTGCCGTTCGCCGTGGGAGCGCCGGACGGGGCGCCGGACGGGGCCCCGGACGGCATCCCCGACGGGTTGCCGCTGGGCGCGCCGGAGGCACAGGCCCGCTGACCGGAGTTGCCGCTGTTCGAGGAGGACGACGAGTCGCCCGAGCCGCAGGCCACCAGGGCGAGGGGCGAGAGCGCCAGCAGGGCCACCGCGGGGACGAGACGCACACGCTTCATGAGAGACAACTCCAGGAACGATGAGGGAGTCTTGAGTGCTGGAACTCAACCAACGCGGCTTAGGGCTCCCTTGAGGACGCGCTGTCCCCTGCCTGTGCGCCGGGCAAAGGCCGCCTAAAGCACCCCGCCTGACCTGCCGTTCTCCCCCGCGCCGCCTCCTGGTCGCTGGTACAGGTCCGTGACAGAGGCGGCCGCCCGGGCCAGTTCCGCGCGCACCTCGGGCGGGTCGAGCACCTCGATCCGGTCGGAGAACTGCAGCAGTTGACGGGTCTCGCCGAGCACGCCGTACGACAGCCGGACCGTCACCCAGTCGTCGTGCACCTCGTCCTCGTCCTCGTCCTCGGGGAGTTCGGCGAGATAAGGGGCGTTGAGGCGCAGGAAGAGGTCGAGGCGGTCGCGCCGGACGCGTACGACGACGTCGATCCCGCCGGGGCGTTCCTCGACCTCGCGGCGCAAGACCTCCCAGACGTCGGCGAGTTCGACGCCCTGCCGCCGTCGCACGGGCTCGTCGAGGACGGTCGCCGTACGCACCCGGTCCGCGCGGAACAGCCGTGGCCTCCCCCGCCGGTCGGCGACCAGGTACCAGACACCCGCCTTGGAGACGAGACCGTACGGGTCGACGGTGTACGTCCGCGGTTCGCGCCGCCCGCTGTGCAGGTAGCGCAACCGCAGCCGGCGGTCGGCGAAGACGGCGTCCTGGAGCGCCGCCAGGTCGACGGCCGGCCGGGGTCCGCCCTTCCAGCGGGTGGCGTCGACCAGGATCCGGCGGGAGGCCACCTCGGCGGCGGGGCGGTGCGGGGCCGGAAGGGCGGCCATCACCTTGCGCAGGGCCGAGCCGAGGGCCGCGTCCAGGCCGAGCGCGGCGTGCGCGCCCTGCGCCGCCAGGATGAACAGGGCGCGGGACTCGTCCGCCGTCAGTCCGGTGACGTCCGTGCGGAAGCCCGCGAGGAGTTCGATGCCGCCGTGCCGCCCACGCTCGGCCCAGACGGGGACGCCCGAGGCGGAGAGCGCCTCGATGTCCCGGTAGATCGTGCGGACGGACACGTCGAGGCGGTCCGCGAGTTCGCGCGCCGGGACACGGCCGCGGGTCTGGAGGAGCAGCAGGATCGACAGCAGACGGTCGGACTTCACCCCACCAGGATCCCTGCCGCGGGGCGGCGTCCGTGCCGGGGCGGGCGCCGCTCAGCCGAGCCGGGCGCGGGCGAGCTGACGGGACTGGGCCACCAGACGGTCCGCGCTGTCCCAGACCTCGGCGTCCTCCTCCAGGAACCCGTGGGCGAGGTTGCGGGTGGTGATGGAGACGCGCAGGGGGCCCGGGGCGGGACGGCAGCGGACGTGGACCGTCAGCTCGACCGTGGGCACCCAGCCCTTCAGGCCGATCTCGAAGGCGGTGGGCGGCAGCGCGTCCACCGCGAGCAGCAGCGAGAACGGGTCCGGGTCGCGGCCGTCGGCCAGACCGAACCAGGCGCGCATCTCACCCTTGCCGGAGGGGGCGCCGAGAGCCCAGCCGAGCGTGCTCGGGTCGAGCTTGAGCATCAGGCGGTCGGCGATGGCGGAGCTGCCGTCGACGGGGGCCGGCCCGTCCTCGGGGCCGAAGCACTGGTCCATGGGCGGGATCGCGGGCGGCGTCGCCGTCGTACGGACGTCGTCGGGCAGGGCGTCCAGGTCGCCGTACGACGCCAGGACCCGGATGCGCTCGATCTCGTTGCCCTGCTCGTCGTACTGGAAGAGCGAGGCCTGGCCGGTGGAGAGGGTGCGGCCGGTGCGGGCGACGTCGGTGCGGACGACCGCGGGGCCCGGCTGGGACGCCGTCAGGTAGTGCGCGGAGATCGTGAACGGGTCGTGGTGCGGCAGGGCGTCGGCGAGGGCGCGGCCCAGCACGGCCAGAAGGTAGCCGCCGTTGACGGCACTGATGATCGTCCAGCCGGCGGACAGGTCGATGTCGTAGACGCCGGGTGCGCGGCGGGTGAGTGCGGTGTCCCGGTCGAACTCGCTGTCGCCGATCGTGGCCTGCGTGGCGGTAGCTGCTTCTGGCATGGCTGAACGCTACAACAAATGACTACTAAGCGGTAGCTTTTCTCGGCGGATCAGACGGAGCCGGTAGAACAGACGGAGGCCGTCCTCACTCCTCGCTCACGGTCGACCGCCGGTTCCAGGCCCGCGGCGCTCGCCAGTGGTACCGCATCGCCAGCAACCGCAGGACGAAGGCGGTGACGACCGCCACTCCGCTGGTGACCGGGTTGAGGGCGTCGTAGCGGATGCAGAGCACGACCAGGGTGGCGCCGACCATCGCCGGGACCGCGTACAGGTCGCGGTCCCAGCGCAGCAGTGACGGCACCTCGTTGGCGAGCACGTCCCGGAGCACACCCCCGCCGACCGCGGTGGCCAGTCCGAGGGTGGCCGACTGGGTGAGTCCGAGCCCGTAGTCGTACGCCTTCGTCGTGCCCGTGACGCAGAAGAGGCCGAGGCCCGCCGCGTCGAAGACGTTCACGCCGAGCTGGATGCGCTCCACCTGCGGGTGGAGGAAGAAGACCAGGGCGGCGGCGAGCAGCGGGGTGATGAAGTACCCGAGATCGGTGAAGGCGGCGGGCGGGACGGCGCCGATGATCAGGTCGCGGAACAGTCCACCGCCCAGGGCCGTGACCTCGGCGAGGACGGCGATGCCGAAGACGTCGAAGTTCTTGCGGACGGCCAGCAGCGCGCCGGAGATGGCGAAGACGAAGATGCCGACGAGATCGAGCGTGTGCTGGACGGAAGGGGTGAACAGGTTCTGGAGCACCCGTACATTCTCACCCAGCAGCGAGCCCCCGCCTTGCAAATGAAGGCGGGGGCTCGCTGACAGGGCCTACTGAAGGACCTACTTCTCCTTCGACGGAGCCTCGGGCTCGTCGGTGACCGCGGCACTCTCAGCCGCGTCGGGAGCCTCGGGCGCCTCGGGAGCCTCGGGCGCCTCGGACGACGGCTCCGCGGCCCCGACCTCCGCCGCCACCGCGGCCGACGTCTCCGCCGACTCCGCGAGCACCTCGTCCGCGACCAGCTCGGCCGCCTCCTTGGCGACCGTCAGCAGGACGGTGTCCTGCGGCGCCTGGTCCTCGAAGTTCTCCGGGTGGTGGCAGGCCACCTGCTGACCGGGCTTGAGCTCGGTGAGCTTCGGCTCGGTCGTCGTGCAGATCTGCGTCGCCTTCCAGCACCGGGTGTGGAAGCGGCAGCCGCTCGGCGGGGAGATCGGCGAGGGCACGTCGCCCTTGAGCAGGATGCGCTCGCTCTTGGCGTTCTTGCGCCGCGGGTCCGGGATCGGCACCGCCGACATGAGCGCCTTGGTGTACGGGTGCATCGGCGCCTTGTACAGCGACTCGCGGTCGGCCAGCTCCACGATCTTGCCGAGGTACATCACCGCGATCCGGTCCGAGACGTGCCGCACCACCGAGAGGTCGTGCGCGATGATCACGTACGTCAGACCGAGTTCCTGCTGGAGGTCGTCCAGCAGGTTCACGACCTGGGCCTGGATCGACACGTCGAGCGCGGAGACCGGCTCGTCGGCCACGACCAGCTTCGGGTTCAGGGCCAGCGCGCGGGCGATGCCGATGCGCTGGCGCTGACCGCCGGAGAACTCGTGCGGGTAGCGGTTGTAGTGCTCGGGGTTGAGACCGACCACCGACAGCAGCCGCTGGACCTCGGCCTTGATGCCGCCCTCGGGCGTGACGCCCTGGAGCTTGAAGGGGGCGCCGACGATCGTGCCGATGGTGTGGCGCGGGTTCAGCGACGAGTACGGGTCCTGGAAGATCATCTGCACGTCGCGGCGCAGCGGACGCATGCCGCTGACCCCGAGGTGCGTGATGTCCTGGCCCTCGAACTCGACCGTGCCGGCCGTCGGCTCCAGCAGGCGGGTGATCAGCCGGCCCATCGTCGACTTGCCGCAGCCGGACTCGCCCACGACACCGAGCGTCTCGCCGGACTTGACCTCGAAGTCGATGCCGTCGACCGCGCGCACCGCGCCGACCTGGCGCTGGAGCAGGCCCTTCCTGATCGGGAAGTGCTTCTGGAGCCCGGTCACCTTGAGCAGGGTCTCGCCGGGGGCGGCACCGCTCTTGGTGATCACCGTGCCTTCGCTCGGCGCAGGGATGCTCACTTTGTCCTCGCTCACAGCTTCGGCGCAATCTCTTCGGTCCAGATACGCTCCCGCTGCTCCTGGGTCATGTGGCAGGCGGCCCAGTGCTGGCTGCCGACCTCGGTCAGGTCGGGGCGGACCGTGCGGGTGACGTTGTCCTTGGGGACGTCCGCGTACGGGCAGCGCGGGTTGAAGGCGCAGCCCGACGGGATGTTGATCAGCGAGGGCGGGGAGCCCTTCACCGGGATGAGGCGCTCCTGCTGGTCGCGGTCGAGGCGCGGCATCGAACCGAGCAGACCCCAGGTGTAGGGGTGGCGCGGCTCGTAGAACACCTTCTCCGCCGGACCGCGCTCGACACAGCGTCCGCCGTACATCACCAGGATGTCGTCGGCCAGCTCGGCGACGACGCCCAGGTCGTGGGTGATGACGATGACCGCGGAGCCGAACTCCTTCTGCAGATCCCGGATGAGGTCGAGGATCTGCGCCTGGACGGTCACGTCCAGGGCGGTCGTCGGCTCGTCCGCGATGAGCAGTTCGGGGTTGTTGACCAGCGACATCGCGATCATCGCGCGCTGGCGCATACCGCCGGAGAACTCGTGCGGGTAGCTGTCCACCCGCTTGTCCGGCTGCGGGATGCCGACCCGGTCGAGCATCTCCACCGCGCGGCGCTTGGCGGTCTTCTTGTCCACGTTGTGGTGGATGCGGTACGCCTCCACGATCTGCTGCCCGATCGTGTAGTACGGGTGCAGCGCGGACAGCGGGTCCTGGAAGATCATCGCCATCTCGCGGCCACGCAGCTTGCGCACGTGGTCGGGGTCGGCGGAGAGCAGCTCGGTGCCGTCCAGCCAGATCTCGCCGGAGATCTGCGCCTTGCGCTTGCCGTACTGGCCGGCGGTGTGCAGGCCCATGATGCCGAGCGAGGTCACCGACTTGCCGGAGCCGGACTCGCCCACGATGCCGAGGGTCTTGCCCTTCTCCAGCTGGAAGCTGAGCCCGTCCACGGACTTGACCAGACCGTCGTCGGTCGGGAAGTGCACCTTCAGGTCGCGCACTTCCAGGAACGCGGTCGGCGCGGGCGAGGCGGGGGTGGGCTCGCCCACGGCCGCTCCGCTCTTGCTGAGTTCGGTCATGCGAGCCTCACTCGGGGGTCGATCACGGCGTACAGGACGTCCACCACGAGGTTGGCGATCAGCACGGCGACGGAGGTGATCAGGGTGACGCCCAGGATGATGGGCAGGTCCTGGTTCTTGATGCCGTTCAGCACGGCCTGGCCGAGGCCGGGGAGGCTGAACGTGGTCTCGGTCAGGATCGCGCCGCCGATGAGGGCGCCGAGGTCCATGCCGAGCATGGTCAGGATGGGGGTCATCGTCGAGCGCATGGCGTGCTTGCTGATGACGACCCGTTCCGTCAGGCCCTTGGCACGGGCCGTACGGATGTAGTCCTCACCGAGGATCTCCAGCATGGTGGCGCGGGTGATCCGGGCGTACATCGCGGCGTAGAGGAACGCCAGGGTGATCCAGGGCAGGATCATGCCGCCGAGCCAGCCGGTGAAGCTGTCCTCGAGGGGCACGTACTGGCCGTCGATCCAGCCCAGACCGTAGGAGAAGATCGCGAGGCTCAGCAGGCCGGTGAAGTAGATCGGGAGCGAGACACCCGACAGGGCCACGACCATCGCGCTGCGGTCCCACAGGCTGCCCCGCTTGAGCGCGGAGAGCACACCGGCGGCGACACCAAGGATCAGCCACAGCACGGCGGCACCGAGCGCGAGACCCAGGGTCACCGGGAAGCGGTCGGTCAGCACCGGCCAGACGGCCTGCTCGCTGCGGAAGGAGTAGCCGAAGCACGGCGCGGAGCAGTGCACGGTGTCGCCACCGCCCACGTAGGTGCGGCCCGCGAAGATGCCCTTGAAGAACTCCCAGACCTGGGCGTAGATCGGGTCGCCCAGACCCAGCTTCTGCCGCACGCCCTCGACGGCGGCGGGGTCGGCCTGCTTGCCCACGAAGCTCAGGGCGACGTCGACGCCCGCCCACTTGGGGACGAGGAAGAAGATGCCGAAGACCACCATGATGATGACCACGAGCATCACTGCGGCGGCGAACAGCCGCCTGATGAGGTAAGCGAGCACAGCTCTCGGCCCGCCGCGGACCGCGGGCCACCGGAGGTCGTCCGGTGGCCCGCGATCACGCGTCGCCGGCCTTCACCTGCCTTTCGTGCCGTTCGGCGGGTGTGCCGGGGTTACTTCGAGGACTTCAGGCCGAGGTTGACGAAGTCGTACATGCCGCTGTAGTTGTCCGACGTGTAGACGTTCGCCAGACGGTCACCGCGCCAGTTCACGAACTTCTCGAAGACGAAGGGCAGGTAGTAACCGCCCTCCATCACCGCGTGGTTGATGTCCTTCGCGATGGCCAGCTTGCCCGCGTCGTCCTGCGTCTTGACGTAGGTGTCGAACAGCCCGTTGATCTTCTTGTCGTCGATCATCGCGAAGTTGTTGTTGCCGCTCTCCAGGATGTAGCTGCCGTCCCACAGCGGGAGACCGAAGCCCTGGACGGACGGGAAGTCGGCGCCCCAGCCCATGATGATGATGCCGTAGCCCTTCTTCTTCACGTTCGAGGGGCTACCGATGATGCCGGAGGTCTGCGAGCCGTCGTACTGGTCGATGTCGACGGTGATGCCGACCTTCTTCAGCGAGGCCTGGAGGGACTCGGCCGTGGCGACCTCGACCGGCTTGTTGTTGCGCACCGCGATGGTGGTCTTGAAGCCGTTCGGCTTGCCGCAGGCCTTCAGCTCTTCCTTGGCCTTGGTGACGTTGCCGTTCTTGTTGGCACCGGCGAGCTCGTACGGGTCGTACTTCTGGCCCTCGGAACCGGGGACGGTCGGGGGCAGCATGTTGGTGCCGATGTCACCACCGGCGACCGGGCCACCGCGCGCGGTCTGCAGCGAGACGTGGTCGGCGCCGTAGATCACGGCCTTGCGGCAGTGCTCGTTGTCGAACGGCTTCACCGTCTGCGGGAAGACCGCGTACCGGATGTAGCCGGAGACCGGGTTGTCCAGGTTGGCCTTGTGCTCCTGCAGGGCGGTGGTGCGGCCCTGCGGCGACAGACCGGTCTGGTTGATGTCCAGGTCGTAGTCACCGGCGAGCAGACGGGCGTCCAGGTCGTTGGCGTTCGAGAAGAACTTGACCGAGATCTTGTCCGGGTAGGCCTTGCGGATCGGGTCCGAGGCCTGGTTCCACTTGTCGTTGCGGACCAGGACCAGGTCCTTGCCCGGGCTGTACGACTGGAACTTGTACGGGCCGGAGGAGAACGGCTTCAGGCCGTACTTGGACTTGGTGTCCTTGTCCTGGCGGACCGGGGAGGCCGAGACCAGGGCGAGGATCTCCTCGAAGTCCGCGTTGGCCGCGGGCAGCTTGAAGACGATCGTCTTGTCGTCCGGCGTCTCGATGGCCTTCAGGCCGAGCTTGTCCGCGGACTTGTCCTTGTACGGGCCCTTGTACTCGCCCTTGGGGTCGAGGACGTCCTTGAGGTAGACCGGGCCGCCGGACAGCACGTCCTGCGCCCAGACGCGCTCGATGCCGTACTTGATGTCCTTGGACGTGATCGGCTTGCCGTCCTCCCACGTGATGCCGTCACGCAGGGTGTACGTGTAGGTCTTGCCGTCGTCCGTGACCTTGGCGAGGCCGGTGGCCAGGTCCGGGGAGAGCTTCGTGCCCTCTTCGCCCGGCGCCGGGGCGCCCGTGACGAGCTGGCGGCTGTAGTAGCGCGCGAAGTTCCACATGAAGCCGTAGTAGCCACGCGTGGTGTCCCACGAGTCGGCGTCCTGGGCACCGGCGAACTTCAGCTCGCCGCCCTTCTTGGCCAGCGAGGCCTGGGCGACCTTGTTGTTCGCGGCGTTGAAGCCGGCCGCGCCCGTCGCCGAGCCCTTTTCACCGCCGTCGTCGTCGCCGCCGCCGCACGCCGCCGTGGTCAGCAGCGCGGCGACCGCGGCGACAGCGGCAAATGCCTGCTTGCGCCGCCCTGAGGTGCGTTGGGTAGTCACGATCTCGGATCCTCCGAATTTGATGAGAGACCCCGTGTCAGTGCCACGGGACGCTTTGGGTACGGCAGTTCAGCGGGAACCCTTCGGGTCCAGCGCGTCCCGCACGCCGTCGCCGAAGAGGTTGAAGGCAAGAACGGTGATGAAGATCGCTACACCGGGCACCACCATGTACGTGGGGTCCGACTTGTAGTAGTCGATCGCGTTCGAGAGCATCTGCCCCCAGGAGGCCGTGGGGGGCTTGACGCCCACGCCCAGGAAGCTGAGCGCCGCCTCGGTGAGGATGTTGGTGGGGATCATCATCGTCGTGTAGACGATGATCGGCGCGACCAGGTTGGGCAGCAGTTCCTTGAACAGGATGTAGAGCCGCCCGGCGCCGAGCGAGCGGGCCGCCTCGACGTATTCACGCTCCCGGAGCGAGAGCGTCTGGCCGCGCACCACGCGTCCGATGTAGGGCCAGCCGAAGAAGCCGATGACCAGGATCATCACGAACAGGCGGACGCCCGTGCCGGTGAGGCCCAGCATCTCGTTCGGCATGACGGAGACCAGGGCGATGATGAAGAGCAGCTGCGGGAAGGCCAGCAGGCCGTCCATCACGCGGCTGACGGCCGAGTCGATCCAGCCGCCGAAGAAGCCGGCCAGGATGCCGAGGACCGTACCGATGACCACGGCGACGATCGCGGACAGGAAGCCGACGAGCAGGGAGATCCGGGCGCCGTAGACGACGCGCGCGAAGATGTCGCGGCCGTTGACCGGCTCGACACCCAGCCAGTGGTCGCCGCTGATGCCGCCGAAGGATCCCTTGGGGGTGCCGAAGAGCGGGTCGATCAGGTCGGCGTCGTGGTAGGTGTTCGGGTCCTGCCCGTACAGGTTCGTGATCACCGGCGCGAGCAGCGCGACCGCGATCAGGAACAGCACGACGATTCCGCCCGTGAGGGCAAGCTTGTCCCGCTTCAGGCGCTCCCAGGCGATCCGCCCCAGGGAACGTCCCTGTACGGCCTTCGCGTCGGCGCTCACAACCGCCGCTTCTTCGGCCGCGCTCGGGGCCGCTTCCGCGGTCGGCTCGTGCAATGGTGCCGTCATCTGGCAGGGGCCCCTCTCAACCGGCGGTAGCCGGCCCTCACTTGCCGCTGTAGCGGCGTGATCAGTCCGTCGTACACAGGGGCGAACCCACCCCTGCTGCGGGAGTCTTCAACGCTTTGGTGATCTGTTGCCAGACTTGGCGGGGAAAGGATGCGTAAACGTGATGCGGGCTGGGGGGTTCCGTTATCCGGACGGCGGGTAACGGCCGCCGGACGGGGATCAGTTGGGACATTCGGTGCCGCATAGGTACCTTCTGCCCACATCTACGCGCGCAGATACACTCCCGTAACAGAAGAGCCTGTGGCCGGTCGGGCTCAGTAGCCGCCGGGCGCCGGAGGGTAGCCGTACCCCGCCGCAGGGGCCTGGGCGGGGGCCGCGGCGTGGGCCTCACGGTCGTAGAAGGGGCGGGCGCTCGCGCGCATCCACATCGCGATCGGGTCGTACTCGTCGGACATGGCGACGGTCGACACCGGCAGCCCGTCCGGGACCGCGCCGATCGACTGCTGCATCATCGCGCGCACCGAGTCCACGGCGGCCGGGCTGGTGTCGTAGACGTCCAGGCCGATGGCGAGGTACGGCGCCCCGAGCGCGGGCTGCACCCAGGCGCGGCGCAGCGAGCGGACCGCCGGGGTGCGGTGGGCGTTGTGCGCGATCAGGGCGTAGAACTGCGGGATCTCGATGCCGGGCTCCGAGAGCCGGAGCGGGCCGGCGGGCTGGCGCTCCAGACCGGTGGCGATCCGGCGCAGGTCGAGCCAGGGGATGCCGACACCGCCGCCGGGGGCGTGCGGGTTGAGCCAGAGGCCGAAGTGGTCGGGGTAGAGGGTGCGGGCCACGTCGACCCCGTCGACGACCTCGTAGGAGCGGTTCCAGCCGCTGGCGCTGAGCTCCTGGGCGGAGGTGACACAGGGGGCGTAGCCGTAGCCGTCGACCTCCATGTTCCCGTACTGGGCGTCCGGCGACCCCGACTGGCCGTGCCACAGGAGCATCCAGACCTGGCCGGAGGAAGGGGCCGCGAGGGCACGGAGGAGTGCCTCGTAGGCGTCGTAGCGCCCGGGCGTCACCTGGCGCAGCATGTGCTCGACCGTGCCGGTCGCGGTGCCGGTGCCGCTCACGTCGTCCGCCCCTTCGGGAAATCTGCGTATTCGGAAACAGCTTAAGCGTTGGGAGCCCGGGGCTTGCGTGGTCTGCGGGGTGCGGGTCGTGGCGGGCCTGTCGGACGGTTTCCCGTGCCCTCAGGAGGTCGCGAAGCCCTGGGGGTAGAACGGGCGTACCTTTTCGCGCATCCAGTGGCCCACCGGGTCGTCCGCCACGTCCAGCAGGACCAGGTTCACCGGCCACGGCACCGGTGTGCGGCCCAGGGCCCGGCCGAGGGCGTCCATCGGGAGGGTACGCAAGTCGCCCTCCCACCGGGAGAGCTCGACGCCCACGAACATCACGGGGTCGGCCGTCTCGATCGCGGCGAGGCAGCGGCGGGCCGTCAGGACCACGCCGGTCGCGGCGAACTCGGCGGAGGCGGCGGCGAGGAAGTCGACCGGGTCGTCCTTCCAGTCGGGCTCGTACAGCTTGACGCGGCCACCGGTGTTGGGGCCGTCCAGCGGGGTGCGGCCGATGCGGCACAGCTCGGCGACGGCGGCGGGCGGCAGCGGGACGCCGACCACGCCGTCCGGGTTCACGGCGATGCCGACCTGCGGGGGCAGGCCGCGAGCGAACTCCACGGCGGGCGCGACGGTGTACGCCATGTGCCCGCCGGCGACCTGCCGGAACTGTTCCTCGGAGCTGAAGACGGGGACGAACGCCTGGCCGCCGATCTCCATGGTGGGCAGGTCCAGGGGGCCGCTGTGCGGGCCGCCGCCGTTGGGCAGCGGGACCCAGACGAAGCTGCGGCCGAGGACCTCGATGATCCGGCCGCCCGCCCCGGGTATGCCGAGGGAGGCCGAGAGGACCTCCTCCAGCTCGTTGCCGGGCCAACCGCCGCCGTGCGGATGGGGGTGTGCCTGTGCCGGGAATGCCATCTGTCCGTCCGCCTGCCGAGAACCGCCGCCTGGGGCCTGCCTGTGGCTGAAAAGGCTAGCGGGTGCCCCGACCGCCGACGCCCGTCCGTACCCGCGAAGCGGCTGAGGCGCCGGACCGCGGGTGCTTGGCCGTGCTCCTCAGCCCGTGAAGCCGGTGCGGCGCCGGGCCGCGGGTGCCTGGCCGTGCCCGGCCGCGGACCTCAGGCTGTGAAGCCGGTGCGGCGCAGGACCGCGGGTGCCTGGCCGTGCCCGGCCGCGGACCACCTCAGCCTGTGAAGCCGGTGCAGAGCCGGATTGCCGGTGCCCGGGCCGTGGTCCCCGCGGTCCGATGGGACGCCGGACCGCCGGTGCCCGCCCCCGGCCCCCATGACCCTCAGCCCGTGGAGCCGATCCGACGCCGGACCGCCAGTGACCGGCCGTGGCCCTCAGCCCCGCTGGAGCCGAAGCGGCGCCAGACCCGCCGGTGCCCGACCGCGGCCTCAGCGCGCCCGCTGGAGCCTAAGCGGCGCCGGACCCTCCCGTGTCCGCCCGCGCTCCTCAGCCCGTGAAGCCGATGCGGCGCAGGGTGTTTGCCGCGTCCCGGTCGAGGAGGAGGGCGGAGCCGACGCCCGGGGGCAGGTCGCCCTCGGCCACGGAGCGGATCAGACGGGCGGCGGCCGTGCGGTGGCGCAGGAAGGCGTACGTCGAGACACCCCGGCCGCGCTCGCGCTGGCCGGCCAGGGCGGTGTCCGGGGTGACGTCGAGGAGCAGCAGGTGCAGGGTGCCGCCGCGGCGCCGGGCCGCGCGGGCCAGCCAGCCGCGCACCCAGGACTGCGTGCCGCAGTCGTGCACCACGACCCCCTCACCGGAGCGCAGGGCGCGGTACAGGCCGAGGTAGTGGGCGGCCCGGACGAGCGGGCGGTAGACGGCGTACGGCAGGAAGCGGGGCATCCGCTCGTCCCAGCGGTCGCGGGTGTCCTGGGAGTCGACGCGCAGGCCCTTGACGGTCCGCTTCATCAGGGTGGACTTGCCGCTGCCGGGCAGTCCGGTGATCACGACGAGGTCGGCCGGGGCGAAGAGCAGGGCGTGCGGGCTGTGTCCGGCGCGCTCACGCAGGTCGCGGACGACCGGCCGCGGTGCGCACGTCTCCCGGGCCGTCTCGCGGAGCGTCTCCGGGAGCGGGGCGGCCGGCTGCGCGGGCAGCGCGACGGCCGAGGTGGCGGCGTACGCAGAGGTCCTGTTCACCGTGATCGTCCTCCCCTGGAGTGGGTCACGAGTTCCCCTCCCCGTCGAGTGTAAAGAGAAGGTAATCCGCGACGCCTCCTGTTTCCGTCCGCTTCTCGCTACAGGCCTGCTACAGGGTGCCTTTCGTGTCCGTGGAGCCCGAGCGGCCCCCGCGGGGAGCCACCCCTGCCGCCCCGGACGGATGCGTGCAATGATGTCCGCGCCAACTGCATACCGGCCGTTTGAATCCGCGCGGGAGAGTTCCGGGCCGTACGTCCTCGTACGAGTGCCCGGGCGCCGAAGGAGCAAGTCCCTCCCTTGAATCTCTCAGGCCCCGTTACCGCGCGGGCGAGGCACATCTGAAAAGCGAGCCGCCCTCCGGCGGTTCCACCCAAGGTGCAAGTCATGTCCCCTACGGTCATGGCGAACCTCTCAGGTTCCGATGACAGATGGGGAGGAACGACCTCGCCTGTCATGCCTTGGGAGACAACCGTCCGATGAGCACTGAACCCCGCCTGACCGCGCTCGATGCCCTGCATCGCTCGCTCGGCGCGACGATGACCGACTTCGCCGGCTGGGACATGCCCCTGCGCTACGGCTCCGAGCGCGACGAGCACAACGCCGTGCGCACGAAGGCCGGCCTCTTCGACCTCTCGCACATGGGCGAGATCACGGTGACCGGCCCGCAGGCGGCCGCGCTGCTGAACTACGCCCTGGTCGGCAACATCGCCTCCGTCGGTGTCGGCCGCGCCCGCTACACCATGATCTGCCGCGAGGACGGCGGCATCCTGGACGACCTCATCATCTACCGGCTCGACGAGACCGAGTACATGGTCGTCGCCAACGCCTCCAACGCCCAGGTCGTCCTGGACGCGCTGGTCGAGCGTGCGGCCGGGTTCGACGCCGAGGTCCGCGACGACCGGGACGCGTACGCGCTGATCGCGGTCCAGGGCCCGGAGTCCCCCGGCATCGTGAAGTCCCTCACCGACGCCGACCTCGACGGCCTGAAGTACTACGCCGGCCTGCCCGGCACCGTCGCGGGCGTCCCGGCCCTGATCGCGCGCACCGGCTACACCGGCGAGGACGGCTTCGAGCTGTTCGTGAAGCCCGAGCACGCCGTGGAGCTGTGGCAGGCCCTGACCAAGGCGGGCGAGGGCGCCGGCCTGGTGCCCTGCGGGCTGTCCTGCCGGGACACCCTGCGCCTGGAGGCGGGCATGCCGCTGTACGGGCACGAGCTGACCACGTCCCTGACCCCCTTCGACGCCGGGCTCGGACGCGTGGTGAAGTTCGAGAAGGAGGGCGACTTCGTGGGGCGGGAAGCCCTGCGGGAGGCCGCCTCCCGAGCGGAGAGCAACGCTCCGCGCGTCCTCGTCGGCCTGGTCGCCGAGGGCCGCCGCGTCCCGCGTGCCGGGTACGCCGTGGTCGCGGACGGCGAGGTGATCGGCGAGGTCACCTCCGGCGCCCCCTCCCCGACGCTGGGCAAGCCGATCGCGATGGCCTACGTCGACGCCCCGCACGCCGCGCCGGGCACCCCCGGGGTCGGCGTGGACATCCGGGGCGTGCACGAGCCCTACGAGGTCGTGGCTCTCCCGTTCTACAAGCGCCAGAAGTAGACACTGGGCGCACGGGCACGCTCCCGCGTGACCCTGCGCACATTCGCGCTGCTCACGCGCGTTTTCCGCACTCCCCGGCATTCACCATCACCCGCGTACAGGAGAATTCAGGCCATGAGCAACCCCCAGCAGCTGCGGTACAGCAAGGAGCACGAGTGGCTGTCGGGCGCCGAGGACGGCGTCTCGACGGTCGGCATCACGGAGCACGCGGCCAACGCGCTCGGCGACGTCGTCTTCGTCCAGCTCCCGGAGGTCGGTGACTCGGTGTCCGCGGGCGAGACCTGCGGCGAGCTGGAGTCGACCAAGTCGGTCTCCGACCTGTACTCCCCCGTCTCCGGTGAGGTCACCGAGGTCAACGAGGACGTCGTCAACGACCCGTCGCTGGTGAACTCCGCCCCCTTCGAGGGCGGCTGGCTGTTCAAGGTACGCGTCACGGAGGAGCCGGCCGACCTGCTCTCCGCCGACGAGTACACCGCCTTTTCCGCCGGCTGAGGAGTCGTACACCTGATGTCCGCACTGAACACGCCCCTGCACGAGCTCGACCCGGAGATCGCCGCGGCGGTCGACGCCGAGCTGAACCGTCAGCAGTCCACGCTCGAGATGATCGCCTCGGAGAACTTCGCTCCGCTCGCGGTCATGGAGGCCCAGGGCTCGGTCCTGACCAACAAGTACGCCGAGGGCTACCCGGGCCGTCGCTACTACGGCGGCTGTGAGCACGTCGACGTCGCCGAGCAGATCGCCATCGACCGGATCAAGGAGCTGTTCGGCGCCGAGTACGCCAACGTCCAGCCCCACTCCGGTGCCTCCGCCAACCAGGCCGCCCTGTTCGCGCTGGCCCAGCCCGGCGACACCATCCTCGGCCTGGACCTGGCCCACGGCGGCCACCTCACGCACGGCATGCGGCTGAACTTCTCCGGCAAGCAGTTCAACGTGGTCGCCTACCACGTGGACGACGCCGGCCTGGTCGACATGGCCGAGG
This sequence comes from Streptomyces sp. NPDC020489, assembly GCF_044386545.1. Lineage (NCBI taxonomy): Bacteria > Bacillati > Actinomycetota > Actinomycetes > Kitasatosporales > Streptomycetaceae > Streptomyces > Streptomyces sp. NPDC020489. The sequence continues at coordinate 292,775 of NZ_JBIRUZ010000011.1, forward strand.
TCGAGCGGCTCGCCAAGGAGCACCGCCCGAAGGTGATCATCGCGGGCTGGTCGGCGTACCCCCGCCAGCTGGACTTCGCGGAGTTCCGGCGGATCGCCGACGAGGTCGAGGCGTACCTGTGGGTCGACATGGCGCACTTCGCCGGTCTGGTCGCGGCGGGGCTGCACCCGAACCCGGTGGAGCACGCGGACGTCGTCACCTCCACGACCCACAAGACCCTCGGCGGCCCGCGCGGCGGGATCATCCTGGCGCGGAAGGAGTTCGCGAAGAAGCTGAACTCCTCGGTCTTCCCGGGCTTCCAGGGCGGTCCGCTGGAGCACGTGATCGCGGCCAAGGCGGTCTCCTTCAAGGTCGCCGCGAGCGAGGAGTTCAAGGAGCGCCAGCGGCGTACTGTGGAAGGGGCGCGGATCCTCGCCGAGCGGCTGACGGCCGAGGACGCCCGTGCGGCCGGGGTGAACGTCCTGTCCGGCGGCACCGACGTGCACCTGATCCTGGTGGACCTGCGCGAGTCCGAGCTGGACGGCCAGCAGGCCGAGGACCGTCTCCACGAGGTCGGCATCACGGTCAACCGCAACGCCGTCCCGAACGACCCGCGTCCGCCGATGGTCACCTCGGGCCTGCGGATCGGCACGCCCGCCCTCGCCACCCGCGGCTTCACGGCCGAGGACTTCGCCGAGGTCGCGGACGTGATCGCGTCGGCACTGAAGCCGTCGTACGACGTCGAGGCTCTCAAGGCGCGGGTGACGGCCCTGGCCGACAAGCACCCGCTGTACCCCGGCCTGAACAAGTAGTTCCCCGGTGGGGGCACCCGACGACGTGTGCCCCCACCCCCTAGCAAGGAGTTCCCGTGGCCATCTCGGTCTTCGACCTGTTCTCGATCGGCATCGGGCCGTCGAGCTCGCACACGGTCGGCCCGATGCGTGCGGCCCGCATCTTCGCCCGCCGACTGCGCAACGAGGGCCTGCTGCCCGCCGTCGCCTCGGTCCGCTCGGAGCTCTACGGCTCCCTGGGCGCGACCGGTCATGGCCACGGCACCCCGAAGGCGGTGCTGCTGGGACTCGAGGGAGCCTCCCCCCGCACGGTCGACGTGGAGGGGGCGGACGACCGGGTCGCGGCGATCAAGGACGCGGGACTGCTGAACCTGCTCGGTGAGCACGAGATCCCGTTCTCCTTCGACGACGACCTGGTCCTGCACCGCCGCAAGGCCCTGCCGTACCACGCCAACGGCATGACGCTGTGGGCGTACGACGCGGCCGGCGCCGAGCTGCTGTCGAAGACGTACTACTCGGTCGGCGGCGGCTTCGTCGTCGACGAGGACGCGGTCGGCGAGGACCGGATCAAGCTGGACGACACGGTCCTGAAGTACCCCTTCCGCACGGGCGACGAGCTGCTGCGTCTGACGAAGGAGACGGGCCTGTCGATCTCCGCGCTGATGCTGGAGAACGAGCGCGCCTGGCGCACCGAGGACGAGATCCGCGCCGGTCTGCTGGAGATCTGGCAGGTCATGCGGGCCTGCGTCTCGCGGGGCATGTCACGCGAGGGCATCCTGCCGGGCGGCCTGCGGGTCAAGCGCCGCGCCGCCGTCACGGCCCGCCAACTGCGCGCGGAGGGCGACCCGTTGGCGCACGCGATGGAGTGGATCACGCTCTACGCGATGGCGGTGAACGAGGAGAACGCGGCGGGCGGCCGGGTCGTGACCGCCCCGACGAACGGCGCGGCGGGCATCATCCCGGCGGTCCTGCACTACTACATCAACTTCGTGCCCGGCGCCGACGAGGACGGCGTGGTCCGCTTCCTGCTGGCCGCCGGCGCGATCGGCATGCTCTTCAAGGAGAACGCCTCCATCTCCGGCGCCGAGGTCGGCTGCCAGGGCGAGGTGGGCTCGGCCTGCTCGATGGCGGCGGGCGCGCTGGCCGAGGTCCTCGGCGGCTCCCCCGAGCAGGTGGAGAACGCGGCCGAGATCGGCATGGAGCACAACCTGGGCCTGACGTGCGACCCCGTCGGCGGGCTCGTGCAGATCCCCTGCATCGAGCGCAACGGCATGGCCGCGGTGAAGGCGGTCACGGCGGCCCGGATGGCGATGCGCGGGGACGGCTCGCACAAGGTGTCCCTCGACAAGGTCATCAAGACCATGAAGGAGACCGGCGCCGACATGTCGGTGAAGTACAAGGAGACCGCGCGCGGCGGGCTCGCGGTGAACATCATCGAGTGCTGAGCGGCACCGCGTTCACCGCCTCACCAGCGTGACCAGCAGGGCCACCACGGACCGCGCGTCCTCGCCCTCAGCGACTTCGCCCGTGTCGTCGGCGCCGAGGCGCTCTCGGACCGCGTGGTCCGGGTCCGGCCGCGCTCGCGTCCCGCCGGGGCGCCGCGGGGACCGAGCCGCGCACCCTCCGCCCGGCGGGCGGACGCCTAGGGCGTGTTGTGAAAGTGGCCTCGTCGCCCGGAGGGCGGCCGCGCGGCGTTCGGTGCGTGCTCTCGGCGTGCCGCCCGGAAGCCCTCGTACTGGGCGTACTCGGGCTTTCGGGCGGTGCGGCGAGAGTGCGTGCCGGGCGTCGCGCGGCAGAGGCCACTTTCACAACAGGCCCTAGGGTATGGGTGCTGCAACTCCTGTCCCCCCAACGGCACTTCAGGGAGTCCCCATGCTGCGCGGCATCGACGTGAGCTCCTACCAGCCCTCCTCCTACGACACCGACGGCCTCTCCTTCGTCTTCATCAAGGCGACGGAGGGCCGCACCTACACGAACCCCAGGCTGGCGGCCCAGACGAAGACGGCCCGTGACGCCGGTCTGGTCGTCGGCTTCTACCACTTCCTGTGGCCGGGCAACCTCACCGCCCAGGCGGAGTACTTCGTGGCCAAGGCCCCTGAGCGGGCGGGCGACATCCTCGCCGTCGACTGGGAGACGACCGGGGAGGGGACCCACGCGAGCAACGCCGAGAAGGACAGCTTCATACGCAAGGTGAAGGCGCTGCGCCCGCACCACCGGGTCCTGCTCTACTGCAACCGCAACTACTGGCTGGACATCGACAGGACGTCCTACGCCGGGGACGGTCTGTGGATCGCCGACTACGTGACGGCGGGCAAGCCCCGCATCAAGGCGACGTGGCGCTTCCACCAGTACACGGACGACCCGGTGGACAAGGACGTGGCCGACTTCGCGAGCCGGGCCGCGCTGCGCGAATGGGCCGGGGCGAGCTGACCTCGCCCTCCTCGCCGTAAGCTCCGACCTGCGGCGCAGCAGCGGCCGCGTCGCAGAGGGGAGCTTCGTCATGGGTGGGTCGGTCGCCGCGGTCAGCAGCAGTGGGACGTACTCGTTCACCAAGCCGAACCGGGAGAGCATCACCCTGCTCGCCGGCCTCGGGGTGGAGGGGGACATCCACGCCGGGCAGACGGTGAAGCATCGGTTCCGGATGCGGAAGGACCCTTCGCAGCCGAATCTGCGGCAGGTGCACCTCATCCACGAGGAGTTGTTCGAGGAGGTGCGTCAGGCCGGGTTCGAGGTCGGCGCCGGTGAGCTCGGGGAGAACGTCACCACGCGCGGGATCGATCTGCTGGGGCTGCCCGCCGGGACGCGGCTGCGCCTCGGCGAGCGGGCCGTGGTCGAGGTGACCGGGCTGCGGAACCCGTGCGCGCAGATCGACGGCTTCCGGAAGGGGCTGATGAAGCAGGTGGTCGGGCGGGACGCCGACGGCACGCCACGGTTCAGGTCCGGGATCATGAGCGTCGTCGTCGAGGGCGGTGTCGTGCGGCCCGGGGACGCCGTCGAGGTCGAGCTGCCCGACGGGCCGCACGTGCCCTTGGAGATCGTCTGACCTCGGGCGGGTCTCAGGCGCGGAACTCCGGTGTGCGCTCGGGGCTCGCCTGCGCCAGCGCCTTCGTGACCGCCTCGACGCCTTCCCGCAGCCCGTACACCGGCGTGTTCGGCTGCTGGCGCCAGGACTCGTCGAGGCCGCCCGCGTCGACCGTGTCGAAGCCGAGTTCGTCGATCAGGGCGCGGACCTTCGCCTTGGCGGGCTCGTCGTCGCCCGCGACCGGGAGCGCCTGGCGGTCGGGGGCACCGGCCGGGCGGTGCCGGTCCAGGATGTCCTGGGCGTAGGTGCCGTTGAAGGCCTTGATCACGGGGTGGCCGAGCCGGCGTTCGGTCCAGCGGCTCTCCGTCACCCCGTCGTCCTCGATCTCGTCGATCCGGCCGTCCCGCGTCGGGTAGTAGTTGCCGGTGTCGATCACCGCCACGCCCTCGGCCGCACCGTCGAGCACCCCCTTGGGCAGGTCCGGGATCGCCTTCAGCGGGATCGTGACGACGACCACCTCGGCGCCCCGCGCCGCCTCCTCGACCGGTACGGGCGTCGCGCCCGTCTCCTGTGCCAGGTCGGTGAGGGTGTGCGGGCCGCGCGAGTTGGCCACGTTCACCTCGTGCCCGAGTGCGGTGAGCCGCCGCGTGAGGTTGCCGCCGATGTTTCCCGCGCCGATGATGCCGATCTTCATGACAGGCCCTTCAGGTCGATGCATGTGCATACGTCTGAGGGTCACAACCGGGGCAGACCGACGGATATTCCGGTCCGCGGGTCCTGAACCTCGCCGGACCCCGCGCGGCACCCCTCCGGCGCGACGAAGGGGGCGCCCCGGCCGAGACCCGGGCGCCCCCTTTCCGCGTGCGTCACTTGCTGAGGTACGCCCAGAACTCCTCGAAGGACAGGACCTTGTCGCCGTTCAGGTCACGGGTCTTGATGATGACCTCGGCGACCGAGTCGGTCACGTTCCAGTCGCCGGCCTGGGCCAGGGCGGTCTTGAACTCGGCAGCGGTGATGAACCCGTCACCGTCCGTATCGATCCGCTCGAACTCCTTGCGCGCTTCCTCGATGTTCGCCACCGGTCCGCCCCTTTTTCTCGTTCCTTGCCGTCTTGCTGACGGAGGTCAGGTTAACCGGCGTCCCGAGCACGCAACGCGGCGACCACCCAGGAGTCCGGTGCCGTCGTCGATCATGTCTGCGAGTCTGGGGCTTGCAATGGGTGGAGACTCAAGGAGCACAGAGGTGGAGACCCTCCGGGACATTCTCGACGCGGCCGCCCGCGGCGTCTTCCCGCCGGCCGACGGCGGCACCACCGTCGTACGCCCGCACGCGCACCGGGACGCCGGCGTCATCGCGTTCACCGCGCACTCCGTGGTCTTCACGGACGAGGACCCGGACTGGGTGCGCGCGACCCTGCGCGGCCTCGACTGCGATCCGCTCGCCGCGACGATGAACCCGCTGTTCCTCGCCGCGCTGATGCGGCGGACGGGCCGCAGGACCGAGACGATCGACGCGCTGCTGGTCGCCGCCCCGCTGCCGGGCGACCCGCCGCTCGCTCTGGAGGAGATCGAGGACGCCGGCCATGCGCGCGTCGCGTACGCGCGCGGGCGCCGGGACGACGTACGGGCCTGGACCACCGACGGCGGGGTGCTGGTGACCGGGCGCGGGGTCGGTGGGCGGCTGGAGGTCTCGGTCGAGGTGGACGACGGCGCACGCCACCGGGGGCTGGGGCGGGCGCTGGTGACCGCCGCCCGGCATCTCGTCGAGGAGCCGCTGTGGGCCCAGATCGCCCCGGGGAACGCCCGCAGCACGCGGGCGTTCCAGGCGGCCGGCTACCGTCCGGTCGGCGCGGAGGCGCTGCTGCTCGGTGCCGGGCCGCGGGGGGCGGCGGGTCAGCGGAAGATGCCCGTGTGACCCAGTGAGTACCGCCCGGGCTGGGGGTAGACCGCGAGTCCGTGCGGGCCGCGGCCCACCGGGATCCGGGCCAGCTGCACGCCGGTGCGGGTGTCGATGGCGTACACCTCGGCGTCGTAACGCCCCGACAGCCACAGGACCTTGCCGTCCGCCGAGACGCCGCCCATGTCCGGGCTGCCGCCGTCGGGCAGGCGCCACTTCTTGGTGAGCTTGTCCTGGGTGAAGTCGAAGACGGAGACGGTGCCCTCGCCGCGGTTGGAGACGTACATCTCCCGCGAGTCGCGGCTGACGTAGAGGCCGTGGGTGCCTTTGCCGGTGGGCAGGAGCTTCGGCTTGCCGAAGGTGTCGCCGTCGAGGACCCACATGCCGTCGGCCATCATGTCGGCGACGTAGAACCGCTTGCCGTCGGGCGAGATCTTCACGTCCTGCGGCATGGCCCCGTCGAAGGGGAGCTTCTGCTGGCCGACGACCTTCATCTTCTCGGTGTCGACCTTCAGCAGCTCGCCGCTGAACTCGCAGGAGACGATGAAGTACCTGCCGTCCAGGGAGAAGTCGGCGTGGTTGACGCCGTAGCAGCTGACCGGGACGGTCTTCTTGCGGTCCATGGTGTGCGGGTCGCGGAAGACGAGTTCGCGGTCGAGGGAGGCCATCACCACGGCGTACTTGCCGTTGGGCGTGAAGTAGAGGTTGTACGGGTCGTGCACCTCGACCGGCTTGCCCGCCTTCCCCGTCCTCGGGTCGACGGGCGTGAGGGTGTGGCCGCGGTTGTTGTTGACCCACAGGGTCTTCATGTCCCAGGAGGGCACGACGTGTTGGGGCTGCCGCCCGACCTTGATCGTCTCGATCATCTCGTACGTCTTCGGGTCGATCACGGAGACCGTGTCGGACTCGGTGTTGGGGACGTAGACCCGGGACGGGAAGTCCTTGACCACCGGGGAGAGCTTGTTCGGGCGATCGGCGGCGTACACGTCCTGCGGGTCCAGGACGGGCGGCATGCCGGGCAGCCCGTGGACGGGCTTCCTCTTCGGCGGGGCGGGGACCGCGGCCTTGGTGGTGCGTGGGTCGGTGGCCTGGTCACGGGTGTCGGTGCCACAGGCGGCGAGGGCGGTGAGGACGGCACTCGCGGCCAGGACGTGCTTCACAAGGCGGTGCATCAGCTGAACAGCTCCGTGGTCGTCACCGCGGCCAGGCCGCGGCGGTCGAGTTCTTCCAGTACGGCGGGGAGGGCGGCGACCGTGTCGGCGTACCCGAAGTGCAGGCTCACCACGGACCCGGCTCTGACCTCGCGCAGGACCGTGCGGGTGACCGCCGGGGCGCCGGGCGAGGTGAAGTCGAGGGAGTCGACGTCGTACGACAGGACGTGCGGGTAGCCGGTCTCGCGGGCCAGCCGTTCCACGAGCGGGGAGGCCCGGGCGGCGCGCGAGGGCCGGAACCAGCTGCCGATCGACCCGGTGAGCCGCCGCAGCCGCTCGGCGCAGCCGGTGATCTCGGCGCGGGCGTCGGCCTCGGACATGTCGTTGACGCCGAGGTGGTGGAGGGTGTGGTTGCCGAGGTCGTGGCCGCCGTCGAGGATCCGGCGGGCCAGTTCGGGGTGGTCGTCCAGCCAGGTGCCGACGGCGAGCACGGTGAGCCGGGCGCCGGAGCGTTCGGCCTCGCCGAGGAGGGCGCGGGCGGTGGCGGGGTCGCCGTTGCCGTGGAAGGTGAGGGCCACCCGGGGGCGGGTGCGGGGGCCGTGGGTGAGCTGGGCGGGGAGACCGGGGAGGCGGCGGGGGCCGGGGGCGGGCGAGGGGGTGGCCGGTGCGCGGGAGCGGGTGGGGTGGGTGACGGCGCCACTGGTGGCACAGCCGGTGGTGAGGACGAGCCCCGTGCTGAGGCGGAGCAGCGTCCGACGATCGGTCGTGGTCACCCGCACCATTTAAGGGGGGTTACGGGCGAAAACCCCCGATTCACCCGTTCGATGGCGCTACCGGATCAGCGGTCCGCGACCCGCATCTCGAACCAGGTCGTCTTGCCGCGCGGCAGCAGGTCCACGCCCCATCGGTCGGACAGCTTGTCCACCAGGAACAGGCCCCGGCCGCTGAGGTCCATCTCCTGCACCGGCATCAGACAGGGCAGTCCGCGGGAGGGGTCGCGCACCTCGACCCGGATCCAGCCTCGGCGGCGCCGCATCCGGAGCCCGAAGACCCGGGCGCCGGTGTGCCGTACGGCGTTGCCCACGAGTTCGGAGACGAGCAGGACGGCGTCCTCGGTCATCTTCGGGGTCAGTCCCCACTGCCGCAGGACCACCACCTGGGCCAACCGGCGGGCCGTGGCTGCGGATTCGGGGCGGCTGGGGAGCGGGACCTCCGCCTCGGTGGGGTTGCCGAACAACTCCAGCACCTTGAGCGCGTGTTCGTCCTCGACCGTGGGAGACCAGCGCGCCGCGGTCGCACGGCCGTGTCCCCGCGGCTGTTCGCTGCCCTCCAGCCCCGCCATGCCCCCATCATGGCCGCACCGGCTCCCCCGCGGGGTAGTCTCCGCGGAATACGCCCCCCGGAAGCCACCGTTCCGCTGGTTGCGATCGGCATGTGCCAGAGGCAGGTCGGAGGGTGTCGCAGCCTGGCTGACCTGCGACGGAGGCTCGGCTGGAGGCAATCGACGGCTCCCTCGACAAGGCAGGGTTAAGGTTGCCTTAAGGCTCCCATAAACCGCCCCATCGAGGGACCCGGATCAGACATCCCGTCAACAGCAAGTGCCGCAGCGGTTTTTCTCGAGCGACCCTCAGACGAACTCAGACGAACTGAGACGACCTCGGGCGACCTCAGACGCCGTCAGAGGAACTTCGCCTTGCCGGGGCCTTCCTCGACGAAGCTGCGCATGCCGGTCTCCCGGTCGGCGGTGGCGAACAGGCCCGCGAACCAGTTCCGTTCGACGGCCAGTCCGGTCTCGATGTCCGTCTCCAGGCCGGTGTCGATCGACTCCTTGGCCGCCCGCAGCGCGATCGCCGGACCCTGCGCGAGCTTCGCCGCCCAGGCGTGCGCCTCGGTGTAGACGTCGGCCGCCGGGACCACCCGGTCCACCAGCCCCAGCCGCTCCGCCTCCTCGGCCTTGACCATCCGGCCGGTGAAGATGAGGTCCTTCGCCTTGGACGGGCCCACCAGCCGGGCCAGGCGCTGGGTGCCACCGGCGCCCGGGATCAGACCGAGCAGGATCTCGGGCTGGCCCAGCTTGGCGTTGTCGGCGGCGATCCGGAAGTCCGCGCACAGGGCCAGCTCGCAGCCGCCGCCGAGGGCGTAGCCGGTGACGGCCGCGACGACCGGTTTGGGGATGCGGGCCACCGCCGTGAAGGAGTCCTGGAGGGCGCGGGCGCGCAGGACCATCGCGGTGTGGTCCATGGCCTGCATCTCCTTGATGTCCGCGCCCGCCGCGAACACCTTCTCCCCGCCGTAGATCACCACGGCTCGTACGTCCTCGCGGCGCGCGGCCTCCTCGGCGAGCTCCTTGAGGCGGTCCTGGATGGCGATGTCCAGCGCGTTCATGGGCGGGCGGTCCAGGCGCAGGGTGCCGACGCCGTCGGCCACTTCGAGAGTCACGGTCATGAGGGAAGGTTAACGGCCACTAACGGCGACGGCCCCGGTGCGGTAGCTCACACCGGGGCCGTCGCCGTCGTACGGACCGCTACTTCTTCCACTCCGCCCAGGACAGGTTCCAGCCGTTGAGCCCGTTGGCCGGGTCGACCGTCGGGTCGGTGGAGTTCTTCACCGTCACCACGTCGCCGACCATGGAGTGGTTGAAGAACCAGGCGGCCGGCACCGACTTGTCGTAGCCGCCGCGCACATCGCGCAGGCCGATGCAGCCGTGGCTGGCGTTGTAGTTGCCGAAGGCTCCGCCGCCCCAGTAGTTGCCGTGCACGAAGGTGCCGGAGTTGGTCAGGCGCATCGCGTGCGGGACGTCCTTGATGTCGTACTCGCCGTCGTAGCCGACGGTGTCGCCGTTCATCCGGGTCACCGTGAACTTCTCGCTGATGACCATCTGGCCGTTCCAGGTGGCGTAGCCGGGCTTGCCGGTGGTGACCGGGATGGTCTTGTAGAGCTTTCCGTCCCGCATGACCTTCATCGTGTGCTTCTTGGCGTCCACGACGGAGACCTGGCTGCGGCCGATGGTGAAGGAGACGGTCTTGGTCTGCTTGCCGTAGACGCCCTCGCGGCCCTCGACGCCGTCCAGGTTCAGCTCGACGGTGACCTTGGTGCCGGCCTTCCAGTACTTCTCGGGGCGGAAGTCCAGCCGGTCGTTGCCGAACCAGTGGCCCTCGACCTCGACGGCCGGCTCGGTCTTGACGGTGATGGCCTTCTCGACGTCCTCGGGGCTGGTGATGCCCCGGGTGAAACGGACGGAGAACGGCATGCCCACGCCGACGGTCGAGCCGTCCTCGGGCGTGAAGGTGCCGACGAAGGTGTTCTTCGGCGTGAGCGTGGTGAAGCTGGAGTCCTCGGCGGCCGTACGGCCCTCGGAGTCCTTCGCGACCGCGTGCACCGTGTACTTGGTGGCGGCGGCCAGGTGGCTGGACGGCGTCCAGGAGGCGCCGTCCGCGGATATCTTGCCGGCGATCTTCTCGCCCTTGGAGTCCTTGACCTCGACCGTGGTCAGCCTGCCCTTGTCGGCGCTGACCTTCAGGGCCCCGCTGGTCCCGACGGACTTGGCGCCGTCCGCCGGCGCGATGGCCACCACGGCCACGGACTGCTTGCTCTCGGCCGAACCGCCGTCCTCGCCCTTGCCGGAGCCGGTCCCGGAACCGGAGCCCCCGTCCCCTCCGCCGCACGCCGTGACGGCGGTCAGCATGACCCCCAGCAGCAGCGCCGCCATGCGCTTGCGGCCACGCCCGTGTGCGTCAACCGACGCCCCCGATATCGGTCGCACGTTCAAGTCCGTTCTCCCCTCGCCGGGCCCGGTCACAGGCCCGCAACCCCCGCGCTCCCCGCGCGTCCGGTGATATTAACCGCAAGATCAGGCCCCTCGGCGGGGTGCGATTGTCACCGTTCGGTCCCAACCGCGCCCGCGCTCCGGGGCCCCGACCCGGCCCCCCACCTGGCTACTTCGCCGCACTGCCCGCCTTCCAGGCCTTCCACCCCATATTCCACCCGCCGAGGCCGTTGTCAGGAGCGACCTTTTTGTCATTGCTGTGGACGACCTCGACGACGTCACCGATGAGGCTGCGGTCGAAGAACCAGCCCGCCGGGGTGTCCGAACCGCCGCCCTTGACGTCCCTGAGGCCCACGCAGCCGTGGCTGACATTGACCTTGCCGGGGGCGTTCGGTGCCCAGTAGTTGCCGTGCAGGAAGGTGCCGGAGTCGGTGAGGCGCATGGCGTGCGGGACGTCCGGGATGTCGTACTCGCCGCCGAAGCCGACCGTGCGGCTGTTCATGCGGGTCACCTCGAGCATCTCGGAGACGACCATCTTGCCGTTGTACGTCGTCGTCCTCGGGGCGCCCGCCGTGATCGGGACGGTCGCGAGGAGCGCGCCGTCCCGGCGGACCTGCATGGTGTGCTTCGCGGCGTCGACCAGGGAGACCTGGCTGCGGCCGACGGTGAAGGAGAACGTCTTGTACTGGAGGCCGTAGACCCCGGGCGCCCCCTCGACGTCCCGCAGCCGGAGTGCGACGGTGACCTGGGTGCCGGGCTTCCAGTAGTGCTCGGGGCGGAAGTCGAGGCGGCCCTTGCCGAACCAGTGCGGGCGGATCTCCACGGGCGGCTCGGCGCTGACGTGGACGGCGCGTTCGACGGCCGCGCGGTCCTCGATCTCCCGGTTGAACTCCAGGGAGACGATCATCCCGGTGCCGACCGTGGAACGGTTCTCGGGGGTGACGTAGCCGATGAACCGCTCGTCGGGGACGTAGGTCGTGAAGGTGGTGTGCCGTGCGGAGCGGCGGCCGTGGCCGTCCAGGGCGACCACGTCGACGGTGTACCGGGCGGCCAGCGCGAGCCGTGCCTCGTCGGGCTCCCAGCGCAGGCCGTCCTCGGAGGTGTGGCCGGACACCGGGGTGTCCTGCGCGTCCTGGGACTTGACGACCTCGACGGACTCCAGTCGTCCGCTGGCCACCCGGATCAGCAGCCGGCTGTCCGGCCGGACGCCCTTGCTGCCGTCGTCCGGCGAGACGCGGATGACGTCCTCGGGTGCGGGGGGTTTGCCGAGCCCGCCGAGATCGATCCCTCCCGGGGAGCCGGAGGTGCAGCCGGCCAGCAGGCCGGCCCATGTCAGTACGGCGGCCAGTGCGGTCCCCGCGCGCCGAGCGCGCCGGTGTACGTGCCCTTGTAGGTGCCTCACGCCGGGCCCAACGATCGGGCCCGCCCTGGGGAAACGTGAGTGCGACGCAAGCTCTGGGCAGAACAGTGGGGAGGACGACTGGAGGGGGTACCGCGGCCGGGACGCCGTACGCCCTGGTGCCGGTCGTTCCGCGAGCCGTGGGAGGCCTCAGGTGTCCAGCGCAGCCGAGCAGAAGGCGGTGGCCGGGAAGCAGTCGCCGGCCGCCGTCGTCAATGGTGCGCGACCGGCGGCACCGCCGCCGCCCGTCCCCGTGTGGCCGGGTGCGTCGACGCCGCTGGGGGCCCGGTTCCGGGTGGGTCCCGACGGGGTCGCGGGCACCAACTTCGCGCTGTGGGCGGGCGGGGCGGAGGGCGTGGAGCTGTGCCTGTTCGACGAGCGCGGCAAGGAGACCCGGGCCCGGCTGACCGAGCTGACGCACGAGATCTGGCACGGCTTCGTGCCGGGGGTCATGCCGGGGCAGCGGTACGGCTACCGGGTGCACGGCCGCTGGGACCCGTGGACCGGCGGCCGCTGGAACCCGGCGAAGCTGCTCCTCGACCCGTACGCGCGTGCCGTCGACGGCGACTTCAGCCTGCCGCCCGAGGTGTACGGGCACGTCCGCGACTGGCCGCAGCAGCACGTCGCCGACACCGTGCGCGACGAGCGGGACTCGGCGCCGTACGTCCCGAAGGGGGTCGTCGTCCACGATGACGACGACTGGGCGGACGACCGCCGGCCGAAGACGCCGTGGGCGGACTCCGTCATCTACGAACTGCACGTGCGCGGCTTCACCAAGCTGCACCCGGGGATCCCGGAGGAACTGCGCGGCACCTACGCCGGGTTGGCGCATCCGGCGGCGATCGAGCATCTCGTCGGGCTGGGTGTCACCGCCGTCGAGCTGCTGCCCGTGCACCAGTTCGCGCACGAGGACCATCTGCTGCGCCGCGGCCTGAAGAACTACTGGGGCTACAACTCCGTCGGCTACTTCGCCCCGCACGCCGCGTACGCGGCCTCCGGTACGACGGGGCAGCAGGTCGGCGAGTTCAAGCGGATGGTGCGCGCGCTGCACGAGGCCGGCATCGAGGTCATCCTCGACGTGGTCTACAACCACACCGCCGAGGCGGGCGAGTTGGGCCCGACGCTGTCGCTGAAGGGCATCGACAACCGCGGCTACTACAGGCTCCAGTCGGACGCCCGGAGGTACGCCGACTACACGGGCTGCGGCAACACGCTGCACGTGGTGCAGCCGCACGTCCTGCGGCTCATCACCGACTCGTTGCGCTACTGGGTCACCGAGATGGGCGTGGACGGCTTCCGCTTCGACCTGGCCGCCGCGCTGGCCCGCTCCATGCACGACGTCGACATGCTGTCCCCGTTCCTGGCGGTGATCGCCCAGGACCCGGTGCTGCGCCGGGTGAAGCTGATCGCCGAGCCGTGGGACGTGGGCTCGGGCGGCTACCAGGTCGGCGCCTTCCCGCCCCTGTGGACGGAGTGGAACGACCGGTACCGGGGCGCCGTCCGGGACTTCTGGCGGGGCGCGCTGCCGGACGTGCGGGACCTCGGCTACCGGCTGTCGGGATCCAGCGACCTCTACGCCTGGGGCGGGCGCCGGCCGTACGCCTCGGTCAACTTCGTGACCGCGCACGACGGTTTCACGCTGCGGGACCTGGTGTCCTACGAGCACAAGCACAACGAGGCCAACGGCGAGGGCAACCGGGACGGCTCGGACGACAACCGCTCGTGGAACTGCGGGGCGGAGGGCGAGACCGACGACGAGCGCGTACAGGGCCTCAGGCGCCGCCAGTTGCGCAACCTCCTGACCACCCTGCTGCTGTCCACGGGCGTGCCGATGCTGGTGGCCGGCGACGAGCTCGGGCGCACCCAGCGCGGCAACAACAACGCCTACTGCCAGGACAACGAGATCAGCTGGCTGGACTGGGGACTGCTGGAGGAGCCCCGCTGGAAGGCCCTGTTCGACCTGACCGCGCGGCTGATCGCGCTGCGGCACCGGCATCCGGTGCTGCGCCGCCGGGCCTTCTTCTCGGGGCGGGCGCACTCCGTGGACGGGCTGCGGGACCTGGCCTGGTTCACCGCGCGGGGCACCGAGATGACCGAACGCGACTGGTACGCCCCCGCCGCCACCCTCGGCATGTACCTCTCCGGCCGGGACATACCCGGCCGCGACGAGCGGGGCGCCCCGATCCTCGACGACAGCTTCCTCGCGGTGCTGCACGCCGGCGACCGCCCGACAGGCTTCGCCCTGCCGGGCCCGCCCTGGGCGGAACGCTACGAGGTCGTCGTGGACACCTCGCGGGAGGAGCAGGAGAACCCACCGGGGGTGACCCACCGCGCGGGAACGACGATCACGGTGCCGGCGCGGGCGGTGCTGCTGCTGAGGGTGACGGCGTAGCGGATGCCGCGGGGCCAACTGCCTTTCCACACAATGCCGTTCGGCGGCCCGGGTCGAGCCGGTAGCCTCGCTCCGTGAGCGGACAGATCCAGACTCTTCTGGGTTCCGCGGTCGGTGTCGCCGTCCTGGCGGTGGTGCTGTTCGTGGCGCGCCCGTACTTCACCACCCTGGCCAACGCGGCCGCGCAGGCGACCCCCCATGCCGTGCGCCGCGTGTACCGCCGGCTGCGTCCGGTGGGGGGACGCCGGCTGAGGCGCTACCGCGATCAGGTCCGGGTCGAGTGCTCCCGGGTGCGTCTCGGCCTCTCCCCCGGCGACCGGGACGGCGACGGCGGACGGCCGCCCGGCCTGCGGGACGTCTATGTGCCACTCCGGTGCGAGCACAGTGGCGGCCGCAGCGACGCCGCGACGCTGTTGCGGGGGCGCCGCCGCACCGTGCTGCTCGGGGATCCGGGGGCGGGCAAGACCCTGCTGCTCAAGCACGAGATGCTGGAGTGGGCGGACGGCGGGGACGACAAGGTCGTACCGGTGATCGTCGAACTGCACGCCTGCAACCGCCGCAAGGAGTCCTTCGAGGAGCTCATCACCGAGACGTTCCAGCAGGCGGGCATCGCCACCGCCGCGGACATGGTGGAGCGCCGCCTGGACTCCGGCGGGCTGCGGGTCTTCCTCGACGGGCTGGACGAGGTCGGCAGCGAGGAGTTCGAGCGGGTGGTCCGCGCACTGCGTGACTTCGCCGTCCGGCACCCCGAGTGCGACATGGTCGTCTCCTGCCGGACGGCCGCCTACGACCAGCAGCTCCAGGACGTCTTCGACCAGGAGATCCGCATCGCCGAGTTCGACGACGCGTCGGTGCTGCGTTTTCTGTCCAAGTGGCCCGACCTGGCCGACCAGGTCACGGCGGCCAGGATCTTCCAGGCGCTCCAGGACGACCCGGAGCTGATGGTGCTGGCGCGCAGCCCGCTGATGCTCACCCTGATCGCCTACCTGCAGTCCGGCGACCGCCCCGAGAGCGTCGGCCCGCTGCCCAACTCCCGGGCCCGCTTCTACGACATGGCGGTCGCCCACCTGCTGGACCGGGACCGGTTGCTGAACCGCAGCGAGGCGATCGGCACCTATCACGCGGGCCGCAAGACCCTGGTGCTCCAGCAGCTCGCCCTGAAGCAGCTGAGCGAGTCCTCGGCGCGAGGGGACCAGCAGGAGATCAGCCGCGAGCAGTTCGAGTCCGTCATCGAGGAGCTGCTGCCCGGCTTCGACCTGGACCGCAGTCCTCATCTCCAGGGCATGCTGCGGGAGATCGTCAGCCGCAGCGAGCTGATCAAGGACATCGACCGCGGCCGCCACTTCCAGTTCACCCACCTCACCCTGCTCGAGTACCTCGCCGCCTGCGCACTGCGCGCCGACGAGCAGACGTTGATGCACCACTACCGGCGGGACCCCAAACCGTGGCGGGAGACCGTGCGCATGTGGTGCGCGGTCACCCGGGGCTCCTGCACCCGGGTGGTGCGCGAGATCTTCGAGGACGCCGACATGTGGCGGAAGGTGCTCGCCCTGCAGTGCCTCGCCGACGCCGTGCACATAGAGGAGGCACTGGCCGAGGAGATCCTCACGTTCTTCCTGGACCGCCTGGGCGGGCCCGCGGACCCGCACGGTCATGTCGCCAAGGGTCTCGGCACGCTGGCGGCCGGCAACAGCCCCCGGGGGCGGCGGGTGCTGGAGGCGCTCGTCGAGACGGCCCGGGGGCCCGCCTCGGCGCGACGGACGGGCGCCCTGCGTGCCCTGACGGTGTCCGGGCGCCAGGAAGCGGCCCGGGCGCTGGCGGGGCAGCAGGACGACGAGGCGCGTGCGGCGCTGAAGGCGATGGGCGACGTCGCGGTGTCGTCGCTGGCGGCCCGGGCCGAGCTGGGCGAGACGTGGGCGGTGCGCTCGCTCGGGGCGGTGGGGACACCGGCGGCGGCGACGGAGCTGGCGGGGTTGCTGTGGAGCGGGCACCCGGTGGTCTACCCGACCGCGCGGGCGGCGGCATGGAACCTCGCGTCGCTGATGGGCAACCCGGACGTACGCGACGCGCTGAGCGACTGGACCGGCCCGTCCGACGTGCCCCGCGACCAGCAGTACGGCTGGATCTGGAGCGGACTGGCGTACACGGACACCCTGAGGACCATCGCGGCCCGGGTCGCCTGGCTGATGGACTGCGGGCGGCTCGACGGTCATCCCGCCGCCAGCCTGGCCACCGACCTGGAACCGGCCGCGGACATCACGACCGTGCACCCGCACGTCGGGATCCCCCTGTTCGCCTGTGCCGGGTTCCGCTGGGCGAGGCTGCCCAACGGGGACAGCACCTGGCAGGAGGTCGACCGCCCGCTCGACGATGCCTGGGAGGCCCTGGAGCTGCCGTCGCACGTCTTCGCGATCGGCCAGTTGGACCGTCGGCGCCTGTGCGAGTTCGCCTTCAGGAGTCCCGCGGCACCGACGAGCCGCGGCCGTCAGGCCCTGCAACCGCTGCGCGACGTGCTGCTGAGGATCCACGGTGTGACACCGACGCACCAGGCCGTCCTGCGGGCGTTGCCCTGGGCCGTGCAGGTGGAGCTCGTCAAGGTCCGATTCGGCGAGCGGGTCCGGTTCGGGGCGCGGCTGCGGCACACCGTGCAGGACCTGCGGACCAGGTGGTGCCAGATCGAGGAACAGCCGGATCCGCCGCGCCTGCTGAACGCCACGGCCTGGGCCACGGGAGGTCTCCTGGTCCTTCTCAGCGTCGGTATCGGTGGCATGCGCATCGCGGCGCGGGTGTTCGGCCGGCACCCGTTCGGCCTCGGTCCGTGGGGCTCCGAGGAAGTGGCGATCCTGGTGTTCGTGCTCCTTCTCGCCGCCCTGGCCGTACTGCTCGGCGGGCTCGGTCCTCTGCGGGAGCACGACCGGGCTGACGGCATGGCCCTCACCGGCGTCCTCATCGGCGCGGTTCTCCTGCCCGTCCTGCTGTGGGTCGCGATCGACACCGGTAGGGAGCTGACGGGCAGCCGGCCGATCCCGCCCCTGGTCGCGGCCGTGCTGATCGGGTGCTGCGCTGCGGCGGCACTGCGGACCTCGCAGATCAACGGGAAGCGGAACAACCCCCTGCGCGCCGCCTTCGCGGCCCGGTCGGACCTGCCCTGAGGGGGTCCCGTCCGGCCTGGCCCGGGGCGGCTCGGACCGGCCCGAGGACGGTGGGTCCGGGCGACGCTTCAGGCGGGTGCGCGCGTCGTGCGGTGGGCTCGGTGTGGCGGCGGGCGGGTGGGTGGGGGTGGCGTACGGCTTCTCGAACGTGCAGGTCGTAGGAGCGTGGCCGGATCGGGGTCCGGCCAAAACTCGATCGTCGTCGTCAGTGCCGGTCCGTAGGCTCGCTGCTGATGCCCACGACACCCGCACCCGCCCAGAAACGTTCCGCCGTCCGCACCCTGCTGCGCCTGTGGCCCTATGTCCGGCCCGTCCGGGCCCGGTTGGCCACCGCCGCGTTCGTGGCGGTCGTCGCCTCCTGCACGGGGCTGGTGATCCCGCTCGTCCTGAAGTGGATGGTGGACGGCCCCGTGGCCGACCAGGACCCGGCGGGTGTCTGGCTCGGCGCGCTGTACCTGCTGCTGCTCGGGTGCGCGGAGGCGCTGCTGTTCGGGCTGCGGCGCTGGCTGGTGGCACGGCCGCTGTCGCATGTCGAGGCCGAGATGCGGGCGGACCTGTACCGGCACCTCCAGCGGCTGCCGGTGTCCTTCCACGACCGGTGGTCGTCGGGACAGCTGCTGTCCCGGGGCACCACCGATTTGATGCTGCTGCGCATGTTCCTGGCCTTCCCGCTGACGTTCCTGCTGGTCAACGGGATCACCATCCTCGTCGGCGTGATCATCATGCTGCTCCAGGACTGGACGCTCGGGCTGGTGATCCTCGGACCGGCGGTGCCCGTGATGATCACCTGTGTGCTCTTCGAGCGCCGGTACTTCGAGGTGGCGCGGCTCGCCCAGGACCAGGTCGGCGATCTGACCACGGTCGTCGAGGAGAGCGTCCTCGGCATCCGGATCATCAAGGGCTTCGGACGGCACCGGAGCCAGGCGCGGGCGTTCCGTGAGCTGTCGCGGACCCTGCGCGGCACGGAACTGCGCAAGGCCCGGCTGCTGGCGTCGATCTGGGGTGTCATCGTCACGCTGCCGGAGGTCGCCATCGGGGCGACCCTGGTGCTGGGCTCCGTGCAGGTGGCGGACGGGGACCTGTCGGCGGGGACCCTGGTGGCGTTCCTGTCGACGGCTCTGGCACTGCGCTGGCCCGTCGACTCCATCGGCTTCCTGCTGGCGATCAGCCAGGACGCGGCGAGCGCGACGCAGCGGTACTTCGAGGTGATGGACGAGGTGCCGGAGGACGAGACGGTGACCGTGGCCGACAGCGGCCGCGGGGACAGCGGGCTGCGGTTCGAGCAGGTCGTCTTCCGCTACCCCGACGCCCCGGAGGACTCCGCGCCCGTCCTCGACGGCATCGACCTGCACATCCGCCCCGGCGAGTCCATGGCGCTGGTCGGTGCCACCGGCAGCGGCAAGACCACCCTCACCGCGCTCGTCCCGCGCCTCCACGAACTCACCTCGGGGCGCATCACGCTGGACGGCGAGGACATCACCGCCATGTCCCGCCAGGAGCTGCGCTCCAAGGTCGCGGTCGCCTTCGAGGAACCCACCCTCTTCTCCGCCACCGTCGGCGAGAACGTCCTCATGGGCGACGAGGCCGGGGACCTGGACCGGGCCCTGGCCGTCGCCCAGGCCGGCTTCGTGCACGACCTCCCCCAGGGCACCGCGACCCAGGTCGGCGAGCAGGGCCTCAGCCTGTCCGGCGGACAGCGCCAGCGGCTCGCCCTGGCCAGGGCGGTGGTCGGACGGCCACGCTTCCTCGTGCTCGACGACCCGCTGTCCGCGCTGGACGTGCACACCGAGGCCGCCGTGGAGGCCGCGCTGCGGGAGGTGCTCGCGGAGACGACCGCGCTGATCGTCGCGCACCGCCCCTCGACCGTGCTGCTGGCCGACCGGGTCGCCCTGCTGTCCGGCGGCCGGATCACCGCCGTGGGCACCCATCACGAACTGCTGCGCGCCAACGCCGAGTACGCCCACCTCATGGCGGGGGCCGGGGAGACGGAGGACGACCGATGACCGCGCCGACGAAGGCCGTGCCCGCCACCGCCGACGAGGAACCGGACGTCCGCGCGGGGAAGGGCGACCCCTTCGACCGTGACGTCCTGCCCACCCCGGCGCGCGCCACCGCCGACCTGCTGCGCTCCCTGCTCGCACCGATGCGGGCGCGGGTCCTCGGCGCCGCGCTGCTGCTGCTGTTGCAGCAGGCGGCGGTGCAGGCGGGCCCGCTGCTGGTGGCCTACGCGATCGACCGCGCGGTGCCCGCGTTCCGCGAGGACCGGCACGGGCCGCTGGTCGCCGTGGGCGTCGGCTATCTGCTGTGCGCGCTGGCCGCGGGCGGGTTCCAGTACCTGTTCATCCTCGTCTCGGCCCGGGTCAACCAGGACGTGCTGCTCGACCTGCGCGGCCGGATCTTCCGGCACGCCCAGGCCCTCAGTGTCGACTTCCACGAGCGCTACACCTCGGGCCGGCTGATCTCCCGCTCCACCGCGGACGTGGAGTCGCTGCGCGAACTCCTCAGCGAGGGGCTCCAGGAGCTGGTGACGGTCATCCTGTCCTTCGTGTTCATCGCGGCGCTGCTGCTCTGGCTCGACCTGGGCCTCGGCGCGGTGGCGGTGGCCTCCTTCGTGCCGCTCCACCTCCTGGTCCGCGTCTACCAGCGGCGCGCGGGCGAGGTGTACACCCGGCGCTCCACCGCCATCGCCGCCGTCATCGTGAAGTTCGTCGAGACGATGAACGGCATCCGCCCGGTGCGGGCCTTCCGCCGTGAGGCGGCCAACGACGCCGACTTCGCCGTGCTCAACCGGCGCCACGAGCGCACCAACGGCGACGCGCTCATCGAGATGGCCCGCTATGTGGTCGGCTCCCGGCTGGTCGCCAACGTCGCGGTCGCGCTGATCGTGCTGTGGGGCGCCTACCGGGTCGCGGGCGGCACGCTGGAGCTGGGGGTGCTGGCGGCGGCGGTGCTGTATCTGCGGCGGCTGTACGACCCGATCGACCGGCTCGGCATGTTCCTCAACTCCTACCAGTCGGCGGCGGCCTCCCTGGAGAAGATCGCGGGCCTGCTCGCACAGACGCCGTCCGTGCCGGAGCCGTCCGCTCCCGCGCAGTTGCCCGCCCTGAAGTCCGAGCACCCGGGCCGCGAGGTCGTCTTCGACGGTGTGTGCTTCGCCTACCGCACCGGGGGCGAGGTCCTGCCGCGCTTCGACCTCACCCTGCCCGCCGGGCAGACCGTCGCGGTGGTCGGCTCGACCGGCGCCGGCAAGTCGACCCTCGCCAAGCTCCTGGCCCGCTTCTACGACCCCTCGGAGGGCCGGGTCCTGCTCGACGGCGTCGACCTGCGCGATCTGGCCGTGCCCGAACTGCGGCGCGGGGTCGTCATGGTGACGCAGGAGGCCTTCCTGTTCTCCGGCACGGTCGCCGACAACATCGCCATCGGTCGCCCGGAGGCGACCCGCGAGGACATCGAGCAGGCGGCGAAGGCCATCGGCGCCCACGAGTTCATCAGCGCCCTGCCCGACGGCTACGACACGGACGTCCGCAAACGGGGTGGCCGGATCTCCGCCGGCCAGCGCCAACTCGTCGCGTTCGCGCGGGCTTTGCTGGCCGATCCGGCGGTGCTGATCCTGGACGAGGCGACCAGTTCGCTGGACATCCCGGGTGAACGGGCCGTGCAGCGCGCGATGTCGACGGTCCTGCACGGCCGTACCGCCGTGGTGATCGCCCACCGGCTCTCCACGGTCGAGATCGCCGACCGGGTGCTGGTGATGGAGCACGGCCGGATCGTCGAGGACGGCCCGCCCGCCGAACTCGTCGCGGGGACGGGCAGGTTCGCGGATCTGCACCGGGCGTGGCGGGACAGCCTGGCGTAGGGGATCGGGGGAACGACAGGTGATCGACGCGTACGAGGATCCCGGCACGCCCGATGCGCGGGGCGGCTGGAGGTACCTGTGGTGGCTCGTGCGGTGCCAGGCGGGCCGGTCGGCGGCCGGGGCACTGCTGGGCAGCGTGTGGATGGTGCTGCTGGCGGCGACGCCCTTCCTGATGGCCCGCGCCGTGGACGAGGGCCTCCAGAAGGACGACAGGGGTGCTCTCGTCCTGTGGACCGGGCTGCTGATCGTGGTCGGCGCGTTCAACGCCTGGCTGAGCATCATGCGGCACCGCACGATGACCCGGGTGCGGATGGACGCCAACTTCCGCACGGTCAAGGTCGTCGTGGGACACGCGGTACGGCTCGGGGCCGCGCTGCCGCGGCAGGTCAGGACCGGGGAGATCGTGACGATCGGGGTGGGGGACGTCGCCCAGATCAGCTCCGCGCTGACCGTGGTCGGCCCCGGCGTCGGCGCGGTCGCCGCCTACCTCGCGGTCAGCACACTGCTGCTGACCGTCTCCGTCCGGCTCACCGTGGTGGTGCTGCTCGGGATGCCGCTGATCGCCCTGCTCGTCGGCCCTCTGCTGCGCCGGCTCCAGGACACCGAGGCCGAGTACCGGGAGCGCCAGGGCCTTCTCACGGCCCGCATCGGCGACCTCGCGGGCGGCCTGCGCGTCCTCAACGGTCTCGGGGGCAAGGGCCTGGTCGCCGACGCCTTCCGTCGCGACTCGGCCCGTCTGCGCCGCCAGGGCTACCGGGTCGGCTCGGTCACCAGCTGGATGCAGGCCCTCGGCGTCGGCCTGCCGACCCTGTACCTCGCCGTGGTGACCTGGATGGCGGCCCGGACGGCGGCCCAGGGCGCCCTCACCGTGGGCGAGCTGGTCTCGGTGTACGGCTATGTCGCGGTCCTGGTGCGCCCGGTGTCGTACTTCGTGGACTGGGGCTACCAGCTCGGCCGGGGTGTGGTGGCCGCGCGGAGGGTCGTAGCGCTCCTGCGCCTGGAACCGGAACCGGACACGGGGACCCGCGAGGCACCCGCGGGACCGTCGGTCCTGTACGACCCCGAGTCGGGTGTGCGCGTCCTCCCGGGTCGCCTGACGGCTCTGGTCAGTGCCCGCCCGGCGGACGCGACTGCGGTGGTGGACCGCCTGGGACGGTACGGGCCGTCGGGGGTCCTGTGGGGAGGCGTACCCCTGAACGACATCCCCCTGCCCCAGGTACGGGCCCGCATCCTGATGGCGGAGCAGGAGGCGGACCTGTTCGCGGGAAGACTCTGGGAGGTGGTAGCGCCCCGAAGAGGCGTGGGGAACGGCGCGACCGGCCACGACAGACCGGCACCCGCCGACGGACCACACGACGCACTCTCCAAGGCGCTCCACACCTCCGCGGCCGAGGACATGGTCCAAGCCCTCCCCGACGGCCTCGACTCCCCCATGGACGCCCAGGCCCGCAACCTCTCCGGCGGCCAGCGCCAACGCGTCCGCCTGGCCAGAGCCCTCCTCGCCGACCCGGAGACACTGCTCCTCACAGAGCCCACCTCCGCCCTGGACGCCCACACCGAGGCCAGGGTCGCCGAACGGCTCAAGGCGGCCCGCACCGGCCGTACGACCGTGCTCACCACCACCTCCCCGCTCCTGCTCGACCGCGTCGACACCGTGCACTACCTCGTCGACGGCAAGGTCGCCGCCACCGGCACCCACCGGCGCCTGCTCACCGAGGAACCCGGCTACCGCGCCCTGGTCGCCCGTGACTCCGAGGAGGTCCTGGGATGACCGGCGGCCGACTTCCCGTCGCCGAACCCGCCGACGTACGCAGGGCCTCCGTGCGGCTGGTCCGCGCCGACGGCCGGGCCTTCCTCGGTGTCCTCTCCCTGAACGCGGCCGCCGCTGCCGCCGCTCTCGCCGGTCCCTGGCTGCTGGGCCGGATCATCGACCAGGTCCAGGCGGGAGCCGGCGTCGGTGCCGTGGACCGCGCGGCGCTCGGCATCCTCCTCTGCGCGGCGGTCCAGCTGCTCCTCGCCCGCTGGGCCCGTTACGCGGGGCACCGCTTCGGCGAGCGCACCCTCGCGCGCATCCGTGAGGAGTTCGTCGACCGTGCCCTGGCGCTGCCCGCGTCGGTGGTGGAGCGGGCCGGGACCGGCGACCTGACGGCCCGGGGGACGGCCGACGTGGCCACCGTCGGCACCACGCTCCGCGACGCCGGGCCCGAGCTGCTCATCAACATCGTGCAGGCGTTGTTCCTGCTGGGCGCGGTCTTCCTGATCGACCCGCTGCTCGGTCTGATCGGGGTGTTCGGCCTCACGCCGATCTGGTTCGTGTTGCGCTGGTATCTGCGGCGGGCCCGGGCCGCCTATCTCGCCGAGGGCGCGGCGGCCTCGGAGGTGGCCGAGATCCTCGCGGCGACGGCCGCCGGCGCCCGCACGGTGGAGGCGTTCGGGCTGCGGGAGCTGCGGGTCGCGGCGAGCCGGGACGCCCTGGAGGAGTCGCGGCGCCGGCGATTCCACACGCTGTATCTGCGCTCGGTGTTCTTCCCCGTGGTGGAGGTGTCGTATCTCCTCCCGGTGGCGGGCGTGCTGCTGATCGGCGGGATCCTGCACGCGCACGGCACGGTGAGTCTCGGGGCGGTCGTGGCGGCCGGGCTGTACCTCCGGCAGTTCGAGGGGCCACTGGACGAGATCCTGGTCCGGATCGAGCAACTCCAGAGCAGCGGCGCCTCGTTCGCCCGGGTCGAGGGGCTCGCACAGGCCCCGAGGAACACCCGTGAGGACGCCCGCGCGCCGGTCGGCGACCGTATCGACGTGACCGGTGTGCGCTATTCCTACGGGCGGGGCCGGGACGTGCTGCACGGCGTCGACCTGACCGTGCGGCCCGGGGAGCGGCTCGCCGTGGTGGGGCCCTCGGGTGCCGGGAAGACCACCCTGAGCCGGCTCGTCGCGGGCGTCGACGCGCCCACGGAGGGCACCGTGACGGTGGGCGGGGTACCCGTGGTCGAGCTCGGCCCCGAGCAGCTGCGCCGCCAGGTCGTCCTCGTCACCCAGGAGCACCACGTCTTCCTGGGCTCGGTCCGGGACAACCTGCTGATCGCCGAACCGTCCGCCGGGGACGAGGAGGTGTGGTCCGCGCTGGCCGCGGTCGGGGCCGACGGCTGGGTGCGGGAGCTGCCGCAGGGGCTGGACACCGCGCTGGGCGAGGGCGGTCACCCCACCGACGGCTCGCAGGCCCAGCAACTCGCGCTGGCCCGGGTGGTCCTGGCCGATCCGCACACCCTGATCCTCGACGAGGCGACGGCGCTGCTCGACCCGGCCACCGCCCGGCACACCGAGCGCGCGCTGGCCGCCGTGCTGGAGGGGCGTACCGTCATCGCGATCGCGCACCGGCTGCACACCGCGCACGACGCGGACCGGGTGGCAGTGATGGCGGACGGCCTGCTGACCGAACTCGGCCCGCACGAGGAGCTGGTGGCGGCGGGCGGGGCGTACGCGGCGCTGTGGCGGTCGTGGCACGGGGACCGGTCGCCGTGACCCCGGTGGCGAACCGCCGTGGCGTGGAGGTGAATTGCCCGTATAACGAACATGACCATCCGGGCAACGGACGATTTCCGGCCAACTTCCTGACGCGGTCCTGACAGAAACCGCGAACTGCTGCCACTCTTCCCACGGTCACGACACAGCAACCCCACAGCATCCGCACAGTGCTGTGCCGTGGCCGGACTTCCGCACGCGTAACGCCCGTTCTGCCCGGCCGGCCACACGCGCCGCCCGGTCTCCCCCGGCCGCGCGACCCGCGGCCCGCAGACGCAGGAGTCAGTGTTGAGAGAGAGTTCCTCCCACAGACGCACCTCCCACACCATGCACCGCAGGGCCGCCGCCGTGGCCCTGGTCGGTGTGTCCGCCCTGATCGCCGCGGCCGTCCAGTCGGGCGCCGCGTCCGCAGCCCCGGAGAAGGCACCGTCGGCCGCGGGCAAGGTCATTCCGGGCGCCGAGTCGGTCAGGCTCACACCCGCCCAGCGCGCCGAACTGCTGCGCACGGCCAACGCCGCCAAGGCCGACACGGCCAGGGAACTGGGCCTGGGCGCCAAGGAGAAGCTGGTCGTCCGTGACGTCCTCAAGGACGGCAACGGCACCATCCACACCCGGTACGAGCGCACCTACGACGGTCTGCCCGTCCTCGGTGGCGACCTCGTCGTGGAGTCCACGAAGGCGGACGCCACCGAGGCCGTGGTGAAGGCGACCCGCGCCGCCATCAAACCGGCCACCACCACGGCCGCCGTGCCCGCCGCCAAGGCCAGGACCCAGGCCCTCGGCGCCGCGAAGGCCGAGGACGCCAAGAGCCCCGACGTCAACCGCGCCCCGCGCAAGGTGATCTGGGCCGCCGACGGCAAGCCGACGCTGGCGTACGAGACGGTCGTGGGCGGCTTCCAGCACGACGGCACCCCGCAGGAGCTGCACGTCGTCACCGACGCCGCCACGGGCGCCAAGCTGTACCAGTGGGAGGCCGTCGAGACCGGCACCGGCAACACGGTGTACTCGGGCACGGTCAACCTCACCACCACGCAGTCGGGTTCGACGTACAACCTCACCGACGGCGCGCGCGGCGGTCACAAGACGTACAACCTCAACCGCGGCACCTCGGGCACCGGCACCCTGTTCTCCGGCCCGGACGACGTGTGGGGCAACGGCAGCCCGTCGAACCTGGAGTCGGCCGGCGCGGACGCCCACTACGGCGCCCAGCTGACCTGGGACTACTACAAGAACGTGCACGGGCGCAGCGGTATCCGCGGTGACGGCGTCGGGGCGTACTCCCGCGTCCACTACGGCAACAACTACGTCAACGCGTTCTGGTCCGACAGCTGCTTCTGCATGACGTACGGGGACGGCTCGGGCAACGCCAACCCGCTGACGTCGATCGACGTGGCCGCGCACGAGATGACCCACGGGCTCACCTCCAACACGGCCGGGCTGAACTACAGCGGGGAGTCGGGCGGTCTGAACGAGGCGACCTCGGACATCTTCGGCTCGACCGTCGAGTTCTACGCCAACAACTCCTCCGACGTCGGTGACTACCTCATCGGCGAGGAGATCAACATCAACGGCGACGGCACGCCGCTGCGTTACATGGACAAGCCGAGCAAGGACGGCTCGTCCAAGGACAACTGGTACTCGGGGATCGGCTCCGTCGACGTGCACTACTCGTCGGGTCCCGCCAACCACTTCTTCTATCTGCTGAGCGAGGGCAGCGGCGCCAAGACCATCAACGGCGTCAGCTACAACTCGCCGACCGCGGACAACCTCCCGGTCACCGGCATCGGCCGGGACAAGGCGGAGAAGATCTGGTTCCGGGCGCTGACCACCAAGTTCACGTCCACGACCAACTACGCGGCGGCCCGTACCGGCACCCTCGCGGCGGCCGGTGAGCTGTACGGCACCACGAGCGCCGAGTACAAGGCCGTGCAGGACGCCTGGGCCGGTGTCGCGGTCGGTTCGCGCTCCGGTGGCGGCGGCGGTGGCGGCACCTCCTTCGAGAACACCGCCGACGTATCGATTCCGGACAACGGCGCCGCGGTGACGTCCTCCATCACCGTCTCGGGCCGTACCGGGAACGCGCCGTCGAACCTCGCGGTGGCGGTCGACATCGTGCACACCTACATAGGTGACCTCCAGGTCCAGCTGATCGCGCCGGACGGCTCGGCGTACACGCTGAAGGCCTATGGCACCGGTGGCAGCGCGGACAACATCAACACCACCTACACGGTGAACGCGTCCTCCGAAGTCGCCAACGGGACCTGGCAGTTGAGGGTCCAGGACAACGCGGCGATCGACACCGGCTACATCAACAGCTGGAAGCTCACCTTCCCGTAGGCCGCACGGCCTGCCGGCTTCCCTGGACAGGGCGCCGCCCCGGTGGTTCGACTCCCCGGGGCGGCGCCCTCTTTTTGCCAGCGCCTTACCGAGGGCTTGTTGGGCCTTGACCGAGGTCACGCCGCTTTACATTGCGGAAATGTTCACCCGGTCGCCGGTTTTCGGCCAACATCACGACGGGGTCATGACATTTATGCGGCCCTGATGCCACTCTTCCTCACACCCGCCGCACAACTTCACAACCACCCCGGGCCGGTTGCCCCACAACCTGGCCGGGCTCCCCCACTAAGGAGCTTGTGTGACCCCCCTCTACGCGCGTCGCAAGCGCACCACTCTGGCCATCGCCACCGCCGTGGCGGCCGGAGCTCTCCTCACCACCGGCCTGACCAGCGGCAGCGCCGCGGCGCAGAGCCCGGCGGAAGCGACGAGCAAGGCCCCCCTCGCCGCCGCCCCCCTCCAGCTGTCTCCCGCCGCGCGCACCACGCTCATCAAGCAGCAGCAGGCCGACGCCTCCGACACCGCCCGGGAGATAGGCCTCGGCGCCAAGGAGAAGCTGGTCGTCAAGGACGTCGTGAAGGACGCCGACGGCACCGTCCACACCCGTTACGAGCGCACCTACGCCGGTCTGCCGGTCCTCGGTGGCGACCTGGTCGTCCACGAGTCGAAGTCCGGTGCGGCCAAGGGCGTCTCCAGGGCGACGACCAGGACCATCAAGGTCGCCTCCCTGACCCCGAAGCTCACCGTCGCCAAGGCCGAGAAGCAGGCGCTGTCCGCCGCCAAGGCCGCGGGCTCGGAGAAGACCGCCGCCGACGGCGCGCGCAAGGTGATCTGGGCCGGCTCGGGCACCCCCGTCCTCGCCTACGAGACGGTCGTCGGCGGCTTCCAGGACGACGGCACCCCGAACCAGCTGCACGTCATCACGGACGCCGCCACCGGCAAGAAGCTCTTCGAGTACCAGGGCGTCGAGAACGCGACCGGCACCGGCAAGAGCCTGTACTCGGGCACGGTCAGCCTGACGACCACCCTGTCGGGCTCGACGTACCAGCTGACCGACGGCACGCGCGGCAGCCACAAGACGTACAACAAGGCCCACGGCACCAGCTCCTCCGCGGGCACGCTCTTCACGGACGCCGACAACACCTGGGGCACCGGAGCCGCCTCCAGCTCCACCACCGACCAGACCGCGGCCGTCGACGCCGCCTACGGCGCGGCGACCACCTGGGACTTCTACAAGTCCACCTTCGGCCGCTCCGGTATCAAGAACAACGGTGTGGCGGCCTACTCCCGGGTCCACTACGGCAACGCGTACGTCAACGCGTTCTGGGACGACAGCTGCTTCTGCATGACGTACGGCGACGGCGAGTCCAACACGCACCCGCTGACCTCGCTGGACGTGGCCGGCCACGAGATGAGCCACGGTGTCACCTCGAACACGGCCGGTCTGAACTACAGCGGCGAGTCCGGCGGCCTCAACGAGGCGACCTCGGACATCTTCGGCACGGGTGTCGAGTTCTACGCGGCCAACTCCAGCGACGTCGGCGACTACCTCATCGGCGAGGAGATCGACATCAACGGCGACGGCAGCCCGCTGCGCTACATGGACAAGCCCAGCAAGGACGGCGGCTCGGCGGACTCCTGGTCCTCGTCGGTCGGCAGCAAGGACGTCCACTACTCGTCCGGCGTCGCGAACCACTTCTTCTACCTCCTCTCGGAGGGCAGCGGCGCGAAGACGATCAACGGCGTGAGCTACAACTCGCCCACGTCCAACGGCTCCACGGTCACCGGCATCGGCCGCGCGAAGGCGCTCCAGATCTGGTACAAGGCGCTGACGACGTACTTCACGTCGACGACCAACTACAAGGCGGCACGCACGGGCACGCTCTCGGCGGCCTCCGCCCTGTACGGCTCGACCAGCACCGAGTACAAGGCGGTCGCCGCGGCCTGGTCCGCGGTCAACGTGAGCTAGCACGAGCAGGGCTCGCTGGGCGGCACCCGGGACGAAGGCATTCCGGGGTGCCGCCCTACCCTTGTCTCCCATGTCCTTCACGTACGACGACGTAGGCGCCACCCGGCGGAACGGTTTCTGCCCGCCCGGCTTCCGCCCCCTGCACGTCCGCACCCGCATCGGCGAGGGCGAGCAGGTCTTCCGCCGGGCCGCCGAGGCCGTGCTGACCTGGGAGATGCACCGCGCGATGGGCGTCGGCATCGACGCCGGCGCGGACCGCGCGGCACCCGACGTCGACGTCACGGTCACCCTCGCCGGGGTCATCAAGGCCCCGTGCCGCGTGGTCTGGACGGTCGAGGAGCACCGCCGCGCGGGCTGGGCCTACGGCACGCTCGCCGGCCACCCGGAGTCCGGCGAGGAGGCGTTCGTCGTCGACCGGACCGGGGACGGGACGGTGTGGCTGACCGTGAACGCCTTCAGCCGCGCCGCCAAGTGGTACTCCAAGGCGGGCGGACCGGCGACCCGGGGGTTGCAGCACGCCTACGCGCGACGGTGCGGGCTGGCGTTGCGGAAGCTGTGCGGCGAGGAGGACTGAGCCGGACCTTCCGCCGGCCCAGTCCCTCCGCGTCACCGCATCAGCACCCCCGCCGCCTCCACCACATCCTCCGAAGGCACCGCCAGCAGTCCCAGCTCCGCCCCGGACGCCAGCAGGCGGTGCGCCGGGAGGATGCGGACCGTGTATCCGAAGGGCCCTGTCCGGTCCAGTGACAGCGGTCCCTCGTAGACCCACCGGCCCTCGGGGTCCGGGCCGCCCACGGGTTTCAAGGGGACCGTCATCGCGTGCGTGATCCGGTCCTCCTCGTCGACCCGTCCCGACACCGCCTGCACCTCGACGTCCTCGGAGCTCAGCTCGCCGAGCCCCACCCGGACCCGGAGTCCGAGGGTGGAGCCGAGTTCCGCCGTGGTCGTCGCGACCGAGGTCTCGACGTGGTCCACGGTGACCGCCGACCAGGCGCCGCGCACCCGGGCCTTCCAGCCGGCCAGTTCGCGGGCCAGGTCCGGGGTCATCGCGCGGTGGGCATGCGCGGCCGGGGTGTAGAGGCGCTCCACGTACTCGCGGACCATACGGCCCGCCAGCACCTTCGGGCCGAGCAGCGTCAGCGTCTGGCGGACCATCTCGATCCAGCGGTCCGGCAGACCGCTCTGGCCGCGCTCGTAGAACCGCGGGGTCACCCGCTGTTCCAGCAGGTCGTACAGGGCCGCCGCCTCGACGTCGTCCCGGTGGTCGGGGTCGGTCCCGGTGCCGTCCGCCGTCGGGATCGCCCAGCCGAAGCCGGGCTGGAACCACTCGTCCCACCAGCCGTCCAGGACCGAGAGGTTGAGGCAGCCGTTGAGCGCCGCCTTCATCCCCGAGGTGCCGCACGCCTCCAGCGGCCGGAGCGGGTTGTTCAGCCAGATGTCGCAGCCGGGGTAGAGCTTCTGCGCCATCGCCATGCCGTAGTCCGGCAGGAACACGATCCGGTGGCGGACCCGCGGGTCGTCCGCGAACCGCACCAGCTCCTGCACCAGGCGCTTGCCACCGTCGTCCGCCGGGTGCGCCTTGCCCGCGACGACGATCTGGATCGGCCGCTCGGGGTGCAGCAGCAGGTCCATCAGCCGGTCGCGGTCGCGGAGCATCAGCGTCAGCCGCTTGTACGACGGGACGCGGCGCGCGAACCCGATCGTGAGGACGTCCGGGTCGAGGACGCCGTCGATCCATCCCAGCTCGGCGGTCCCGGCGCCCCGCTGGCGCCAGGAGACCCGGAGCCGTTCCCGTACCTCCGTCACCAGTTGCTCGCGCAGCACCCGGCGCAGTTCCCAGATGTCCTGGTCCGGTATCTCCCCCACCGCGTCCCAGCGGTCCGAGGCGCCGACCGTCAGCGCGTCCTCGGTGCGCTGGGCGCCGATCTGACGGGCGCCGAGGCGGAAGACCTCGGGGGCCACCCAGGTCGGGGCGTGGACGCCGTTGGTCACGGAGGTGATGGGGACCTCGTCGGGGTCGAATCCCGGCCAGAGTCCGGAGAACATCTCACGGCTGACCTGGCCGTGCAGGAGGGAGACACCGTTCGCGCGCTGGCCCAGCCTCAAGCCCATGACGGCCATGTTGAAGAGGTTGGGTTCGCCTCCGGGGTAGGTCTCCATGCCGAGTTGCAGGATGCGTTCGACGTCGATGCGCGGCAGTTCGGCGTCCGCCCCGAAGTGCCGGGCGACCAGCTCCCGGTCGAAGCGGTCGATGCCGGCCGGGACCGGGGTGTGGGTGGTGAAGACCGTCCCGGCCCGGACCGCCTCCAACCCGGCATCGAAGTCGAGCCCCTCGGCGCACAGTTCGGCGATCCGCTCCAGGCCGAGGAAGCCCGCGTGGCCCTCGTTGGTGTGGAAGACCTCGGGGGCGGGATGGCCGGTGAGCCGGCAGTAGGCGCGGACCGCGCGGACCCCGCCGATGCCGAGCAGCATCTCCTGGAGCAGGCGGTGCTCGCTGCCGCCGCCGTAGAGCCGGTCGGTGACGCCGCGTTCGCCGAGGTCGTTCTCCTCGACGTCGGAGTCGAGCATCAGCAGCGGGACGCGGCCGACCTGCGCGAGCCAGATGCGGGCGTGCAGCTGCCTGCCGCCGGGGAGGGCCAGGGAGACCTGTGCCGGGTCGCCGTCGGCCTCCCTCAGCAGGGCCACCGGCAGTTCGTGGGGGTCGAGGACGGGGTAGTGCTCCTGCTGCCAGCCGTCCCGGGACAGGGACTGGCGGAAGTAGCCGTGCCGGTACAGCAGGCCCACACCGATGAGCGGGACGCCCAGGTCGCTGGCCGCCTTCAGATGGTCGCCGGCGAGGATGCCCAGACCGCCGGAGTACTGGGGCAGGGCGGCCGTGACGCCGAACTCGGGCGAGAAGTAGGCGACCGCGGCGGGGAGTTCGCCGGACTGGGCCTGGTACCAGCGCTCGCCGGAGACGTAGTCGTGCAGATCGTCGGCGGCGGCCGTCAGACGGCTCAGGAAGCGGGGGTCCTCGGCCAGCTCCGCGAGCCGCTCGGGCGGTACGTCGCCCAGCAGTCGTACGGGATCGCAGCCGGAGGCCGCCCAGCACTCCGGGTCCACCGACTGGAACAGGTCACGGGTCTCCGCGTGCCAGGACCAGCGCAGGTTGCGCGCCAGATCGCTGAGCGGGCGGAGGGGGGCGGGCAGGACGG
This sequence comes from Streptomyces sp. NPDC020489, assembly GCF_044386545.1. NCBI lineage: Bacteria > Bacillati > Actinomycetota > Actinomycetes > Kitasatosporales > Streptomycetaceae > Streptomyces > Streptomyces sp. NPDC020489. The sequence goes on from NZ_JBIRUZ010000011.1 coordinate 325,195, forward strand.
GTCGGACGGTGAAGCGACGGATAGCCTTCATTGCCACCCTCGTCAGGCGTGCGGAAACGGACGCACCGCGTTGTGCGTCCCGTCGTCACGGTCGACGGTATCGGTGCGAGGGCGTCGTAACCATGGCGCCGAACCGTGCCGGACCGTCCGAAAACGGTCGTAACCCCTACGTACCCTCCATGGCCGATATGGCCGGTTCCGCACCTGTGGGCGCCCGGGGCGACACCGCCGAGGCCGGCCGCCCGGGTACGTCGGCGGCGCCCCCGAAGCGGCGGGAGCGGCCGCGCTCCCTGTCACCGGCCGTCCGAAATGACACCCTCGCGGACGTCAAGGCCCTTGCCTCACAGGTGATTTCCGGCAAAATCTACGGCCGCGGTTCCTCTTCGCCGGACAAACTCCGCCAGTTCCCGGCGCTTTGAGGACGGAGTTCAGGCACCGGGCCCCTCCGGCTCGAAGAGGGTCAATCTTGTGTGTAGATATACGCGTGGGTAGTTAACAAAGTGCCGGATTGCGCACCCGAATAGGGTGGGAAGGCTCCTGCGGTACAAGCCGAGCCAGATCCGGGAACACCCCGCAGGACCCCCTCCCCACAGCCATCCGCCCACCTACGTTGACGCGGACAGGAGCGGTCATGCCCGCCACGCACCACTCGTCAGCACCCCCGACGACCGGCATCGAGCCATCCCCCGAACGGCGCCCGGCCGCAGCCGGACCCCCGCCCCCGGAGCCACCCTCCACGGGCGACGGCATCGGGCGCATACCCGTCCTGGACGTCCGCCCGGTCGTCCAGAGAGGCCGCCGCCCCGCGAAGGCGGTCGCCGGAGAGACCTTCGAGATCTCGGCCACCGTGTTCCGCGAGGGCCATGACGCGGTCGCCGCCAATGTCGTACTGAGAGACCCGGAAGGCCGCCCCGGCCCCTGGACCCCGATGCGTGAACTGGCCCCCGGCACCGACCGCTGGGGCGCCGACGTCACCCCCGACGCCGTGGGCCGGTGGACCTACCAGGTCGAGGCCTGGGGCGATCCCATCGCCACCTGGCGCCACCACGCCCAGATCAAGATCCCGGCCGGGATGGACACCGAACTCGTCCTGGAGGAGGGCGCGCGCCTGTACGAGCGGGCCGCCGCCGGTGTCCCCAAGGGCGAGGGCCTGCGCAAGGTGCTCCGGGCCGCCGCGGACGCCCTCCGGGACGAGACGCTGCCTGCCTCGGCACGGCTCGCGGGGGCGTTGACACCGGAGGTGGAGGCGGTGCTGGCCCGGTATCCGTTGCGGGAGCTGGTGACCGCTTCGGAGGTGTTGCCGCTGCTGGTGGAGCGGGAGCGGGCGCT
>NZ_JBIRUZ010000012.1:0-317058 GCF_044386545.1 Streptomyces sp. NPDC020489
AGTACGAGGGCTTCCGGGCGGCACGCCGAGAGCACGCACCGAACGCCGCGCGGCCGCCCTCCGGGCGACGAGGCCACTTTCACAACAGGCCCTAGCCCTCCGGAACGTCCAGGCCTGGCGCGTACGCCGGCTCCGGATTGAACTCCGGGTGGTAGCTCTCGGGAGCCGCCAGGTAACTGGCCGGCAGTCCGCCGGTGTCGATGACGATCTGGTCCACGGCGATGCCCGCGTCCACCATGAACAGGCGCAGCACATGCTCGCCGGCCCGGGCGACGCTCACGGTGGTGGTGAGCTTCTCGATGCCGTCCTCCACGTTCCGGGCCCACGCGTCCCCGCGGTTGCCGGTGGCGACGGCCTGCCCGGTCAGTACGGCGGGCGGCTGGTCGTCGAGGGCGACGGCCACCCGGCGGTACCCGCGCTCGTCGAGGGAGGGCAGCCGGAAGACGGTGACCGGGAAGGTGCCGGTGCTCGCGAACCGCACCCGGTACCTCACCTCCGGTGCCCGGCGGGCGAAGTCACCGGTGACCGGGGCGGCCGTCGACGGGCCCGCCTCCATCGCGCCGCTGCGGCGTCCGAGGCCGCGGACGAACCGCCAGCGCATCCCGCCCCGGGCCACCCGCCGCTCGAAGTGCGCGGCGTCGATCGACACGAAACCGTTGGCCTCGACGAACCCCCGGGCCCGCCGCAGCGCGCGCAGGCCGTCGTTGACCACCCGCACCGGCACGTCGACGCTCTGTCCCGCACCCGTGAAGGTGACCGCCGTGTCGAGCGTGCCCTGCGGTGCCCGCGCCCAGTCGACCTCGACCCACACCCGGATCTGCTCGGCCAGTGAGCCGCCGGCCGAACTGAGCCGGAGCCAGGGGGCGGCGGCCTCGGCGGCCCAGTCCAGCGGCAGGAAACCGGTGTTGAAGACGTCCACGAAACGCCGGTCACGGGTGTAGGAGGAGAAGGCCAGCGCACGCGCCGCGCCCGTCTCGTTGCCCTCGGCCGCCACCCCCAGCCCCGAGGTCTCCCGACGGGCGACCCGCGTGACGCCCGGCCGCCCCGGCGCCTTGGGGATCTGCGAAGGGTACGGATTGACGATCCCGTCCCACTTCCCGCCCGCCACCTGCGTGTTGTAGCGCTTGGTGAGGGCCGCCTCGTGGGTGTGCGCGGCCTCCGCCAGATCCGCGAACCGGTTGGCCCCGGCCCCGCGTCCCTGCGTCACCGCCAGCCCGTTGCGATCGGCCCAGTAGTACTTGAGGTTCATCAAGTACGCCCCGTGCACCGGGTATTCGACCAGCTCGAAGAAGGCGTCCCGGTACGACTCCGGCAACTCGGCACCCACGGCCCGCACCCGCTCCAGCAGCCGCTCGTACGCGCCCAGGCGACGGCCCGCCTCGTCCCCGTGGTGGATCACCGACAGGATGCCGCGCGCGATGAACTCGGGCCGCAGCTCCGCCGCGAGACGGTAGTACTCGGTGCGGATCGCCGCGATCTCCCGCCGGTGCAGGTGCCCGAACTGCCGCCCGGCCCACTCGGCGAGGAAGTCCTCCACCTCGTCGGCGTCCCACCGGTCGACGTCCCAGGCCATGTCCAGGGAGAAGGACAGCCCGGTCTCGATGGACTTGACGTCCCCCACGTTGAAGATCCACATGCGGTCCACACCGTGCTCGTACACCCGGCGCAACTCCTGCCATACCTTGGCCAGTTGCGTGGTGTCCAGCCACAGGTAGCTCTTCGGGCGGCCCCAGTAGGACAGGTGGTAGTAGATGCCGTTGCCGCCCGGGCGGGCGCGCTCCGCGTCGTTCGGCAGCTGGCGCATGTTGCCGTGGTTGTCGTCCGGCCAGATCAATGTCACGTCCTCGGGGACCTGGACGCCCGCGTTGTACAGCTCCAGGACCTCCTTGTACGGGATGAAGATCTGCGGCTCGGCCGCGGCCCCGACCTCCTCGGCCAGGATCCGGCGCTGGTCGGCGATGATGTCGTTCATCACGACGACCCTCTCGGGGATCGTCGTGGCGTACTTCGTCTCCAGCGCGCTGTCGTGCAGTCCGCGCATACCGAGGGTCCAGCTGCTCTCGTAGGGCGCGTTCTGCCTGGCCCGGGCTCTCCAGTAGGCGGAGATCACGGTGGGGTTGACCGTGTAGTCGTACACGGGCAGGGTGCCGTCCGCGTTCGGGTGTTCCGCGGCCCACGGCTCCCACTCGTGGACGCCGTTGCGCAGCAGCGCCTCGGGGTGGCTGGAACCGACGACGATGCCGTAGCGCTCGGCCAGTTCGGGGTTCTCGCGGTGCTTGTTGAAGAAGTCGGAGTACGGGTGCATGGCCGGCCACAGGTAGTTGGCCTTGAGGCGGAGCAGCAGCTCGAAGACACGCTCGTACGTCCTGGGGCCGATGTTCTTGTCGGGCTCCTGGGTGCGCTGCGACCACGTGGTCAGGTTCTGCTCGTCGTTGATGAAGATGCCGCGGTAACGGACGGACGGCTCACGGCGCTTGAAGGTGGCCGCGGGGACCGTCACCGTGGCCCGGTGCTCGACCGGTACGTCGGCCCACCAGTACCAGGGTGAGACCCCGATGCGCTCGGAGGTGTCGTAGATCCCGTAGACCGTGCCCCGCCGGTCGCTGCCCGCGATCACCAGCGCGCGCTCGACACCGGGCACCGGGCGCTCCACGACCTGGGTCACGGAGGCCTCCCAGCGCCCCTGCACGCCGGAGACGTCGAGGCGCCCGTCCTCGGCGAGGCGATCGATGACCGGGCTCGCACCGAGGGTGCCGACCAGGATCGCTCCGGCCGCCTTCCGGGGCGGTGCGTGGACGAGGGCGGGCCGGACCCCGCTGACCCGTTCGATGTCGGCCCGGAGATCGCCGGCCGCGCGGATCACGGCGTGGTCGTCACCGGCGTCCACGAAGACGTCGACGCCGGTGCCGTCGGCCACCAGCGGGAAGGGGGACCGGCCGGACTCCGCGGCCCGGGCGGTGGCGGCGGGCAGCAGCCCCGGGAGCAGGGGAGCCACCCCCGCCGCGGCCATGCCCCGCAGGAAGGACTTGCGGCTCCAGGAGGGGGACGGGCCGTTCGGTTCGGGGTGCGGCACGGGACGCTACCTTTCCGCGCCGGCCCGCGTCGGCTCGCGCACGGACGGTGGGCGGAGCTCGGCGCATGACGGGATTGGCCTATGGCTTAGAAAGCGCTTGCTGCGCAGCCTAGGGCAGGGCCCACCGGAGCGTCCAGGGTGATGCGTGGGGGAGTTGGCCATGTGGATGGCCCACGGTGCGAGGTGGGAACCCGGCGGCGGCCGTCAGGGGGTTGAGGGCCGCCGCCGGAGGGACGCGGGCCGGGAGCCCGGCGGCGGCCGTCAGAGGATTCAGGATCGCCGCCGGGAGGACGCGGGCGCGAGGGGTCAGCGGGTGATGTACACCGTCGCGGACGCCGTCGAGCCCGTGTGCAGGTCGTCGCCCGGCCAGCTCACCTTGTAGGTGGTCTCCCGCCGGGTGCGCGGGATGTCGTTGATTTTGAAGGTGCCGTCCGCGGCGACCGTCACCGACGACAGCGTGCCGGTGCCGAGCCGGTCGGTGCGCTCCACCTTCAGCACCGCCCGCTCCGGGAGCGCGCTGCCCCGGGCGGTGAAGGTGCCGGTGATCTCGACGCCTGTCGCCAGGGAGGCCTCGGCCGGGGCGGTGAGGGCGATCGAGGTGGGCGCCTTGCCGACGGACACCGTGTGGGTGACGTCGGTCGCCGGGCGGTGGGTGAGGTCACCGAGGTAGGAGACGGTGTAGGTGGCGTTCCCGAGCAGCTCGGGCTCGTCCAGGACGGTGTAGGAGCCGTCCGCCTTGACCGTGAAGGTGCCCAGGTCATGGCTGCCGCCGGCGTCCGTACGGGTCGCCCTGACCCGCAGCGGCTCGGCGGGCGCCGGTCCGTCGTGCTCCAGCCGACCCCGCACCGACAGCGGCTCGCCCACGACGGCCTGGGCGGGGCTGTGGGTGAGCGCGCTGCCGAGGCGTACGTCGTACTGCACGGCCGGGGGCTGGATGACGTGCAGCCAGTACTGGTTGCCGGCCGCGTTGGTCGTGACCGTGAACAGCCGAGCGCCGTCGGCGGACCACTCCATGCCGCGCGGTGCGACCCGGTCGCCGTCGAGGCTGCCCTCGAAGGCGAACTCCAGCGGTGCGGTGGAGTCGGTCGGGTCCGCGGGCTGCACCAGCAGGTCCGGGGTCGCGCCGGAGGCGGAGGCACCGCGGGCGACGTACTTGCCGTCCCCGCTGAAGGCGACCGCGCTGGCACTGGCCCCGGCGGGCAGGGCCGGGTAGCCGGTGTCCGCGTCGGACAGATCGGTGGTGTTCAGCAGCCGGGTGCCCTGGGCGGAGTCGGCGACCGCGACCTTGGTGCCGTCGGCGGAGAACGCCATGTCCTTGAGGTTCAGGGCGCCTTGGCCGTCGGCGTCGGCGAAACGCCGGGCCGCGCCCCGGACCAGGGTGCCGCCGCTGGTGTCGTACACGGTCAGGAACGGGTCGGCCGCCTGCGCGTTCAGCGGCTGCCCCATCAGCATCCGATCGCCGGGCCCGGCCTCCAGCTGGAGCTTGCCGTGGTCCTGCCAGTCGGTGCGCGGCGCGGTGTTGTTCGCGGGCGCGTAGGAGTCGAGGTAGGTGAGCGTGGCGTCGCAGCCCGACGGGGAGGGCGCGTACGGCGTGGTGAAGTACGCCGTACCGCCGGAGAAGGCGAGGCTGCGGCCGCAGGTGTCGGTGGAGACGTACAGGCCGTCCGCCTGGTAGGTGCTGGTGTCGTAGCGCCAGAGCACCTCGCGTCCGCCGACGTAGAGGGTGGAGCCGTCCGCGTTCAGCGCCAGCCCGGAGATGTGCTGCTGGGTGCTGATCGTGGTGACCCGCTCGCCCTGGAAGTTGTAGACGGCGATCAGACCGGTGGCGTAGGTGCCCAGGTTGCCGTCGGCGACGTAGACCCGTTGGTGTGCGGAGTCCACGGCCAGGGCCGAGTACGACGTGATCGGCAGCTTGGCCACCGCGTCGGAGGCCGCCGCGTGGGCCGCGGGCGCGGCCGCGACGGTCAGCCCGGTGGCGGCGAGCGCCGCGGTGACGACGGCGGCCGCGAGACGTCTGGGACGGTGTGCGGTGTTCAATTGTGCCCCCCACAGGCGTAATTGGGCCTCGCCGGGAGCGGCGAGACCCATGTGCCCCCCATGTAACAGGGGTGAAGATCCTGTGATCAAGGGGGCGCGTGGGGAGGGGACGATTCCGCCATAGGGCTCGATCGCGCGTCGAGAGTCTCGGCCGGGGCGGCGGCGCGGGGCCCACCGACGCGGGGCCGGCCGGGGCGGGGGAGGCCCTCGACGCCGCCGCACCGCGGCCGGGCATCGCGGACGTACGTCGGAAGTGCGGCCGGGGAAGTGCGGTCGTGCATCGGTGATGCGGACGGGAAGCGCAGACGTACGCCGGTAGCGCGGCCGGGGACCGCGGACGCACGTCAGCCGTACGTCAGTCGCTGTCGGGCCGGTCGGCCTTCTCGGCGTTCTTCTTCTTGATCCGGGCCGTCTCCTTGCGGACCTCGGCCTGCGTGGCCCGCTCCTTCACCAGCCAGTCGGGCTGCTCCTGCTTCAGCGCCTCGATCTGCTCGGTGGTCAGCGCCTCGGTGACACCGCCGCGCGCCAGGCCCGCGATGGACACGCCGAGCTTGGCCGCGACCACCGGCCGGGGGTGCGGGCCGTGGGCCCGGAGGTCCTGGAGCCACTGGGGCGGCTCGGTCTGGAGCTGGTTGAGCTCGGCCCGCGAGACGACACCCTCACGGAACTCGGCGGGGGTGGCCTCGAGGTACACACCCAGCTTCTTCGCCGCGGTCGCGGGCTTCATCGTCTGGGTGCTCTGGTGCTGCGTCATGGTGTCCAGGGTATCCACTGGGTGAACCGCCGCTGACCACGGCCGGTAACCTGGCCAGGTGACAGGCTCGGAAGAACCCCCGCAGTTCCGGCTCGCCTACGTTCCGGGCGTGACCCCCTCGAAGTGGGTGCGGATCTGGAACGAGCGGCTGCCCGACATCCCGCTCACCCTCCTCCAGCTCCCCGCCCCCGAGGCACGCGACGCGCTCCGGGACGGCGCCGCGGACGCCGGTCTGGTCCGACTGCCGGTCGACCGTACGGTGTTCAGCGCGATCCCGCTGTACGAGGAGACCACGGTCGTCGTCGTCCCCAAGGACCACGTCGTCGCCGCGGTCGACGAGGTGACCAGGGAGGACCTGGCCGACGAGATCGTGCTGCACCCCCTCGACGACGTCCTGGACTGGGACCGGCTGCCGGGCCGTCCCGCCCTCGAGCGCCCGGCGACCACGGAGGACGCCGTCGAGCTGGTCGCGGCCGGGATCGGCGTGCTGATCGTCCCGCAGTCCCTGGCCCGGCTGCACCACCGCAAGGACCTCACCTACCGGCCGGTCACGGACGCCCCCGTGTCCGCGGTCGCCCTGTCGTGGCGGGAGGACGCGACCACGGACATGGTCGAGGACTTCATCGGCATCGTCCGAGGCCGCACGGTCAACAGCACTCGGGGCCGCTCCACGGACCGGACCGCCGGGACGCAGGCCCAGCCGAAGAAGCAGGCCAGGGGGGCCTCCGGCACCGGCGGCAACGGTGGCAACGGCGGCCGACGCAAGCCGCCCGCCGGCAAGAAGCCCCAGGGCGCCAAGCGCGGCAAGCCCAAGCGCCGGTCCTAGGCGTTCTGGCGCGAAGCGCCTTCACGAGGCGCGGGGACCGTCCGGCGCACGCGGAAACGCCTCAGCCGTGGGTCGGGGCGGGGCGGCACGGGACGGGGTGACCCGCGCGGTCAGGATGCCGCCGCCGAGCGCGCGAGCCAGTCGTACGCGGCCCGGGCCGTGAACTCCCGCTGACCGCCGCGCACCAGGAGGTCCGCGGTGGTGAACTCCGGGGCGTCGGCCTGGGCAGTGACGTAAGGGATCGCGATGCAGCGCATCCCGGCGGCGTGCGCGGCGGCGGCGCCCGGGGCCGCGTCCTCCAGGACCACACAGTCGGCCGGAGCGGCGCCAAGCCTGCGGGCCGCCTCCAGGAAGACGTCCGGCGCCGGCTTGCCGCGCTCGACCTCGTCGGCGGAGACGACGGTGCGCAGATACGCGTCCAGGCCGGTGCCGGCCAGGATCGCGTCGATGGCCTGGGGCGAGGAACCCGAGGCCACGGCCAACGGCACGCCCTCGGAGGCCAGCAGTGCCACGAACGCACGCATCTCGGGGTAGGCGGGTGTGTTGGCGCGGGCCAGCTCCAGATAGCGGCGGTCCGTCGCGGCGAACAACTCCTCGACGGAGGGCCCCAGGTCGTAGCGGCGCTTCCACAGCCGGACCGTCTCCAGGGTGCTGATGCCGACGTAGCGCTCGTGCTCCTCCCAGGTGAAGCCGGGGACACCGTGCTCGGCGAGGATCTGGCGGCCCGCCTCGTAGTAGTTCGGCTCGCTGTCCACGAGCGTTCCATCGAGATCGAAGATGACCGAGAGGCTGCCGAGATTGCTCATGGCGCCCAGGATGTCAGGCGCGGACGGCGCGGCCGATCGACTCCACCAGGGGCAGCAGCCGGTGCGGCACCCGCTCGCGCAGGGCCACCTCCGTGCGGGTGCGCACCACCCCCGGCAGGCTGATCACCTTCTGGATCACGTCCTCGAGATGCGCGTTGTCCCGCGCCACGACCCGGGTCAGCAGATCTCCGCCGCCCGCGATCGAGAAGGCCTCGACGATCTCCGGCACCGAGGCCAACGCGTCGCCCACGTCGTCCAGCCGCCCCTGGGTGACCTCGATGTGCACGAACGCGAGCACGGGGTGGCCGAGGGCCGCGGGGGAGAGGGTCGGTCCGGTGCCGGTGATCACACCGTCCCGCTCCAGCCGGTCCAGGCGGGCCTGGAGCGTGCCCCGCGCGACGCCGAGGATCCGGGCGTACTCGCGCACGCTGGTGCGGGGCCGCTCCAGCAGCAGGCGCAGGATGCGGGTGTCGAGCTCGTCCACGGCCATGGTGCGGCCTTTCGTCGTCCGTGGTCCGTTGGCCCGCCACTGGAGGGGCCGAGACCGGTTTGTCTATGCCAATGGACCAGCGTAGTCGGGGTCGCTTGAGCCAGTCGGGGCAGTGGTGCTCCAATGAGCCGGTCGATGGCGCTGCGGACCCCCGCGGCGCCTTTTTCATGCCGGTACTCGATGGGATGCAGGAGGCGGACAGCAGTGCTGAAGAGGATGTTCACGGCACCGGACCCGGGGCGCGTACGGCTGCGCTTCGCCGCCCGGGCCGTACTGGGCATCGGGCTCGCGGTCCTCGTCGTCGGCCTCGCCGGACACTCCCTCGTCGGCGCCGTCACCGGCGGCCTCGCCGCCCTGCTCGCGCTCTTCACCGTCACCGACGCCACGGTCCGCGCCCAGGCCGTCACCACCGCGCTGCTCCCGGTCGTCGGCCTCCCCGTGCTGGCCGCCGCGGCCACCCTGCACGACCACCCCGTCGCCCGCGACCTCACCTTCCTCGCGGTGATCGGCGCGGGCGTGTACGCGCGCCGCTGGGGACCACGCGGACACAGCCTCGGCGTGTTCGCGTTCATGACGTTCTTCGTCGCCCAGTTCCTGCGGGCCACCCCGGAACGGCTGCCCGAGCTGTACGCGGCCGTCCTGCTGTCCGTGCTCAGCGCGGCCGTGGTCCGCTTCGGCCTGTGGTGCTACGAGCGCCGGCTGCCCCCGGCCCCGGTCCCCGCCCCGCCCCCCGGCACGGGCCTCGCCCGGGTGACCACCCGCCAGGCGGTCCAGGCGACCACCGGCGCGGCCTTCGCGCTGGTCGTGGGTCAGCTGGTCTCCCCGGAGCGCTGGTACTGGGCCGTCGGCGCCACCTGGTGGGTCTTCGTCAACACCACCTCGCGCGGCGAGACCCTCGTCCGCGGCTTCCGCCGGGTCCTCGGCACGGTGATCGGCATCGGCCTCGGACTGCTCGTCGCCGTCCCGCTGGCGGGAGCCCCGGTGCCCTCGGCCGTGCTCCTCGCCGCCTGCGTCTTCGGGATCTTCTACACGGCCGCGGTCTCGTACACCTGGATGATGCTCTGCGTCACCGTCCTCGCCGAGCTGCTGTACGGCCTGCTGGGCCTGCTCACCCCCGGCCTGCTCGCCCTGCGCCTGGTGGAGACCGGCGTCGGGGCGCTCGGGGCCGTGCTCGCCGTGCTGTTCGTGCTGCCCGTCACCACCCACACGACCACCGACGCCTGGATCCAGCGCGCCCTGCGCTGTGTCCACGCCTGCACCGCCGAGACCGCCGCCCGGCTGCGCGGGGTCGCGGACGCCGACCCGGCCCCGCGGGTGGCCGAACTGGAACACCTGCTGGCCCGGGTACGGCTCTCGGTCGCCCCGCTGGTGCACCCGCTCAACCCGATGCTCGGCCGCAAGCGGCGCGCCCACCGCGTGCTGGCGCTCCTCGACGACTGCGCCCGCGAGATCCGCGGCCTGGTCGCCGTCGCCGCCGACCCCGAGGCCTCCCACGACGCCCGCCTCGCCGCGGCCTGCTGGCGCGTGGAGGCCGCGGTGGAGGCACTCACCGACGGCCGCCTCGACGAGCTGGCCGTCACTGACCAGCCGCCCGCGTCCGAACCCGCGCTGGCCCACCTGCACGGCCTGGAACGCGCCCTCGCCGAGCTGGCGACACCGCTGCGGTCACCGTCCGGGTCGCCGCTCGTCGGCGCGTGACCCTGCCGGGGTGATCGGGGAGACCCGTTCCGTTCCCGGCGTGGGCCGGGTCTTCGGGGGCGCTGCCCGGTGGACGTCCGCGACGTCGTTGTCCGGTGGACGTCCGCCACGCCGAAGCCTGGAAAACGGCGGGCTGGGAGCCGGGGCGGGACTCCGGCGGGGGTGGCTGGGCGCCGGCTGAGTGTGTCGGCTGAGCGCCGGGCGGGGAAACGGCGAGTGCCCGGACGGTGGGCGGCGGAACGGCGGGTGCCCGGACGGTGGGCGGCGGAACGGCGGGAGGCCGAACGCCGGGTGACGGAATGGCGGGTGGCCGACCGGCGGGTGGCCGAACGGTGCGTGGGGGAACGGCGCGTGGCCGAACGGTGCGTTGGGGTACGGCGGGAGGCCGAACGGCGGGTGGCGGAACGGCGGAAGGCCGAACCGTGGGCGGGGGGACGGCGGGTGGCCGAACCGTGGGAGGCCGAACGGCGAAGGGTCCCGCGTCCCCTTGCGGGGCGGCGACGCTCGCGGTGTAAGGTCTAGACCTTCGATGATCGGCTGGAGCCGTCGCCCTCGACGGCACAGAACCGAGAGGGGACTGCGGTGGCAGACGGCGGCGAGCGACGGCGGCGGGCCTTCATCGGGTCCTTCACGGCGGCCGGAGGGCCGGGGATCGTGCTCGCGGCCGTGGCCCCGGACGACGGCGGGCTGACGCCCCTGGGCAGTGTGAACGGCCTGCCCGACCCCTCCTACCTGGCCCTGTCACCCGACAGACGCACCCTCTACGCGGTGAGCGAGACCGCCGAGGGCGCGGTCGCCGCGTACCGGGTCGCCGACGACAAGGTCGAGCCCCTCGGCCGTCCCGTGCCGGTCGGCGGCGGACCCACCCACCTCGGGCTGTACGACGGTCACGTCCTGACCGCCGACTACGGTTCCGGCAGCCTCACCGCCGTCCCCCTGCGCCCCGACGGCACCCTCGCGAGCGCCCTGTCCGGGAGCCTGCGGCACGCCGGGTCCGGACCGCACCCGCGGTTCCAGCAGGCCCCGCACGCCCACCAGGTGCAGGCCGACCCCAGCGGGCGGTGGGCGGTCAGCGTCGACCTCGGCACGGACTCGGTGCGAGTGTGCACGGTGCCCGAGGGCCGCCCCGAGGTACACCGCGAGTTCGCCCTGCGGCCCGGCTCCGGCCCACGCCACCTGGCCTTCCACCCCGACGGCACCCGCGCCTACGTCGTCAACGAACTCGCCCCGACGGTCACCGTCTGCCGCTGGGACGCCGACGAGGGCCTCCTGGAGCCGCTGACGGAGGCCCAGGTACTGCCGGGCGCCCCGGCCGGCGACGCCTATCCCTCGGGTGTGGTGGTCTCACCCGACGGCCGCTTCGTCTGGACCGCCACCCGAGGCGAGGACGTCCTCTCCACGCTCGCCGTCGAGGACGACCGGCTGCGGCTCGTCGGCACCGTGCCCTGCGGCGGCCACTGGCCGCGGGCGCTCACCGAGTCGGCCGGTTTCCTGTACGCCGCCAACGAACGCTCGGGCGACGTGACCTGGTTCGCGACCGACCCCCACACGGGCCTGCCCTCCCGCACCGGCGCCCTGAAACTCCCGGCGGCGTCCTGCGTGATCTTCGACTGACCGGGGCGGGTGCTGGACACGGGGGCACGGGACCGGAGGGTCCGAGGAGCAGCGGTCGTGCCGGGCACCCGATGCCGGGCGCCGTAGTTCGGGAGGCTGGGTCTGGCCCGCCGTGCCCCCGCTCTCAGCCCGCCGGTCTCACTCAGTCAACCGGGGGCGCGACCGGCCCAGCGCCGGATCGGTCGGCTCGGGGCGCCTCGACAGCCCTGTCGGCTCGCTGGCTGTGATGGTGTCTCGCTGCACCGCGTGCGGGACGCACGCCGAAGGGCCCGCTTCCGGAGTGGAAGGGGCCCTTCGGCGGTTTCACGGCTGTGCGTGGCGTGGTGCGGCCACGCGTCAGCGGGTCGGTGCGCCCTGCGGCTGCTGCGGCGCGATGCCCAGGGCCGTCGTGTACTTGGCCAGCGCGAGCTTGCCGATGGCCGGGTAGGCGCCCAGCGCCTCGGCGGCGGAGCATCCCGCCTCCTTGGCGGCCTCCTCGATCAGCGCCGCCTCGATCTCCGGCCCTATCAGGTACGGCGCCAGCGCCAGCTGCTGCGAGCCCGAGGACCGCAGTTGCTCGGCCACGGAGGCGATCGAACCGTCCTGGTCCAGCGCGGCCGCCATCACGGGCACGGCGAGGCGCGCGGCGAGCAGCATGCCGGTGATCCCGGCCGCCTGCACCGCCTCGTCACCACCCACGGACGCCAGGATGATGCCGTCCGCGGCGGTCGCCACGGTGAACAGCCGCGCCCGGTCGGCGCGGGCCAGACCGGCCTCCGACAGCCGCACGTGCAGCGCCTCGGCGAGCAGCGGGTGCGGGCCGAGCACATCGGTCAGGTCGGCCGCGACCCGGCTGTCCATCACGGCCTGCCGGATGACCCGCAGCAGCGCGCTGTCCGGGCCGGCCAGCAGCGGCACGACGACGGCGACGGGGCCCTCGGGCTCCCTGGCCTCCACGCCGGCGGCCTTGGCCTGCTCGTACCGGGCGGTGCGCTCCTGCGCGGTGTACGTGAGCACCGACTGGAGCGTGGGGAACTCCGCGTCGTCCCCGTCGATGTACGCGATCCGCGCATCGAGGCCGGGGAGCTCGGAACGGGCGATGCTCACGACCTCTTCGGCAAGGCCGCGCGTGGCCGCGCTGGGCGTGCCCGGCACCGCGAGGACGAGCGCGGGCGCGCCCTCGGGAGCCGCCAGCGGCTCGGGACGGCGGTGTCGTCCGGGCTGGCGGGGGCGCGGCATTCGTACTGGCAGGCCGGCGGGCCCAGTGGGGGAGCTCATGGCGCCGCATGTTACTGGCTTACTGGGCTTCCCTGTTCGGGGAGGGTGCAGGTGAGCGGTATCCGTCCGGTTTTGTCTGATGAGTTACGTACGCTTCGGATGCGGCGGTCGGATCGGGATCAGTCGCTCTTTCCGGTCACCACGTGCAGCATCGCCCCGTCGCTCGGCAGGGTGAGCGCGCCCACCGCGAGGTCGGTCGCGATCCGTACCGACCCGTGCAACGGATCTCCGGCCGGCGCCACCCGGCGCGCATGGGGCAGCCGTCTCGCCAACTCCTCCTCCAGCGGTACGAGGAGAGGCTCACCGATCTTGAAGAGGCCACCGGTGAGCGCGACTTGGGGTCTCCCCTCGGTGGGACAGACGGCGGCCGCGGACTCGGCCATGTGACGGGCGGCGGTACGCAGGATGTCCGCGGCGACGGGGTCGTCCGGGGCGCAGACGGCGACCTGGGGGGCGAAGGAGGCCAGGACGGCGGGTCGGTCCGGGCGCGGGTAGAGGAGGCTGGGCAGTCCGGGCATCGGCCCGAACAACTCCTCGGCCCGTGCCAGCAGGGCCCTCGATCCGCCGGCCCGCCCGTCGTGGGCGCGCAGGGCGCACTCCAGGCCCGCCCGCCCGATCCAGGCACCGCCGCCGCAGTCGCCGAGCAGATGTCCCCAGCCGTCCGCACGGTGCCATCGCGTCAGGTCCGTGCCTACCGCGATCAGACCGGTTCCGGCCGCGACGACCGCACCGGGTGTCGCGCCGAGGGCGCCCGCGTACGCGGTGACGGCGTCGGCGGCGAGAGCGACCCGCCCGACCCCGAACTCCCGCCCCAGAGCCTCCGGAAGCTCGGCACGCAACGCCTCGCCCAGGGTCGTGAGCCCGGCGGCGCCGACCACGGCCGTACCGAGCCGATCGACCCCCGTCGCCTCGGTCAACGCCCGCACCATCGGCACCAGCTGCCGCATCAGGTGCTCCGGGTCGATCCCCCGGGCCCCGGTCCGCACCGGCTCGCGCGACTCACGCTGCGCCAACGCCCCCCGCCGCACGGTCCCGACGACGACCCGCAGACCGGAACCACCGGAGTCGACAGCGAGGATCCCGGACTCGCCACCGTTTTCCCCGTGCTCGGCACCGGGGAGTCTGGAGGCGACGGGGCCGTCAGAGCCCAAGTCATTGACGGGACCGCCGGAGTTGCCGACGGGAGACGCCGCGAACCCGGCGTTCACCGCAGGTCTGGCCGCAGCAGCGGGGCCCGCTGCTCCGGTCCCCGATCCGGTCGACCCCGTCCCGCCCGTCCCCGGACCGGACGCGGCTCCGGTCACGGCAGGCGCCAGTCCACCGGCTGTCCCCCTTGCCTGACCAGCAGGTCGTTGGCGCGGCTGAAGGGGCGGGAGCCGAAGAAGCCTCGGTCGGCCGACATCGGGGACGGGTGGGCGGACTCCACGGACGGCAGGTCCCCGAGCAGCGGGCGGAGGTTGCGGGCGTCGCGGCCCCACAGGATGGACACCAGCGGCTTGCCGCGCGCGGCGAGCGCCCGTATCGCCTGTTCGGTGACGTCCTCCCAGCCCTTGCCGCGGTGCGCGGCAGGCTTGCGCGGGGCCGTGGTGAGCGCCCTGTTGAGCAGCAGCACGCCCTGTTGGGTCCACGGTGTGAGGTCGCCGTTGGACGGCTGGGGCAGCCCCAGGTCGGTGGTGAGCTCCCGGTAGATGTTGATCAGGCTGCCGGGCAGCGGCCGCACCTCGGGCGCGACCGAGAACGACAGCCCCACCGCGTGCCCCGGCGTCGGATAGGGATCCTGTCCGACGATCAGGACGCGGACGTCGTCGAAGGGCTGTTGGAAGGCGCGCAGGACGTTCGGTCCGGCCGGCAGATAGGTGCGTCCCGCGGCGATCTCCGCCCGCAGGAAGTCACCCATCTCGGCGATCCGTCCGGCAACGGGTTCCAGGGCCTTCGCCCAGCCCGGTTCGACGATTTCATGCAAGGGTCGTGGAGCCACGGCGTCACCCTACTGCCGTAAGGACAGCGGTGATCAACCGGTGGCCAAAGCCCGTTGGTCCCCCCTGGTGGCTCATCCGACGACCGCGGCCCGCACGCACAGGACGTCCGGCAGATGGGACGCGAGTTCGCGCCAGCTGTCGCCGTCGTCGCCCGACGCGAACACCTCGCCGTTGCGGTTGCCGAAGTACACGCCCGCCGGGTCCGCGTCGTCGGTGCACAGCGCGTCCCGCAGCACGGTCCCGTAGTGGTCGCCCTGCGGCAGTCCCGCCGACAGCGGCTCCCAGTTCTTGCCCGCGTCCGCGGTGCGGAAGACCCGGCACCGGCGGTCGGCCGGGACCCGGTCCGCGTCGGCGTTGATCGGGAACACGTACGCCGTGTCGCCGCGACGCGGATGGGCGGCCACCGCGAAGCCGAACGTGGACGGAAGCCCCTCGCCGATGTCCGTCCAGTGGGCACCCGCGTCGTCGCTGCGGTACACACCCCAGTGGTTCTGGAGGTACAGGCGGTCCGGGGTCGCTGCGTCCCGGGTCACCTTGTGCACGCACTGGCCGAACTCCGGGTCGGTATCCGGCAGGAACACCGCGGAGACACCGGAGTTGGAGGGGAACCAGCTCGCGCCGCCGTCGGTGGTCCGGAACACCCCGGCCGTCGAGACCGCGACCGTCAGGGCCTGGGGGTCGCGCTTGTCCGTCAGGATCGTGTGCAGACCCTCACCGCCGCCGCCCGGCACCCACTTGGAGCGGGTGGGGTGCTCCCACAGCGGGCGGACCAGCTCGAAGGTCTCGCCGCGGTCCTCCGAGCGGTACAGTGCGGCCGGTTCCGTGCCCGCGTACACGACGTCCGGCTCCGCGGCCGCCGGGTGCAGCTGCCACACCCGCTCCAGCGACGCGCCCGTGTCCTTGGGGAACTTGACGGCGGGCTGCGCCGGCTCGGTCCATGTGCGGCCCAGGTCGTCGGAGTGGAACACGGACGGGCCCCAGTGCGCGCTGTCACCGCCGGCCAGGAGCCGCGGTCGCTCACCGCGGGTGTCGATCGCGACCGAGTACACGGCCTGCGCGTTGAAGTAGGGACTCTCGTCGAACTCCCAGGTGCCACCCCGCCTGCGTCCGATGAACAGGCCCTTGCGGGTGCCCACGGCGAGCAGTACCTCGGTCATGCCGACCACCTCCGTGACGTCGTTGTCTCAGATACCGGCCAGTCTGCACCCCGGCACTGACAGTCACCCCCGGAACGGGCTTCACCGCAGGTCAGGGCGGGATGTTAACGGCTTCCCGGAATCCGCGGGCCGCTTTCCGCATGACCCGGCCGACGGGGTGCGACCCGTGCGACGGTCGGGCTGGGGGCCGGTCCTGAGCAGGGCGGGGCCGTCCCCCGTATGGAAAGGCGGTCCGGCATGTTCGCGCGCTCATGAGGAGGAAGCCTTCGATGACGTTCCGTGGTCCGAAGGTGTGGCTGTGGCGCTGGCGGCGCAATCCGCTCAAGCGCCGTGCCGACAAGGTGGAGGCCTGGGTCGTGCTCGGAGCCTGGCTGCTCACCGCCCTCCTGGGGGTGCTCGCCGGGATGGGCGCGACCCGGTCCGTGGAGCAGAGCCTGGCCAGAGAACGGGTCGAATGGCGGCCGGTCCAGGCCCGGCTCGTGGAGGAGGCGCCCGGGACGTTCGCCGGGGAGTCCGGGACGGCGAGCAGTGACCGGGTGTGGGCGAAGGTCCGCTGGGCGGCCCCGGACGGCTCCTCCCGTACCGGCCAGGTCCGTGTCCGCCCCGGCAGCCCATCGGGCACGCCAGTCACTGTCTGGACGGACCCAGATGGCCGCCTGGTCACCCGCCCCGCCACCGAGTCCCAGGCAGCCCTCCGCGCCTCCCTGATCGGCGCCCTGGTGGGCATCGGCGCCGCCTTCGTCCCCTTCGTCACCGGTCGCGTGCTGTGCGGACGCCTGGAACGTCAACGCATCGACCACTGGGACACGGAGTGGGCACGGTTCGGACCGCTGTGGGGGCGGACGAGGTGAGGCCGGGGCGGGGACCGGGGTGAGGGCTGGGATGGAGGGCTGGGATGGAGGGCCCCGTACCGCCAGGGCGCGGGTCCGACCGGGATGGGTAGGGGGCCGCCGGTACAGCGCGGCCCCTACGCCGTCGGCGCGGTGCGCCGAGGACGCGTGGAGGCGATAGACCACGGCCCCGACGGCCCAGGCCTGGGCACGGGCGCGACGGGACGGATTGCGGTTGGCAGGGCGCCGGCTCGCCCGCCCGGCCACCCCGCTCGCTCGCCCGCGCCACCCGCTCGTCCACCCGCCCGTACCGTCACAGCACAGGCGACGACCCGCCAAGGGGCAGGCACGGCCCCGGCCGGAGGGCGTGGGCACGGGCGCGACGGGCACGGATTGCGGTTGCTAGGGCGCCAGCTAGCCCGCCCGGCCACCCGCTCGCCCGCGCCACCCGCCCGCCCGCACCGTCACAGCACAGGCGACGACCCGCCAAAGCGCGGCCACGGCCCCGACTGCCAAGGCGCAGGCACGGCCCCGACCGCCAAGGCACCCACCCGCCCACCCCCTCACACCGCAGGCGCCGCCCCGCCACAGCCGCGAGAAGCCCCACGCGGGGAGGACACGCCCTCCCCACGCATGCTCGCCCCGTCCCCGTCCCCGTCCCCGTCCCCGTCCCCGTCCCCGTCCCCGCGACCCCTATCGTCCCCGCCCCCCGCCGCAACCCCCCGGCACGCCCGCAGCAACTCCTCGTCCTCGAGCACGTCATGGCTCCCGTAGCCACCGAACCGCCCGGAAGTCGCCCCATGCCGACGAGGCGCGGTCAGTTCGTCCCGGGCCAGGTCGTGCAGCGGTGCCCCCGCCGGGCCCATCGCCGCGACGCACTCCACGATCGTGCGGCGGGTCCGGGCGTTCTCGGTCCACGCCCGCCGTAACACCGGGACCACCCGCTCGGTCTCCCCGGCGATGCGCCACACCGCGCAGGCGGCCGCCGTCCGCTGCCACACGCACTCCGCCTCGGTCAGCCGCCGCAACCCCTCCAGTGCGGGCGTCGCCGCGTGCCCCAACCGTCCCAGCGCCTCGGCGGCGGACCGGCGCTCCCGGGACTCCTCGTCGGTCAACTCCCGTATGAGGACCGGCAGTACGGCATCCACATCTCCCGACACCGCCCACAGGGCCTCCGCCGCCGCGACCGCGCTCGCCTCCTCCAGCAGTCCGCGCAGCACCGGTACCGACTCCCGCGCAGACTCCCCGAGCGCGCCGAGCGTCCGCGCCCCGGCGGAAACGACCAAGTCCCGCAGCCTCAGCCCTTCCGGCATGCCGCGCAGCAGCCGGACGATCAGCGGCGCGCACTCGTCGTCGGCCAGTGCCCGGAGGGCCGACAGCAGCGGCACCGCACGCTCGTACAGGTCGGGGGCGTCGAGGGGGAGCGCGGCGAGCCTCGCTCGCAGTGCCGGGGCCAACGGGGCGGCGGCCGGGCCGAGATGGGGCGCGACCTGTCCGAGATCGTCTGGTGCGACCGTCCCCGCGAGCACCTCGCCCAGGATCGGCACCGCCCGCGGGTCCCCGCTCCTGGCGAGGGCCTTGAGCGGCCCGCCCAGCGTCGGCGCGCCATGCTCCCACTGCCGCACCCACAGTTCGGGGCGCGCGACCACCAGGGCGTGGAGGTCGTCGGCGCCCGGTGCGGCCAGGTCGAAGAGGTCGACCAGGACGGAGACGGCGGCGTCGCGCAACCGGTCGTCTTCGGCGCTCAGTTGGGCTCCGATCAGCGTGACGGGTGTGGTGTAGTCGGCGCGCCATTCGCGGAACAGCATGGGCGCCATCCATACGGCGTTGCACCGGTCGGTGGGTTCGGGGCTGGTCAACTGGCCGTTCAGCAGCGCGATCCGGTCGGCCACCCGTGCGTCGAGCGCGATGTGCAGGGTCCGCAGGAGCTGGGAGCCCTCCTCGTCCGAGGGGCGCAGGCGCCGCAGCCGGCCGACGAGCGTGTCCGTGTCCGGCCCGTCGGGTGCGCAACTGGGGGCGGACCGCTGTCCGGAGCGGTTCCGCAGCAGGGCGACGGCCGTGGGGACGAGGTCGGCCGGGAGGCGGTCGGGGGCGCACCCCGCCAGCTGGCCGAGCGCGGCGAGCCGCAGCCCCGGGCCGTACGGCTGTGCGCTCTGGGCCGCCAGGAGGTCGACGGCCGGCCGCGCGTGGCCGGGGTGGCGGCGGGCGAACAGCCCGAGGGCCTCGGTGAGCGCGAGCAGGACCCGATCGTCCCGCTCCACGGTGATCCGCTCCCGCAACAGGTCCAGCACGCGCGCCGGTTCGTCGAGGAACCGTACGACAGCGCCGGCGGCCGCCCCGCGGACCCCGGCGTCCAGGTCCCCGGTCAGCCGGACGAAGACCTCGGCGCCCGACCGCACCGCGGCCCGCGCCATCCCGTAGGCGCCCTCGGACGGTTCGCCGTCCCCGCCGATGCTGACGAGGAGCTCGACGATCCCGCCCCGGTCGCGTACCTCCTGTTGCGCGGCGAGCGTGAAGAGGAACGGGACACAGGCCAGCGTCGAGTCGTACACGTCTCCCTGGTGGTGCACCGCGCCGTACATCCCGTCGAGCGCGATCTCCCGCTCGGCGGCGTCCGCGGAGGCCAGCCCCCGCAGCAGGCCGGGCACGTCCTCCGCGCTGCCGTACGCATGCCGCATCGAAGCCCAGTCGACCTCGTCGATCCCCGTGAACACGCAGTCCTCCCCAGGCGAGTGCCATCTGATCGGAGTCTGCACCACGGCACTGACAACGATGTGACATCGAGGGGTGACTGTCTGTTAACAGAGCCTCGGCTGGCCGGTCAGTCTCCCTCAGCCCCCTTCGGGCAGCGCCCGTCCGAGGATCGCGCCGACGTCGGCCGAGTCGGGAAGCGTGCCGAACGCGTGCCCCCAGTCGCCGCCGAGGCGGGTCGCGCAGAAGGCGTCGGCGACGGGCGCCGGGGCGTGCCGGACCAGCAGGGAGGCCTGGAGGGTGAGCGCCATCTGCTCGACCAGTCGGCGGGCGCCGGTCTCGGAGGCCGAGGCCAGCAGGCCCCGCAACCGGGTCACGGCCGCGTCGAGACGTGCGTCCGCCCCCTGCGCCAGGGCGAGTTCGGCGAACAGGGCGTCCGCCGTGCGCGGTTCCTTCGTCAACGCCCGCAGGACGTCGAGGGCGTTGACGTTCCCCGAGCCCTCCCAGATCGACAGCAGGGGGGCCTCGCGGTAGTGGCGGGGCATCCCCGAGTCCTCGACGTAGCCGTTGCCGCCCAGGCACTCCAGGGCCTCGGCGGTGAAGGCCGGGCCGCGCTTGGTGACCCAGTACTTGCCGACGGCGGTGGCGATGCGCCGGAAGGCCTGCTCGCCCTCGTCGCCGCGCACCGCGCGGTCGGCCGCCCCGGCCAGCCGCAGCGTGAGGGTGGTCGCGGCCTCGGACTCCAGGGCGAGATCGGCGAGCACGTTGCGCATCAGCGGCTGGTCGACCAGGCGGGCGCCGAAGGCGCTGCGGTGCCGCGCGTGGTGGCCGGCCTCCACCAGCGTCTTGCGCATGAGCGTCGCCGACATCGTCACGCAGTCCAGGCGCGTGCAGTTGACCATGTCGATGATGGTCCTGACGCCGCGTCCCTCGGGCCCGACGAGCCAGGCGACGGTCCCGTCGAACTCGGGCTCGGAGGAGGCGTTGGAGCGGTTGCCCAGCTTGTCCTTGAGGCGCTGGATGCGGAAGGTGTTGCGGCTGCCGTCGGGCAGCACACGCGGCACCAGGAAGCACGACAGTCCCTCGGGAGCCTGCGCGAGGACCAGGAAGACGTCGCACATCGGCGCCGACGTGAACCACTTGTGCCCGCGCAGGGTGTACACGCCGGGTTCGGCGGTCGGCGTGGCCGTCGTGGAGTTGGTCCGGACGTCGGATCCGCCCTGCTTCTCGGTCATCCCCATGCCCGCCAGCAGGCCGCGCTTCTCGGTCGGCACCCGCAGCACCGGGTCGTACTCGCGGCCGGTCAGCAGGGCTTCGTAGACCTTCGCGAGCTCCGGCTGGTGGCGCAGGGCCGGGACGGCGGCGTACGTCATCGACGCCGGGCAACCATGCCCGGCGTCCGTGTGGCCCCAGGCCAGGCCGCCCGCGGTGCGGGCGACATGGGCGCCCGGCCGGTCGTCGGCCCAGGGCGCGCCGGCCTGTCCCTCGGCGACCGCGACCCGCATCAGGTGGTGCCAGCTCGGATGGAACTCCACCTCGTCGACGCGATGGCCGTACCGGTCGTGGGTGCGCAGTACGGGCGCGTGTCGGTTGGCGAGGTCGGCCCACTCCTGGGCCTCGGCGCTCCCGGCCAGCCGCCCGAGCCGGCGCAGGTCCTCCTCGGCCCAGCCGGCACCCTCCCGGCGCAGCCCCTCCAGCAGGGCCGCGTCGTCGGACGCGTCGTACGGGGCCAGGGGAGGGGGCTGATTGGTGACGTCGTGCGTCGCGGGTGTGGAGACCATGGAGCGAGTGTTGCACTCTGGCTGCGGTCGTAGCAATGCTGCAATACGACCTACAGTACGTGACCATGCGGACGAACACGACGGCCACGACGGCGGGCCCCGACGAGCCGGCACTGCGCCCGCTGTCCGCGCGCTCGGTCGTCCTGAGCCTGCTGCTGGGCGCGCATCCGCCCGAGCTCCCGGTGAAGGAGCTGGTACGCCGCGTGGAGCCGTTCGGGGTCGGTGGCTCCACCGCGCGGGCCGCGCTCAGCCGGATGGTGGCCGCCGGCGACCTCAGGCGCACGGACACCGTCTACCGCCTCAGCGACCGGCTGCTGGAGCGCCAACGGCGCCAGGACGACGCCGTACGGCCCCGCACGCGCGCGTGGGACGGCGACTGGGAGATGCTGGTGATCACCGCGACCGGACGCGGCCCCGCCGAACGGGCCGATCTGCGCGCCCGGCTGACCACGCTGCGGCTCGCGGAGCTCCGCGAGGGTGTATGGCTGCGCCCCGCCAACCTGCGCCGGCAGCTGCCGGCCGAACTGGACCAGGTGGCCGAGCGCTGCACGGCCCGCCCCGACCGCCCCGCGAGGGAACTCGCGGCGACCCTGTGGCCGCTCGACACCTGGGCCGCCACGGGACGGGCCCTGCTCGCCCACGCGTCCCGCGCGGAGCGGCCAGCGGAGCTCTTCACCGCCTTCGCGGCGGTCGTACGGCACCTGCTCGCCGACCCGGTCCTGCCCGAGGCCCTCCTGCCGGACGGCTGGCCGGGCGAGGCCCTGCGCGGCGCGTACGCCGACTACCGCCGGACGCTGGGCACATGACGCGGCGGCCGTGCGAAGCACCGCGCGGGGGCGCTTCGCACGGCCGCCTTCACCGTGGGGGGACTGCTGGGGGCTACTTGTAGGTGATGTCCGACGTCGCGTACTTGCAGTACGTGCCGTCAGGGCCGGAGCCGTTGGTGGTCGGCTCCTTGCCGCTGTTGTTGCCGATGTACTTCTGGCAGGGAATGATCTTCCTGCTGCTGTCGCCGACGATGGTGATGTTCCTCAGGGTCGCGCTGTCGCCGTAGTTGGTGTTGATGCCGACGAGCTTGTTGCCCGAGTAGGTCGCCTCGACGGTGTTGAGGTTGATCGTCCGCTTGTACTGCGTCGAGCAGTTGCCGCACGAGCGCACGAAGGTGCCGAAGTTCTGCACCGCGAAGTTGGAGATGTTCAGCGTCCCGGCGCCGTTGAACTGGAACACCTTGTCGCTCGCGGAGCGCGCGCCGCCGCCGGAGACGGTGTACACGTTCGACGACGAGGAGCCGCGGAAGGTGGCCGCGTCCTCGCCGACGTCCTCCCACCAGACGTTCTGCAGCGTGCAGCTGCCCGCGCAGTGGATGCCGTCGGCCGCGGGGGCGCCGATGATGACGTTCTTCAGGACCGTGCCGGCGGCCAGTGACAGGATCGGACCCTGGTCCTCGTCCTGGCTGCCGCTGCCCAGGTCGCCGGTGCCGTAGAGCCGCTTCATCCCGTAGTCCTTGGTGCCGGACAGCGAGATCGTCGAGGAGACCGCCTGGCTGCCGTTGGCGGTGGGCCAGGTGGCGGCGTTCGCGGGGGAGGCTCCCGTAGTCATGATCATGCCAACCGACAGGCTGAGTGCGGCCAGCGTGCCGGTCAGCGCGCGCCGTGAGGCACGCGGGCGGGTTCCAGAAGTCATGTCCCGATTCCTTCTGTTCGTCGAGCGGTCGAGGGGGGAGGTCAGAGCTTTCCGGCGCCCGCGCCGGACGTCACCGAGGCGACGACCGTCGAGGCGGGCTCCGCGGTGTAGTCGTACGGAGGGCTGGTGAAGCTGCCCGTCCGGGAGATCTCGGTGGCGGCCCCGCCGAGATCGTTGCCGCGCAGATTCGCGTAGCCGTCCACGTCACTGCTGCGGTTCGTGGTGACAGCGACTCCGGTGTTGCGGAAGACGTTGTTCTCCACGAGCATCTGGGCGCCCATGCGCGAGTGGCAGGCGGTCTCCGCGCCGTCCACGTAGTTGTTGTAGAAGTGCCCGGTCCCGAAGCGCAGGCTGGGGATGCGGGAGTAGACGTCGCGGAAGCTGTTGTGGTGGTACGTCACCCTCAAGTGCCCGGTGTCCTCGCTCGCGTTGTTGTCGCTGTGTCCGACGAGCGAGCCCTTGAAGTGGTCCTTGAAGGTGTTCCACGACACCGTGACGTTGTCGGAACCGTGGTTGATGTCCAGCAGGCCGTCGTAGTAGTCCTTGTCGTGACTGCGGTCCGCCGAGAAGGAGTTGTGGTCGATCCATACCTTGGTCGACGCCTGCACCTCGATACCGTCGGCCGGTGCGAGCGGCTTGCTGATGTTCAGGTTGCGGATGACGACGTTGCCGACCTTCTTCAGCCGCAGCCCGCCCCCGGTGAAGCCGGACGACGAACCGACGCCCAGCACCGTGGTGTTGGAGCCGATGTCGACCTGACCGCTCAGCGAGATCAGGCCGTTGACCCGGACCACCTTGGCCGTGCTGCCGGTGACGGCGGTCTTGAAGGCCGCCAGGGTCGAGACGGTGACCGCCGTGGCGCTCCCGCCGCCGGTGGTACCGGCACCGAACCCGACGGGGGAGGACTCCGCCGCACTGGCCGACTGCGGTACGGCGAGCACGGTCACCGTGGCGAGGGCAGCCGCGCAGGCCGTCACCAGCGTGGACCTTTGCGCGTGTGTACGTGGGGGGTGAGCGCGCATGGGTGCGTCCCTTCTGGACGAACTTCCTCGATCATGTATCTGAACGTCGTGCGCCATGCAGAACATTTTTCGTCAGCATTGCCACCGTTTGTCTCGACAGTCATGCCGAGCGGTCACACTGCTGAACGGAACGTAGAGTGCAAGCGCTTTCTAGTCAACGCTTTGCGCAAAACATCTTCGCGCGCTCCAGGTGGCGATCTGATCGATCCGAAAGTGACGGTCCGATCGATCGGAAGGTGGCGGTCCGGCCGATCGGAAGGGTGGCTGTGGGAGCGCTTCCATGAAGGGCATGCGCATGCCACCATGCCTGGTGCTCCCCTCAGCGATGCCCCCACGAGCCGTCATCACGAAGGGATCCACCGTGTCCGCCACCCCCGGCACTCCCGCGAGGAGACCGCTGCGCGCGGTCCTGCTCGCGCTCCACGGAATGCTGGTGGCGTTGCTCGCCGCCGGCCTCCTCACCGCCCCGCAGGCGCACGCCCGCGAGGAGGTCGCCCCGACCGCGACGCTCACCGAGATCACGAACTTCGGCGCCAACCCCAGCAACCTGCAGATGTACCTGTACGTCCCCGCCAGTGTCCGGCCGAACCCGGCGATCGTCGTCGCCGTGCACTACTGCACCGGGTCAGGGCCGGCCATGTACTCGGGCACCGAATACGCCTCGCTCGCCGACCAGTACGGGTTCATCGTGGTCTACCCGTCCGTCACCCGCGCCAGCAAGTGCTTCGACGTCGCCTCCCCGCAGGCCCTGAAGCGCGGCGGAGGCAGCGACCCGGTCGGCATCAAGTCCATGGTCGACTGGACGGTCGCCGCCTATGACGCCGACACCAGCCGGATCTTCGCCACCGGCATCTCCTCCGGCGCGATGATGACCAACGTCCTGCTCGGCGACTACCCCGACGTGTTCGCCGCGGGCGCCGCCTTCTCTGGAGTCCCGTTCGGCTGCTTCGCCACCACCGACGGCTCCGAGTGGAACAGCGCCTGCGCCCAGGGCACCGTCATCCGCACCCCGCAGCAGTGGGGCGACCTGGTCCGCGGCGCGTACCCGGGCTACACCGGACCGCGCCCGCGCATGCAGGTGTGGCACGGCACCGAGGACGACGTGCTGCGCTACCCCAACTTCGGCGAGGAGATCAAGCAGTGGACGAACGTCCACGGTGTCAGCCAGACCCCCGCGGCCACCGACACACCGCAGTCCGGCTGGACCCGCACCCGCTACGGCGGCACCGGTGACCGGGCCCCGGTGGAGGCCATCAGCCTCCAGGGCGTCGGCCACAACCTGTACGCCTGGGGCATGGCGTCCCGCGTCCTGACCTTCTTCGGGCTCGACGGCGACGGCCCCGCGCCCCAGCCCCCGGCGGGACCCTGCAAGGTGACGGCGTCCACCAACACCTGGAACACCGGCCTGACCGCCACGATCACGATCACCAACACCGGCACGACCACGCTGAACGGCTGGCAGCTCGGCTTCACCCTGCCCGCCGGCCAGGCCATCACCAACGGCTGGAACGCCGGCTACGCGCCGAGCTCCGGCGCGGTGACGGCGACCAACGTCCCGTACAACGCGACGCTCGCCCCGAACGCGAGCCTCAGCATCGGCTACCAGGCGACCCACACCGGCAACAGTGCGGCGCCGGGCGCCTTCACGCTCAACGGCAAGGTCTGCGCGACCAGTTGACCTCTGGGGCGGCCGGTGGTGGGACGCCGGTCGCCCCTGACGCCTCAGTACGGCAGCAGGCGCCCCGAGGGTGTCCTGCGGTCGATCTTCTCGTCGCGGGGCGCGGCGGGGCGACGGTTGACGCGGATGCGGGTCTGGCGGTTCATGGCGCCCTCCTCACGTTCGATGCGGCCAGCCTTGTCGCCCGGCACCCCCGGCGCATCGTTCTTACGGAGACACCGACCCCGAGCTTCCCGGAGTACGAGGCGGGGGTGCCGTACTCCGGAGGGAGGAGCACGGGACGGCGTCGCAGGGCCGGACCGGCCGGGGCCGTGGAGCGAGCGATCCGCCGGGCCGTGGGTGGTGGGCCTTGGTCGGCGTCGCGGCCCGCGTATCGGGCGGCCCCGTGCTCCAGCCCGCGGTGGGGCGCCGCGGGACACGGCGGACTCGTCGGTCCCCGCGACCCGAGCAGCGCCCCGCTGATCGACGCCGGAGGCTCAGACCGACCGGTGGTACTGGTCCGGGACGTGCACCTCCCCGCCCAGCTCCCGCGCCGCGTGCCGTGCCCAGAAGGGGTCGCGGAGCAGTTCGCGCCCGAGCAGCACCGCGTCCGCCTCGCCGTTGACCAGGATCTTCTCGGCCTGCTCGGGCTCGGTGATCATCCCGACCGCGGCCACCGGGAGCGTGCTGCCCTCCTTGACCCGGGCGGCGAAGGGCACCTGGTAGCCGGGGCCGGTGGGGATGCGGACGCCGGAGGCGTTGCCGCCGGTGGAGACGTCGAGGAGGTCGACGCCATGGGCCTGGAGGTCGGTGGCGAAGCGGACCGTGTCGTCCGCCGTCCAGCCGCCCTCCTCCAGCCAGTCCGTCGCCGAGATCCGGAAGAACAGCGGCTTGTCGTCCGGCCACACCTCCCGTACGGCGTCCACGACCTCCAGGGCGAAACGGGTGCGGTTCTCGTAGGAGCCGCCGTAGGCGTCCGTGCGGTGGTTGGAGTGCGGGGAGAGGAAGTTGCTGATCAGATAGCCGTGGGCGCCGTGGATCTCGGCGACCTCGAACCCGGCGGCGAGGGCGCGCCGGGCGGCGTCCGCGAACTGCCCGACGATTTCCTGGATCTGAGAGACCGTCAACTCGATCGGCACCGGGTGCCGTTCGTCGAAGGCGAGCGGGCTCGGTCCGAGCGGCTGCCAGCCGAGGCCGTCCGTCCCGATCGGCGCGCCGCCCGTCCAGGGCCGGTCCGTGGAGGCCTTGCGGCCGGCGTGTGCGAGCTGGATGCCCGGCACCGTCCCCTGTGAGACCAGGAAGCGGGTGATCCTGCGGAACGCCTCGACCTGCGTGCTGTTCCAGATGCCGAGGTCGTACGGCGAGATCCGGCCCTCAGGGCTCACGCCCGTCGCCTCGACGATGATCAGGCCGGTACCGCCCGCCGCGCGCGCCGCGTAGTGCGCGAAGTGCCAGTCGTTCGGCGCGCCGGTCTGCGGCCCCTCCGGTGCCGCGGAGTACTGGCACATCGGCGGCATCCACACCCGGTTGGGGATCGTCACGTCGCGCAGGGTGTAGGGCTCGAAGAGGGCACTCACGGCGGGCTCCATTCGTCACGGGACCGGGCGGTCGGCTACTACGATAGGCATCGTAGTACGGAGAGTGTCAAACTACGAGAGGTCTCGTACAATGGGCTCTCCCGAGACGTCTGGAGCCGCCGTGACCTCCCCCGCCGTGAGCAGCCGAGACCTTCCGCACCCGGCACGCGAGGAGATCCGGCTGGAGTCGATCCTGCATGCGCTCTCCGACCCGATGCGGCTGCGGATCGTGCGCGAGCTGGCCGCCGCGAGCGACGAGCTCTCCTGTTCGCAGTTCGAGCTGCCGGTCACCAAGTCCACCACCACCCACCACTTCCGGGTGCTGCGCGAGGCCGGCGTGATCCAGCAGATCTACCGGGGCACGGCCAAGATGAACGGTCTGCGCCGAGAGGACCTAGAGGGTCTTTTCCCTGGCCTGCTGGACAGCCTCCTCATCGCCGCCGACCGCCAGGCCGTCCGCCTCGGCAGTGGCTGAACGGGCTGTTCCCGGACGGTGGTTGAACAGCAGGTTCAGCACGATCGCCGTCAGGCAGCCCGCGCTGATACCGCTGTTCATCACCGTCTGGAACCAGTCCGGGAACCTCTCGTAGACCGTCGGCACGCCGACCGGCAGCATGCCCACCGCCACCGAGACGGCCACCACCGTCAGGTTGTCGTTGCCCTTGAAGTCGACCCGCGCGAGGGTCTTGAGGCCGCTCGCCGCGACGGTCCCGAACATCACCAGACCCGCGCCGCCCAGCACCGGGGCCGGGATGGCGGCCACCACCGCGCCCAGCTTGGGCAGCAGGCCGAGCAGCACCAGGATGCCGCCCGCGGCGGCGACGACCCAGCGGCTGCGGACCCGGGTCATGCCGACGAGGCCCACGTTCTGCGCGTACGCCGTGTAGGGGAAGGTGTTGAAGACCCCGCCGAGGACCGTGGACAGGCCGTCGGCGCGCAGTCCGTCCGCCAGCGAGCGCGGCTCGACCTCGCGCCCGGTCAGCTCGCCCACCGCGATCAGGTCACCGGTCGTCTCGGTCATCGTCACCAACGCCACCACCAGCATGGACACGATCGCCGAGAACTCGAAGACGGGCGCCCCGAAGTGGAACGGGGTGCTGATCCCGAGCCAGTCCGCCTCGCCGACGCCGTCGAAGTCCGTGAACCCGAACGGCACCGCCACCGCCAGCCCCACCACGATGCCGATCAGCACCGCGACACGGCTCAGGAAGGTCGGCGCGAAGCGCTGCACCCCCAGCACGACCAGCAGGACGAACCCGGCGAGCGCGAGGTTCTTCGGCGCCCCGAACTCCGCCGAACCGGCGCCGCCCGCGGCCCAGTTGCCCGCCACCGGCAGCAGTGACAGACCGATGATCAGGATCACGGTGCCGGTGACCAGCGGTGGGAAGAAGCGCAGCAGCTTCCCGAACACGGGCGCCAGCAGCATGATCGCGAGGCCCGCGACGATCACGGAGCCGTAGATCGCGGGGAGTCCGCCACCGGTCGTGCCGATCAGCACCATGGGGGAGACCGCGGCGAAGGTGCAGCCCTGCATGATCGGCAGGCGGACGCCGAAGCGCCAGAAGCCGACGCACTGGATGAGCGTCGCGACACCGCATATCAGGAGGTCCGCGGTGATCAGATACGCGAGATCCGCGGGTGAGAGCCTCATTGCGCTGCCGACGATGAGGGGAACGGCCACGGCGCCGGCGTACATCGCGAGGACGTGCTGGAGACCGAAGGCGGCGAGTTGGCGTGCGGGCGGGACGTCGTCGACAGGGTGTGTGGTCATGCGTGGACCGTAAGCTCCTTGCACAGTTTGTTGATGTCAGGCGAGTTGCCAGCTCGTTTCCTGGTGCGGGCCCCGGCCGCCGCGTGTCCCTAGCCGGGGTTCCCGTGCGCCGCGTCGAGGAGTGACTGCCAGTCCGGGAGTTTCACGACCCCCCTGCCCAGCGACGCGCCCAGGTCCGCCTCCGCCCGCTCGATGGCGCACCACCCCGCCCACTCGACCGGCTCGACCCCCTGCGCCCGCAGCGCCGCCACTGGATCGGCGGGACGTTCCTCGCGTACGAGATCGGCCGCGTCCTCCAGCAGTGACGTCACCGTCTCCTTCGCGCACGGGCGGTTCGTGCCGATGACACCCGTCGGACCCCGCTTGATCCAGCCCGCCACGTACTCGCCCCGGGCGACGGCGCCCTCGCGCAGCACGCGCCCCGCGAGATGCGGCACCGTGCCGGTCGCCGGATCGAACGGCAGGCCCTCCAGCGGCACCCCGCGATAGCCCACCGAGCGCAGCACCAACTGGGCCGGGATGTCCTCGTACCGTCCCGTGCCCGTCACCCCGCCCCGCCCGTCCGGCACCGTCCGCTCGAAACGCACCGCGCCCACCCGTCCCGCCTCGGGGAGCAGTTCGACCGGACGGAGGAAGAAGCGCAGCCGGAGCCGGCGGGCGCTCTCGCGTGGGGGAGCCGCGGCCCAGCCGCGCAGCACCTCCACGTTGCGGCGCTGCGCGGCGGGCAGCGCGGAAGGGTCGAGGTACGCCGGGTCCAGCGCCAACTCCTCCGGATCCACGCTCACTTCGACGTCCGGCAGACCGCCCAGCTCCCGGAGCTCCTTGGTGGTGAAGCGGGCCTGCGACGGCCCCCGGCGGCCCACGATGTGGACCTCGCTCACCCGGCTCGCGGCCAGTGCGCTGAAGGCGGCCTGAGGCATGTCAGTGGGGCTCAGCTCGGCGGCGCCGCGGGCCAGCATCCGCGCCACGTCGACGGCGACGTTCCCGACGCCGATGACCACGGCCGAGCGGGCGTCGCGGACGAACCCGTCGTCGACGGCGTCCGGATGGGCGCTGTACCAGGACACGAACTCCGTCGCCGACCAGCTGCCCGGCAGCTCCTCCCCGGGCACGCCCAGGTGCCGGTCGGTGGCGGCACCGACGCAGTACACGACCGCGTGGTACAGCCGGCGCAGCCGGGAGGCCGCCACCCCGCCCTCACCCACCCGGACACCGCCGAGGAAGCGCACCCGCTCGTGCTCCAGGACCGTCCGCAGGTTGCTCTGGAGCGACTTGATCTTCTCGTGGTCCGGCGCCACCCCGTAGCGCACCAGGCCATACGGGCACGGGAGCCGGTCGAGGACGTCGACATGGACCGAGGGATCCAGCTGGACGAGGCTCTGGGCGGTGTAGCACCCGCTCGGCCCGGAGCCGACGACGGCGACACGAAGCACGGCGGTACTCCTTACCCCTGGGGATCAGAGCAGATCGCTGCTGTCTCCAGCATCGCACTGCCGCGCTTGGGCTGACAGTGTGCTGTGCGTTCCCGTGGACGCGTGTCCGTTGGTATGGAAAGTGATCATGCGGTTACGTTGCGTGTGTGCTAGAAGCATCGTTTCTTAATCTTTCTGATCGTTGTCCGACGGATGGTGCCGTGTCCGTGTGGCCCGCGTGGGAAGTGCGGGAAGGCGGGGACGCCGCGTCGACGCGGTGGTTCAACGTCCGGCTGGCGTTCACCGACGGTGCCCGGGTCGACGCGCTCGCCGTGGTGGCCGACGGGCAGCTCTCGATCGAGGACGTGCGGGCGCAGCCGGCACTCTCCCTCGACGACCTCGCGCTGTTCGCCGACTGGATCGAGGGGCCGCTCTTCGACGCGTGCGGTCTCGGACCGGCGGAGGAGGACGAACCGGCCGGCTCGCGGCGCGCCCGGCCGCCCTGGCCCCGCGGTGCCGAGGGCCGGTGGCTCATCGCCCAGGAGTACCGGGCCGCGCAGGACGAGGGCGTCGACCCGGTGCTCGCGGTGATGTGCGCGACCGGACACAGCCGCCGCAAGTCCCTGAGGATGATCGCGCAGGCTCGTGACGCGGGCTACCTGACACCGCGTCACGCCCGCCGCTGACCAAGCGAGTTGCCGGCCCCGTCCGCTACAGCATGTCCCGCATCCGGGAGATCTCGGCCGTCTGCTGGGCGACCACGTCGTCGGCCATCTCCTCGATCCGGATGTTGTTGCCCTGCCCCTTCACCTCGGTGGCCATGGTGATCGCCCCTTCGTGATGCGTGATCATCAACGTGAGGAAGAGCCGGTCGAAGTCCTCACCCCGGGCCGCCCGTAGGTCCTTGAGCTGTGCCTCGGTGGCCATGCCGGGCATCGAGGCATGGTCGTGCTCCCCGCTGTCGGTGTCCTTGTGATGGGTCTTCAGCCAGCTCTTCATGGACGCGATCTCCGGCCCCTGGGCTGCCGCGATCCGCTCGGCCAGTTTCCTGACCTTCGCGGACTCCGCGCGTTTCGGGACGAGTTCGGTCATGTCCAGTGCCTGTGCGTGGTGCGCGATCATCATCCGGGCGTACGAGACGTCCGCGGAGTTGGGGGAGTCGTCCTCCGCGCGCTGGTCCGCGGCCTCCTCGGCGGAGAGCGTGCGGTTCTGCTCGCCGGGCTTGCCGGGCACGATCACCGACGGTCCGCTCGGGGCGGGTCGGGTGTCCGAGCCGGAGTCGCAGGCCCCGAGTCCGAGCACCGCGACGGCGGCGAAGGTCACCGGGACGAAAAACTTCGGTGCCGGTTTGTTGCCCCCTGTTGGTATGTGCATGGCGAAGACGATACTTCGGTGGTGCGTGAACCGTTCCGACGGGAACGGAACTAGGGAGGAAGCAGTGATCCTGTTGAACATTCCCCGAAGACGCCACCGGCGCCTGGGAGTTGCCGCGGCCACCACCGGACTGGTCGCGGCGCTGCTGACGGCGGTACCGGCGGCGGCCACCCCCGACCCCGGGGATGCGCCGGTCACGGGCAAGGAGGTGTCCAAGAGCACCGAGGCCCAGGTGCGGGCCGCGATAGCCGACGGTGAGATACCGGGCCAGGACGAGATCGTCCACTCGGCCAACATCGAGCACGTCGCCAACTCGCCCAAGGCGCTTGCCAGTCTCAACTCCGACCTGGCCTTCCAGGGCCGCTACGCCTTCTCCGGCAACTTCGACGGCTTCGTCATCTACGACATCAGCAACCCGAAGGCGCCCCGGACCGTCTCGCAGGTCCTGTGCCCCGGCTCCCAGAACGACATCTCGGTCTCCGGCAACCTGCTGTTCCTGTCCACCGACTCCTCGCGCAGCGACAACAGTTGCAACAGCACCACACAGCCCGCGACGGAGAAGTCCTCCTGGGAGGGCATCAAGGTCTTCGACATCAGCGACAAGACGAACCCGAAGTACGTCGCCGCCGTCGAGACCGCGTGCGGCTCGCACACCCACACGCTGGTCCCCGAGCGCAAGAACGTCTACGTCTACGTCTCCTCGTACTCGCCGAACGCCGCCTACCCCGACTGCCAGCCGCCGCACGACGGCATCTCCGTCATCAAGGTGCCGCGCGGCGCCCCGCAGAACGCGGCGGTCGTGAGCTTCCCGGTGCTGTTCCCGGGTGAGGGCCCGGACGGTGGGGGCAACCCCGGCGGCCCCACCAACCCCGGCGTGTCGAAGACCACCGGCTGCCACGACATCACGGTGCTGCCCTCCAAGGACCTCGCGGCGGGCGCCTGCATGGGTGACGGCATCCTGTTCTCCATCAAGGACCCCGAGCACCCCAAGGTCATCGACCGGGTGCAGGACAACGTCAACTTCGCCTTCTGGCACTCGGCGACGTTCAACCAGCGTGCGAACAAGGTCGTCTTCACCGACGAGTTGGGCGGCGGCGGCGCGGCCACCTGCAACGCGGAGGTCGGCCCGAACCGCGGCGCCGACGGCATCTACGACATCGCCGGCAAGGGCGACAAGCGCAAGCTGGTGTTCCGCAGCTACTTCAAGATCCCCCGCCACCAGGCGGACGTCGAGGTCTGCGTGGCCCACAACGGCTCGCTGATCCCGGTCAAGGGCCGCGACATCATGGTCCAGGCCTGGTACCAAGGCGGCGTCTCCGTCTGGGACTTCACCAACTCCGCGCGTCCGAAGGAGATCGGCTACTTCGAGCGCGGCCCGGTCGACACCGAGGAGCTCACCACGGCCGGCCCCTGGTCGGCGTACTACTACAACGGCTACATCTACGCCAACGACATCGCCAAGGGCTTCGACGTCCTGAAGATCTCGGACCGGCGCACCGATCCCGCCAAGCGGGTGCGGCTGGGCGAGCTCAACGTCCAGACGCAGCCGGAGTACTTCGGCTGACGGCTCGCTCAACCACAGGTCGCACCACCGCAGGTCGCTGAGTCACTGGTGGCCCCGCAGCCGGTCGCACCACCGCCGGTCGCTCCGCAGCCGGTAGCTCCGTAGCCGGTCGCTCAGTCGCCGGTGGCGAAGAAGCGTGACAGATCGGTCTCGTGCGTCCCGCCGGACCCCTCGTCGGTGTCCGGCGGGACGCCCAGCTCCCAGTCCAGGCGGTACCGGGCGAACAACTCGGCGCGCAGCACCGGGATCGGCATCGGGACGCCGGGTACGAGGGCCGCGTAGACCGAGCCCATGAGCAGAGCGCGCAGCATCGGATAGTCGGCGTCGGCGTCCCGCGAGCCGTGGCGGGCGACGGTGTCCCGCAGCAGTTCCGCCAGGCGGCGCTGTTCCGGGCAGGGCAGGAAGCCCTCGGCCTGGAGCAGCCCGGCCATGTGCTGGCGCATCAGCACGGGCCGGTCGCGGGCCAGGCCCAGGATCGCGTCGATGGCCCGCGCCATCCGCTCCCTGCCGTCCTCGGTGCGCGGCTCGCGCTCCAGGGCCTCCTCCAGCGTGCGGTGCATCAGCCGGTGCACGGCGGACTGCACCAACTGGCGCTTCCCGGGGAAGTAGTACGAGGTCAGCCCGCGCGCCGAGCCCGCCCGGTCCGCTATGGCGCCGAGCGTCGTCGCCTCGTAGCCGTGCTCGGAGACCAGCTCGACCGCCGCCTGGAGCAGCCGTTCCCGGGAACGGCGGCGCAACTCTTCATTGACCGAGGCGCTGCGCGGGGACATGCTGTACTCCTGCGTTGACTGGTTGCCAACCAACTATACTCAGGACGTCCGGACCGGCCGCTGAAACGGCCGGTCAGGGCTGCCGTCTGCCTCGGGCGACGCGGGGGATCGCCCGAGGCGGGCGGTTCTCCCGCCCTACTGGTGGCCTGAGGCTACTGATCAGAGGTCTCCTGGCGGGCCCCGTCGACCAGATCCAGCACCGGCAGCAGCCCCTTGGGCCGCTCGGTCACCGGCAGATGGTCCACGAAGTGCACCTCGCAGCCCACCACGGCCGCGCCACCGTCCGCGCGGCGGTCGTCGCCGACCATCAGCGTCTCGTGCGGGCCTGCCCCGAGCGCCTCGCAGGCCGTGGCGAACAGTTTCGGGTCCGGCTTCTGCACACCGTGCTCGTACGACAGCACGTAGGTGTCCACGTACGCGTCGAGGCCGTGCTCCCGGAACACCGGGCGCAGGTCCCAGCCGATGTTGCTCACCACGCCCACGCCGATCCCGCGCTCGCGCAGCCCGCGCAACACCTCGGCGGCGTCGGGATAGGGCTGCCAGGCGGCGGGGGAGCGGTGGCGGTCGTAGAGCCGGTCGTGCAGCAGGGGGTCGGGCAGCGGCACCTGCCGGGAGAGCCCGGTGTAGGTGGCGCGGTGCAGTTCGGCACTCTCGTCCCGCCGCGCCCACAGTCCGATCAACTCCTGCGGCACCCGCACCGGGTGGGTGCCGCCCGGCAGTGCCCCCGCCGCCTCCAGCGCCTCCGCGGTCCGCACGATCTCGGCCTCGGAGAGGGCGATCCCGTCGGCGGCGAGGGCGCCGCGCAGCCAGGACTCGGTGGACTCGATGCGGAACAGGGTCCCGGAGAAGTCGAACAGCACGGCGATCATGGGGAGATCCTACGAGCCGACGTTCCGCTTCCGTGGCGGATCGCCGCCCGGATGGCCGACATCGATCGCCTCCAGCCGCCGCGAGGTGCCGGAACCGTCTCACCCGTGACCGGCGGGCGTGAGCCTCACTCGTCCTCGGCGGGCGTGGGCCGTCGCGCGTGGACGAGCACCGCCAGGGCCACCACCAGGGCGCCCAGCAGCCAGCCGCCGACCACGTCCGAGGCCCAGTGGACGCCCAGCCAGACACGGGTCAGGCCCACGCCCGCGACGGAGAGCGCCGACACGGCCAGGGCCGTACGGAACAGGGGGCGGCCGGCGCCGTGGTGGTGCAGGAGCCACAGCAGCAGGCCGCAGACGACCACGGCCGTCATGGCGTGCCCGGAGGGGTAGGCCGCGTAGTGCGCCGAGTCGACGGGGTCCGGCCAGACCGGGCGGGGGCGACCGACGGCGGCCTTGAGGCCCTGTTGGACCAGGGCGCTCAGCAGACACGTCGTCCCCAGCCACAGGGCCGTCCACCAGGCCGCTCGCCGCCAGATCAGCCACACCGCGACCGCCGCGCACAGCAGCCGCATGGTCCACGGGTCCCACACCCAGTCCGTGAGGATCCGGAAGGCGTGGGTGACACCGGACTCGTCCACCGCCCAGCGGTGCGTGGTGGACGCGATGTCGTCGTCGAAGCTCAGCAGAGGCTGCCACCGGATCGCGACCAGGGTGAGCAGCACCGCGGAGCACGCGGTCAGGACACCGGCCGAGCGCAGGGCGATGCGCTGGTCCTTCGGGCGGGGCGGGGCGTCGACGGGCGGCGAGTGCATACTGCGATCCTCGCCGACCGACGGGGCCGGAGGCCAATTCCGCCGCGGATCGTCAGCCGAGTGCCCGCAGTGCGGGGACGAACGTCACCAGCACCGGGACCACCGGCACCAGCGCCGCCGTCGCCGTCAGGCCGAGCCGCCGCGCGGCCGTGAGCCGGTCCGGGGGAGTGAGCAGCCGGTTCACCCGCTGCGGCACCTGGCCCTGCGGGGTCGGGCAGGGGCCGAACACGCCCCGGTCCTCGTTCAGTTCCACGAGCGCCAGCGCGGTCGTCAGCCGTCCGAAGCGCCGGGAGGCCATGTCGTCCGCGGCCAGCTCGACGAGCCGGTGCATCTCGGCACGGAACGCGGCGAACACCGGGACCTGCGGGAAGCCGCCCGCCAGCGCGCCGGAGCAGTGCAGCAGCCAGTCGTGCCGGGCCTGCGCGTGCCCTTCCTCGTGGGCCAGCAGGGCGTCCAGTTGCCGCCCCTTCAGGCGGCGCAACGCGGCCGTGGTGATGACCAGCCGGGGGGTCGACCCGGGCAGCCACCAGGCGTCGGGGCGTCCGCCCTCCAGGACCACCAGAGGCCCGGCACCCTTCTCCTCGCCGGGCAACAGCGGGGCCCGCACCAGGAGTTCGGCCCTGCGCCGCCGGCGCCGCGCCCGCGCGCGTACGACCTCACGGACCAGCATCGCCGCGGTCCACGCCCCGCCGAGGGCCAGTGTCACCGCGGTCGTCGCCGCCCAGGTGCCGCCCGCACCGAGTGCGTACGCCTCCACGACCGCGGTCGGGGCGGGCGCGAAGACATGGCCGCGCACCGCCTGCCAGGCCGCCGCGGCGCTGAGCGTCATCGACAGCGCGCAGCACAGCAGCACGGCCGCCACCGCGCACTGCCAGACCCACAGCGCGACCACCGGTTCCCGGTCCGCCCAGTCGACCCGGGCGAGCAGCCGTGGGGCGACGACGGCGGTCAGCGCGCCGAGCAGCAGCAGTGCCGCGGGGACCATCATGGGGGCAGCCTATGAGGGGCGTGCCGCGCGGGGGTACGGCCGGTCACGGCAAAGTGACGCAGGACACGCGGGAGTTCACAGCGTCGCCAGCATCGCCACCATCGCGATCCCCATCGACAGCCGGCAGGCCCGCGCCAGCTCCGGCCGGTCACCCCAGCCGAGCGCGGCGCCCCCGGCGGTCGCGGGCACCAGCCGGACGCCGGACAGCAGGACGTAGCCCACGAAGTAGAGCAGCAGCACCCCGGTCAGGAGGGGGATCCCGGAACCCGCGTGATGCCCCGGCGAGGCGGCCATCACGAGGGCCATGTAGACCATGGCCGAGGCCCCCACCAGGTGATGCAGATGGTGAGGGCCGGTCCGCGCGGCCCACAGGGCCCGCACGGCGGCCGCGCCGAACACGACGACGTAGGCCGACCAGGCCCACGACGGGGGAGTGAAGACGGCCGCGGGTACGGCCATCGCGGCCATGCCGAAACCCATGAGTGCCTCGCCGCCCGCCGCGCGGCGCTGCTCCTCGACGTCGCTGCGCATCCGCAGCAGGCAGTACGCCCCGGTCGCCGCGCACAGCGCCACCAGCAGCCAGCCGGGCGAAGCCGGTCCGTGCACACGCGCCTCCCCCGCTCGACGGTCGGTCAGGGATGCGATGCCCAACCCCCGTGGTGCGCATACGGGCGCAAGGGTGTACACGGGGAGCATTCGACGGAGCGCGGCAGGTCAGCGTCGACGGCCCCTGTCGCTGTGGAATTCGTTTACGAGTAAAACACCTGTTAAGGTCTTTCGTATGAGCAGCGCCACCCCCCGCCTTCCCCTCGCCGGCGTCCTGCGCGTCGGCCGGCCCTCGGACATCTGGTTCAAGCCCGCCCTGAGCGTGGTCGTCGCGGTCGCCCCGCCCAACCTGACCCTGCTGGCCCTCGACCGCCTCGACCTGGCGATGTACACGATGGCCGGGTCCCTGTGCGCGCTGTACGCCCACAGCCGCCCGTACGCCGCCAGGGTCCGCGCCCTGGCGTGGGTGGTGCTCGGCATGGTCACCGGACTCGGCGTCGCTCTCGTCGCCGCCTCGCTCACCACCAGTGCCGTCGCGCTGGTCACCGTCGGCGCTGTGCTGGCCGCGGCGCAGAAGGCGCTGTGCGACGCGACCCGCATCGGCCCGCCCGGTAACGTGATCTTCACCTTCATCAGCTCCGCCGCCCTCTTCGCCCCGCAGACCCTCACCCAGGTCCCCGGCCACCTCGCCCTCGCCGTCGCGGCGGGCGTCTGGGCCTGGCTGGTCGGCATGGCGCCCGGCCTGATCCGCCCGCACGGCCCGGAACGCCGGGCGACGGCCCACGCCCTGCGGACCGCCGCCGCCCACGCCGAGCACCCCGACGACCCCCGCGCCAGGGCCGCGGCGGCCGCCGCCGTCCAGGCCGCCTGGCAGGCGCTGCTGTCCGCCGGCGCCCGCACCGCGCCCCGCCGCGCCCTCGACCGCCTTCTCGTACGCGCCGAGGTCGCCCTGGCCGCCCCCGCCGACACGGACCCGCGGCGCCTGCGGACCTGGGCCCGCGACCTGCGCGGCAACGGGCCGGTCCCGCGCACCGAGGACCACGGCGAGCTGCTGGGCATCGACGCCGAACTCGACCTCGGCCGCACACCCGCCCGGCGCAGGCTGGGCGCCCTCGCCCCGCTCGCCCTGCGCACCGCGCTCGGCTGCGGCCTCGCCGGGTACGCCTCCCTCGCCCTCGGTGTGGGCCGCCCCTACTGGGCCCTGGTCACCGCCGCCTCCCTCTACCAGGCCAACCTCACCCTCACCTGGAGCCGCGGCGTCCAGCGCGTGGTCGGCAATCTCGCCGGGGTCCTGCTCTTCGCCGCCGTCGTCCCGCTCGCGCATCTCGGCCCGGCCGCCCTCGTCCTGACCTGCCTCGCCTTCAACTTCGGCGCCGAGGCGCTGATCAGCCGCAACTACTGGCTCGGCAGCGTCTGCGTGACCCCGATGGCCCTGCTCGTCACCGAGTTCGCCGGCTTCCAGGAGCCCGGCAGGCTGATGGCCGAGCGCGTCGCGGACACCCTCGTCGGCGCCCTGGTCGGCTTCGTCGCCGCGCTCGTCGTCACCGACCGGCGCGCGGCCGACCGGGTCGAACACGCCCTGGCCGTCGTCGACCGCGCCCGCGAAGACGTCGCCCGCCTCCTCGCCGAGCCGGGCCACGCCCCGGCGGCCCTGGAGTCGGCGCGCCGCACCCTGGCCTCCGCGCTCGTCGAGCTGCGCGCCACCGTGGACGCCGCGTCCGGCGAGTGGTGGCAGCGGGCCCTGCCCCAGGAGCGGGTCGTACTCGCCGAGCAGGCGGGACACCGTACGCTCGCCGCGACGACCCGACACCGGACCAGCGCGACGACGGAGGACGTACGGCCATGACGGCGCAGAACAGCGGGGGAAGCGGCCCGGGGACGGACACCGTCGCGGCGGTCGTCCGGCAGTGGCAGGCCGTGCATCCCGGCCTGGACACCGCACCCATGGAGATCATCGGCCGGGTCAACCGCTGCGCGGCCCTCCTCCAGCAGGCCGAGGACGCCCCGCTGCGCCGGGCGGGCCTGAGCCGCCCCGAGTTCGACCTGCTGGGCGCGCTGCGCCGCACGGGCCATGAACTCACTCCCGGCGAGCTGGCCCGCGAGACCTTCTCCTCGGGTGCCGCCGTCACCAAGCGCGTCAAGCAGCTCACCGAGCGGGGCCTGGTCGAGCGCCGCGCCGACAGCCGCGACCGCCGGGTGGCCCACCTCCGCCTCACCGACGCCGGGCGCGACCTCGTCGACGGCATCCTGCCCGAGCAACTGGCGTACGAGACCGCCGTGCTGTCCGTCCTGGACGGGGGGCGGCAGGCCGAACTCGCCTCGCTGCTCGGCGAGTTGCTGACCCGGCTGGAGGGGCGACTCGGCGCGCTCCGCACCTGAACGGCAGCGGTCCGGGTTCGTCGAGCGGCTTACCGAGGGGGGTTACGGACCGGACCGCGATCAACCGGATCACCTCGGCCCCGAGTTGACCCGCGGCGGGGCACCGGTCCTGACAGCCGTGCCCGGGGGCGCTCAGATGCCGGGCCGGTAGCGGATCGGATGGTCGGCCGGCACCTCCACCAGCACGATCGGCGTGCCGTCCGGATCGGCGATCCACATCTCGATCAGGCCCCACGGCTCCCGCACCGGCGGCCGGACGATCGCCACTCCCTTGGCCACCAGCTCCTCGTGCGCGGCGGCCACGTCCTCGACCTGCATCCACAGCCGTACGGCCGCGGAGGCGGGTGTCTCGGAGCGCCCCGAGACCTCCAGGAAGCCGCCGCCGAGGAAGTAGACGGTGCCGCGCTCGGGTCCCGTGCCGAACTCGCGGTAGACGGCGAGGCCCAGCTGCTCGCCGTAGAAGGTCCGGGAACGCTCGGGGTCGGTGGGGCGGAGGAGGGTCCGGCCGCTCAGTACATGCACCATGCGGCGGAGCCTAGTGGGAGCGTTACGCTCGTCCCTGCCCGTGCCGTGCCCGAGAGCGGAGAGAACGCCCCATGACCGCTGGCCTCACCTTCCGTGACGCGACCGACGCCGACGTGGACACCCTGGTCGCCCTGATCGAGTCGGCGTACCGCGGTGACTCCAGCCGAGCGGGGTGGACCACCGAGGCGGACATCCTCCAGGGGCAGCGGACCGACCCCGACGGTGTCCTGGAGGTGATCAAGTCGCCCGACAGCCGGCTGCTCACCGTCGAGCGCGACGGCGAGGTCGTCGCCTGCTGTCAGCTCGAACACCGGGGGTCCCACGCCTACTTCGGGATGTTCGCGGTCAGCCCGAAGCTCCAGGGCGGCGGCCTCGGCAAGGTGATCATCGCCGAGGCCGAGCGCGTGGTGCGCGAGGAGTGGGGCGCCACGGAGATGCACATGACGGTGATCTCCGTGCGCGAGGACCTCATCGCCTGGTACGAGCGGCGCGGCTACCGCCGTACGGGCCGGATGACCCCGTTCCCGTACGGCGACGAGCGTTTCGGCATCCCGCAGCGGGACGACCTGCGGTTCGAGCTGCTGGTCAAGCCGCTGGTGTGACGTTCATGCGGAGCGTCAGGCGGTGAAGCGGGCGGTGCGCTTGATCTCCGGGTAGTCCGTGGTCGCGCCGTCCAGCTGAAGGGCCCGTACGATCCGCAGGTGGTCCTGGGTGTTCACGACCCAGCCGATGATCCGCAGGTCCGCCTTGCGGGCGTGCTCGACGACCTCCAGCGTGATCCGGCGGATGTTCAGGCACACCGTCGCGGCGCCGGCCTCGACCGCGCGCTCCACGATGTCGGTGCCGTAGCGGCTGCCGATCAGGGCGGTCCGTACGCCCGGCACCAGACGGGAGATCTCGGCGATCGCCTCGTCGTGGAACGAGGACACCTCGACGCGGCCCACCAGGTCCCGCCGGTGCATGACCTCGGCGAGCGCCCGCGCGGCCTGGAGGTCCTTGATCTCGGCCTGGAGCGGGGTGCGCACCGCGTCCAGCACCTCCTCGAAGACGGGGACGCGTTCCCCGCGGCCCGCGTCCAGCGCGCGCAGCTCCTCCAGGGTCTTCTCGGCGATCGCTCCGGACCCGTCGGTCGTGCGGTCCACGTCGGTGTCGTGCATGACGACGAGGGCGCCGTCCTTGCTGAGGTGCAGGTCGAGTTCGATGACGTCCAGGCCGGCCTGCTCGGCGGCGACGAAGGAGCGGAGAGTGTTCTCGGGTTCGAGACCCATGACCCCGCGATGACCGATGGTAAGGAAGTTCAAGGTTCAACTCGCTTCCGTCGACGGCGGCTCGGCCTCCGCGCGCACCGGAGCGGACGGCTCGCACGGACAGATCCGCAGCCTAGTGCGCCCGGCCGGTGATGTCCCGCGCGTACACGGGGGATCAGGCCGACGCCGGGGGTGGAGCTGCCCGGCAGGGCCCCGGGCGGTCACCCTGGGGTGGGCGAGTTGCGCGCGC
The DNA here is from genome assembly GCF_044386545.1 of Streptomyces sp. NPDC020489. Classification (NCBI taxonomy): domain Bacteria; kingdom Bacillati; phylum Actinomycetota; class Actinomycetes; order Kitasatosporales; family Streptomycetaceae; genus Streptomyces; species Streptomyces sp. NPDC020489. The sequence goes on from NZ_JBIRUZ010000012.1 coordinate 41,440, forward strand.
ATTGACCGTTCCGCCGCCCCAAGAGGATCACCTATACCCATCCGCGTGGCCTTCAAGGCATCCGACAGGAAAAAGTTCCGTGACCATGAGGGTGGGCAGGATAATTTCCTGAGGCTCCCCTTGCTGGAAGGAAGCACCTACGCATACGGTGTCCTGACGCGAGGTTCTCCAGCGGAGGATGGGACATGACGGAAATTCTTGTGCAGGCGGCGACGGGGGAGCAGGTTCCTCCCGTGACCAGGGTGGTGGAGCACCCGGCATGGCCCGTGCTCAAGGATGCCGTGGAGCGGATCCGCCCCTGGCAGTCCAAGGACGGGTCGATCGACTTCACCGCCGAGGGTGCCCCCGGGCGCGCCGAGGCCGAGGCCGTCGTACAGCAGGTCGTCGGTGCCGTGGAGGAGCTGTCCCCGCTGCTCCCGCACGACGCGGCCTACCACGGGGCCCTGGCGAAGGACCTCCGCCGCTGGGCCGAGGGCGGCTTCGAGGCGCCCGACTTCCTCGACTCGCTGCTGGCCTTCCAGCCCGCCGCGAGCCGCGCGGACGGCCTTCAGCACCTGGTCGTCTTCCCCATGTACACCCAGAACGGCAACCCCGACCGCAACCTCGAGGCGGTCGTGCTGCGCATGGTCTGGCCCGACTGGCTGGCCGAGCTGGAGCGCACGCGCTACGACAACCCGCTGTTCTGCGGCATCAAGTTCGAGGACTTCACGGCCGGTTACGACACCAACTCCGCCGTCCTCTTCCCCGAGACCATCGCCGTGCGCGAGGCGCCGGAACGATTCTCCTGGGGTGGCATCTTCTGCGACCGCGAGGCCGCCCGCTTCCGCAGGGTCACCGACGCCGCGGTCGGCATCCTGGGCCTGGAGCTGCCCGAGGACGTCGCCGCCATGGTCCATGACCAGAAGCGCTGCGAGGAGGCCTTCGTTCTGTGGGACATGGTCCACGACCGCACCCACAGCCACGGCGATCTGCCGTTCGACCCCTTCATGATCAAGCAGCGCCAGCCGTTCTGGATGTACGGCCTGGAGGAGCTGCGCTGCGACCTCACCGCCTTCAAGGAGGCCGTGAAGCTGGAGGCGGAAGGCGTCTCGCAGGCCCGTGACGTGCAGTTCGCGGTCCTCTTCGACCGCATGTTCCGCTTCCCCGTCACCGGCGAGCGGGTGCGCAACTACGACGGCCTCGGCGGCCAGCTGCTCTTCGCCTACCTGCACAAGCACGACGTCGTCCGCTGGACCGACAACAAGCTGCACATCGACTGGCAGCGCGCCCCGCAGGTCACCAACCAGCTCTGCGCCGACATCGAGCAGCTCTACCGGGACGGCATCGACCGCCCCAAGCTCGTCCACTGGTTCGCCGGGTACGAGCTGGTCTCCACCTACCTCGCCCCGCACCCCGGCTCCAAGTGGGCCAAGGGTCCGGACGCCCTGGACCTGACGCAGCCGCCGCGCAAGCTCGTCGATGACGTGCTTCCGGACGAGTTTCCGCTGAGCATGTTCTATGAGGCCCTCTCCAAGAAGCTCAAGAACGTGATCGCCAGCACCAAGGGCATCCGTGCGGAGAGCGCCGAGCAGGTCGCCGCGTGAACGAGCGTGGTACCGAGAACACTGCACGGCAACCTCAGGAGGCGAAGAACATGGCGGGGAACGGAGCTCTCAGCGGTGCGGTGATCGCGGTGGCCGGCGCGGGCGGACCCGCGGGCCGCGCGACGCTGCTGCGGCTCGCCGAGGCCGGCGCGACCGTCGTCGGTGCCGACAACGACCCCGAGCGCCTCGCGGAGGCGGTGGCCGCGGCGCGGGACGCGGGCGGCGGCGCCACCGTCACCGGTGAGCCCGTCGACCTGCTCGACCTGGAGTCCACCCGGGACTGGGCCGCGGGCATCGAGAAGGAGTTCGGCCGGGTCGACGGCCTGGTCCACCTCGTCGGCGGCTGGCGCGGCAGCGAGACCTTCATCAAGACGAGCCTGGACGACTGGGACTTCCTGGAACTGCTGCTCATCCGCACCGTGCAGCACACCTCGCTCGCCTTCTCCGAGGCGCTCCAGCGCAGCGACCGCGGCCGCTACGTGCTGATCAGCGCCGCCGGCGCGACCAAGCCCACCGCGGGCAACGCCGCGTACGCCGCCGCCAAGGCGGCCTCCGAGGCCTGGACGCTCGCGATGGCCGACTTCTTCCGCAAGGCGGGGGCCGGTGAGGAGCTCACCTCGGCGGCCACGATCCTGGTGGTGAAGGCGTTGGTGCACGACGCGATGCGCGCCGAGCGCCCCAACGCGAAGTTCGCGGGCTTCACGGACGTCAAGGACCTCGCCGGGGCCATCGTCGACGTCTGGGACAAGCCCGCCGGAGAAGTGAACGGAAACCGTCTGTGGCTCACCGAGAAGCCGTGAACCCTCCGAGGACCGACGCCCGCCGGCACCACGACCCGGACACCCGGGGCTTCGCCAGCGACAACTACGCCGGTGCCCACCCGGAGGTCCTCGCCGCCCTGGCCCTGGCCAACGGCGGGCACCAGGTCGCCTACGGCGAGGACGACTACACCGAGAACCTCCAGGCGATCATCCGCAGCCACTTCGGCGCCACCGCGGAGGCCTTCCCGGTCTTCAACGGCACCGGCGCCAACGTCGTCGCGCTCCAGGCGGTCACCGACCGCTGGGGAGCGGTGATCTGCGCCGAGAGCGCGCACATCAACGTCGACGAGGGCGGCGCCCCCGAGCGCATGGGCGGCCTCAAGCTGCTCACCGTGCCCACGCCGGACGGCAAGCTCACGCCCGAGCTGATCGACCGGCAGGCGTACGGCTGGGACGACGAGCACCGCGCGATGCCACAGGTCGTCTCGATCACCCAGAGCACCGAGCTGGGCACCCTCTACACGCCGGACGAGATCCGCGCGATCTGCGACCACGCCCACGCGCACGGTATGAAGGTGCACCTGGACGGCTCCCGGATAGCCAACGCGGCCGCCTCCCTGGACGTCCCGATGCGGACGTTCACCAACACGGTGGGCGTGGACATCCTCTCGCTCGGCGGGACGAAGAACGGCGCGCTGTTCGGCGAGGCCGTCGTCGTCATCAACCAGGACGCCGTCAGCCACATGAAGCACCTGCGCAAGCTGTCCATGCAGCTCGCCTCCAAGATGCGCTTCGTGTCGGTGCAGTTGGAGGCGCTCCTCGCCAAGGACCTGTGGCTGCGCAACGCCCGCCACGCCAACGAGATGGCCCAGCGGCTCGCCGAGGGCGTCCGGGCCGTGCACGGCGTGGAGATCCTTTACCCGGTGCAGGCCAACGGCGTCTTCGCCAAGCTGCCGCACGACGTGAGCGTGCGCCTTCAGAAGCGGTTCCGGTTCTACTTCTGGGACGAGGCCGCCGGGGTGGTGCGCTGGATGTGCGCCTTCGACACCACCGAGGACGACGTGGACGCGTTCGTCGCGGCGCTCAAGGAGGAGATGGCCGGCTAGTACGGCGGCCGGAAGGGCCGGCGGGTCCCCGGGCCCTTCCGACCGCCGTACCGGCGTTCTCCGCGCCGGTCAGCCGGTCAGCCGTTCACGACGATCGACGAGACGTTGTTCCGCAGGTTCGGGTCGAACCTCCCCACGGGAAGCTCGGTGTCCTCGGCCGTCTCCACGACCGCGCGCGCCCCGCGCACCACCTCGTCGATCCGCAGCTGGACGTCGACGGTGAACGACGCCCTGTCGTGCAGGTGGATCGGCGACGAGCAGTAGTAGGTCACCGCGGACGGGCCCTCGTCGGACGGCAGCTGGGTCCAGCAGTCCTCCGGAAGTCCGACGACCGAGGTGCCCGCGGGTGCCTGGAACCGCAGTGTGGCGACCGGTGAGCCCGCGCCCAGCGACGCCACCCAGGCCGGGCCCCGGTTGAACACGGTCATCCGGGCGGTGACCGTGTCCCCTGCCGCCCCGCGCACCCTGCTGCCGGTGACCTTGAAGTCGGCGGTGTTCTTGGCGTCGAGGGCGACGATCCGGTAGTTGTCGGACAGATCGACGTCGTCCTCCCCGGCCGCCGCCCGCTGCCCGGCCACCGGCCGGAGGTTCAGCTCGGGGCCCTCACCACGGGTCCACTCGAGGCCGCCGCGGGCCTCCTCCAGCGCCGCGTCCGAGTACGGCACCACCGAGTGGTCGAGCCGGTCGTACAGCGCCTGGCGGCCGATACGGAGCCTGGTCACGAGGTCGTAGCGCTGCCCGGGAGACACCTTCTCGTCGAGCACGCACAGCGCGCCCGTACCGATGGCGTTGTCGCGGTACTCACAGTTGGCGTGCCGCTCCTTGAAATGCAGTCCGTAGGACGCGTTGACCCACAGCAGCGTCCGCTCCACGGCCCGGTTGCCGTTGTTGGTGACGGTCGACCGGACCGTGTGGTCCGTGCCCGGCGTGAGACCCTGCTGCCACGGGGCCTGGCTCAGGCCGAGGTCCGGCCCGTTGCCCACGGTGATCCGGGTCTCGGCGTCGGACGCGGACAGTTCTCCGGCGGTGGCCGAGTACCGCACGTTCCCGGAGGCGTCGAGGCCCGCGTCCGGCAGGGCGCGCAGGCCGATCAGGGCGGCCGAGACGTCCCGCGTGCCCGCGGGCATCGCCGGGACGTCGCACACCGCCCTCGTCGCCGACTCCGGTGCGCAGTTGGCGGGCCACGACACCTGCGCGAAGGAGGCGATCTCGCTCGCGTCCACGGTCAGCCGGCCCGCGGGCACGGCGTTGTCGAGGTCGTCGTGACTGATCTGGACATCGAGTGTGCGTTCGCGCGCGCTGCCGTTCGCGTCCGGCGCCGGCAGCACGGTCCCGTACGGCGCCTGGATCCGCAGTTCGTCGGCCGCGGCGTGCACGGGCCCGGTCCCGACCGCGGCCAGCGCACAGCCGGCGGCGACCGCGGCTCCGAGCAGACGATGCTTCATGAGTTCCCCCTATGTCGGTGTTCGGTCGGCGGTCGAGACCTGCGGGGCGGGGGAGGGGTTGTAGACGGTCGCCGGGTTGCGGCGATGTTGAGCCGTTCTCGGAACGACAGAGCAGCTCGCGGATTCGAATGCATAGATATACGTTGGTCGGAAAGTTGATTGACTCGTGGTCGCGGCGCCACCTACGCTCTGCTGTCATGCAGATGATCCAGGAAACCGTCGACCTCTCCGCCTACTTGGCCGCTGACGAGGTGATCGACCATCACCGTCCAGTGGTGCGCGAAACCGCCGCCAGGCTCGCCGAGGGTGCGGCGGATTCGTATGACTATGCGCGGGCCGCCTTCGAATTCGTGCGCGACGCGATCCCTCACTCGCAGGACTCCGGCGACATGCGGGTCACCTGGCGGGCCTCCGACGTGCTCGAACAGGGCACCGGCATCTGCTACGCCAAGGCGCACGCACTGGCCGCGTTGCTGCGGGCCGAGGACATCCCGACGGCGCTCTGCTATCAGCGGCTGGCGCACGACGACGGGAGCGGGCATGCCCTGCACGGGCTGGTCGCGGTGCGGTTCAACGGGGCCTGGCACCGGCAGGACCCCCGCGGCAACAAGGCGGGCGTGGACGCGCAGTTCTCCCTCGACGGGGAGCGGCTGGCGTGGGTCCCGGACCCGCAGTCCAATGAGGTGGACTACCCGGTCCTGTATGCTGAACCTCACCCGACCGTGCTGAGCGCCCTCAAGGCGGCCCCCGACCGGCCGCACCTCTGGAAGGCGCTCCCCACCGCACTCTGAGGCAGCCGATGACCTTCTCCCTGTCCGTCTCCGACGACGTCCGCGCCCTCGCGCCCGGCTTCACGCACGTCGCGATCGAGGCGTACGGCCTCGTCAACGGGCCCAGCACTGCGGCGAGTTCGGCCCTCCTCGACGACGCGGCCCGGCGCCTGGCCGTACGCCTGGACGGGCGCGCGCCGCACGAGGACCCGCACATGGCCGCGTGGCGCGAGGTCTACACGGCGTTCGGGTCGAAGCCGTCGCGCACCCGCAACTCGGCGGAGGCGCTGGCCAGGAGGGCGCTGGCGGACGGCGGCCTGCCCCGGATCAACCTGCTCGTCGACCTCTACAACGCCGTCAGCGTCGCCCGTCTGATCCCGGTGGGCGGCGAGGACATCGACCGCGTCGAGGGCGGGATGCGACTCGTGCGAGCGGCCGGGGACGAGGAGTTCGTCACCGTCGCCGGCGGCGAGGAGGTCGTCGAACACCCCGACGCCGGTGAGGTGGTGTGGTGCGACGAACGGGGCGTGACCTGCCGCCGCTGGAACTGGCGCCAGGGCCCGCGCACCCGCCTCACCGAGGAGACCGTCTCCGGGATCTTCCTGCTGGAGAGCCTCGCCCCGATGCCGGTCCCCGAGGTCGAGGCGGCGGCGGCCGAACTCGCCGAGCTGCTGGAGAAGTTCAGCCCGGGCGCGCGGATCGAGGTTCGGGCTCCGGAATCGGCGAGCTGACAGGTCAGGGGCGGCATACGAAGTCGACTTCATGGCGGGCCCAGGCACGCAGGAGGTCGCCGTAGCCGTCGGGGACGGGGAGGTCGGGGAAGGTGGTGTCGTTGCCGGTGCGACGGGCCTTGATGTAGGGGCCGAGGTCGGTGAGGGGGCCTAGCACCGTCAGCAGTTGTTCGGTCTCGGGGGGCTCGCTGCACGCCTCCAGCGAGGTCAGGAGCAGCACAGCGGCTCCCAGATACCCGTCGGCGTTCAGCACGTCGGGGGCCGCAGGTTCCAGGGATGCCGAACTGAGGGCACCGACCATGCCGTCCAGGGGGCGGGACACGTCGTAGGGGTGCTCCGCCCAAGGAGGATGGGCACGCTCCCGCACCCAAGCGCCGACCGTGGAGCAGTCCCGTGGGGTGGTGTCCCACGGCGGCCGCGAGTCCGGCTCGTTGCCCAGGAGCACGAAAATGCAGCGGAAGGCGTACGGCGACCACATGTGTTCCGGGGTGAAGATGTTCAAGCTCCACCTGTCGAACAACGAGCTCAGCGTGAGGTCGCCGCTGTGGAGGTAGTCGCTCAGTTCGGCCAGTCCGTGGCCCAGACAGACGTCCAGAGCACCGATGTCGTCGCGGGCCGTTGCGCGAAACTGTGCCGCGTATTCGGTGATCTTCCCGCGAGCGAAGCCCCACCAGTAGTCGAACAGGTCCTGCGCGTGGATCGAGCCGACGCCGTGGGCGGCGTATGCGGCCAACAGCAGTCCGGTTCGGCGCCGGGATTCGTCCTCGGACGCCACGGCGTCGGCGATCGCCGCGGACAGTTCGTCTGCGACCAGGTCTCGGCTGTACCGGCAGTTGGTGAGCAGGGCGATGGCGGGACCGCTGAACTCGGCACCCATGGGATTCCCCAGCAGGAGGTGCTCGACTGCCTCCCTGGTCAGCCGGCGCACGATGCGAGGAGATGGATCCACACAGCTCAAGCAGCGTGACAGGAACGCGACCACGTTCCCGCGACCGGCGGCCGACCGGCGGCGCCGTTCGTCGAGCAGTGTGGTGAAGACGCGTTCCGCTCCGTCGACCGTCGAGCGGTCCTTCATCTGTACGGCCAACTGGCCTACGACGTCCCACTGCTGTCGGGCCACTTGAGGTGCTAGGCGGCGGGCCAGTGCCTCCGGGGTGTCGCTGAGGCCGGCGAGCTGAGCGGCGGCAAAGTACTCCAGGAACGTGCGGTGCGTGAAGGTGTAGAGGCTCTCTCCGCGCGCAGTCGTGCCCATCTCGCTGAACACCCAGGCGCGTCCACGGCAGAAGCCGACGAACTGGCGTGCAGCCGCCTCGGCCTCCGCGCGAGCCTCATAACCGCGGCCGTCCAGAAACTCCGCGACTCTGTCCACGAGTTCGCGCTCGGTCACGGCCGGGCTTTCGCCCTCCTCTGTCAGGAGCCAGAGGGCGACATGGCGCAGTGCGGGCTCGACCAGCCGTGACATCGTCACTTCCACATGAATGCGGCGCCGTACGTCCCACTTGTGGAACAGCAGCGCGGCGCACTGTTCGTAGACCTCCGGACGGCTGCGAGGGATGAAGCCCGTGCCGCGGTAGAGGATGCACATCAGGGCCAGCGTCAAGGGGTTGCTGCGCAGATCGGTGAGGTCCGCGCTGTCCGCCAGAAAGTCACGCGCGCTGCGCCCGGCCTCCTCGGGGGTTCCCTCCTCCTGCGCGAACCACTTTGTGACGTACTCCTCCGTCTGCTTCGGGCCGAACGAGCCGAGCTGGTAGCACTCGAAGAAGCGGTCGTCGAGGCGTGCCTCGTCGTAGCCCACGACTCGGGAGCTCACCAGGACCTGCGCCAGCGGGTACTTGGCGCTGAACAACTCGACGACCTCGGTCACTTCCCGCCGCCGGGTGGGGTCGAGCAGTTCGTCCAGTCCGTCGAAGACGACAGAGACCGCACCGCTCAGCAGCAGCCGGTCGACGGCGCCGGGCGGTGCGGTGCACTGGTAGTGGGTCTTGAGACGGTGCTCGATGTGGTCGACGACCGAGCGTCGCTCCCCGTCATCGACGGCGAAGTCACGGAGGACGACGAGGAACGGGAGCGGAGAGCTCGGGTCGGACGCTCTTCTGTGCATCAGGACCTGACAGGTGGTGGACTTGCCGCATCCTGGATCGCCCAGCAGCACGGTCCGGTCCAACACACCGTTCAGGTCCTTGATGTCGAGCGTCGGTGCGTCGCGATCCTCGTGCCTCTGGATTCGCGGACTCACATGGAGCGCCTCGATCGGCACCCTCCGCCGCCGCTCGAAATCCGGCGGCTCCAGTGCCCCGTGCGCGAACACCGCCTGCCGCCGGTACGCTCCGACGAAGGCCCGGTCCGCGGCGAGGCACTCGGAGTCGCGCAGGGACAGCGCCCGAGTGTGCCGCTCGATCGCGCTGAGTACGGTGGTGATGCGGGCCGAGAAGGCATCCTGGCGGACCTGGTTAACCAACGCCGGTTCTGCTCCGGCTAGTTGGCCCACGAGCGTGGCGATCTCCAGATCGCAGTGGTCGAAGAACTCCTCCGCGAGCCCTTCCGCAGCCACGTCGGGATCCTGAAGTCCGGCGGATGCGAAGAGGGGCGGCAGGGCGGCCCGTGCACAGGCCACGTACGCCTGCCGAAGCTGCCCGATCACGGCCTCCGGCACGTCCGTCAAGCGCGCCGCAAGCAGCTCATGCAGCACCGCCTGACTGTCGTCGCAGCGGAAGAACTCCGCCACAGGCTCGCCCGGCACGCCGTCCGGCAGCGCGAGACCGTCCCGTACTGGCGTCAGCTCATAGGTGTCGAACCAGCGGATCAGCGCCTGTTCAGCGGCGCCACCCCCCGCCGACTCCCGCCGCAGCCACCGAACCGTACCGGCGATGGCCTCGACGAGCACGCCGGCCGCAACCTCGGCAAGCACGCGGCTCGGTCCCCCTTTCCCGGGCATCGCCCGGTACGGCGAAGGTAGCCATGGGCAGACCGAGCGTCCAGATGGCAGGAAAGAGGAACTTCTGTCCGTCGGACGGGAATTCAGGTCGGCGGTCTCAGCGGGCCTCGGACGCGCGGACTTCCTCCGGCGTCGGCGCCGTACCGCCCAGGTGTGCCGGCATCCACCACGTGTCGTCGGCGTCCTTCGGTCGGACCGGGTAGGCGCGCTGGGCGGCCTCCAGCAACTGCTGGACGCTGTCGCGCAGCTGGCGGGTGATGGCACCCGCGTACTTGTCCTTCGGCGCCTCGATCGCCTCGCCGACCCGGATCGTGACCGGGATGTGGCTGCGCTTGAAGTTGCGCGGCCGGCCCTTGGTCCACAGCCGCTGGGTGCCCCACAGCGCCATCGGGATCAGCGGGACGCCCGCCTCCTGCGCCATGCGCGCCGCGCCCGACTTGAAGCTCTTCAGCGTGAAGGACTGCGAGATGGTGGCCTCCGGGAAGACCCCGACGATCTCACCGGAACGCAGCGACTCCAGCGCGTGCTGGTAGGCCGTCTCGCCCTGCTTGCGGTCCACGGGGATGTGCTTCATCCCGCGCATCAGCGGACCGGAGATCTTGTGCCGGAAGACCGACTCCTTCGCCATGAAGCGGACGAGACGCTTCTGCGGGAGCGCCGCCATGCCGTCGAAGATGAAGTCCAGGTAGCTGATGTGGTTGCTCACCAGCACGGCGCCGCCCGAGCGCGGGATGTTCTCCGACCCCTGGCAGTCGATCTTGAGGTCCCACGCCTTGAACAACGTGAGGGCGAGACCGACGACGGGGCGGTAGACAAGCTCTGCCATGGACGGAGTGGACCCTTCCTTCTCTGCCCTGGAAAGGAGGTTCCCGGGGGGAAAGTTACGGCGCCGTAGGTTTACGGCACGTCGCAGATCGTGCCCCAAGAACGGACCGGTGGCCAGTCCTGGTGGCCGGGAACGGCGAGATCCTTGTCACGTCGGCTGCTTGATCCACCTCGTGCTTTTACGGCGCCTTTACCGTGCGCGCACCGCCAGTCGCCGTACGAGCAGGTACATCTCGCACCCCAGGCAGTACCCGAAGGCGGAGTTGAGAAACGCGGCCGCGAGCGCCGCCCCGGTCGCGGCGAGTCCCAGCCACTGCGGCCCGAGCGTGTAGCCGAGAAGTCCCACGAGCGCGAAGGCGAGCCCCACGGACTGCGCGAACCGCGGCGGCTCCGGCGCCTCGAACGCGTTGGGCGGACCGATCCGGGGCCGTACGACCCTGCGGAACAGCACGCCGTACGGCGAACGCCCCACCCCGCCGGCCGCGCCCAGCGCGAACGCCAGCGTCTGCCAGGCCAGCAGCCACACGCTGCCGGTGATCAGTACGACCGCCAGTACCAGGGTCGTCACAGCCGCGCCGAAGCGCGGCCCCCGCACGTCGATGTCCATGAAGCAAGCATTCCGCAAGCAGGTCTCGGCGTGGCGCCGGGAATCTTTGCAGTCCTGTGAACGCTGGAGCCGGGTGATGGCCGGATACGTGGTGTGCGTGGTGGTGCTCGTGATCGCGAGCGCCTATGGAGTGCTGCACAAGCGGCGGAGCGGGAGGGTACGGGTGCGCGGACGGGACGACGGCAAGCGGCTGGGCGCGGCCGAGTTGGGCGGGGAGCTGGGCGAGCGCGCCACCCTGGTCCAGTTCTCCAGCGCCTTCTGCGCCCCCTGCCGGGCCACCCGGCGGGTCCTCGGTGAGGTGGTCGGGATCGTCCCCGGCGTCGCGCACATCGAGATCGACGCCGAGGCCCGTCTCGACCTCGTCCGTGAACTCGACATCCTCAAGACGCCCACGGTGCTCGTCCTTGACGCCGACGGCCGGGTCGTGCGGCGCGCCACCGGACAGCCGCGCAAGGCGGACGTCATCGCGGCACTGGGGGAGGCGGTTTGACGCCGCTCGCACGGACGGTGAGGCATCTCCCATATGCCGGGACCCACTTGACTGTGCGCACCACCTATCGTCAGCCTGACCGTATGCCTTCGGAACTTCTTCTCTTCGGGCGGGTCCACGTCGACCTCGCCCACACGGCGAGCGCGCGCTGTCCGGGTTGTTGAGCAGCCACGGCCACCCTCGCCCCTCCTTGCCGAAGGACCCCTCCATGACGACCTCCCCGGACCTCCGTACTCCCCAGCGCGGCTCCGCCGACCTCCTGCGCTCCGTCTTCCGGCGGCACGCGGCGGGGGTGGCCGTGATCACCGCCGGTGGTGAGACGGGCCCGGTCGGCTTCACCGCCACCTCCCTCACCTCGGTCTCCGTGGAGCCCCCGATGCTGTCCTTCGGGATCGGAACCGGCGCCTCCAGCTGGCCGGTGATCTCCGAGGCCGACCATGTCGGCGTGCACATACTCGGCGAGCACCAGCAGGAGCTGGCCGCCACCTTCGCCCGCAGCGGCGCCGACCGCTTCGGCGCGCCCACCGCCTGGCGCGAGGGTCCCGAGGGTGTTCCGGTCCTCGACGACGTCCTGGCCTGGCTGGTGTGCCGGGTCGTCGCGCGCGTGCCCGCCGGTGACCATCGCATCGTCCTGGCCGAGGTGGTCCTCGGCGACCCCGCGGGCCCCGGCCGTCCGCTGCTGTACCACCAGGGCCGGTTCGGCGGCCTGCGGGACTGAGTCCTTCTGCGGAGCCGTCGAGTTCCGATTACGCTGCGTTGCGAAGGTCACAGTTCAAAGCGCTTGCTTAGCGGGAACGAACTGGGTGTACTGACGAGTAATATTTCGGTCGGAGCGCGGGTCGCCCCGATCGGGATCGGCCGCTTGGGGCGCCTATGCTGCCTGCAAGCAGGCAGCATGGAAATGTCGACGCAGCAGTAGGAGAGCCGGCGTGAGCTTGAGGATCGTTGTCACCGTGAAGTACGTGCCCGACGCCACCGGCGACCGGCACTTCGCCGATGACCTGACCGTCGACCGGGACGATGTGGACGGTCTGCTCTCCGAGCTGGACGAGTACGCGGTCGAACAGGCGCTGCAGATCTCGGAGAACTCCGACGACGACGTCGAGGTCACCGTCCTGACCGTGGGCCCCGAGGACGCCAAGGACGCGCTGCGCAAGGCGCTGTCGATGGGTGCCGACAAGGCCATCCACGTCGAGGACGACGACCTGCACGGCACCGACGCCATCGGTACCTCGCTGGTGCTGGCCAAGGCGATCGAGAAGGCCGGCTACGACCTGGTGATCTCCGGTATGGCCTCCACCGACGGCACCATGGGTGTGCTGCCCGCGCTGGTCGCCGAGCGGCTGGGCGTGCCGCAGGTGACGCTGCTGTCCGAGGTCTCCGTGGCGGACGGCACGGTCAAGGGCCGTCGTGACGGCGACGCCGCCTCGGAGCAGCTGGAGGCGTCCCTGCCGGCGGTCGTGTCGGTCACCGACCAGTCGGGCGAGGCGCGTTACCCGTCCTTCAAGGGCATCATGGCCGCGAAGAAGAAGCCGGTGGAGTCCTGGGACCTGTCCGACCTCGACATCGAGGCCGAGGAAGTCGGCCTGGAGGGTGCCTTCACCAAGGTCGACTCCGCGGCGCAGCGTCCGGCGCGTACCGCGGGCACGATCGTCAAGGACGAGGGCGAGGGCGGCAAGCAGCTCGCCGAGTACCTCGCGAGCCAGAAGTTCATCTGAGGCTCATCCCCCCCTCACCGCCCCTCAAGCCCTCGTAATCCGCAGGAGAGCATTCCCATGGCTGAAGTTCTCGTCTATGTCGACCACGTGGACGGTGCCGTCCGCAAGCCCACGCTGGAGCTGCTGACGCTGGCCCGCCGGATCGGTGAGCCGGTCGCCGTCGCGCTGGGCGCGGGTGCCGCCGACACCGCCGCCGTGCTCGCCGAGCACGGCGCGGTCAAGGTCCTCACCCACGAGGCGTCCGAGTACGCCGACTACCTGGTCGTCCCGAAGGTGGACGCCCTCCAGGCCGCCCACGAGGCCGTCTCGCCGGCCGCCGTGCTGGTCCCCTCCTCCGCGGAGGGCAAGGAGATCGCCGCCCGCCTCGCGCTGCGCATCGGCTCCGGCGTCATCACCGACGCCGTCGACCTCGAGGCCGGCGCCGAGGGCCCGGTGGCCACCCAGTCGGTGTTCGCCGCGTCCTTCTCCACCAAGACCCGTGTCGTCAAGGGCACCCCGGTCATCACCGTCAAGCCCAACTCCGCCGCCGTGGAGCCCGCCCCGGCCGCCGGCACCGTGGAGGCCCTGTCGGTGTCCTTCGGCGCGCTGGCCACCGGCACCAAGGTCACCGGCCGCACCCCGCGTGAGTCGACCGGCCGCCCGGAGCTGACCGAGGCCGCGATCGTGGTCTCCGGCGGCCGCGGGGTGAACGGCGCGGACAACTTCGCGCTCATCGAGTCCCTCGCCGACTCGCTCGGCGCGGCCGTGGGTGCCTCGCGTGCCGCGGTGGACGCCGGCTGGTATCCGCACACCAACCAGGTCGGCCAGACCGGCAAGTCCGTCTCGCCGCAGCTGTACATCGCCTCCGGCATCTCCGGCGCGATCCAGCACCGCGCGGGCATGCAGACCTCGAAGACGATCGTGGCGATCAACAAGGACGCCGAGGCCCCGATCTTCGACCTCGTCGACTACGGCGTCGTCGGCGACCTCTTCGACGTCGTCCCCCAGCTCACCGAGGAGATCAACACCCGCAAGGGCTGATCGCACCCAGGCGTGACGAAGGCCCCCGCGACCGCTGTCCTGGCGGTTCGCGGGGGCCTTCCCTCATGTCAGGGTCAAGGACGCCTGCACCGGCAGATGGTCGCTCGGGAACTGCCCGGCCCGTGCGAAGGTGTTGATCGACGCGCGATGGACGGTGGCGCCGGGCGTGGCGAGGATCCAGTCGATGCGCTCGCCGCCGGGCGTCAGCGGCTGGTAGCCGTGGAAGGTCCCGTACAGCTCGCCCCGCTCGGCCGCCGCGTCCCAGGTGTCGACGAGACCGGCGCCGAGCAGGGTGTCGTAGGCCCGGTTGTCCCCGGCCGCCGCGTTGAAGTCACCCGTCACGACGACCGGTGAGAAGCGGGCGAGTTCGGCGATCCGCTCGGCCACGAAGGACGCGGAGCGCTCGCGCGCGTACTGGCTCACATGGTCGAAGTGGGTGTTGAGGACGTGGAACTCCCGCCCGCCCCGGACCCGTTCGCGAAACCGGACCCAGGTGACGATCCGCGGCAGCGCCGCTCCCCAGGTGTTGGAGCCGATGACCCTGGGGGTGTCGGACAGCCAGTACGTGTCGTGTTCGAGGGGGGACAGCCGGCGGACGTCGTAGAAGATCGCCGTGGACTCGTCGTGGCTGCCGCCCTCGCGGCCGGTGCCGATCCAGTCGTAGTGCGGGCCGAGGTCGGCGTGGATGTCGCGCAGTTGCCGGTAGAGGCCTTCCTGGGTGCCGATGAGGGTGGGGGCTTCGCGGCGCAGGAGCTCGCGCATCACCGGGCGGCGGGCGGCCCAGCTGTTGGGTTCGGAGGTACTCGCGAAGCGCAGGTTGAACGTCATGACGTCGAGGCGGCGCTTGCCCGACCGGGCGGCGGAGGCAGGCAGCGTGGCCATCAGCGGCACGGCGAGCGCGGCGGCCGCCGCGGTTCTCAGCCCCACGCGGCGCGTCATCCTGTTGGTGTGCGACATGTGATCTCCTCCCGTCGGGTCAGGATGAACGTCCGGACCCGGGTGCGAAAGAGGGCGTCCGGGCTGACGGGGGTGGCTCATGCGGCGGACGGGTGTTGACCGGCCGGAAGTCCACGGATAACTTCGTTCTACGGATTGTTGATTCCGTAGTGCGGAAAACAGGAGGGTGTGGCATGGGTCAGGGCCAGCAGGAGCAGGTGGCGACGAGCCTCGCGGGAGCCGTCAGCGAGGAGATCAGCGCCTCCCTCGCCCCGGTCGACGCCGAGTTGGAGCGCCGCTACCCCGGCGACCCCGGCACCCGCCAGCCCGTCCACACCGTCTACGTCCCCGGCGACGCCTTCGCCGCCGGCACCCTGCGCTCCTGGGGCGACCAGGCGCTCACCGCCCTCGACGCCCACGCCCCCGACGCCGCGTCCCTCGCCGCCGTCCTCGGCCTGTCCGACGAACTCGCCGAGCCGGTGTACTCCCGTGTCCGCGCCAAGCTGGAGCGCGAACCCGTCGAGGACCTCCGGGTCGACTTCGAGGACGGCTACCAGGGCGGGGACGAGGACCAGGACGCCGCCCGCGCGGCCCGCCTGGTCGCCGAGGCCTACGAGAACGGCACGGCCGCCCCGTATATGGGCATCCGCATGAAGTGCATGGAGGCGGCGGTACGCGACCGGGGCATCCGCACCCTCGACATCTTCCTCACCGGCCTGATGGAGGCCGGCGGTCTGCCCGAGGGACTCGTCCTGACGCTGCCGAAGGTGACCTACCCCGAGCAGGTCACCGGCATGGTGCGGCTGCTGGAGGAGTTCGAGAAGGCGCGGGGTCTGGAGCCCGGCCGGATCGGCTTCGAGATCCAGATCGAGACCAGCCAGGCCATCCTCGCCACCGACGGCACCGCCACCGTCGCCCGCATGATCCAGGCCGCCGAGGGACGCGCCACCGGCCTGCACTACGGCACCTTCGACTACAGCGCCTGCCTCGGCGTCTCCGCCGCCTACCAGGCCAGCGACCACCCGGCCGCCGACCACGCCAAGGCGATCATGCAGGTCGCCGCCGCCGGCACCGGGGTACGCGTCTGCGACGGCTCCACCAACGTCCTGCCGGTCGGCCCGACCGCCAAGGTCCACGACGCCTGGCGCCTGCACTACGGACTCACCCGGCGCGCCCTGGCCCGCGCCTACTACCAGGGCTGGGACATGCACCCCGGCCACCTCCCGACCCGGTACGCCGCCGTCTTCGCCTTCTACCGCGAGGGCTTCGAGCAGGCCGCCGGTCGCCTCGCCCGCTACGCCAACCACACCGGCGGCGACGTCATGGACGAGCCCGCCACCGCCAAGGCCCTCAGCGGCTACCTGCTGCGCGGCCTGGACTGCGGCGCCCTCGACATCGCCGAGGTCGCCCGCCTCAGCGGTCTGACCCGCGCCGACCTGGAGGGCTTTGCCGCGCCGCGCCGCGGTGACCTGACCATCTCGGGCAAGTAGGACCGGGCTCGCGAGGGGCGCCGGGTCCCGTCCGGTGTCCCGCCGGTCTCCGGCAGGTAGCGGATCTGTCACGGCCGCCGCCGCCGATCGAAGCCGTCATTCCGGCCCCGTAATCTGTACGGCACGCACGGACAGGTCACAGGAACGGGGCAACGGTGTCATCGGGGGACAACGGACGGACGGAAGAGGTCGGCAGGCTGCTGGCCGGGCGCTACCGCGTGGTGGCGCAGCTCGGTCGCGGCGGCATGGGCGTGGTCTGGCGGGCCGTGGACGAGGTCCTCGGCCGTGAGGTCGCGGTCAAGGAACTGCGCACCTACAACGACGCCGACGGCCCCGAACTCGCCGGTCTGCGGCTGCGGATGCAGCGCGAGGCCCGCGCGGCGGCCCGGGTCCGCCACCCCGGCGTCGTGGCCGTCCACGACGTGACCGAGGTCGACGGGCGCCCGCTGATCGTCATGGAGCTGGTGGACGGGCCGTCGCTCGACGACGTCCTGCGCGAGCGCGGCACCCTGGACCCGCGCGAGGCGGCCGGGATCGGCGCCAAGGTCATGGAGGCGCTCGCCGCCGCCCACCGCGTCGGCGTCCTGCACCGGGACGTCAAGCCCGGCAACATCCTGCTCGACCGCTCGGGGCGGGTCGTCCTCACCGACTTCGGCATCGCGACCATGGAGGACCCCGGCGACGGCTCGGCGACCCATCTGACCCGCAGCGGCGAACTGGTCGGCTCCCTCGACTACCTGGCCCCCGAGCGCGCCCAGGGCGCCGACCCCGGCCCGGCCTCCGACGTCTGGGCCCTGGGCGCCACGCTGTACGCCGCCGTGGAGGGCTCCTCGCCGTTCCGCCGCACGTCGACCTTCTCCACCCTCACCGCGATCGTCTCCGAGCCGCTCCCGGACCCCGTTCGGGCCGGTGTGCTCGGGCCCGTGCTCCAGATGCTGCTGGACAAGCGGCCCGGGGCCCGGCCGGAGGCCGAGGAGGCCGGGGAACTGCTCCGGAGCGTCGCGGACGCGGACGGCGAGGACGAGCCGACGGCGACGCTGCGGGGAGCGTCGGGTAAGGCGGGACCGGCGCCGGTGGAGACGGAGCTCGGTGTGCCGTCGGTGCCGGCGGGGTTCGGGCCGGTGGAGCCGCCGGGGTTCGGGCCGGTGGTGCAGGGGGCGCCGGTCTTCGGGGGGCCGGGCCACGGGGCTCCCGCCTCGCAGGGCCCGGCCGTCACCGGCCCCATGTCCACCACCCGCCCCTCCCGTGGCAGGAAGCGTGTCTTCCTTGTCGCCGCGGCCGTCACCGTCGTCCTCGCGTCGGCCGGCGCCACGGTGTCCATGCTGAACAACACCGGCGCCAGCAGGGCGAACACGGGGTCCGGGGGGAGGGCCACCGGTGTCGAGGCCACCTCCTCCGCGAGCGGCCGCGGGGGCGCCGTCCGCACCGACGACCCCAAGCCGACCGAGCGGGGCGACGACAAGGACCCGACCGGGACCGCCACCCCGTCGCCGGACCGCACGGCCGGCGCCACCCCCTCCGACCGCGCCGCCACGCCCTCCCCGACCAACTCCACGGGCGGCGACAAGGAGGGCACGGCGAGCGGCGGTTCGGGCGACGGCGGCTCCACGGGCGGCGACGAGACGCCCCCGGCTTCCTCCTGCACCGCCATCGGCGGCGGCAAGTACCACTGCGTGGTCTGGAAGACCGCCGCCTCCTACACCGCCGCCGGCACCCAGGTCGGCGTGCTGAACGCGGGCACCAACTATTTCTACTGCCAGCAGAACCTGGGGCGCCGCGAGACGGACGGCGAGTGGACCAACGTCTGGTGGGCCAAGACCGACGACGACAGCGGCAACACGAACGTCTTCGTCAGCGACGTCTACATCAAGGGCGGCAACAACGACGAACCGGTGCCAGGGCTCCCGGTCTGCTGAGCCCCTACCAGGCGCTCCAGACCGGAGTCGGTCACGAGCTTCTCCTCCTTGAGGAGTCGCGTGCCCTGTCGGCACAGCTCCCGGTCGGCCCGCGCCCGCGCGCTGAACTCCTCCGGCGTGACACCGAACAGTTCCCTCAACCGGGCTGACCCCACGAGGAGTTCGGTGAGCAGCGCCCGCTGTCCGGGGTGGCTGCGCGGGGCGCCGGTGCCGTCGTGCAGGACGCCGTGGCGGTTGACGTAGACGTAGGCGCCGGGGAGTCGGGTGCCGTCCGCGAGCTCGATCCGTACCTCGGGCGAGGGCAGCCAGGCCCGCCGGTAGTTGCCGTCGGGCAGCGGCACCCCCTCGCTCGCGTCGATCACCGCCAGCTGCCGGGCGTCCAGCCAGGTGACGAACAACTCCCGTACGGCCGCCGGGGCTTCGACGGGGGAGGCGGAGACGTACCCCAGCAGGCTCACATGCGCCGAGACGCCGACGTCGATGCCGGTGACCCGGGTGCGCACCATGGGGATGGGGGAGGTGATCCCGAACTCGGCCATCTTGTGGCGCAGTTGGGCCGGGCTGGCGTTGGACCCGACCGCGAGGACGGGGACCCGGTCCTCGTACCGCAGCTGGTCGAGGGGCAGCAGACGGTCACCGTCCAACAGCCCGGAGTCGGACGGCCACACCCCCGGATACAGCAGCGGATGATCGCGTGGAGCCTGCGCCAACCCCAGGGCCTCCAAGGTGCGCGGATCCGGAACGGCCTCTGCCGGACCGCCAGTCGGGGGCGCCGCCGCCGGACCGGGCCGGGGTGGACCCTCCGCCGGAACCACCGCGCGGGGCACCGAATCGGAGGCTACGGCCTCCGGCACCGCGCCCGCGGCAACCGCCTCCCGCTCCGCATCCGCCGTCATCGCCCCGGCCCCCTGCCCCCACATCAGCCACGCCAACGCCCCCCGCGCTTCCAGGGCCGCGCCCGTCCGCCCGTCTCTCCGTCCGGCCACCCTGGGACCATGCTCCCGCATTTCCTCGCGCGCCTCACGTCACCGGCCGCTCAGTCCGACGGCGGCAGTTCACCCGAGCCCCGGGTGATCAGGCGGGTCGGCAGTTCGATGCGTTCCGGGGTGACGAGGGTGCCGTCGAGTTGGCGGAAGAGCCGTTCGGCGGCGGTGCGGCCGAGGGTCGCGGCGTCCTGGGCCACCACGGTGACGCCCGGCTGGAGCAGGTCGGCGAGTTCGATGTCGTCGAAGCCCACCAGGGCGACCCGGCGGGCCTGTTCGGCGAGGACACGGACCACGGTGACCGTCACCCGGTTGTTGCCCGTGAAGACCGCGGTGACCGGAGTCGGGCCGGAGAGCATCTCCTCGGCCGCCCGGCGCACCCGCCCGGGGTCGGTGACGCCGAGCGACATCCAGGAGTCCTCGACCGGTATGCCGGCGTCCTCCATGGCGGCCCGGTAGCCGCGCAGGCGCTCGGCGGCGGTGTGGATGCGGGGCATGTCGCCGATGAAGCCGATCCGGCGGTGCCCGTGGGCGATGAGGTGGGCGACCCCGTCGCGGGCGCCGCCGTAGTTGTCCGAGAGGACCACGTCGGCGTCGATCTGTCCGGCGGGCCGGTCCACGAACACCGTGGCGACGCCCGCCTTGAGCTCGGGCTCCAGATACCGGTGGTCGTCACCGGCCGGGATGATCACGAGCCCGTCCACCCGCCGCGCGCACAGCGCCAGCACCAACTCCTGCTCACGTTCCGGGTCCTCCGCGCTGGAGCCGTTGATGAGCAGCGTGCCGTGGGTGCGGGCGACCTCCTCGACCGCGCGGCTGAGCGGGCCGTAGAACGGGTCGGCGAGGTCCTCCAGGACCAGCCCGATGCTGGCCGTGCTGCCCTTGCGCAGCACCCGCGCGCTGTCGTTGCGGCGGAAGCCGAGCGCGTCGATGGCCTCCTGGACCCGGCGCTCGGTCTCCGGTGTGACGCCCGGTTCGCCGTTGACCACGCGGGAGACCGTCTTCAGGCCGACCCCGGCGCGTGCGGCCACGTCCTTCATCGTCGGACGGTTGCCGTAACGCGAGGCGGTGTGGCGGTCTGCGCGGCGGGTGGTGTCGGGCACGATGCGGCGTCCTGTTCCTGTCGTCCGAGGGAGGTGCGGCGGCCATGATTTTGTATGAGGATGTGGCGTCGAGCATAGAGCCTGGACAACGTTGTCAGATGCGGGGGACACTGTCCACCGCAATCACCGGTCCCGTGCCCCCACCCCGGGACCGGCCCGCCCTTTCTCATGGTTGACGGGGAGATCTGACACTGATGCACACCGACCTAGTGGCCGCGCTCGACATCGGCGGCACCAAGATCGCCGGAGCACTGGTCGACGACCAGGGCCGGATCCTGGTGCGAGCCCAGCGCGCCACGCCCGCCAAGGAGGACGGCGAGACGGTGATGGGCGCCGTCGAGGAGGTGCTCGGCGAGCTCGCCGCCTCGCCGTTGTGGGGACGCGCCTTGGCCCTCGGTATCGGCAGCGCGGGCCCGGTGGACGCCTCCGCGGGCACCGTGAGCCCGGTGAACGTGCCTGGCTGGCGCGACTATCCGCTGGTCCGGCGGGTTCGGGAGGCGACCGGCGGACTGCCCGTCGAGCTGATCGGCGACGGTGTGGCGATCACCGCGGCCGAGCACTGGCAGGGCGCGGCCCGCGGCCACGACAACGCGCTGTGCATGGTCGTCTCGACGGGCGTCGGCGGCGGTCTGGTCCTGGGCGGCCGTCTGCACCCCGGTCCGACGGGCAACGCCGGCCACATCGGCCACATCAGCGTGGACGTCGACGGGGACCCGTGCGCGTGCGGTTCGCGAGGCTGTGTGGAGCGCATCGCGAGCGGTCCGAACATCGCCCGCCGGGCTGTCGAGAACGGCTGGCGCCCCGGCCCCGACGGCGACACCTCCGCTGCGGCGGTGGCCGCCGCCGCCCGGGCCGGCGACCCGGTCGCGGTGGCCTCCTTCGCACGGGCCGCGCAGGCGCTCGCCGCAGGGATCGCCGCCACCGCGACACTCGTCGAGATCGACATCGCGGTGATCGGCGGCGGTGTCGGCAAGGCGGGCGACGTCCTCTTCGCGCCGCTGCGCAAGGCCCTGACCGAGTACGCCACTCTGTCCTTCGTGCAGCGCCTGGTCGTCACTCCGGCGCAGATGGGCACCGACGCGGGCCTCGTGGGCGCGGCGGCGGCCGCCCTCGCCAAGAGGACGGACGTGGCCCCGGTCTGACCCATCCTCGGCAGGAACGTTCACTCGGCGGCCGGCCCCGACGGACGATCGTCGGGGCCGCCGCCGAGTGCGGTCAACGCACTCGCGTACGTCCGACGGCCGCTTTCGTCGCTGTTCCCGTGACTCCGGGCCGCCCGCGCCGTTGATCAGGGCATGAAGAAGCGCACCATGCTCGCCATCGCCACCATGGCCACCGGTTTCGTCGTCGCCGCGGTCTCCCCCTCGCACGCGGTCGGGGAGGGCCTGCCCGACCTCGACGTGGACAAGACCGTCAGCACCCTCGGCGACACGATCGCCAGCGACAGCCTGGCCGTTGACGACACCGCCCTCGGGCAGAACGGCTGACGAGCCCCGACCCACGGCGCCGGTGCCCCTCGTGTGAGGGAGCACCGGCGCCGTCGTGTGCACGCCCTCAACTGGACCTGGTTTCCGTGGCAGGGTGAAGCGGGCAAGCCTCAGGGGGCCAACAGAAGAGGGGGAACCGTGATCGTCTGGATCAACGGTGCGTTCGGTGCGGGGAAGACCACCACCGCACGAGAACTGATCGAACTGATCCCGAACAGCACGCTCTTCGACCCTGAGGTCATCGGCGGAGGCTTGACGCACCTGCTCCCGCCCAAGCGCCTCGCCGAGGTCGGCGACTTCCAGGACCTGCCGATCTGGCGGCGCCTGGTGATCGACACGGCGGCCGCCATGCTGGCCGAGCTGGGCGGGACCCTCGTGGTCCCCATGACCCTGCTGCGCCAGGAGTACCGCGACGAGATCTTCGGCGGTCTCGCCGCCCGCCGGATCACGGTCCGGCACATCCTGCTCGCTCCGGCCGAAACGATCCTGCGGGAGCGGATAGCGGGGCGGGAGATCCCGCCCGACCTGCCCGACGCTGAGATACGGGTACGGCAGTGGTCCTACGACCACATCGAGCCGTACCGGACCGCCCTCGCCACCTGGCTGAGCGCCGACGCCCACCCCGTCGACACCGGCTCCCTCACCCCGTACGAGACGGCCGTCCGTATCGCCGAGGCGATCGGGTCCGGTTCCGTGCCCGTCTGCGACATCGTGCAGACCCCCGAGCCGTCCGCCGAGACCGTCGCCGCCGGTGTCCTCCTCTTCGACGAGGAGGACCGGGTGCTGCTCGTCGACCCCACCTACAAGGCCGGCTGGGAGTTCCCCGGCGGTGTCGTCGAGCCCGGCGAGGCGCCCGCGCGGGCCGGCATGCGCGAGGTCGCCGAGGAGACCGGGATCCGGCTGGCGGACGTACCGCGGCTCCTCGTCGTCGACTGGGAGCAGCCCCGGCCGCCCGGCTACGGCGGACTGCGGCTCCTCTTCGACGGCGGCCGTCTGGACTCCGCCGAGGCGAGCCGGGTGCTGCTGCCCGGTCCCGAACTGCGCGCCTGGCGCTTCGTCACCGAGCAGGAGGCCGCGGACCTGCTGCCCCCCGTCCGCTACGAGCGGCTGCGCTGGGCACTGCGCGCCCGGGAGCGCGGGGCGGCGCTCTATCTGGAGGCGGGCATTCCCACGCCCTGAACGGCGGACCGCGGCGCCTCGGCCGTTCCCGGTGGCCTGGCAGCGAGAACGACGTCGTGCGCTCGGCCTGGGAACGGGCGCGTGCGGTGGTGGACATGGCCCCGTGACGGGGTCGGCCCCCGTGATGGGGTCGGGTCGGCCCCTCTCGCGAGGCCATGTCCGCCGCCGTGCGCGGTCGGTCAGCCCGCCGCGTAGTTGCGCAGGAACAGTGCCTCCGCGACCGACAGCCGCTCCAACTCCTCGGGCGAGACGCTCTCGTCGACCGCGTGGATCTGGGCCTCCGGCTCGCTCAGGCCGATGAGGAGGATCTCCGCTCGCGGGTAGAGCGCGGCGAGCGTGTTGCACAGCGGGATGGAGCCGCCCTGGCCGGCGTAACTCATCTCCTGGCCCGGGTAGGCGGTCGCCATGGCGTCGGCCATCGCCGCGTACGCGGGGCTTGTGGTGTCGGCGCTGAACGGCTGGCCCTGACCGGTCTGTTCGACGCGCACCCGGGCGCCCCACGGCGTGTGGGCCTCCAGGTGGGCCTGGAGCAGCTTGGTCGCCTCGGCGGCGTCGACGCCCGGCGGCACCCGCAGGCTGACCAGGGCGCGGGCGCTCGCCTGCACGGACGGGGTGGCGCCGACGACCGGCGGGCAGTCGATGCCGAGGACCGTGACGGCCGGCTGTGCCCAGATGCGGTCGGCGACCGTGCCGGAGCCGATCAGCTCGACGCCGTCGAGGACCTTGGCGTCCTTGCGGAACTGCTCCTCGTCGTACCGCAGGCCGTCCCAGCCGGTCTTCGGCGTCAGACCGTCGATTGTGGTCGAGCCGTCCTCGGCGCGCAGCGAGTCCAGGACCCGGATCAGCGCGGCCAGCGCGTCGGGCGCCGCGCCGCCGAACTGGCCGGAGTGCAGGTTGCCCTGGAGCGTGTCGATCTGGACGCGGACCAGGGTCATACCGCGCAGGGTGGTGGTCACCGTCGGCAGTCCGACCCGGAAGTTGCCCGCGTCGCCGATGACGATGGTGTCGGCCGCCAGCAGGTCCGGGTGCTCCTCGGCGTACCGCTCCAGACCGCCGGTGCCCATCTCCTCGGAGCCCTCGGCGATCACCTTGACGTTCACCGGCACGCCGCCGTTCGCCTTCAGGGCGCGCAGGGCGAGCAGGTGCATGATGACGCCGCCCTTGCAGTCGGCGGCGCCACGCCCGTACCAGCGGCCGTCGCGCTCGGTCAGCTCGAACGGCGGAGTGGTCCAGGCGGCCTCGTCCAGCGGGGGCTGCACGTCGTAGTGCGCGTAGAGCAGGACCGTCTTCGCGCCCGCCGGGCCGGGCAGGTAGCCGTACACCGACTGGGTGCCGTCCGGGGTGTCGAGGAGGGCGACGTCCTGGAAGCCCTCGGCGGTGAGCGCGTCGGCGACCCAGCGGGCGGCGCCCTCGCTCTCGCTCCGGGGGAACTGGTCGAAGTCCGCCACCGACTTGAACGCCACCAGTTCGGCGAGCTCCGCCCGTGCCCTGGGCATGAGCGAGGCGACGGTCTCGGCGACCGGATTCGACGACATGGGCACGCTCCTCGTAGGTGCGACGTTGTACATGTGGGTAGGGAGATCCTCCCACAGCGGCCCGGGGCCGGGTGGCCTGCGGTGATGGCGGTCGTAGGATGCGGGAGTCAGCAGCGGCAAGCGGCTTGATCGGAGCAGTAGACCATCGTGACCAGCGAGAACTCTTCGGCGGACGACGCGCGGCAGGTGTGGGACGTCGTCGTGGTGGGTGCGGGGCCTGCGGGTGCCTCGGCCGCGTACGCGGCGGCGGTCGCCGGTCGGCGTGTGCTGTTGCTGGAGAAGGCGGAGCTGCCCCGCTACAAGACGTGCGGCGGCGGCATCATCGGTCCTTCCCGGGACAGCCTGCCCCCGGGCTACGAGCTGCCGTTGCGGGACCGCGTGCACGCGGTGACGTTCTCGCACAACGGCCGGTTCACGCGCACCCGCCGCTCCAAGCAGATGCTGTTCGGGCTGATCAACCGGTCCGAGTTCGACCAGCAGCTCGTCGAGCACGCCCAGAAGGCGGGCGCCGACCTGCGTACGGGCGTCACCGTGCAGCGGGTGGAGCAGCACGGCTCGGCGGTGCCGGACCGGCGTACCGTCGCCGTGGTCCTCCAGGGCGGCGAGACGGTGCTCGCGCGGGCGGTCGTCGGCGCGGACGGCAGCGCCAGCCGCATAGGAGCACATGTCGGGGTCAAGCTCGACCAGGTCGACCTCGGTCTGGAGGCGGAGATCCCGGTGCCCGAGACCGTCGCCGAGGACTGGCGGGGGCGGGTGCTCATCGACTGGGGCCCGATGCCCGGCAGTTACGGCTGGGTCTTCCCCAAGGGGGACACGCTCACCGTCGGGGTGATCTCGGCCCGCGGCGAAGGCGCCGCCACCAAGCGGTACTTGGAGGACTTCATCGCCCGGCTCGGCCTCGCCGGTTTCGAACCGAGCGTGTCCTCGGGCCACTTGACCCGCTGCCGGGCCGACGACTCGCCGCTGTCCCGCGGCCGGGTGCTGGTGTGCGGGGACGCGGCCGGGCTGCTGGAGCCCTGGACCCGCGAGGGCATCTCGTTCGCGCTGCGCTCGGGCCGGCTCGCGGGGGAGTGGGCGGTGCGGATCGCCGAGGCGCACGACGCGGTGGACGCCCGGCGCCAGGCCCTGAACTACGCGTTCGCCATCAAGGCGGGGCTGGGCGTGGAGATGAGCGTCGGCAGGCGACTGTTGATGGCGTTCGAGCGCAGGCCGGGTGTCTTCCACGCGGCGCTGACCGGGTTCCGGCCCGCCTGGCGGGCGTTCATGGACATCACCCGCGGGTCCACCTCGCTCGGCGAGATAGTGCGAGGCCGCCCCATGGCCCAGCGGCTGCTGGCCACGCTGGACCGCCGGTCGGACCAGAGCGGCGACGACGCGGCTACCTGACCGTGATCCGGAAGACGGGGTGGTCCGGGGCCGCCGCGACGATCTCCTCGTCGGAGGACTTCGCGGTGACCCCCTGGAAGTACTGGTTGACCTCCCAGCCCCACTTCTCCAGGTAGGTCCGCAGGATCGCGGGCTTCTCGTCGTCCGCTAGCTCCACCGCGGTGAACTGGCGGACCTTGCGGCCGACCCGGAGCTCCCCGCCGCCGGCCACCCGCATGTTGCGCACCCACTGGGAATGGCCGCGGGCGGAGACGAGGTACTGCGCGCCGTCGTAGGTGTGCGGGTTGACCGGGATCCGCTGCATCTTGCCGCTCTTGCGGCCCCGCACCGACATCTCCGCCATGCCCGCAAGGCTGAGTCCGTGCCGGGCCAGCCAGCCCATGAGGCTGTTGAGGCGGACGTTGAGCGGGCTGCCCTTGAGGTAGTACGGCGACGACGACATGGTGACTCCCATGGATGGTGCGAGAGCGGTGCTCTCGCTTTCGGTGGGTCCAGTCTGCACGGAGCGGTGACCCATATCAAGAGCAGTGCTCTTTTTTGTGTGCACTGCTCTGCCCTTGTGGGAGACTGGTCGGCATGAGCACCGCACAAGGAGCCAGGGCCCGCGCCCGGATCGAGGTCACCGCCGCCATCAAGGACGAGGCGCGCCGCCAGCTCGCCGCCGAAGGCGCGTCGAAGCTCTCGCTGCGAGCCGTGGCACGCGAGCTGGGAATGGTCTCCTCGGCGCTGTACCGGTACTTCCCCAGCCGTGACGACCTGCTCACCGCGCTGATCATCGACTCCTACAACTCCCTGGGGGAGAGCGTCGAGGCGGCCCGCGACCGGGCCGCCGACGCCGGACCGGCCGAACGATGGACCGCGGTGTGCGAGGCGGTACGCGACTGGGGGCTCGGGCATCCGCACGAGTACGCGCTCATCTACGGCTCCCCGGTGCCCGGCTACACCGCGCCCCAGACCACCGTCCCGGCCGCCGCCCGGGTGGGCCTCGTCCTCATCGGCATCGTGCGCGACGCCCACCACCAGGGCCACCTGACCGAGCCCGAGCTGCCGGCGCAGCTGCGCCCCGAGGCCGAGCGGATGGCCGCCGACCTGGCGCCCGACCTTCCGCCCGAGTCCGTGGCGGCGCTCGTCGCGGCCTGGGCCCAGCTGTTCGGGCTCGTGGGCTTCGAGCTGTTCGGGCAGTTCCACCGGGTGGTCGAGGACCGCGCCCCGTTCTTCCGGCACGCCGCGACCCGGCTCGGCCACGGGGTGGGGCTGGTGCCCCAGGGAACCGGCGCCGCCTCCGGGTCCTGACGGAGGACCCACGGCATGCGGGACGGCCGGCGCCGCGTACTTCGCCGGGAGTACGCCTGATCACCACGTCCGGCGGACGCCCCGGGCGGCGGGCGGCGTCTAGCGTGGCGGTCATGGACGAGCAGCGCGTGTCCGGGGGCGGCCCGCCCCTGTGGTGGCGGCACGGACCGCCGTGGTGGAACCGCTGGGGCGAGGCGGAGCGGGCGGCCCGCCTGCCCTGGCGCTCCACCGTGCTGGTCGCGGTCTTCGTCCTGGCCGGATCGAACTTCGCGGCGCGACAGCAGGCGGAGCGTGCCGACCTCGACCTCTTCGCGCGCGTGCTGCTGCTGGTGGCGGCCGGGCTGCTGCTGTGGCGCCGCCGGCACCCGGTGGCCGTCGTGTTCGGCACCGCGGCCGTCACCATGCTCTACCTGGGCGCCGGATACCCGTACGGGCCGGTCTTCGTGACCTTCGCCGTCGGCTGCTTCGGCGCCATCGTCGCGGGACACCGCCGGGCCGCCTGGACCGCGCTCGGGCTGCTCTGGGCCGGACACGTACTCGTCGCGCACTGGCTCTTCCGGTGGCTGCCCCCGCCCGATGACGCGGCCGCCTCCTGGGGCTCGGAGGGAGTGGTCGCCGCCTGGGGGATCGCAGTCGTGGCGCTGGCGGAGCTGGCCCGGACCCGTCGGGAGCAGTGGGCGCGGGAGCGGGCCGAGCGGGCGCAGGCGGCACGGCGGCGCGCCGACGAGGAGCGGCTGCGGATCGCCCGCGAACTGCACGACGTCCTCGCGCACAGCATCTCCGTGATCAACGTCCAGGCCGGCGTCGGCCTCGCCCTCCTCGACAGCGACCCCGAACAGGCGCGCACGGCACTCACCACCATCAAGGCCGCCAGCAAGGAGGCGCTCGGCGAGGTCCGCCAGGTGCTCGACACCCTGCGCACCCCCGGTGACGCGCCCCGCGCGCCGGCCCCCGGCCTCGACCGGTTGCCGGAACTGGTGCGGCAGGCCGCGAGCGCCGGCCTGACGGTGGAGGTCGAGGGGGACATCCCGGAACTCGCCCCCGGCACCGATCTCGCCGCGTTCCGTATCGTCCAGGAGGCGCTGACCAATGTCGTACGGCATTCGGGATCGCGGCAGGCGCGCGTGCGCGTCGAGCACGGGGACGGGGCGACGCTACGGATCCGGGTCGACGACGACGGGCCGGCGACCGGCGCCGACGCGGGCGGCAGCGGCAACGGCCTGGCCGGCATGCGGGAGCGGGCCGGGGCGCTGGGTGGCACGATCGAGGCCGGGCCGCGTCCCGACGGCGGGTTCCGGGTGCTCGCCGTCCTGCCCCTGAAGGTGAAGGAGAACCGGTGATCCGCGTACTGCTCGCCGACGACCAGTCGCTCGTACGGGCCGGGTTCCGGGCGCTGCTCGACGCGCAGCCCGACATCGAGGTGGCCGGTGAGGCCCCCGACGGAGCCCAGGCGGTGCGCCTGGTGCGTGAACTGCGCCCGGACGTGGTCCTGATGGACATCCGCATGCCCGAACTCGACGGGCTCGCCGCCACCCGCCGCATCACCGAGGACGCGCGTCTGGCGGACGTCAAGGTCGTCATGCTCACCACCTTCGAGCTCGACGAGTACGTCTTCGAGGCGATCCGCTCGGGGGCCTCCGGCTTCCTGGTCAAGGACACCGAACCGGAGGAGCTGCTGCGGGCCGTGCGCGCGGTGGTGGAGGGTGACGCGCTGCTCTCGCCCGGGGTGACCCGGCGGCTCATCGCCGAGTTCGCGGCCCGTTCCAAGGAGCCCGCCGCGGCCGACGCGCTCGCTCACCTCACCGAGAGGGAACGGGAGGTGATGGCGCTGGTCGGCATCGGCCTGTCCAACGAGGAGATCGCGCGGCGCCTGGTGGTCAGCCCGCTCACCGCGAAGACCCACGTCAGCCGCACGATGGTGAAGCTGGGAGCCCGGGACCGGGCCCAACTCGTCGTGCTGGCCTACGAGTCGGGGCTGGTCCGGCCCGGCTGGCTGGGCTGAGCCGAGGCGTCCTCCGGCCGGAAGCGCAGCAGCACGCTGATGACCCGGGCCAGGAACAGCACCGGCGCGACCCCGAGGCCCACCCGGATCAGGACCCTGTCCAGGGTGCCCGGCAGTTCGAAGAGCAGCGCGGGCCCGGCGAGCGCCCCGAAGACGACCGCCGCCGCGAACGCGGCGCTGAACAGCGCGTATCCGATCTCGACGGTGATGACGTCCCGCCCGGCCTGATCCCGTCGTCCCCCGAACTCGGTCATACGGGGAGTCTCACAGGTGTGCGCCCGGCGGGGCAAGTGGGCTCCGCCGGGCGCACGGTGGGGGAGGAGGCGCCCCCTGTCAGCCGCGTACGGGTACGCGTTCCGCCTCCTCCGCCTGGGGTGTGGACCTGGCGACCACCACCGTCTTCCGGCGGGGTCGGAACCGCAGTCCGGTCAGCGAGATCAGCAGGCCCGCGACCGCGATGCCGGTGACCACCGTCAGACCGGGCAGGTAGCTGTCGAGGACGGCCTGCCGGGAGGCCCCCTCCGCGGGCGCGTTCGCCGTCAGCACCGCCGCGACCACGGCGAGGAAGAGCGCGCCGCCCACCTGCACCGAGGTGTTGAGCAGACCGGAGACCATGCCCTGCTCGTGCTCGTCGACGCCGTTGGTGGCCTGGACGTTGAGCGAGGGGAAGGTCAGTGCGAAGGCGGCGCCGACCAGGAGCATGGTGGGCAGGATCACCGCCGCGTAGTCCGGGTCGAGGTCGATGCGCAGGAACAGCAGGTAGCCCACGACCATCAGCGCGAAGCCGGCCACGATGAGCCGCGGTGTGCCGAACCGGTCGATGACCGCGCCCACCTTCGTCGCGGACAGCGCCACCAGCGTGCCCGCCGGCAGGAACGCCAGCGCGGTGTGCAGCGCCGACCAGCCGAGCAGCTGCTGCATGTAGAGGGTGACCAGGAACTGGAAGCCGATGTAGCTGCCGAGGAAGGTCATCGCGCCCAGTTGCGCCCGGACCTGCGGACCCGAGCGCAGGACGCCGAGCCGGATCAGCGGGCTGGGGCTGCGCCGCTCGACGGCCACGAAGGCGGTGAGCAGGACGACGACGGCGAGGGAGGACAGGACGGTACGCGCGGAACCCCAGCCCGCCTCGGCCGCCTCGACAACGGTGAACACGAGCAGCAGCATCGAGGCGGTGCCGAGGACGGCGCCCGGGATGTCGTAGCCGCCGGTGCTCTTCTCGCGGGCGCTGCGCGGCAGCAGCTTCAGGCCCACGATCAGGGCGATCAGCGCGACGGGGGCGGGCAACAGCATGGTGTAGCGCCAACTGGCCTCGGTGAGGAAGCCGGAGAAGACCAGACCCATCGAGTAGCCGGTGGCGCCGCAGGTCGTGTAGATCGACAACGCCCGGTTGCGGAGCGGGCCTTCGGCGAAGGTCGTGGTGATGATGGACAGGCCGGCGGGCGCGGTGAACGCGGCGCTCAGGCCCTTGACGAAACGGCTGGCGATCAGCAGCGGCCCGGAGTCGACGAGCCCGCCGAGCAGGGAGGCGACGGCGAACACACCGAGGGCGACGAGGAACACCTCGCGCCGGCCCAGCAGGTCGGCGGCGCGGCCCCCGAGCAGCAACAGGCCGCCGTAGCCGAGGATGTAGCCGCTGACGATCCATTGCAGGGTCGAGGTCGACAGGCCGAGGTCGGCGCCGATGGACGGCAGCGCGACGCCGACCATCGACACGTCGAGCGCGTCCAGGAACATCGCGGCGCACAGCACCAGCAGCGTGCCCCACAGTCGGGGGGTCCAACGCCCGTCGGGTGCCGAAGCGGTGAGCGGAGAGGTCATGCCCCAAGACACTACATGCGCATGCATCGAATGCAAACGCATTTAATTACGATGCAATAATTTCTGTTCTCTGCTACGGTGCCGCGCATGGCGGCGACGAACGCGGAGCAGGCACTCGTGGAACGCTGGCGGGAGATGCTGGCGCTGCACGCCCGCACGCAGTGCGAGATCGACCGCGCACTCCACCAACACGGCTTGTGCGCCAGCGACTTCGAGGTGCTCGACGTCCTCGCCGACGGAGGGCGCGCGACCGGCGACTGCTCCTACCGCGTCCAGGAGATCTCCGAGCGGGTCCATCTCAGCCAGAGCGCTCTGTCGCGGCTGATCGCCCGGCTGGAGAAGGACGGGCTCGTCGAGCGCGCCCTGTGCCCCGAGGACCGGCGGGGCGTCCGAGTGGCGCTCACGGAGAAGGGGCGCACGCTGCACGGCGAGGTGCTCCCGGTGCAGCGTGCGGTGCTGACGACGATGCTCGCGCCGGACTGACCCGGCGGCGCTCTCAGATACCCGACTTCTCGCGCCACAGCTCGGCGAGGGCACCGTCGCCCGTCACGGCCGGGAACGGCACGCGGTTCCACAGGGAGAGATACAACTGCCCAGCGGGCCCGGCGATTTCACACTCCGCGTCCCCCGACTCGCCCCGCTCGGCCGCGGGCGGCTCAGGGGACAGCCGTACGGTCCACACCGCGCCCTCGACATCCGTGGCCCGCACCCGCAGCACCCGGGGTGTCGCGCTGCGCACCCGGCTGCGTTCGCGCGCGTGGAAGCCGGTCAGCAACTCGTCGACGCCGTCGGCGGCGAACCCCGGGGCGATGTCGCTCGGCGCACCCCCGCGCGCGGCCTCCGCGTCGAAGCGGTGCACCGCGGTCTCGTGCGCCTGCCTGCGCACCCAGAAGGCCAGCGGCGACGGTGCCGGCAGGAACTGGAAACACTCCACGTCGGGTGCGGCGGAGGTGAGGGTCTCGACCAGACGCTGATGCGACTGCCGGTACCACGCCAGGAGTTCGGGGCCGTGGAGGTCCGGCGCCTCGCCCATGGGACGGGGCGTGGTCAGCCCCTCGGCGACGAATCCCGCCGCCCAGCGGTGCACCGCCCCGGTGTGCCGGAGCAGGTCCCGCACCTGCCACTGCGGACAGGTCGGCACCTTTGCGTCGGTCCCGGCCTCTTCGGCCGCCGCGGCCAGCAACCGGCCCTCCTGGTCGAGGGTGTGAACGAACTCGGCAGTCTCCATGCGGTGAGTCTGCCGCATGGAGTGCGGTCGAGGGCAGGGCGGTGGCTGCGGGGCGGTGCGTTGGGGGACCGCGCTCCCTGCGCCGGCGTGCTTCGGGCGCTGCTTTGCTTCAAGTCCCGCCCGGCTTCAAGCCCTGCCCTGCTTCAGGCGCCACCCTGCTTCACGCGCCACCGTGTTTCAGGCACCACCGTGCTTCAGGCGTCGCGGTGTCGCGGAGTGGTCTCCGTGGTGGCCCGGTGGGTGGTCAGACCGATCGCCGCGGCGACCGCCGCGAGTGCCGCCACGCTGGTGAGCGCGGCGGACAGGGAGAACCAGTCGGCCATGAAGCCGATGGCGGGCGGGCCGAGGAGCATGCCGCCGTAGCCGAGTGTCGAGGCGATGGCGACGCCGGTGGGGCCGGCGAGCGTGCCCGCGCGTTCGACGGCCACGGGGAAGAGGTTGGCGAGACCGAGCCCCGCGATCCCGAAGCCGAGCAGCGCCGCCCACAGCGCGGGGGCGAGGGAGCCGAGCAGCATCCCGGCCGCCGCGGTGGCGCCGCCCACGACCACGGTGCGGGTGCGGCCGAGCCGCTCCAGCAGGGTCGTCCCGGTCAGCCGCCCGACGGTCATCGTCAGCGCGAAGCAGGAGTAACCGATGGCGGCGACCCCGGCGGAGGCGCCCAGGTCCTCCTTCAGGTGCAGCGCGCCCCAGTCGGCCATGGCGCCCTCGCCGTACGCCGTGCACAGGGCGATCAGGCCGAAGACGATCACCAGCCCGCGGGTCCGGCGGTCCAGCCGGTGTGGTGCCGATCCGGTCCGGGGCTCGGTCCGCTCGGGAGGCGTGGGCGGTTCGATCCGCAGGAGCTGGCGGCCGGCGACAGCCGTCACGGCCAGTCCGACGACGGTGAGGCCGAGCAGGTGCCGGGTCGGTGACACCTGCGCGGCGACCAGGCCGCCGAGTCCCGCCCCGACCATCCCGCCCAGGCTGAAGGCGGCGTGGAAGCTCGGCATGATCGGGCGCCGCAGTGTGGTCACCAGGTCCACGGCGGCGCTGTTGAAGGCCACGTTGATCCCGCCGTACGCGGCTCCGAAGACCAGCAGCACGATGCCGAGGGTCAGCGGGGTGCGGGTGAGCGGGGGGAGGGCCACGCTGAGGGAGAGGAGCACCGCGCAGAAGACGGTGACCTGGTGGTTGCCGTAACGGCGGCAGAGGCGGCCGGTGAGCATCATCGTGATCACCGCGCCCGCGGAGACGCCGAGGAGGGCGAGGCCGAGGTCACCGGCGGTGGCGCCGGTGCGGTCCTTGATGTCGGGGATGCGGACGACCCAGCCGGCGAAGATGAAGCCGTCGAGGGCGAAGAACACGGTCAGGACGATGCGGAGGCGGATGAGGGGATTGCCCGGCACGACGTTGTGCGATCGGGTTTTGTTTATTTGCGGCACAAAAGCAGGCTAGGCGGGGGTGCGGTGTGGGGGCAAGGGTGTCTGTCCCGGGGTGGCCGACGCGGCCCTGGCGCCGATGGGCCGGGGGTGTCGGCGATCCCGTGCCGCAGGCGTGGGGCCGCGGGTCGTCCCGGCCGGGTTCAGCCCTGCGGCTGGGTGATGTTGACCATCCACGGGATGCCGAAGCGGTCCGTGCACATGCCGAACACATCGCCCCACATCTGCCTCTCCAGCGGCACGGACACGGTTCCGTCGGCCGAGAGCTTCTCCCAGTAGCCGCGCAGCTCGGCGTCGTCGTCACCGCTGACACTCACGGAGAAGTTGGTGCCGGGGGTGTGCTCCATGCCGGGCGGGGTGTCCGCGCCCATCAGGGTGAAGCCGCTCGTCGTCTCCAGCATGCCGTGCATGATCTTGTCGGCCTCGGGGGTGTCCGGTTGCCCGAGGGATCCGAACGTGTGGAGCGTGAGCGTGCCGCCGAAGACCTGCTCGTAGAACTCCATCGCCTGTCGGGCGTCGCCGTCGAAGCTGAGGTACGGATTGAGTCGTGAGCCCATGAAAACCTCCCTGAACGGGGCAAAGAGCCAGATGTCCGGAGGCTAGCGCGCGGCACTGACAACGGCATTCCGGGCGGGGTGGCCGGGGCCTGCGAAGCCACCGCGGGCGCGCCCCTCGTGCCGCCGGCCGCGCACGCTCGCGCCCCTCGTGCCACTGGCCGCGCACGCTCGCGCACACCTGGCCGGTTGACCGGGCCCGGTCAGCTCCGCCAGTCCCGCGCGGGCGTCAGGGGGACGGGGGCGGGCGGTTCGGCCGACGTCGTCAGCTCGATGCGCCGACCCTCGGCCGAGGAGCGCAGCAGCGTGTTCATCGTCTCCAGGACGTGCAGGGCGAGTTCACCGGTGGCGCGCGGTTTCCGGTCCGCGTCGGCGGTGACGAAGTCCAGCAGGCCGACGCCCCGCGCGCCGTCGACGTAGCCCGCGGACGGCGGGAGGGCGTGCCACCGGGTGTCGCCGAGGGGGAAGAGGCGTACCTCGCCCTCGAAGTGGTTGGGGTCCGGCACGCTGAGGGTGCCCGTCTCGCCGTGGACCTCGATGGGGGCGGCGGTGGTGGTGACGCCGTCGAAGCTGGTCGTGATCGTGGTCAGGGCGCCGTTCGCGTGCTCGAGGACTCCGGAGACATGGCTGTCGACCTCGACGGGGATCCGCTCGCCCGCGCGGGGGCCGGAGGTGATGACGCGCTCGGTGCGCAGTCGGCTGGAGGCGCCGGTCACCGCCCGTACGGGGCCCAGGAGATGGACCAGGGACGCGAGGTAGTACGGCCCCATGTCCAGCAGCGGGCCGCCTCCCGGGGTGTAGTAGAAGTCGGGGTTCGGGTGCCAGCGTTCGTGTCCCGGCGTGACCATCACGGCCGAGGCGAACAGGGGCCGCCCGATGCTCCCCGACTCCACGGCCGCCCGGGCCGTCTGGACCCCGGTGCCGAGGACGGTGTCCGGCGCGCAGCCGACACCGACACCCGCCTCCGCCGCGGCCTCCAACACGGCCTGCGCGTCGGCGAGTTCCACGGTCAGCGGCTTCTCTCCGTACACGTGCTTGCCGTGCCGGATCGCGGCGAGGGCGATCTCGGCGTGCGCGGCGGGGACGGTGAGGTTGAGGACCGTGTCCACGTCCGGGCTGCTCAGCAACTCCTCGACGGTCAGGGCCCGGACGCCGGGGAACTCGGCGGCGGCCGCGGCCGACCGGGAGGCGTCCAGGTCGGCGACCGCGGTGACGCGGAGCGCGGGATGACCTACCAGGGTGTCCAGGTAGGCGCGGGAGATGACGCCGAGCCCTATGACGCCGATGCGGTGCGTGTCGCCCACAGCATGCCCCTCTCGATGACGGTTCGGACGGCCGGGTGCTCCAGGACGTCGAGGCTGTGCCCGGGGGTGGTCACCACGACGCGTCCGGCGCCCCACTGCCGGGTCCAGATCGCCGGGGAGGTGACCGGGCGGCGCCAGGGCTGCCACGGCTGGGCCGGATGGGTGGTGGTGGCGAGGACGTCGATGAGGTCGTCGTGGAGCACCCAGTACTGCTCGGTGGTGAGCGCGAAGTCCTCGATGCCCGCGGTGACGGGGTGTTCACGGCCCCGTTCGGTGAACTCGACCGTGTGGGAGAGGAAGTTGTCGCTCTCGTCACCGCGGCGTTCACAGGGTTCCTTGCCCGGGTGGGTCGCGAACTGGCCGCCGATCAGGTGGAGATAGTCGGAGGAGGCGCGGAAGGAGTCGGCGATGCCACCGTGCCAGCCGGTCAGGCCGGTGCCGGACACGACCGCCGCGCTCAGCCCCGCGAGCTGTTCGGGGCTGATCTGCGACATCGTCACGCACTGCACGACGAGATCGGTGGCGGCCATCGCGTCGGCGTCGGCGTAGACCTCGGTCGACTCCTCGATGCGGACGGCGTATCCGTGGCTGCGCAGGAAGGGCACGAACAACTCCGTCGCCTCGACCGGCCGGTGTCCTTCCCATCCGCCTCGGACCACCAGGGCCTTCTTGTCTGAGGGTGTCATGTCGTTCCTCCGGCCGGGCCGTTGATCAACGGCTTCACTATGCGGCAGGGGCCGATGCCCGGGAAAGGGCTGCCGCGATCCGCGAAATTTTCGCTTCCTCCCGGCCGATTGGTCTGCACCAAACTCTTGACATGTTCATATCTCATTCCTTAAATCACGGAGTGAACTAAGTCTCCTCCCACCCCCCGCAGAAGCGGAGAAGAAATGCTCCGACCCCCCACCCGGTCCACGGCTCTCCTGGCCACCGCCGGGATCGCCGCGGCGCTCACCGTCCTCCAACCCACCCAGGCCGCCGCCGCCCTGCCCACGAGCTGGGCCACCGTCGTGAACGCCGGCAGCGGCAAGTGCCTCGACGCCCGCGCCGCCGCGACCGTCAACGGCACCGCCGTGCAGCAGTACACCTGCAACAGCACCACCGCCCAGCAGTGGAGCTTCACCCCGACCGGCGACGGTTACGTCCGCATCAACAACCGCAACGACGCGGCCCAGGTCGTGGACGTCAGCGACGTGTCCACGGCCGACAACGCGGCCGTGCACCTGTGGACGTACGGCGGCGGGAACAACCAGCAGTGGCAGGCCGTCGACGAGGGCGGCGGCGCCTACCACTTCGTCAACCGCAACAGCGGCAAGTGTCTCGACGTGCCCGCCGCCTCGACGGCCGACAGCGTCCAGCTGGTGCAGTACACCTGCAACGGCACGGCCGCCCAGCGCTTCCAGGTGGCACCCGTGAGCACCGCGCCCGGCGACGTCGACCTCGGCCCCAACGTCGTCGTCTTCGACCCCTCGATGCCGTCGGCGACCATCCAGAGCCGGTTGAACCAGATCTTCCAGCAGCAGGAGACGAACCAGTTCGGCTCCCAGCGCTACGCCGTCATGTTCAAGCCCGGCACCTACAGCAACGACGTCAACGTCGGCTTCTACACCCAGGTGCTGGGCCTCGGTCAGTCGCCCGACTCGGTCACCATCAACGGTGCCGTCCATGTGGAGGCCGACTGGTTCCCGCCGCAGAACGCCACCCAGAACTTCTGGCGCGGTGCCGAGAACCTCTCCGTCAACCCCACCGGCGGTACCGACC
The DNA here is from genome assembly GCF_044386545.1 of Streptomyces sp. NPDC020489. Classification (NCBI taxonomy): domain Bacteria; kingdom Bacillati; phylum Actinomycetota; class Actinomycetes; order Kitasatosporales; family Streptomycetaceae; genus Streptomyces; species Streptomyces sp. NPDC020489. Next base: position 78,824 of record NZ_JBIRUZ010000012.1, read on the forward strand.
GCTGGGCGGTCTCGCAGGCCTCCGGCTACCGGCGCATGCACGTCCGCGGCAACCTCGAACTTAGCGACGGCGGTTGGTCCAGCGGCGGCTTCATGGCCGACAGCAAGATCGACGGACAGGTCCGCTCCGGCACCCAGCAGCAGTGGCTGACCCGCAACTCCCAGCTGGGCAGCTGGACCGGCTCCAACTGGAACATGGTCTTCGTCGGCAGTCAGGGCGTCCCCGGCAACAGCTTCCCCAACCCGCCCTACACCACGGTGAACCAGACCCCGACGGTCCGCGAGAAGCCCTTCCTCTACGTCGACCAGGCGGGCGCCTACAGGGTGTTCGTGCCGTCGACACGCACCAACTCCTCCGGCACCAGCTGGGCGAACGGCAACGCGGCGGGCACCTCGCTCGGCATGGACCAGTTCTACGTCGTCAAGCCGGGGGCGACGGCCGCACAGCTCAACGCGGCCCTGGCCGCGGGCAAGAACCTGCTGGTCACCCCGGGCGTCTACCACCTCGACCAGACCCTGCGCGTGACCCGCCCCGACACGGTCGTCCTGGGCCTCGGCCTCGCCACCTTCATCCCCGACAACGGCATCACGGCCATGACCGTCGCCGACGTCGACGGGGTGAAGCTCGCGGGCGTCCTCTTCGACGCCGGGACCACCAACTCGCAGACCCTCGTGGAGATCGGCCCGTCCGGAGCCGCCGCCGACCACGCGGCCAACCCCACCTCGCTGCACGACGTGTACTTCCGCGTCGGCGGCGCCGCCGTGGGCAAGGCGACCACCAGCCTCGTCGTGAACAGCGACGACGTCATCGGCGACCACATGTGGATCTGGCGCGGGGACCACGGCAGCGGCATCGGCTGGAACACCAACACCGCCGACACCGGGCTCGTCGTCAACGGCGACGACGTCACCATGTACGGCCTGTTCGTCGAGCACTACCAGAAGCACCAGACCATCTGGAACGGCAACGGCGGCCGGACGTACTTCTACCAGAACGAGATGCCCTACGACCCGCCCAACCAGGCCGCCTGGATGAACGGCTCCACCCAGGGCTACGCCGCCTACAAGGTCGCGAACTCCGTCACCAGCCACCAGGCCTACGGGCTCGGCAGCTACTGCTACTTCAACGTCAACCCGAGCGTCACCGCCGAGCACGCCTTCGAGGTGCCCAACACCCCGAACGTGCGCTTCCAGAACATGGTGACCGTGTCCCTGGGCGGCACCGGAACCATCCGGCACGTCATCAACGACCGGGGCGGCCCGTCCAACTCCTCGACCAACGTGGCCAACTGGGTGACCTACCCGTAGACCGCGCCCCGTCCTGCGACGGCCGACCTGAGCCGCGGTCGTCGTAGGACACCCCCCGCGCCCTCGACCGGCGCTCGATGCCCGCTCGAGGTCCCGCCGGGACGAGCCCGACCGTGCAACCGGAGCCGGGCCTTCAGGACCTGGGCCGGACGCGCGACGCACCCACGCCACCTGAGCAGTTCACTCAGCGGAGTCGGCAACCGCACGCTCCGTGCACACGTTCTCCGCAGAGACTGGAGTACGAAGGCATGTGGGGAACAGCACTTTGGGCGTATGGTCCGATCATGGACGGTCGAAATGATCACAATTCCTCCCCGCGCCTGACCGACATGGCGCAACTCGTGCGTCTGCCCGCCGCGTTGAGCGTCCCCGGAGACGTCCTCGCCGGTGCTGTCGCGAGCTCCGGGACGCCCCGCCCCCGCGTCCTCGGCACGATGGCGTCCTCCGTCGCCCTCTACTGGGCCGGAATGGCGCTCAACGACTACGCGGACGCGACCGTCGACGCGGTCGAGCGGCCCCAACGCCCCGTACCCTCCGGGCGGGTGGCCCGCCGCACCGCGCTCGCCACCGCCTGCGGACTCACCGCCGCCGGACTCGGCCTCGCCGCCCTGACCGGCGGACGGCGGGCACTCGGCGTCACGCTGCCCCTGACCGGGCTGATCTGGGCCTACGACCTCGGCCTGAAGTCCACGCCCGCAGGACCCGCCGCCATGGCGGGCGCCCGCGCTCTGAACGTCCTGGCCGGAGCCGAGCCCGGACGCAGGGCCGCCGCACTGCCCGCCGCCCTGCTGACCGGCGCGCACATCTACACCGTCACCACCCTCAGCCGCCACGAGGTCTCCGGCGCCCCGCGCCAGGTACCCGCCGTCACGCTCGCCGGCAGCACCGCAACAGCCCTGGCCGCGGCGGCACTTCCCGGCGTACGCAAGCGCGGCCGGGCGGCCCGGATCGGCGCCGCCGCCGGAGCGCTCGGCTACCTCGTCTCGTACGGCGGCGCCCAGGCGCGCGCGGCACGGGAGCCGTCCGCGACCAACGTCCGTGACGCCGTCGGCACCGGGATCATGTCGTTGATGCCCCTCCAGGCGGCCCTCACCGCGGGCGGCGGGGGAGCCGGCCTCGCCGGGATCCTGGCCGCCGCCCACCCCCTGGCCCGCAGACTCGCCCGGAAGGTGTCCCCGACATGACCCTCATACCCGACAGCGTGCCCGTCAGGACCCCCGCGCCCGTCGAGCGGCTCCGGTTCGGATTCGGCACCAACGGATTCGCCCACCACCGTCTGGACGACGTCCTGACCGTCCTCGCGGACCTGGGCTACGACTCGGTCGGCCTGACCCTCGACCACACCCACCTCGACCCGTACGCCCCCGACCTTCCCCGCCGGGTCGACCGCCTCGCGCAGCGGTTGGACCGCCTGGGGATGGCCGTCATGGTGGAGACCGGGTCGCCGTACCTGCTCGACCCGTGGCACAAGCACCACCCCACGCTGATGTCCGTCCACGGCGTCGAGCGCCGCGTGGACCTGCTGGCTCGGGCCATCCGCGTCGCGGCCGACCTGGGCGCCCCGGCCGTGCATCTGTGCAGCGGCCCCGCGCCCGAGGGCGTCCCCGAGGACGAGGCCTGGAAGCGGCTCGCCGTGGGGTGCGAGGAGGTCCTGGAGATCGCCCAGGAGCACGGCGTCGCCCTGGGCTTCGAGCCCGAGCCGTACATGTTCGTCGACACCGTGGAACGGGTCCTGGAACTGCGGCGCCGAGTCGGTGATCACGACCTGTTCGGCATCACCCTCGACATCGGACACGCCCACTGCGTCGAGGAGATCAGCCTGCTCGACTGCGTCGCGCTGGCGGCGCCCCACCTGGTGAACGTGCAGATCGAGGACATGCGGCGAGGCGTCCACCAGCACCTCGAGTTCGGCGCCGGCGAGATCGACTTCCCGCCCGTCCTGGCCGCGCTCAAAGCCTCCGGGTACGCGGGACCGGTCTCGGTGGAGATCCAGGGCGCGTCCCTCGACGCACCCGACGTCGCCCGCCGCTCCCTGGAGTTCCTGAAGGCCGCCGAGCCCTTCTGAGGCCGCGCCTCCCTCCCTCAGCAGGCAGCACATCCGAACAGGAGATCTGTGCCGTGGACTTCGACCTGGCCACCGCGCTCGACCGACAACTGACCCCCGACGCAAGGCAATGGCTGACCGAAGCCGTCACCAGCGTCGGACAGGACCCCACCGCCGTACGGGGAGCCTTCCCGGCCGTCGCCCGGCGGTGCGGACGCGGACCGCTCGCCGCCGGCTGGACCGTCGCCGACGCCGCCCGCGCCCGACTGCTCCAAGCGCTGCCGCTGCGCGGGGCGGACCTCGCCGCGGAGATCGCGGACCTCCACCGGTACGGGGACGCCGCCGAACAGCGGGCTGTCCTGCGCTCCTTGGCCCTGCTGGAGGACGCCGACCCCACCTTCGCCGACCTCGGCCTGCCCCTGGTGCACAGCGCGCTGCGCGGCAACGACACCGGGCTGATCGAGGCCGCCCTCGGCCCGTACGCCGCACGCCACCTGGACCCGGACGGCTACCGCCACGCCGTACTGAAGTGTGTCTTCTGCGGGATCCCCCTCGACCGGGTGGCCGGGCTGACCGAGCGCGCGGACCGCGAACTCGCCCGCATGCTGGCCGACTTCGCCCACGAGCGGGTCGCCGCGGGCCGGGCCGTGCCCGCCGACGTCTGGCCGATCCTGCGGGACCACCCCGGCACCCTGGAGGCCTCCGGACTGCCCGCCGAGGCCGACTCCCCCTCACCCGACCGCCGAGCCGCCGCCGCCCAGGCCCTCGCCGCTTTCAACGGAGCCGCATGATGCGCATCTTCGACCCGCACATCCACATGACCTCCCGCACCACCGACGACTACGAGGCCATGTACGCCGCCGGCGTCCGCGCGGTGGTGGAACCCTCCTTCTGGCTCGGCCAGCCGCGCACCTCCGTGGACAGCTTCACCGACTACTTCGACGCGCTCCTCGGCTGGGAGCCGTACCGCGCCGCCCAGTTCGGCATCCAGCACCGCTGCACCGTCGCCCTCAACCCGAAGGAGGCCAACGACCCCCGCTGCAAGGGCGTGTTGGACATCCTGCCGCGCTACCTCGCCAAGGACGGCGTGGTGGCCGTCGGAGAGATCGGCTACGACTCCATGACCCCCGAGGAGGACGAGGCCCTCGCCCGCCAGCTCCAACTCGCCGTCGAGAACGAGCTGCCCGCGCTGGTCCACACCCCGCACCGCGACAAGGCCGTCGGCACCCGGCGCACGCTCGACGTCGTCCGCGAGTCCGGCATCCCGCCCGAGCACGTCCTCGTCGACCACCTCAACGAACTCACCGTGGGCATGGTCGCGGACAGCGGCTGCTGGATGGGCTTCTCCATCTACCCGGACACCAAGCTCACCGAGGACCGCATGGTGCGCATCCTCCAGGAGCACGGCACCGAGCGGATGCTCGTCAACTCGGCCGCCGACTGGGGCCGCAGCGACCCCCTGAAGACCCGCAAGACCGCCGACGCGATGCTCGCCGCCGGCTTCGACGCGGACACCGTCGACCAGGTCATGTGGCGCAACCCCGCGGCCTTCTACGGGCAGAGCGGCCGTCTCGACCTGGAGGACGTGAAGCCCGACGCCGCGGCGCTCTTCGAGGGCAACTCCGTCAAACGCGGCGGAGAGTGAGCACCCCGTGCGCTTCCGACACCCCGACGGCACCACGGTCCACCTCGCCTACTGCTCCAACGTCCACCAGGCCGAGGACCTCGACGGGATCGTGGACCAGCTCGCCGCCTACACCGAGCCCGTACGCCGGACCCTCGACGCGGACCTGCTCGGCATCGGGCTGTGGCTGGCCCGCGACGTCGTCACCGAGCTGACCACCGACCCGGCGGCCCTGCGCCGCCTGCGCACCGAACTGGCCGCGCGCGGACTGGAGACGGTCACCCTCAACGCCTTTCCCTACGGCGGATTCCACCGCGAGGTGGTGAAGAAGGACGTCTACCTGCCCGACTGGACCGACCCCGCCCGCCTGCGCTACACCGTCGACTGCGCCCGGGTGCTCGCGGGACTGCTGCCGGACGACGCCCGGCGCGGCAGCGTCTCCACCCTGCCGCTGGCCTGGCGCACCCCCTGGCCGGCCGAGGCACGGGACACGGCCCGGCACGCCCTGGACCGGCTCACCGGGGAACTGGCCCGGGTGGAGCGGGAGACCGGCCGTACCGTCAGGGTGGGATTCGAGCCCGAACCGGGATGCGTGGTGGAGAACACCGTCCAAGCGGCCCGGGAACTCGGCGGAGTGGATCCCGAGCGGCTCGGGATCTGTCTGGACACCTGCCACCTCGCCGTGCAGTTCGAGGAGCCCCTCGCGGCACTGGGCCGCCTCGCCGCCGCCGGGCTCCCGGTCGTCAAGGTCCAGGCCTCCAGCGCCCTCCAGGCCGACGACCCCACGGACCCGCAGGCGCGGCGCGCCCTCGCCCGGTTCGCCGAGCCCCGCTTCCTGCACCAGACGCGCACCGCCCCGAACGGCACCGTCACCGGCGTGGACGACCTGCCGGAGGCGCTGGCGGGCGGCCTGGACCCCGACTCGTCCTGGCGGGTGCACTTCCACGCGCCCCTGCACGCTCGGCCCGAGCCGCCGCTGACCACCACGACCACCGAACTGACCTGGACCCTCGATGCGTTGCTCGGCGGTCCGCAGGCGCTCTGCGACCACATCGAGGTCGAGACCTACACCTGGTCGGTCCTCCCCGCCCACCTCCGCCCCCGGGACCGCGAGGGCCTCGTCACGGGCCTGGCCGCCGAACTGGCCTGGGTGCGCGGCCGGTTCGAGGAACTGGGCCTGACCTCCCACTCACGCAAGGAGCCCGTCTCATGACCCGACTGGTCGTCCTCGACATCGTCGGTCTCACCCCTCGCATGCTCCGTCACATGCCCGCCGTCTCGGCCGTCGCCGAACAGGGCTTCCAGGCCCGCCTCAACACCGTGCTGCCCGCCGTCACCTGCTCCGTGCAGTCCACCCTGCTCACCGGAGCCCCGCCCGCCGAGCACGGCATCGTCGGCAACGGCTGGTACTTCCGCGACCTCGGTGAGGTCATGCTGTGGCGCCAGCACAACGCCCTCGTCGGCGGCGAGAAGATCTGGCACACCGCCCGGCGGACCCGCCCCGACTACAAGGTCGCCAACGTCTGCTGGTGGTACGCCATGGGCGCCGACGTCGACCTCACCGTCACCCCGCGCCCGGTCTACTACTCCGACGGCCGCAAGGAACCCGACTGCTACACGCGGCCGCCCGCCCTGCACGACGAACTCACCGACCGGCTCGGCCCGTTCCCCCTGTTCACCTACTGGGGCCCCAACGCGGGCATGCCCTCCAGCCAGTGGATCCTCGCGGCCGCCCGGCAGATCTTCGACGAGCACCGCCCCGACCTCACCCTGGTGTACGTACCGCACCTCGACTACGAGCCCCAGCGCTCCGGCCCGGACTCCCCGCAGTCCGCCCGCGAGGCCCGCCGCCTCGACGACGCCCTACGGCCGCTGCTGGAGCACTTCCGCCGCGAGGACGCGACGGTGGTGATCCTCAGCGAGTACGGCATCGCCCCCGCCTCCCGTCCCGTCGACATCAACCGCGCCCTGCGCCGGGCCGGGCTGCTCGAGGTGCACACGCAGGACGGCATGGAGTACCTCGACCCCTGGACCTCCCGCGCCTTCGCCGTCGCGGACCACCAGATCGCCCACGTCTACGTCCGTGACCCCGCCGACGTCGACGCCGTGGCGAAGATCGTCGGTGAACTCCCGGGCGTCGACCAGGTGTTGGGCGAGGAGGGCAAGGCAGCGCACGGGCTGGACCACGAACGCTCGGGCGAGCTGGTCGCGGTGGCCGACCCCGACGCCTGGTTCACGTACTACTACTGGCTGGACGACGACCTCGCCCCCGACTTCGCCCGCCAGGTCGAGATCCACCGCAAGCCCGGCTACGACCCCGCCGAGCTGCTCTACGACCCCACCGTGTCCGGGGTGAAGGCCCGCGCCATCGGCCAGGTCGCCCGCAAGAAGGCCGGGCTGCGCTACCGCATCCAGACGGTCCCCCTGGACCCCTCCGGCGTCCGCGGCAGCCACGGCCGCCTGCCGCAGGACCCGCAGGACAGCCCCGTACTGCTGTGCTCGCGCCCCGGGCCTGCCCGCGACGAGATCGACGCGACCGACGTCAAGAAGCTCCTGCTGTCCCTCTCGGACATCACCACCGACTGACCACGGCAGCCGTCCCCTTCGGGGCAAGGGTGCCCTGTCGCATGACGCACCTGAGGGCACCGGCCGCGTGATAGGCCGGTGCCCTCAGGTGCGTGCGCTGTCTACTTGGGTTCGTTGTCGAACTTGGCGGCTGCCCAGAAGTAGCCGAGGGCGGCCAGACCGAGGGACCAGGCGAGGGTGAGCCAGCCGTTGTGGCCGATCTCGGTGCCGAGCAGGAGGCCGCGCAGGGTCTCGATGGCGGGGGTGAAGGGCTGGTACTCGGCGATGGGCCGGAACCAGCCGGGCATGCTGTCGACGGGGACGAAGGCGCTGGAGATCAGCGGGAGGAAGATCAGGGGCATGGCGTTGTTGCTGGCGGCTTCGGCGTTGGGGCTGACCAGCCCCATGCCGACGGCGATCCAGGTGAGGGCCAGGGCGAACAGGACGAGGAGGCCGAAGGCGGCGAGCCATTCCAGGGGGGTGGCGTCGGTGGAGCGGAAGCCGATGGCGACGGCGACGGTGGCGACGAGCAGGACGCTGGCCACGCATTGCAGGACGCTGCCGATGACGTGTCCGATGAGGACCGAGCCGCGGTGGATGGCCATGGTGCGGAAGCGGGCGATGATGCCTTCGCTCATGTCGGTGGAGACGGAGACGGCGGTGCCGATGGTGGTGGAGCCGATGGTCATCAGCAGGATGCCGGGGACGAGGTAGGCGACGTAGGCGTCCCGGCCGGCGCCCGCGCCTGCGATGCCGGCGCTCATCGCGTCGCCGAAGAGGTAGACGAACAGCAACAGCAGCATGACCGGGGTGAGCAGCAGGTTCAGGGTGAGGGAGGGGTAGCGGCGGGCGTGCAGGAGGTTGCGGCGCAGCATGGTGGAGGAGTCGCGCACGGCGAGGGCGAGGGTGCTCATCGGACGGACTCCCGGGTCTCGTTGGTGTGGTTGGCTTCGTTCACTTCGCTGGTTTCGCCGGTGAGGGCGAAGAAGACGTCGTCCAGGTCGGGGGTGTGCACGGTCAGTTCGTCCGCCTCCACACCGGCGGCGTCCAACCAGTCGAGGAGGGCGCGCAGTTCGCGCTGGCTGCCGGCGCTGGGGATGTGGAGCGTGAGCGCCTTGTCGTCGCGGGTGGTCTCGCGCAGTGCGGTGGCTGCCTGGTGGTAGGTGTGGGGATCGGTGAAGCGCAGGCGGACGTGGCCGCCGGGGACGAGCCGTTTGAGTTCCTCCGCGCTGCCCTCGGCGGCGATCCGGCCGTGGTGCAGGACCGCGATGCGGTCGGCGAGTTGGTCGGCCTCCTCCAGGTACTGGGTGGTGAGGAAGACGGTGACGCCGTCGGCGACCAGGGCGCGGATGATCTGCCACATGGTGTGGCGGCTGCGGGGGTCCAGTCCGGTGGTCGGTTCGTCGAGGAAGATGACGCGTGGGCTGCCGACCAGGGTCATGGCGATGTCCAGGCGGCGTTTCATGCCGCCGGAGTAGGTGGAGGCGGGCTTCTTCGCGGCCGCGGTGAGGTCGAAGCGGTCAAGTAGTTCGGCCGCGACGCGGCGTCCGTCGGCCTTGGGCAGGTGGTGCAGGTCGGCCATCAGGAGCATGTTCTCCTCGCCGGTGATCAGCCCGTCGACGGCGGAGAACTGTCCGGTGACCCCGATCGCGGCCCGCACCCGCTGCGGGGCGGCGGCCAGGTCGTGGCCGGCGACCTCGACCCGGCCACCGTCCGCGGAGATCAACGTGGACAGGATCTGCACGGTGGTGGTCTTGCCCGCCCCGTTCGCACCGAGCAACGCGAATACCGATCCCACCGGGATACGCAGGTCGATACCGTCCAGGACGGTCTTGTCACCGTAGGACTTGCGCAGCCCGACGGCGGAGATGGCGGCGGGCGACGAGTCGCTCCCACCCGCGCTGGATGTGGACATGACAGATGAAGGCATGGGGCCCTCCGGTCGAAGGGTGAGGGATGAAGGGTGAAGGGTGAAGGGTGAAGGGTGAGGGGGCCGCGGTGAGGAGGCCGTCGTGCGGGGTGTCATGGTGAGGGCAGCGGTCGGGGCTCAGGCCTTGGCGCGCAGGATGTCGATGTTGCCCCAGTTTGTCCGCGCGTGGACCTTGACGGTGTCGTCGGTGTGCTCCGGCGCCTCGGACGCGGCGAGCGTGTTGCGGACCTGTCCGCGGTTGGAGCTGACGTCGAGCCAGGCGGCGGTGCCCTCGCGGATCCCGATCTCGATGGAGCCGTTGGAGGTCTCCAACTGCACGTTGCCGCGCGTGACTTCGGCGACGCGCAGGGCGCCGTTCGTGCTGGTGCCGGTGACCGAGGACTCGGCGCGCGCGATGTCGATGCCGCCGTTGGCGCCGCTGACCCGCAGCTCTCCGGTCACGGCGCCGACGGTCGTGGTGCCGTGCGAGTTCTTCAGGACGGCGGGGCCGTCGACGAGACCGACGCGCAGGTTGCCGGAGCTGGTGGTGATCTCGGCGGCCCCCTCGACGCGGTCCACCGTGATCGAGCCGTGGGACACGGTCAGATGTGCCGGGCCGGTGGTGTCGAGGCGGACTTCACCGGTGGAGGCCTTCACGCGGACCTCGCCGAGCCGGCCCACGCCGAGCACCTGGGTCCACTCCCCGGTCAGGTCGAGGTGCGAGCCCGTGGGCAGTTCGACCGTGACATCCACGACCCCGGAGGTCCCGACGAGGCGGCGCTGCTTCGTGCGGACGGTCAGGACGCCGCCGGTGAACGAGACCTCGGTCTGCTCGGCGGCCCGTACGTCCTTGTCCCGCTTCGGGTCGCGGGGGCGTACCTCGACGACCGTCTCCGGACGGTCGCTCGCGGTGAGCTGGAGGGAGCCGGCGTCCACGCGGGCGGTGGCCTGGATCGGTTCGGGGGTGTCGAAAGAAGGCATGGCTGTCCCGTCCTGTTGAGTCCGTGAGGTGTCCCCGCTGGTGGGACGTGGTGGGGGAGGTGCGCGGCGTGCGGTCAGCGCACCCAGCCGGTGAAGCTCTGTCCGACGGTCCGGGGCCTCTCCGGTGTCCGTGCGCGGGCACCGTCGTCGACCGCGGCCGACACCGCGCGCACCAGCCACGCGTTGACCGACAGCCCCTCGCGGTTCGCGGCCTCCTCGGCGCGCGCCTTGAGATGGGCCGGCAGGCGCAGGTTGACACGGGCGGTGCCACCCTCGTCGCCGTCGGCCGGCGCCGGTGCCGGGGTCCTGAGGGGTTCGGCGGGCGGGGCCGGCTCCTCGGTGCCGCTGGCGTAGGTGGGAGGCGGAGTCACCACGAAGTCGGGGTCGAGCCCGCGCAGTCGCACGTCGACCGAGCCGGGGGCGAGTTCACGGGTGATCTCGTCCATCGCGGCGGAAAGCACGTTGAGCAGGGTCAGTCGGGTCGCCGACTCAAGGGGAGCGGTGAGCCGCTCCGCCAGCTCGCGGGCTTCGTCGCCACCGGCTTCGGCGGCCACCGCGAGTTCGCGGCGGAGGGTGTCGACATACGGCGTGAGGTCCATGACGCCATCATGGCACCACTATGGCGCCACGCGCAAACCAAGAGGTGGCGTCTCGCTGTGGATCTTCTCGCGCTCACGCCGCTGACCTGCGGAAATGCGGCGATGGGTGCGGTTTCGGGCGTGGCGCAGACACCGTCAGTCAAGTGCGCGGGTGTCGTGCGGGGCCACATGTGGCACCACGAGTCGCCAAGTAGGCGCTATAGCGGTGCCACGCAGGTGTCACCCGCCCTCACCGCCTCCCGGGCGGCTCGTTGCGCCAAGGTCAACGCGTCGGAGTCACCCGCGAGGTGCCGCCGTGCTGCCGCGGACCACCAGGGTCGTCGGGACGAGATCCGTGCCGGGGCGCGTTCCGTCCGGCGTGCGGATCTGCTGGAGCACCGTGTGGACGCACCGGCGGCCCACCTCGGCGAAGTCCTGGTGGACGGTGGTCAGGGGCGGCACGAAGAACGCCGCTTCGGGGATGTCGTCGAACCCGACCACGCTGATGTCGTCGGGGACGGCCCGGCCGCGTTCGTGGAAGGCGCGCAGCAGGCCCAGCGCCATCTGGTCGTTGGCGGCGAACACGGCCGTGCAGTCGGGCTCCTCGGCGAGCGAGAGGCCGGCCGCGTGGCCCGACTCGGCGGACCAGTCCCCGTGCAGCGGCGGCGGCACCGGCCGTCCGGCCTCCGTCAGCACCGTGCGCCAGGCCTGGGTCCGGCGCTGCGCGGAGAAGGACGTCTGCGGGCCGGTGACGTGCCACACGGTGCGATGCCCCAGGTCGAGCAGGTGGCGTACGGCCTTGCGGGTGCCGTCGGCCTGGTCGGTGTCGACCACGCTGTAGCGGTCGCCGGCGTCGGAGTCCACCACCACGACGTGGACGCCGGGCGGCAGTTGGACCGTCCCGGTGTCCAGGAGGTGGACCTCCATGATGACGATCACCGCGTCCACGGCCAGCTCGCCCATGCGCGTGAAGGCCCCCAGCACGTTGTCCTGGGTGGGCACGTCGATGGGGATCAGGGTGATCGCGTAGCCCTCCGCCGCGGCATGGGTCGCGATCGCCTCCAGGGTGCGGCTGCTGCCGGTGGAGGAGAGGCTGAAGAGGATCACGCCGATGGTGTTGAACTGCCCGTACCGCAGGGCGCGGGCCGCGCTGTTGGGGCGGTAGCCGAGGTCACGCATCGCTGCGAGGACCTGCTCCCGGGTCGAACTGATCACCCCGGGATGGCCGTTGGAGACCCGGGAGACGGTCTGGGACGACACCCCGGCGCGCCGGGCGACGTCGGCCATCGACACCCGCTGCCTGCGGCGCCCGCCGGGGACATCGGTACCGCCCCGCTCCGCCACGGTGTCTCCTTCTGCCGGTCCTGGTCGTGTGCGTGTCGCATCGGATGTTACGTGTGGGAAACCTTGACGGCTCCGGAGGCGGATGCCACGATTCCGGCGCTGCGATGTTTACGTAAACATCGCTGATGTTCACGCAAACACGCTGTCCCTCCGGAGGTTGGTCGATGCGCAAGACCCCTGTCAGTCCCCGCCGCAGGTCCCGGGCGCGGGCCGCCCTCGTCGCGGTCGCCCTGGCCGCCGTGACCGGCTCCACCCTCACGGGCAGCCCGGCCTCCGCCACGACGAGCCTCGACACCACCCAGTTCAAGGGCGTCAACTGGGCTGATCCGCGCGACAACTTCGCCGACGACGAACTCCAGCTCTCCGGTCTGTCCACCTCGGACACCTACCGCCAGACGTACACCAAGGCCAGCCGGATCATCGCCGCGTTCCGCGCGAACCTCGGCGCCAACACCGTGCGACTGCCGATCAACCCGTACACGGTCAACGGCTCCTACTGGAAGTCGTACCGAGGTGTCATCGACGCGGCGACGGCGCAGGGCTTCAAGGTCATCGTCTCCTACTGGGAGGGGACGGGGGAGCGCAAGGACGGCTACATCGACGACACCGCCACGTACTGGCCGATGTGGAACACCGTGGTGAAGGCCTACAAGAACAACTCGAAGGTCTACTTCGAGCCGATGAACGAGCCGCACGGCTACACCGACACCGAGTGGGCCGACATAGCCGCGAAGTGGCTCGACACCTACGCGAAGGTGCCGCGCAAGCGCGTCTTCGTCAGCGGCGCCGGCTACAACGACCACGTCACCTCGGTCTGCGCCGACCCGCGCCTGAAGGGCACCTACCTGTCGTTGCACCACTACGGCTTCTGGAAGTCGTACGCCACCTACGACGAGTGGGTCGCCGACCTGAAGGTGCGCATCGGGGACTGTGCGAACCGGACCGTCGCCGACGAGTTCGGCGCCCCGATGACGACCGGCCTGAACTACAACGTGCCGACCCCGGACGACAACTTCGTCAACTACGTCCAGGCCGTCACCGACACCTTCCGTGAGCTGAAGATGGGCTCGGTGTACTGGCCGGGGCTGCGGACCGACGACACGTACTCCCTGCAGACCCTGGTCGGCGACCCGGCGCGGCCGTGGCTCGCCACGACCAACCAGTCCGGCGCGGACCGGCTCGCCTGGGCATGGGGACGGGGCAAGCCCGTCCAGAAGTGACCGCGTACGGTCGGGGGCCGCGGCACTGGTGCGCCGCGACCCCCGACCGTCGTTCGGTCAGCCGAACATGCCGGGCTGGTAGTCGCCGGCGGGCTGCTGGATCATGACGTTGATGCGGTTGTAGAGGTTGATGAGGGCGATGCAGGCGACGAGGGCGGCGAGCTGGTCGTCGTCGTAGTGCTTCTTGGCGTTCTGCCAGACCTCGTCGCTGACGCCGCCGGCGCCGTCGGCGATGCGGGTGCCTTCCTCGGCGAGGGCGAGGGCGGCGCGTTCGGCCTCGGTGAAGACCTTGGCCTCGCGCCAGGCGGCGACGAGGTGGAGGCGTTCGTGGCTCTCGCCAGCGGCGACGGCGTCCTTGGTGTGCATGTCGGTGCAGAAGCCGCAGCCGTTGATCTGGCTGGCGCGGAGCTTGACGAGTTCCTGGGTGGCGTGGGGGAGGGTGGAGTCCGAGACCGCCTTGCCCGCCGAGTTGACGTACCGGATGACCTTGCCGACGAGCGGGTTCTCGAAGAGGTTCAGGCGGGCTTCCATGGTGTGCTCCTGTGGCGTTGGTGTCGATGCCTACGCCTCTTTGACGGAACGGCCACCCCCAGATGTGACAGCCCCGAATGTGACGTGAGCCACGCCCTCCTCCTCGGTCGTCACCGGGCGGCGCGGGCCCGGTGACGGCGTACCGCGTCCCGGTTGGCGCAGCGGGTCGAGCAGTAGCGCTGTCTGCCGGTGCGGGAGGTGTCGGCGAAGACCGTGGTGCACTCCGGCACGGCGCAGCGGCTGAGCCGGTGCATGCCGCGGCCCGACAGGTGGAGCGCGGTGCCCACGGCGACCAGGGAGGACAGTACGCCGCCCAGTGGTTGCCCCTCGTCGCGGTAGTGCAGATGCCAGCCGCTGCCCACGTGGTTGGTCATCCGCGGGTAGGCGGCGGCCGCGGCCAGCATCCGGTTGACCAGGTCGGCGCGCTCCCCCTCGTCGTCGGCGTCGACGACCTTCTCCCAGGCGTCGAGGAGCTCCCAGGTGCGCTCCAGGTCCTCGGCGGTGGCGGGGCCCTCCACGGTCAGCCCGGCGGCGCGGCAGCGGTCGGTGAGGTCCCCGGCGCTCGACGGGCGGTGGTTGACCAGGTCGACGGCGAGGTTCACGGCATCCTCGCCGTAAGGGTTGAGATGCATAAGGGCATTACATCAGGGTCGTGGTCATGGAACAACGCACCGGACCCCGATCCGACGTACGGCAGGCCATGGAGTACGACCTCGTCGAACTCGTCCGCCTGCGCGCTCTGTTGTTCGACCAGCTGGAGGGCGACTTCTTCCACCCCGTGTCGGTGAACGACGGATGGCTCGACACCCTGGCCGTGGTGCTCAAGGAGCAGTTGACCGCGGACACCGTGCGCATCCTCGTCGTGGACTCTGCCGTCGGCGGACTCGCGGCCTGCGGCATCGGCACCGTCGAGCAGCGGCTGCCCGGCCCGCACCTGCGCAACGGCAGGATCGGGCAGGTGCTCGGCGTCGTCACCGACCCCGCCCACCGGCGGCGCGGACACAGCCGCGCGATCATGCGGGGGCTGCTCGACTGGTTCCGGCAGTGCGAGGTGTCGCGCGTGGACCTGCACGCCTCCGCCGAGGGCGAACCCCTTTACCGCGAGCTCGGGTTCGTCCCGCACCCCGACCCGGCTCTGTGTCTGCGCCTGTGAGGCGCGGCGCGCGTTACCGCTGGGTCGTCCTCGCCGTGGCCACCTTCACCCAGGCCGCGTCCGGGTTCTTCGTCCAGGGCATCGGAGCCATGGGTATCCACCTGCAACGCCAACTGGAGCTGACCACAGCCGAGTTGGGGCTGCTGGTCTCGGCCGCCCAGTTCGCCCCGCTGGTCGGGGTGCTGGTGGCGGGGGAGTTGCTGGACCGCCATGACGAACGCTGGGTCGTCGGCGCGGGTGCCTCCGTGGTCGCCGTGGCCCTCGTCGTGGGCGGTCTCGTACCGGGATACCCGGGCCTGCTCGCCGTACTGGTGGTCGTCGGCGCCGGGTACAGCGCCGTGCAACCCGGCGGCGGCAAGTCGGTGGCGTCCTGGTTCGACGCCTCGCAGCGCGGGTTCGCGATGGGGGTCAGGCAGGCGGGGCTGCCGCTGGGTGCCGCGCTCGCCTCGGCCGTCCTGCCCCTCGTCGCCGGGGCCTTCGGCTGGCGGGCGGCGCTCCTGGTCGGCGGGTGCGTCGCGCTGCTCGGCGCGGTCGCGTTCATGGCCCTCTACCGCCGGCCGCCCACCCGTGCCGTTCCCCGGGGCAGGGCGCCGCGCGGTGTCCGGCGGGGCATGCTGCGCGACCCGTCCCTCAGGCGGACCATGGCGGCCGGGACGAGCCTGATCTCGGTGCAGTGCGGAGTGGGCATCCTGGCGGCACTGTACCTGCACGAGGTGGCGTCCGTGGGAGCCGGGGCGGCGGCCCTGGTCCTGGTGGCGGTGCAGGGCGCCGGAGTCCTCGGCCGGATCGGGCTGGCGGCCTGGAGCGACCGTATCGGCGTCGGACGCGAGCGTGCCGTCGTGGTCTGCATGGTCGCGGTCGTCGCGGGGATGGCGGTGCTGCTGACGCCCGCGGGCCGTTCGGTCACCGTCGCCTGCTGTGCGTTCGTCTGGCTCGGATTCTTCGGCTTCGGCTGGTACGGCCCGTGGGTCGCCCAGGTGGCCGAGTCGGCGCCGCCGCAGTGGACGGGGTTCGGGCTGGGGCTCGCCATGTGCGTCAACCAGGTCGCCATCGTCGTCGTGCCGCCCTCGCTCGGCCTGCTCAAGGACCTCAGCGGCGGTTTCGCAGCCGTGTGGGGTCTGCTGATCGCGATGATCCTGGTCGCGCTGGCCGCCAGGGTGCGCGTGACGGAGTGCGCACGCTCGACCGGCGGCGCCCGGAAGACGGATGAGGCCTCATGCCCCAGCTGATGTCGGAGCCCGGGCCGCGACGGGGCCTCGCCGGACGGCTTCGGTGAAGTAGAGCCCCTTGTGGTCAGTTGGGGTGTGCTTCGGCCGCGCCCCGCGGGCGCGGCCATACTTGGGCGTGTTCCGCCTGGGGACGGGCCTGGCCGAGGCGTTCGGCCCCGTCTGCCCATCGCCCTGGGCATCAACCGGGGCCGCCCCGGCCGGTACGTCGTCGGCGGGCTCTTCCTGCTCGTTGCCGCACCCGCCGCCCTCCGCCGGGCCGTGCTCAGCCGACCGTCCGCAGATACGCTCCCAGCCGGGCGATCGCCGACGGGTTGCGCGGGCTCTCCACCAGGTCGACGTAGTCCAGCGTGAAGATCCGCCGGTGCTTGACGGCGGACACGCCCCGCAGCGGGGGGTAGTCGAGCAGGAACTTCCGCTTCTGCTCGGCGCTCACGTCGCCGTAGTCGCAGATGACGATGACCTCGGGGTTCCGCTCCACCACGCTCTCCCAGCCGACCGTGGTCCAGGAGTCCCGTACGTCGTGCATGACGTTGACCCCGCCTGCCTCGCTGATGATCTGGTCGGGGGCGGCGTAGCGGCCGGAGGTGAAGGGCTGGTCCTGGCCGCTGTCGTAGAGGAAGACCGTGGGTTTCCTCGCCGGGGCCTGGGCGTGGACGTCGGCGATGCGCTTCTTGAACCCGGCGATCAGCGTGGCCGCCCGCTGCTCGACGCCGAACAGCCTCCCGAGGTTGGTCAGGTCGGTGTACAGCGCCTGCAGCGGCGGCATGATGCCCCGCGAGGACGTCGTGCGGCCGTTGCGGCAGGACTCGGTGAGGATGTACGAGGGGATGCCGAGCTTCTTCAGGGCGTCCGGGGTGAAGCCGGCGTCCTCGCGGAAGCCGTAGTTCCAGCCGGCGAAGACGAGGTCGCCGCGCACGTCCAGGACGTTCTCCTTGGTCAGCTGGTCCTTGGAGAGCCACTTGACCTTGTCGTAGCCGTCCTTCCAGGGGACCCCCTTGAGGTCGCCCTTGTCGTCGGGCATGGCGAACCCGGCCATGCGGTCCTCCAGGCCGAGCGCGAACATCAGCTCGGTGATCCCGACGTCGTTGGTGACGACCCGCTCGGGGACCTTGTCGAACGTCACCTTCCGGCCGCAGTTGGTGAGCGTCACCGAGGAGGCCTTGGCGTCCTCGGATGACGTCTCGACGGACGCGCCGCAGCCGGTGGCGGTCGCGGCGAGACACAGGGCGGCGGCGAGCAGTCTGCGCATGGGGATCCTCACGGTGTCTGCGGAAGCAGGTCGAACAGGAGCTGGACGGCGCCGGTCACCGGGTGCCGTACGGGATGCGCGCGCACCCCGAACACCTCGGCGAGCAGGGCCGGTTGAAGCACGTCATGCGGAGGCCCCGAGGCGACGACCCGGCCGCCCGCGATCACGTACAGGACGTCGCAGTGCGCGGCGGCCAGGTTGAGGTCGTGCAGGGCGGCGAGGGCGGTGACGCCGCTGGCCCGTACCAGGGACAGCACGTCCAACTGGTGCGCGATGTCGAGGTGGTTGGTGGGTTCGTCGAGCACGAGCACCCGGGGCCGCTGGGCCAGCGCCCGGGCGATCAGCACGCGCTGCTTCTCGCCTCCGGACAGGGCGAGGAACCCCCGGTCGGCGAGGTGCCCGACACCGGTGCGCGCCATCGCCTGCGCGCACACCTCGCGGTCCGCCGCGGCCGTACGGTCCCGGTGCGGCAGCCGCCCCATCGCGACCACCTCGGCGACCGTGAAGTCGAACTCCGCCGCAGACTCCTGCGGCAGCGCGGCCAGCACCCGCGCGCTCTCCCGGGCCGGCATCGCGTGCACGTCGTCCCCGCCCAGGCGCACGACGCCCCCGGCGGGCCGCAGCGCCCGGTACACACACCGCAGCAGCGTCGACTTGCCGCTGCCGTTGGGGCCGACGAGTCCGACGAACGCCCCGCTGTCCACGGCGAGCCGCACCTCGTCGACGATCCGTGTCCCGGCGGCCTCGACCGTCACGTCCTCGATGTCGAGCCTCATCGTCAGCGGCCTCCGAACGCGTAGCCGCCGCGCCGCATCAGCAGCAGGAAGGCCGGCACGCCCACCACGGCGGTGATGACCCCGACGGGCAGTTCGGCGGGCGCCAGCAGCAGCCGGGACAGCACGTCCGCCCACACCAGCAGCACCGCCCCGGCCGGCGGCGCCAGCGCGAGCACCCGGCGGTGGTCGGCGCCCACCAGCATCCGTACGACGTGCGGCACCATCAGCCCGACGAATCCGATGGCCCCGCTGACCGCGACCACCGTGCCGGTCACGGCCGCGGTGACCAGGAACAGCTCACGGCGCAGCAGGCCGGGCCGGACGCCGAGCGCGGCCGAGGTCTCGTCGCCCATCGCCAGCGCGTTGAGCGACTCCGCCCGCCACCGCAGCCACGCCCACCCCGCGGCCACCGTCACCGCGACGAGCGGCAGTTGCGCCCAGGTGGCGCCGCCCAGGCTGCCGAGGAGCCACATCAGCGCCGAGCGGGCGGCCTCGCCGCGGGCCGCGCCGAACACCATGACGGTGGTGACCGCCTCGAAGCCGTACGCCAGCGCCGTACCGGTCAGCACGAGCCGCAGCGGGGTCAGCCCGTGCGGGGACCGGGCGGCGGCGTACACCAGGACCATCGCCGCGAGCGCCGAGACGAACGCCGACGCGGACAGCGCCCAGACGCCGAGCCCGGCGAACGCGCCGAGCAGGATGACCGCGTTGGCGCCCACCGCCGCGCCCGAGGAGATGCCGAGGACGAACGGGTCGGCCAGCGCGTTGCGGACCATCGCCTGCACGGCCACCCCGACCGCGGCGAGCCCCGCGCCGACGACCGCCCCGAGCAGCACCCGGGGCAGCCGGATCTCCCAGACGATGGCGTACGCGGCGGCGTCCTCGGCGTGCACGGTCGCACCGGTCAGACCGGCCCACAGGAACCCCAGGACGTCCAGCCACCCGATCCCGGAGGCGCCCAGACCGACACCGCCGACGAGCGACACCACGAGCAGCGACACCGTGCCGGCCACCAACGGGAGCAGGGGCAGGCGGCTGGGCGTGGGGCTTGGGCGCACGGTCGGGGCGGTCCTTCGGGTGGGGCCGCCTGACGAACGTCAAGGAGACAGCCCGTACGGCCCGGAAAGCCGCGCGGTCCCCTCTCGCAGTCCTCGGCGAGCAGTCAACGGGTCGCACCACCCACGGGCGATCGGGCTCACGCGGCACCCTCCGGGGCAGCCGCGCACACCGTTGCGGGTCAGCGCCGGGATCTCACCGGACTTCCCCCGCGGGAGGCTCGGGGAGCGTAGCAAACGGGGGTGTCGACCGGTCGTCGGGGGAGGCGTGGTCGTGCCCGCCCCGGCGCGTGCCACCGGCCGGGGGGCGGGGGACCGGCCTCCGACGGGTGGCGTACCTGTGCCTGCGCGCGCGACAGGGGTGGCGGGTCCCAGCTCCCGTCGCGCGCCACCGGCCAGGAGCTGGGACCCGCACCAACGGGTGGGCGCCGACGCTCAGGCGCGCAGCGCGACCCTCTCCTGGGGCGTGTCCCGCCGGAACGCCCACTTCAGGTCCGGCTCCATGACGAACCGGAACACCTTGCGCACGACCGGCGTGCACAGCAGGGTCACGATCGCCGCCGCGACGAGGGTGACCACGACCTCGCCGAGCGGCTGGTACACCCACGCCGGGTCGTACCAGCCCCAGGGCTTGGAGCCCTGGGCGAAGAAGCCGTGCAGCAGATAGCCGTAGAGCGTGCCCGCGCCGAGCGCGGTGCACCACATCCGCCGCCCGGGGACCCAGGACAGGAAACAGGCCACCAGCAGCGTCGAGCCGGCGAAGAGGGCCAGGGTCATGACCGGGCCGTACCACGCGGGCGCGCCCAACTCCTGGGCGCTGTCCCGGTGGTAGAACCAGGCGTCGCTCATCCGCGGCACCGCCCAGTACGCCAGGGCGAGCGCGGCCGCGAACACCGGGACGGCCGCGATCCGTACCGTCCAGCGCCGGATCAGCCGGAAGTGCTCCGGCCTCAGACACAGGCCGAGCACGAAGTACGGCAGGAACTGCAGGGTGCGCTGGAGGTCGAGGTCCTCGCCGATGGACGGGGTGACGGTCGCGAGCATGGCGACGGCGAGCGCGAGCGGCAGCGGCCGGCGCACCGAGCGCCACACCGGGGTGGTCAGCCGCCAGATGAACAGCGCGGCCAGGAACCAGGTCAGATACAGCGGCTCCAACAGGCTGACCTGCCGGTCCGGCACACCGTCGGTCCACCGGGTGTAGAAGGTGTACGCCGTCTCGAAGACGATGTACGGGACGGCGACGCCGGTCACCAGCCGCCTCAGCCGCTCCGGGCTCCCGTCGAAACTGCGGGAGAAGTAGCCGGCGATCACGATGAACGCGGGCATGTGGAAGGCGTACACGAGCATGTAGAGCGCGGAGACGGTCCGGCTGCTCTCGCGCAGCGGCTCCCACGCGTGTCCGATCGCCACCAGCACGATGGCCAGGTACTTGGCGTTGTCGAAGAACGCGTCCCGCTGCTTGACGGGTGCGGTGCGGGGCGCGGAGTCCCGTTCCGGTGCGAGGTCGGGGGCCGCGGTCACCACACCGCCCCCCGCGCACCGCGTCGGAAGGCGTCCGGTACGTGTCTGCCGGGAGTGACGGGTGTGTGGAGTACCTGGGGCATCCCACGCGCCTGACCATTTCCCGGCGCGGCAAACCTCCGGGTGCGGTCGTCAGGCCGCGGGGCGCACCAGTCCGGACTCGTAGGCGAAGGCCACCGCCTGCACGCGGGCGCGGGCGCCGATCTTGGCGAGGATGTGGCTGACGTGCGACTTGACGGTGGTGGGCGCGATGGACAGGCGCTGGGCGATCTCGGCGTTGGACCAGCCGGAGGCGACGGCGGCCAGGACGTCGCGCTCGCGCTCGGTGAGGGTGCGCAGTCCGACCTCCGGCGTGGCGCGGGAGGGCTGGAGCTGACGGACGGTGTCGATGAGGGCGCGGGTGAGGTGGGGGGTGATGACGGAGTCCCCGGTGGCCACCACACGGATGGCGGCGATCAGTTCGTCGGTGGTGCTGTTCTGCGGGAGGAAGCCACCGGCGCCGGCGCGCAGGGCGGCATAGGCGTGCCCCTCGTCGCTGGTCGGGGTCAGGACCAGGACCCGCGCCGCGAGGACGGGTTCGCCCGTCACGGCGAGGGCCGCGGGCCGGGTGATCCGGCGGATGACCTCGGGCCCCTCCGTCTCGTGGACCCGGCCGTCCAGCAGGACGACGTCCGGGCGCAGTACCGCGGCCAGACGGACCGCCTCGGCCCCGCCGCGCGCCTCGCCGACGACGGTCAGATCGGGCCGGCCGGCCAGCAGCATGCGCAGGCCGTGGCGCTGGAGGGACTGATCGCTCGCGATGAGGACGGAGATCATGACGACTCCTTCTGAACGAAACTGTTTCGTTCACCGTGCCCTCAGAATACCCCTCGGGAATCGAAACGAAGCCTCCTCCTCTGTGGCCTCGATCACGCGCCACGGAGCCGTCGTCGATGGCCGTCAGGCGACCGGGGCGGGCTTCCTCGTGCGGGCGGCGGCGGTCGCCCGGAGCCGTCGGCCGCGGCGCGTGGGCCCCCACGGCTTGAGGACCGAGATCACCGTCATGAAGACGTAGGCGGACAGTGACACGACCGGTCCGAACAGGACGTCACCGGCGTCGGGGAGCGCCCGGCCCGCGGCGACCGCCGTGACCGCCGCGTTCACCCCGGGGCGCAACGCGAAGGCGGTGGCGGCGGTCGTGGCGAGGGTCAGCCAGAACTTCGTCCAGACCCAGCGGTGCCGCGCCAGGCCCCACGCGGTGCCCAGCGACAGCAGCAGACCGCTCAGAAGCGTGAGGAACGCGAGCGGGAGCAGCAGCCAGTCCGCGAACAGCTTCATGGTCCGCACACTGGCCTCGACGGTCACCGCCGATCCGGTGGTGGTCGCGGTGATCCCGAGCGCCAGCAGCCCGAGCGTGAGCCCGAGCCAGCTCGCGGACGAGACGACGTGGACGATCAGGGAGACCCGGCGACCCGGGCGGTTCAGCTTCACCCGCACCACGGTGCCCGGCGCGGGCGCCCGGGTCGTCCGGCAGCGGGAGTAACCGCGCGTACTGGCCTCGGAGTACGGCCCTGCTGCTCGGCTCTCGGGCAGGAACCCGTGGTCAGCCCTCCCGGGCGGCCCGCAGCAGGTGGTCGCGGACCAGGGCCACGTGCGGGTTGCCGGAGGCGCCCGGGCGCTGCACCAGGAAGCCGGTGTTGATGGGCGGGTCGTCCGGGTCGTGCAGCAGCACCAGGGTCCCGGACGCCAGCTCGGCCGCGCACAGGTAGCGGGGGAGCACCGTGAACCCGGCGCCGCCCGCGACCGCCGCCTTCACCGCGTTCAGGTCGGGCATCGTGACCGCCGGGTCGCGCACCAGACGTCGGCCGAAGACATGCCGCCAGTAGCGGCGCACGATGGGCAGGTCCTCGGCGTACGCGATCAGCGGGACGCCGTGCAGTGCCGCGTCCCCCTCGGCCGCGACCCGGGTCGGACCACCGAGGCGCTCCGCCCGCCTGGGAGCGGCCACCAGCACGAACTCCTCGTCGTTGAGGGGGACGGCGGCCAGGGTGCGGCCGCGCGGCCGGAAGGTGGCGATCACCAGGTCGTGACGGCCCGCGCGCAGGTCCTCCAGGAGCGGCTCGGTCAGACCGGGGGTGACACGCAGCCGTACCCCCTTCTCCACCAGGGGTGCGATGCCGGGCAGCACGGACCGGGTGAGGAACTCGGCGGGGCCGGCGAGGTGCACCGGCGCGGCCGGGGTGTCGCCGGCGCCCGTGACCGTGGCCAGCGAGTCCAGGGGGTCGACGATCCGGGCGGCCAGCTCGTCCGCGTAGGGCGCCGGTGCCACGCCGCGGGCCAGCCGCTCGAACAGCTCCCGGTCCAGTTGGCGCTCCAGCGCGCGGATCTGTGTCGTCACCGTGGGCTGCGACAGGCCCAGGAGGCGGGCGGCGGCGGTGAAGGAGCCGGTGCGGTAGACGGTGAGGAACGTGCGGAGCAGATTGAGGTCCAGCGGCGCCGCCACCGGATGGTGATTGGAATCCCTATCTCTCACATACGTGAGCCTATTGGATTCCTATGGGTGTGACGACTTACCGTCGAGGCATGGCAAAGATCCTCTTCGTAATCACCGGCGCCGACCACTGGACGCTGGCCGACGGCACCAAGCACCCGACCGGCTTCTGGGCCGAGGAGGCCGTCGCCCCGTACGAGGCCTTCAAGGCCGCCGGTCACGAGATCACCGTGGCCACCCCGGGTGGGGTCGTCCCCGTCGTCGACCAGGGCAGCCTCGCCGCCGAGGTCAACGGCGGCCAGGAGAACGCCGACCGGATCGCGGGCGTCCTCGCCGCCGCGACCGAGCTGCGGCAGCCGATCCGCCTCGAGGACGTGAACCTCGACGACTACGCCGCCGTCTTCTACCCCGGCGGCCATGGCCCCATGGAGGATCTCGCGGTCGACGCCGCCTCCGGCGAACTCCTCACCCGTGCCCTGGAGTCCGGCAAGCCGCTCGGCGTGGTCTGCCACGCCCCGGCCGCGCTGCTCGCCGCGGTCGACGCGGACGGCGGCAACAGCTTCGCCGGGTACCGGATCGCCGCCTTCACCAACGCCGAGGAGACCCAGGCCGGTCTCGCCGACAAGGCCAAGTGGCTGCTCCAGGACCGGCTGGCCGAGGCCGGCGTGCAGGTCGAGGCGGGCGAGCCGTGGGCGCCGAAGGTGGTCGTCGACCGCAACCTGGTCACCGGCCAGAACCCGGCGTCCTCGGCGCCGCTGGCGGCGGAGCTGCTCAAGAAGCTCGGCTGAACCCGTGGTCGAGTGAGGGCCGGTGCGGATCGCACCGGCCCTCACCGCTGTCTCCTGGCTATCGCGCGGCCTTGAAGGACCGCAGCCGCAGCGAGTTCCCCACCACGAACACCGACGAGAATGCCATCGCCGCCCCGGCCAGCATCGGGTTGAGCAGTCCGGCCGCGGCCAGCGGCAGCGCGGCCACGTTGTAGGCGAAGGCCCAGAACAGGTTGGTGCGGATCGTGCCGAGGGTGCGGCGTGCCAGCCGGATGGCGTCCACCGCCGCCCGCAGGTCGCCGCGGACCAGGGTGAGATCGCCGGCCTCGATCGCCGCGTCGGTTCCCGTGCCCATCGCCAGTCCGAGGTCGGCCTGGGCGAGCGCGGCCGCGTCGTTGACGCCGTCACCGACCATGGCGACCGAACGGCCCTCGCCCTGAAGGCGCTTGACGACCTCCACCTTGTCCTGGGGCAGCACCTCGGCGATGACGTCCTGCGGCGCGATCCCGACCTCACGGGCCACGGCCCGGGCCACCGTCTCGTTGTCCCCGGTCAGCAGGATCGGGGTCAGTCCCAGCGCCCGCAGCCGCGTGATCGCCTCTGCGCTGGTCTCCTTCACCGCGTCGGCGACCTCGAGCACGGCCCGTGCCTCGCCGTCCCAGGCGACCACGACGGCGCTACGACCGGAGGCCTCGGCGTCCGCCTTCGACCGGGCCAGCTCCACCGGCAGTTCCCTTGCCCACTCGGCCAACAGCCGCTCCCGGCCGACGAGTACCGCGTGGCCCTCGACGATGCCCTGCACCCCGAGCCCCGGCACGTTCGCGAAGTCCTCCGGGGCGGGCAGCGAACCGAGCTTCGCCAGCGCCCCGTCGGCCACCGCGCGGGCGATCGGGTGCTCGGAGGCGTGCTCCAACGCCCCCGCCAGCCGCAGGACGTCGGCCTCGCCGGTGCCCTCGGCGGTGTGCACGGCGAGCAGGGTCATCCGGCCGGTGGTCACCGTGCCCGTCTTGTCCAGGACGATGGTGTCGACCTCGCGCGTGGACTCCAGGACCTCAGGACCCTTGATCAGGATGCCCAGTTGCGCACCGCGCCCCGTGCCCACCAGCAGCGCGGTCGGCGTGGCCAGCCCCAGGGCGCACGGGCAGGCGATGATCAGCACGGCGACGGCTGCGGTGAACGCGGCCGTCAGGCCCGCTCCGTTGCCCAGCCAGAAGCCGAGGGTGCCGAGGGCGAGGGCGATCACGATCGGCACGAACACCGCGGAGACGCGGTCCGCGAGCCGCTGTGCCGCGGCCTTGCCGTTCTGCGCGTCCTCGACAAGCCTCGCCATCCGGGCCAGCTGGGTGTCCGCGCCGACCCGCGTCGCCTCGACCACGAGCCGCCCGCCGGCGTTGACCGTGGCGCCGGTGACGGCGTCACCCACGGCGACCTCGACCGGGACGGACTCGCCGGTCAGCATCGAGGCGTCCACCGCCGACGAACCCTCGACCACCGTCCCGTCGGTGGCGATCTTCTCGCCGGGACGGACGACGAACCGGTCACCGACCGTCAACTCGCCGACCGGCACGCTCTGTTCACGACCGTCGGCGCCCACCACGGTGACGTTCTTCGCGCCCAGCTCCAGCAGCGCCCGCAGCGCCGCCCCCGCCTTCCGCTTGGACCTGGCCTCGAAGTACCGCCCGGCCAGGATGAACGCGGTGACACCCGCCGCGGCCTCCAGGTAGATGTTCCCGGCCCCGTCACCGCGGGCGATCGTCAGCTCGAAGGGGTGCGTCATGCCCGGCGTCCCCGCGGTCCCGAGGAACAGCGCCCACAGCGACCAGCCGAACGCGGCCAGCGTGCCGACCGAGATCAGCGTGTCCATGGTGGCCGCGCCGTGCCGCGCGTTGGTGAACGCCGCCTTGTGGAAGGGCCATCCGGCATACGTCACCACGGGCGCCGCCAGTGTCAGCGACAGCCACTGCCAGTACTCGAACTGCAAGGCGGGGATCATCGCCATCGCCACGACGGGGACGGCGAGGGCCACCGCGGTGACCAACCGCTCCCGCAGCGGCCGGAGTTCGTCGGAGTTTGAGGCGGGGGAGTCCGGCGAGCCGGTGGGCTCGGGTTCGGGCGGCACGGGCTCCGCGGCCGTGTACCCGGTCTTCTCCACGGTCGTTATCAGGTCCTGGACGGTGACCTCACCGGCGTAGCTCACCTTCGCCTTCTCGGTGGCGTAGTTGACGGTGGCGGTCACGCCGTCCATACGATTCAGCTTCTTCTCGACGCGCGCGGCGCACGAGGCGCAGGTCATGCCCCCGATGACGAGTTCTACCTCTGCGGGGGCTCCGGTCGCGGTGGTGGTCATCGCTGCTCCTCATGCGGTACGGGGCGGGGGTATCCGCGCCTAGGACCTGTATACCCCCAAGGGGTATCATGGGCAAGTCGCTCCGAGAGGTTGACTTCATACCCCCTGGGGGTATGGTCGGACTGTATCAAGGCCTCACACCGGAGCCGGAGGCCGTGTTTTCCCCAGGAGCTGGCCATGCATGCTGGAATCAAGATCTCCGCCTTCGCCGCCGCGCTGGCCGCGACCTTCGGCACCGCCTACGGCGTGGGCAAGGTCGCCGACCCGGTCGTCGCGGAGAGCGCGCCCACGCGCCACGACAGCCACGGGGAGGCGACACCCGCGCCCGCCGCAAGGGGGGCCGCCACCCCGGGTGGGCTACAGATCTCCGAGGGCGGTTACACCCTCGACCTGCGGACCCCGAGCGTCACCGCAGGTCAGCGGGCCGAGCTGCGTTTCGTGGTGCGCGACGCGAGCGGCCGGGCCGTCACCGCGTACCGGCGTGAGCACGAGAAGGAACTGCACCTCATCGTCGCCTCGCGCGACCTGGTCACCTTCCGCCATCTGCACCCCACGCGCGCCGCCGACGGCACCTGGAGCATCCCCGTCGAGCTGCCACGCGCGGGCGGCTACCGCGTCTTCGCCGACTTCACCCCGGCGAGGAAGGGGGCCGAGAACCTCACCCTCGGCGCGGACCTGGCGGCCTCGGGCACCTACGAGCCGCAGCGGCTCCCGGCGCGGAACGACATCGCCACCGTCGACGGCTACCAGGTCGAACTCGCCGGCGGCCTGCGCCCGGGCGGCGCGAGTGAGATCAGGCTGGCCGTCTCCCGGGACGGCAAGCCCGTCACCGACCTCCAGCCCTACCTCGGTGCCTACGGCCATCTGGTCGCCCTGCGCTCGGGCGACCTGGCCTACCTCCACGTCCACCCGAACGGCGAGCCCGGCGACGGCGAGACCACGTCCGGTCCCGGTATCTCGTTCACGGCCACGGCGCCCAGCGAGGGCTCGTACCGGCTGTTCCTGGACTTCAAGCACGAGGGCACGGTCCACACCGCGGCGTTCACGGTGACGGCCGGAAAGGCGGCCGCCGCACCCGAGGGCGAGCATGCCGAGGAAGGCGGCCACGGTCACTGATCCCGGCCGCCCCTGACAGCGCTCGGCCCGGCACCCCTTTCGGTGTGCCGGGCCAAGTGCCGTCAGATCAGGGACGGTTGGTGAGGTAGCCGCCCATCGAGGTGAAGTACTCCGTCGCGGGCAGTTCCCGTCCGTCCTCGGTGCGCACCCGGGTGACGGCCAGGCCGTGGTTGCGGCCGGTACGGGCGTCGGCACCGGCGACGATCACCACACCGTCGCCCTCGCGGTAGAAGATGCGGCCGGGCGTGCCGCCGTACCGGCCCTCGGAGACGACCGAGGCGAGGACGTCCAGGCGCCTGCCCTTGTGGAAGGTGAAGGCGCTCGGGTACGGCTCGGACTGGGCGCGGACCAGGCGCTCCAGGTCCTCCGCCGGCCAGGTCCAGTCGATGCGGCTGTCCTCGATGGACCGCTTGTGGAAGAAGCTCGCCCGGGAGCGGTCCTGCCGGGTGAACTCCGTCTGCCCGGAGGCGATGAGGTCGAGGGCGCCGATCGTGACCGGGGCGATGAGGTCGACGGTCCGGTGGAAGAGGTCGGTGGCCGTGTCCGTGGGGCCGACGGCGACCGCCTCCTGACGCACGATGTCCCCGGCGTCGAGCTCGTCGTTCATCATGTGCGCGGTGACGCCCACTTCGCTCTCGCCGTTGATGAGGGCCCAGATCAGCGGGGAGAAGCCGGCGTACTTCGGCAGCAGCGAGTCGTGCACGTTCAGGGTGCCGTGGCGGGGCAGGTCGAAGATGCGCGGGGGGATCCAGGTCCGCCAGTTGTTGGCGACGATGATGTCCGGGTCGGCCTCCTTCAGGCGCGCGAACAGTTCGTCGTCGTCAGGGCGGTTGCGGATGACGACCGGGACGCCGTGCTCCTCGGCGAGGTCGGCCACCGAGTCGCTCCAGATCTTCTCGTAGGCGTGCTCGCTCTTCGGGTGCGTCACGACCAGGACCACGTCGTGCTCGGAGTCCAGGAGGGCTCTCAGGGTCCGGCGCCCCCAGGTCTGATAGCCGAACATGACGACCCGCATGCGGTTCCTCCTCGGAGCAGGGACTGAACCGCGCCAGTAAAGCAAGGCTTACCTAAGCACGCAACGGCGCTCACTGGGGCGCGAGTTGGACGGCAACGCGCCCCCTGGTGCCCGGATTGCCTATCGACAGCCGCACAGGATCAGCTTAGCCTTACCTAAGTTTCAGCCGGTCCCGCTATCGGCGTGCTCGATCCCGGAACTTCCCGACGCTCGACCATCGGCCGCTCCCCAGGGCGGCCGACCGCACGATGGGAGTGACATGACACCAGCTCTTCCTGACGACGCATCACTGATCCACGACCTCATAGGCGTTGGCTTCGGGCCGTCCAATGTGGCCATGGCGATCGCGCTCGACGAGCACAACGCACGCGTCGACAGGCGGGAGGCGGTCAGCGCCCACTTCTTCGAGCAGCAGCCGAGCTTCGGCTGGCACCGCGGCATGCTGATCGACGACGCGACCATGCAGGTGTCCTTCCTCAAGGACCTGGTGACGCTGCGGAACCCCACCAGCGAGTACAGCTTCCTGTGCTACCTCCAGAGCAAGGGCCGGCTGATCGACTTCATCAACCACAAGAACCTCTTCCCGCTGCGGGTGGAGTTCCACGACTACTTCGAGTGGGCCGCCGCCAAGGTCGGGCACCTGGTCTCCTACGGCCACGAGGTCGTCGCCGTGTCACCCGTCGTCCGCGACGGGGTCGTCGACCACCTGGATGTGACGGTCCGCTCGGCGGAGGGGCTCGCACTCCACCGGACCCGCAACCTGGTCATCGGCACCGGACTGCGCCCCCTGATGCCGGAGGGCGTCGAGCGCACCGACCGCGTCTGGCACAACGCCGAACTGCTCACGAAGGTGGAGGAGTTGGCGGGCACCGAGCCCTCCCGCTTCGTCGTCGTGGGTGCCGGACAGAGCGCCGCCGAGAACGTCGCCTATCTGCACCGGAGGTTCCCGCGGGCCGAGGTCTGCGCCGTCTTCTCCCGCTACGGCTACAGCCCGGCCGACGACAGCGGCTTCGCCAACCGGATCTTCGACCCCGACGCGGTGGACGCGTACTTCAGCGCGCCGGACGAGGTGAAACGCAGCCTGATGGACTACCACGGCAACACCAACTACTCCGTGGTGGACATCGATCTGATCGACGACCTGTACCGCCAGATGTACCAGGAGAAGGTCCTCGGCACCGAGCGGATGCGGTTCCTCAACGTCTCCCGGCTCACCGGCGTCGAGGAGACCCCGGACGGTGTGCGGGCCGCCGTGACCTCCCTGGTCACCGGCGAGGAGACCGTCCTAGACGCCGACGTGGTGGTCTGCGCCACCGGCTACAGCCCCGCCGACCCCCTCGGACTCATCGGGGAGGTCGCCGACCTGTGCCGGCGCGACGACCGGGGCCGGGTCCGCGTCCTGCGCGACTACCGCGTGGCCACCAGCCCCGACCTGCGCTGCGGCATCTACCTCCAGGGCGGCACCGAGCACACGCACGGCATCACCTCGTCGCTGCTGTCCAACACCGCGATCAGGGTGGGCGACATCCTCGACTCCATCGTCGACCAAAGCCGCAAGGCCGCCTCGGGCGAGGCTAGTTCGGCCCCGGCCGTGGCCGACAGCGTCCCCGGTCGGCCCCCGGGCGCGGTGCCGGTGACTCGCCGCGCGCATCCTGTTCGATCAAAGGGATAACGTACGTCCACATGGGCATGACTGCAGTCGAGCGCACCGCGCCACCGGGCCCAACACCCCTACACAGAAGGCGAGTTGTGGGTCTCGGCGCCCTGGTGGCGATCCTCGCCGTCGCGGCGGCGGTCTCACTGGCCGTCGGGGCACGGGCGTTGAGCCCCGACGAGGTGTGGCACGGGCTGTTCGCGGCGCCCGAATCCGATCGGCGGCTCACCGAGATCCGGCTGATCGTGCAGACCGTACGGGTGCCCCGGACGGTGCTCGCCGTGGTGGCGGGCATCGCCCTGGGCGTCGGCGGGGCGCTGATCCAGGGGTACACGCGCAATCCGATCGCCGACACCGGCCTGCTGGGGGTCAACTCCGGTGCCTCGTTCGCCGTGGTGTCGGCGATCACCGTGTTCGGGCTCGGCAGTCCGTTCCAGTACGTCTGGTTCGGCTTCCTGGGCGCGGCGGCCGCCGGTGTCGTGGTGTTCGGGCTGTCGAGCCTCGGCAGGGGAGCGGGCAACCCGCTGACGCTCGCCCTGGCCGGTCAGGGCGTCGCGGTCTTCCTCGCGGCGATGACCACGGCGATCGCGCTCACGGACCAGGCGGCGCTGAACGCGCTGCGGTTCTGGAACGCCGGGTCCGTCGCCGGGGTCGGCTTCGACGTCATCTGGCCGGTCACCGGTTTCATCGCGGTGGGCCTGGTGCTGGCGCTGACCGCGCTGCCCGCGATCAACCTGCTCAACCTGGGCGACGACGTGGCCCGGGGGCTCGGCGTGAACATCGCGCTGAGCCGGACCGTCGGCATCGTCGCCATCACCCTGCTGGCGGGCGCGGCGACGGCGGCATGCGGCCCCATCGCGTTCCTCGGCCTGATGGTGGCCCACGTGGCCCGCTACCTCACCGGCCCCGACTACCGCTGGCTGGTGCCGTACGCCGGTCTGCTCGGCGCGATCGTCCTGCTGGTCTGCGACATCGTCGGCCGCCTGGTGGTACGGCCCGGTGAGCTGGACGCGGGCGTCGTCGTCGCGCTGCTCGGTGCCCCGTTCTTCGCGGCGCTGGTGTGGCTCGGAAAGTTCAAGAACGCATGAGCAGCGGGGCGGAGGCGGCTCGGAGGGCCCAGGAGCGCATGGGCGGGGCGGACGCGGACCGGAAAGCGCAGGAACGCGTAAGCGCGATGGACGCGGCTCGGACGGCGCAAGAACGCATGAGCGGGGCGGACGTGAAGGCGATGGACCGGGTGGGCTCGGAGCCGGAGCCGGAGCCGGTGCCGCTGCCGTTGCCCGGTGTGCGGCTGGGCCGGTTGTCGTTCGTGTGGCGGCCCTGGCTCGTCGGCGTCACGCTGCTGCTGGCGGTGTCGGTCTTCCTGCTGTTCTGCCTGTCCATCGGCATCGGGGACTTCCCCATCAGCCTGCCCCGGGTGATCGCGACGATCCTCGGCCGGGGCGAGCGGGTCGACGAGTTCGTGATCATGGACCTGCGGATGCCGCGCGCCATGGCGGGCCTGGTCGTGGGGATCGCGCTGGGGGTGTCCGGGGCGATCACGCAGTCCGTCGCCCGCAATCCGCTGGCCAGTCCCGACGTCCTCGGGATCACCGGGGGCGCCGGCGCGGTCGCGGTGTTCCTGGTCACCGTCTCGGGCGGCACCGCGGGGGCGATCGCGAACACCGTGGGGCTGTCGACGGCGGCCCTCGCGGGCGGTCTCGGCACGGGCCTGATGGTGTACTTCCTGGCGTGGCGGCGCGGCATCGACGGGTTCCGGCTCATTCTGATCGGCATCTCGGTGACCGCGGTGACGGAGGCGATCACCACCTGGCTGCTGGCCACGGCCGACATCCGGGACGTGGCCCGGGCCCAGGGGTGGCTGGTCGGTTCGCTGGACGGCCGCTCGTGGGACGAGGTCCGGGTGGCGCTGTGGTGCACGCTCGCCCTCCTCGTCGTCGTGGGGTGCGTCGCCTTCCAGTTCAAGCCGCTGCACTTCGGGGACGAGGTCGCGGCGGGGCTGGGCGTCCGGTACTCGATGGTGCGGGCTGTGATGCTGCTGTGCGCGGTGCTGCTGGCCGGTGCCGCGGTGAGCGCGGCGGGTCCGGTGCCGTTCGTGGCGTTGGTGGCGCCGCAGGTCGCGATGCGGCTGGCGAGGTTCCCGACGCCGCCCCTGGTCGCCTCCGCACTGGTGGGCGCGCTGCTGCTGATCGGTTCGGACCTCGTCGCCCGTACCGCGTTGCCGGTGTCCCTGCCGGTCGGTGTGGTCACCGCGGCGATCGGCGGCCCGTTCCTGGTCTACCTGCTGGTGCGGGCGAACCTCCGGTAGATGATGCGCAAGTCAGGCAAGCGCTCGACGCAAGGGGGCCACGTGGTCGCTCAGGACATGACCGAGACCGAGTCCGCGGTCGGACAGGCCGCACGGCTGACCGCCCGGGACGTCACGGTGGGGTACGGCGGCCGGACCGTCATCGACGGGCTCGACGTGGTGATACCGCCGGGGGTGATCACCACGATCATCGGCCCCAACGGCTGTGGGAAGTCGACCCTGTTGCGCACGCTCTCGCGGCTGCTGAAGCCGGCCCGCGGGGCGGTCCTGCTGGACGGCGACGACATCGCCAGGCTCCGGACCCGGGACGTGGCCAAGAAGCTGGGGCTGCTGCCGCAGGCGCCGGTCGCGCCGGAGGGGCTGACGGTCGCCGACCTGGTCGCCCGAGGGCGCCATCCGCACCAGAGCTGGCTGCGGCAGTGGTCCTCGGACGACGCCGACGTCGTCGGGCGCGCCCTGGCCATGACCGGGGTGGCCGACCTCGCCGACCGCCGGGTCGACGAACTCTCCGGCGGCCAGCGGCAACGCGTGTGGATCTCGATGACCCTGGCCCAGGGCACCGATCTGCTGCTGCTGGACGAGCCGACCACCTATCTGGACCTGGCGCACGCGATCGACGTACTCGACCTGGTGGACGATCTGCACGAGTCCGGCTGCACTGTGGTCATGGTGCTGCACGACCTGAACCTGGCCGCCCGCTACAGCGACAACCTCGTGGTCATGAAGGAGGGGACCGTCCTGGCGCAGGGGCATCCGCGCGAGGTGGTCACCGCCGAGCTGCTGCGGGAGGCGTTCGGGCTGCGCGCCATGGTGATCGAGGATCCGGCCGGTGACCGGCCCCTGATCGTGCCCATCGGCCGTACGCACGCGGGCGGTTGATCTGTCGATGGGCCAACTGCCCGGGAAACAGGGGTAGTTAGGCTAGGCTAACCTCATTTTTGTCGGTAAGGTTTGCCTGCCCTTAGAACGAGGCGCAGCGGACAGTGCGAAGGCAAGGGATGGCGGATGCTCCTGCTCAGAACGACCCTCACCAAGCCGTGGCGGCGGTTGGCGGCAACGGTGTCCGCGGCGACCCTGGCCGTCGGCCTGCTCGCGGGTTGCGGTTCCGACGCGTCGGACGAGCCGGCCGACGACGGCAGCACCTCGGCCGCGGCTCCCGGCGGGACGTTCCCCGTCACGGTGGAGCACGCCTTCGGGTCCACGACCGTCGAGAAGGCCCCCGAGCGGGTCGTGACCGTCGGGTACACCGACGACCAGACCGTCCTGGCGTTCGGCGTCAAGCCGGTCGGCATGGTGGACCAGTACCCGAACCCGCCGGGCAAGAGCCCCGACATCAACACCCAGTGGCCGTGGGTGAAGGACCAGTGGGGCGACAGCAAGCCCGAGGTCATCATGAAGAACGGCGACTCCGGCCCCAACTACGAGAAGATCGCCGCCCTCCGCCCGGATCTGATCATCGCGGTCTACTCCGAGGTCGACCAGGCCGCCTACGACAAGCTCTCCAGGATCGCTCCCACGGTCGGCCGCACCCAGGCCGAGAAGGAGCCGTTCAGCGCGCCCTGGCAGGACAACGCGCTCCAGATCGCCACGGCGCTCGGCAGGGCCGACGAGGGCGAGAAGATGATCGCGGACGTCCAGACCCGGCTCGACGCCGCGAAGAAGGACCACCCGGAGTTCGCCGACCAGACCGCGGTCGTGCTGTCGTGGTACGAGAACTCGGTGGCGCCGTTCACCTCCACCGACGTGCGCGGCCGACTGGTGTCGGGCCTCGGGTACGCGTACCAGACCGGCATCGACAAGGTCGCGGGCGGCAGCTTCTACACCAAGCTCTCCCCGGAGCGCATCGACCTGGTCGACGTCGACCACATCTTCGTCATCAACGACAAGGCCGACACCGCGGCGCTGAAGAAGTTCAAGCTGTTCGCCAACCTCGACGCCGTGAAGAAGGGCAACGTGTCGTACCTGCTGGACAGCGAGGGCCCGGCGATCGGCGCGGCCATCTCGCAGGGCACCCTGCTGTCGATGCCGTACGCGATCGACGAGCTGGTCAAGTCGGCGGCCGATCAGGTGTGACCGTCACCGACGCGCGTGCCGTTCCGGCGGCCCTGCACACCACGACGGGACGCGAGGCGGCCCGCTGGGTCGCGGCACACTGCCGTGAAAAGCCCTGGCTGACCACGGCCACCGCGGTCACCTCGGTGGCCGGGGCGGCCCTCCAGGTGCTCCCGGTGCTGCTGCTGGGGCAAGTGGTCGACGCCGTCGTGGACGGCGGGTCCCGGGCGGTCCTGGTCAGGACCGGGGTGCTGATGGTGGCCGCAGCGATGCTCGGCGCGGTGGCCACCGCGATGTCGACGTATCTGATCGGACGGCTCGGCGCGGATCTGCTCGCCGAGCTGCGGGAGGCCGCGGTCCGGGCCGTGCTCGGGATGCCGAGCGCGCGGATCGAACAGGTCGGCCGGGGTGATGTGCTCTCCCGGGTCGGCGACGACGTCGCCGTGCTCTCCCGGGGCATCCGCATGGCCGTCCCGACGGTGTTCTCGGCGGGCGTGCTGGTGGTCATCGCCACCGCCGGCATGTTCGGCCTCGACTGGCGGCTCGGCCTGGCCGGAGCCGGCGCGCTGCCCGCGTACGCGCTGGCCCTGCGCTGGTACCTGCCGCGCTCCGCGCCCCTGTACCGCGCCCAGCGCGCCGCCCAGGCCGACCGGGCGCAGGCGCTGATCAGCGGCCTCGACGGGATCGACACCGTGCGCGCCTACCGTCTGGAGGAGGCCTTCCGCGAGAAGGTCGCCCGTGAGTCGCGGCGGGTGCGTGACCTGGGCATCGAGGTCTTCCACTTCTTCGGCCGGTTCGTCGGCAGGGAGAACCGCGCCGAGTTCATCGGACTGACCCTGATCCTGCTGGTGGGGTACGCCCTGCTGGAGGCCGACGCCGCCAGCCTGGGCGAGGTCGCGGCGGCCCCGCTGCTGTTCCACCGGCTGTTCGTCCCGCTCGGCCTGCTCATGTTCACCTTCGACGAGGCGCAGAAGTCGGGCGCGAGCCTGACCCGGCTGGTCGGGGTGCTGGGGGAGGGGGCGGAGGACCGGCTGGTGGGGGACGAGGCCGTCGCGGCGGCCGGCCCGACGCCTTGTCCGGTGGCCGTGGAAGGGGTGACCTTCCGCTATCCCGGCACCGAGGAGCCGGTCCTGCTGGACGTCGACCTGACGATCCCGGCGGGCGGTTCACTGGCCCTGGTGGGCGCGACCGGCGCGGGCAAGTCGACCCTGGCCGCGCTCGTCGCGGGCATCGGGACCCCGCAGGCCGGGACGGTGCGCATCGGCTCGACCGACCTCGCGGGGCTGGACGAGGCCGGGGCGCGGGCCCTGGTGAGCATCCTCACCCAGGAGACGCACGTCTTCTCCGGTCCCCTCGCCGACGACCTGCGGTTGGCCGCGCCCAGGGTCACGGACGCCGAGCTGCGTCAGGCGCTGCGCACGGTCGGCGCCGACGGCTGGGTGGCGGAGCTGCCCGAGGGGCTGCACACCCCGGTCGGCGAGGGCGGTGCACGCCTGGACGTCACCAAGGTCGCCCAGATCGCCCTGGCGCGGCTGGTGTTGGGGCGCGCGCCGGTGGTGGTGCTCGACGAGTCCACCGCCGAGGCGGGCAGCGAGGGCGCCGCCGGGCTGGAGCGGGCCGTGCGGGCCGCGTGCGCCGGCCGGACCACGCTGTTCGTGGCCCACCGGCTCACCCAGGCGATGGCGGCGGACCGGATCGCCGTGCTGGACGCCGGACGAGTCGTGGAGCAGGGGACGCACGAGGAACTGGTGGCGCTGGGCGGCCGGTACGCACGTCTGTGGCTGGCTTGGCGAG
Source organism: Streptomyces sp. NPDC020489 (assembly GCF_044386545.1). Classification (NCBI taxonomy): domain Bacteria; kingdom Bacillati; phylum Actinomycetota; class Actinomycetes; order Kitasatosporales; family Streptomycetaceae; genus Streptomyces; species Streptomyces sp. NPDC020489. The sequence continues at coordinate 115,433 of NZ_JBIRUZ010000012.1, forward strand.
AAGGAAGTTAGGGAAACCTAACTGAGGGCTGGTCCAACTTTCTTACCGTGGAAGGGTGCTGAGTCTTCGATGAGGGAACCGGCTCGTCTCGTCCTGCTTTCCCCCACCCAACTGGCGGCCGTGCGACGGCGAACCGGCGACCACCCCGACCGGACCATCGCCGAGGCGTGCGCCATCGCACTGGCGTACTGGGCCACCGGCCGCAGCCCCGACGGCATCGACCTCACTCCCACCACCCTCTTCGCCGACGTGCTCGGCTGGGTCGACAACGGTGGTGCCGGACCCGGCAGTCGGCAGACCGACGGCGGCTGGCACATCGCCGTCCCCGGCGAGGTCGATCCGGCCGACGCGCAGGTGGCCCTGGACGACCTCGCCGACTTCCCGGACCGGACCCTCGGTACCGTCGGACCCTCCAGCGCGGCGACGAGACGCGCGGCCCTGGCCGAGTGGAACGACACCGCGGCCGACCGGGTCCGCCCGACCATCGTGGAGATGTTCCGCGAACAGGCCCGCGCCCGGCCGGACGCCCTCGCCGTCGTCGACGAGCACCGTTCACTGACCTACCGTCAGACAGCCGAGCTGTCCAGCCAGTTGGCTCACCACCTGCTCGAACGGGGCCTCACCGCCGAACAGGTCGTCGGTATCTCCCTCGGGCGCTCCGCCGACATGGTGGTCGGGCTGCTCGGCGTGCTCCAGGCGGGCTGCGCGTTCGTCCCCCTCGACCCGCAGTGGCCCGCCGCCCGCCGCGCCGTCGTCATCGAGGACGCGTCCGTCGTGGTCCAGCTCAACGACTCGGGTACGCACGACCCGGGCGAACCGGACGCCGTGGCCGTGAACCTCGGAGACTGGCGCTTCGGCTCCTACCCCACCGAGGGCACCGGCATCACCGCGCCCGGTGACTCCCTGGCCTACGTGATCTTCACCTCCGGCTCGACCGGGCGGCCCAAGGGCGCGATGATCCGGCACGAGGCGATCAGCGAGCGTCTGCTGTGGCAGGTCCACGAGATCCTCGGTTTCGGCCACGACGACGCGTCCCTGTTCAAGGCGCCGTTGTCGTTCGACATCTCCCTCAACGAGATCTTCCTGCCGCTGGTCTCCGGTGCCCGCCTGGTGGTCCTCAGGCCCGGCGGTGAACGCGACCCGGAGCACCTGCTCAGCGTGATCGCCGAGCAGCGCGTCACCTTCACCTACCTGGTGTCGTCGATGCTGGACGTGCTGCTGGAGATCGCGGGCGACACCGGCCGGCTCGACAGCCTCCGGCACGTGTGGTGCGGCGGCGAGGTGCTGACCCCGGAGCTGTACGAGCGCTTCCGCACCAGGCTCGACATCCCCATGTACCACGGCTACGGGCCCGCCGAGACGACGATCGGCGTCTCCCACGTCATCTACCGGGGCGCGGCCGAACGCCTGTCGACCTCGATCGGCAGGGCCAACCCCAACACCCAGCTGTACGTCCTGGACGACGAGCTGCGCCCGGTCCCGGTCGGGGTCGGCGGCGAACTCTACGTCGGCGGACTGCTGTTGGGCCGCGGCTATGTCAACGCGCCCGCCCTGACCGCCTCCCGGTTCGTCGCCAACCCCTTCGCCTCGGACGGCTCCCGCCTCTACCGCACCGGAGACCTGGCGCGCTTCGCCCCCGACGGCTCCCTGGACTTCCTCGGCCGGGTCGACAACCAGATCAAGATCCGCGGCATGCGGCTGGAGATCGAGGACGTCGAGGTCGGTCTCGCGGAGCACCCGGGCGTACGGCACTCCTGTGTCGTCGCCCGGAAGAACTCGGCGGGCGGCACCTACCTCGTCGGGTACGTCATCCCGGCCGCCGGCCACGAGGACCTGCGGGCCGACGCGGTCAGGGCCTGGGCCGGCGCGCACATGGTCGAGTACATGGTCCCCGCGCACATCGTCGTGATGCGGGAGTTCCCGCTCACCGCCAACGGCAAGCTCGACCGCAACGTGCTGCCGGAACCCGAGCAGGCGTCGGGCACGCTCGTGCCGCCCGCCACCGACGACGAACGGGCCGTGGCCCGCGCGGTCGCCCAGGTGCTGCGGCTCGAAGAGGTCGGCGCCGACCAGGACTTCTTCCAGCTCGGCGGCGACAGCATCCTGGCGATCTCGCTGCTCGGCGCGCTGCGCGAGGAGGGCCTGCACGTCACGCCGCGGCAGATCTTCACCCACGGCACCGTCCGGGCGCTGGCCGCCGTGGCGAGCCGCGAGGCCGTCAGGACCGTGGACCACCGGGACGTGCCGACCGGCACCGTGGTGGGCTCCCCCATCGTGCAGTGGCTCGGCGAGACCACGGACGCCATCGACGGTTTCGTGCAGTCCGTGGTGCTGAACACCCCCGCCGACCTGACCGCCGACGCCCTCGACGCGATCCTCACGGCCCTGCTCGTCCGGCATGACATGCTGCGCGCCCGCCTGGTCCGCGCGGACCGCTGGGGCTTCGACATCCCGGAGGCGGACGGGGCCGCCGCGGCCTGGCAGTCAAGTGACCTGCCGCTGGAGGACTGCGTCGCGCTCGCCACCGCCGGACTGGACCCCGACCGCGGGCTGATGCTGCGGGCCGTGTGGCGGCGCGCGGCACGGCAGTTGGTGCTGGCGGCCCATCACGTCGTCGTCGACGGCGTGTCCTGGCGGGTGTTGATGGAGGACCTGGCCACCGCATGGCGGCAGTACGCCTCGGGCGCCCCGATCGAACTGCCCGCGGCAGGCACGTCGTTCCGGCGCTGGACGCTGCTGCTGGAACGCGCGGCGTTCGACGCCGACAGCGCCTACTACCGCCGCCCCCTGCCGGGACCGGACCGACCGCTCGGCAGGCGCCCGCTGTCCGAGGCCGACACCGTCGAACGGGAGCGGGTCCTCACCGTCTCGGTCGGACCCGAGATCACGGCCGCCCTGCTCGGCGAGATCCCCGCGAAGTTCCACGCGGGCGTCAACGACGTGCTGCTCACCGCCCTCGCCGTCACCCTCGCCCGCAGGCGCCGCGACCTGGGCCAGGACCAGACGTTCGCGCACATCGAGCTGGAGGGCCACGGACGCGAGGGTCACTTCGTCGCGGCCACGGCCGGTTTCGAGCCCGAACTCTCCCGGACCGTCGGCTGGTTCACCACCCTCTTCCCCGTCCTCGTCGACCCCGGCACGGCAGCCGACTTCACGGCACCCGCGTATCTGGCCGCCGCGCTCAAGGCCGTCAAGGAGGACCTCGCCCGGGTCCCGGACCACGGCGTCTCCTACGGGGCCCTGCGCTATCTGGCCCACGCCGAGTTCGACGCCCCCGCCCCGCAGGTGCTCTTCAACTACCTCGGCCGCTTCGCCGCCGGCGACACCGGGGACTGGCAACTGACACGGAGCACAGGGCAGTTGGGTGAGCGGCGCGACCCCCGGATGCGCCTGCCGCGCGCCCTGGAACTCAACGCGATCGCCGAACCCGGTCCGGGCGGCGCGTACGAGCTGGTCACCAGCATCTCCTGGCCCGAGGGGGTGTTCACGGACGAGGACATCACGACGTTCGCCGCCTACTTCCGCACCGCCCTGGCCGGACTGGCCGCACTCGACCAGGGCGGCCACACGCCCAGCGACTTCGACCTGGTGCGGCTGACCCAGGCCGACGTCGACGCCCTCGACGGACCGGCACTGCGGGACGTCCTGCCGCTGACCCCGCTTCAGGAGGGCCTGTACTTCCACTCCGTGTACGACGACGACTCCGCGGGCGCCTACGTGGAGCAGCAACTCCTCACCCTGGAGGGCGAGGTGGACGCCGACCGGCTCGCGGCCGCGGCGACCCGGCTGCTGGAGCTCTACCCCAACCTGGCCGCACGGTTCGTGCCCCTCGCCGACGGCCGCGTGGTCTCCGTGCTGGAGCGGGGCGTGCGCGCGCCCTTCACCACGCTGGACCGACCAGGCATCACCGACGAGGAGATCCGCGCCTACGCCGAGCGGGACCGCCGCGCCGGGTTCGACCTCGCCACCGGACCACTCATGCGGTACACCCTCGTCCGCACGGGCGCGGGCCGCGGCGTCCTGGTGCAGACCGTGCACCACCTCGTCGCCGACGGCTGGTCGGTGCCCCCGATGCTCCGCGCGTTGCTGGCCGAGTACCACGCGCCGGGAACCGTGCACCCCCTCGGGGGCTTCGCCGACTACGTGCGCCACCTCGCCGGACGCGACGCGGACCACAGCGACCGGGTGTGGCGCGCCGAACTCGCCGAGCTGCCCGGCCCCACCCTGGTCGCCGAAGGGCACACCCCCTCGGACCGGTTCGCCGACACCGCCCTGGAGCCGGACGGCGACATCGACGCGGCCGCCCGGGCAGCCGGCGTGCCCCTGAGCGTGGCCGTGCACAGCGCCTGGGCCCTCACACTGGGCGCCGTCCTGCACGGCAGGGACGTGGTGTTCGGCTCCACGGTGTCCGGCCGGGACGTGGACGTGCCCGGCATCGAGGACATGGTGGGCCTGTTCATCAACACCATTCCTGTACGCGCCCGTTGGTCGGCGGCGACCGCCGCCCGCGAGCTGCTCGCCTCGGTGCGGGAGCACCAGAGCGCGGTGCTGCCCCACCAGCACGTCTCACTGGCGCGCATCGGCCGGCAGGCCGGATCGGGGCCGCTGTTCGACACCCTGGTGGTCTTCGACGTGGCGACCGACCCGGCCGCCCTGCGCGGGCCCGACGACGAGGTGGCCGTCACCGGGATCGTCAACGAGGGCGCCCCGCACTACCCGCTGACCCTGGTGGTGGAGCGCGACCGGCGGGGCCGCCCCCGCTTCAACCTGATCTACGACGGCGAGCTGCTGCGGGAGCCGGGCGCCCACGCGATCCTGCGCGACTTCGCACACGCCCTCGACGGACTCCTCACCCGCCCGGACACCCCGGTCGACGACCTGGCCACCCGCACCGCCGACCGGACCGCGCACACCGGCCCGACCACACTGGGCGGGCTCTTCGACGCCGCCGCACGCCGGGACCCGACCGCCACCGCCGTCACCCAGTGCGCGCTCGACGGCGGTACCCGTTCCCTGACGTATGGGGAACTCGCCTCCGCCCAGCACGCGTTGGCGTCCACCCTGTGCGCGGCCGGGGTCGGCCCGGGCCGGCGGGTGGCGGTCGCCGTACCCCCCTGTCTGGACCAGGTGGTCGCCCTGGTCGCGATCGTCAGCGCGGGCGGCGCGTACGTGCCCCTGGACCCGGCCCACCCCGACGAACGGCTGGAGTACGTCCTCGCGGATGCGGCCCCCCAGGTGGTCCTGGTAGCCGCCGGGCAACGCGAGCGCTACACACGGCTGCTCGCCCGGGCAGGCGTGCCGGCCCAGGTGCTCGTGCGGGGGGAGGAGCCGCCGGGGACCGCGCCGCTGCCGGAGGTCGATCCGCGTGACCCGGCGTACGTGATCTACACCTCCGGCTCGACCGGCCGGCCCAAGGGGGTCGTCGTCCCGCACTCCAGCGTGGTGACCCTGCTGGCGAACACCCGGCCCGCGATGCGCTTCGGCCCCGACGACGTGTGGGTCCAGTTCCACTCGTACTCCTTCGACTTCGCGGTCTGGGAGCTGTGGGGCGCGCTGGCCCACGGGGGCGAACTGCTGGTGCCGGAGTACGGGTTGACCCGCTCCACGGTCGACTTCCACCGGCTGGTCCGTGAGCGCGGGGTGACGGTGCTCAACCAGACCCCGTCGGCGTTCTACCAGTTCATCGAGGCCGACCGGCATGCCGGTGAGCCGCTGCCCGCACTGCGGCGGATCGTCTTCGGCGGCGAGGCACTGGACCTCGGGCGGCTGCGCGGCTGGGTCGAGCGGCACGGCACCGCCTCGCCCGAGCTGGTGAACATGTACGGCATCACCGAGACCACCGTCCACGTCACCCACCGGGTGCTCACCGACGAGGACTTCGCCCGCGGGGACGACTCCAGTCCGATCGGCGGGCCGATCCCCGGCCTGGTCACCCACCTCCTCGACGACCGCCTCCGGCCGGTGCCGCCGGGCCGGGTCGGCGCCATCTACGTCGCCGGCGACCAGGTCGCGCTCGGCTATCTGGGCCGGCCCGAGCTGACCGCGGGCCGGTTCGTGGCGGACCCGTTCGCGGGCGACGGCTCCCGCATGTACCACACCGGCGACCTCGCCCGCCGCACCCTCGACGGCGAGCTGGAGTTCGTCGGACGCGCCGACGACCAGGTCCAACTCAAGGGATTCCGCATCGAGTCGGGCGAGGTCGAGGCCGCGATCAGGCAGCTCGACGGCGTGGTCGACGTCGCCGTGACCGTGGCGGCGAGCGGCGACCATCTCGTGGCGCACGTCGTGGGCGACGCGCCCGCGGACCTCGCCGCCCGGCTGTCCGCGAAACTGCCCGCGTACATGGTGCCGGGCCGGGTGCTGCCAATCGACGCGCTGCCCCTGACGGTCAACGGCAAGCTGGACCGCACCGCGCTGGCCGAACGGGCCGCCCAGGACACGGGCGCGGACGAACCGTTCCTGGGCGTCACCCGGTCCGGCGGGACGCCTGTGGCCACGAGCGACTCCGCGCTCCCCGCCCTGGTGGAGATCTTCACCGAGACCCTGCCCGACGTCGAAGTGGATGGCGACACCGACTTCTTCGCGGCCGGCGGCGACAGCATCATCGCCATCACCGTGGTCAACCGGGCCAGGGCACGCGGCCTGCCCCTGGCGCCCCGGGACGTCTTCCTCCACCGGACACCGCGCGCCCTGGCGCAGCAACTCGGCGCACGGACACCGCGGTTCGCGCAGGTGACCCCGCCCGCCCGCCGCGACGACGGTCCGCTGCCCGTGACACCGATCGTCCTGCGCCGGCGCGAACTCGGCGGATCCCTCGCCCGGTTCGCGCAGGCCCGAACGCTGGCCACCCCGGACGGCACCCGATGGGCGGACGTCGAACGGGCCGCGCGCGCCCTCGTCGCCGCACACCCGGCCCTCCGCCTGAGGCTGCGCGTCGACCACGGCGTATGGACGCTCGCCACCGAACCGTCCCGGGAGGTCACGGTCCTGCGTCCGGACACCACCGACGCGACCCGAGCCGCGAACGACGCCGCCGGGCGCCTCGACCCCGAGGCCGGGGACGTCGTCGCCTTCTCCTGGCTGGAGACGAGCCGCACGCTGGTGATCACGGTCCACCACCTCGCCGTCGACGCGGTGTCCTGGCTGATCCTCCTGGACGACCTCGCCGCCGCCCTGCACGGCACACCCCCGCCGCCGCAGACCACCTCCTACGCCGAGTACGCCGAGGCGCTGACGCTGGAGTCCGCCCGGTCGGTCGACACCCTGGCGCACTGGACCGGCACCCTCCAGGCGCCCACCCCGCTCCCCCCGGCGACGGGGCTGCGCGCGACCACGGTCGTCCTGCCGCCCGACGTGACCGGCCGTGTCACCCGCACCGCCCCCGCGGCACTCGGCGTCGGCCTCACCGAACTGCTGTGCGGGGCCCTGCGCACCGCGCTGACCCGGATCCAGACCGAGCCCACCGACCTCGCGATCGACCTGGAGCACCACGGCCGCGTCCCCGTCCTGGAACACCACGACTACAGCCGTACCGTCGGCTGGTTCACCGCCATCGCACCCGTACGGCTCACCGCGCACACCGACCCCGTCGCCGCGGCCCGCGAACTCGCCGCACGCCGGCCGGACGAGCGCACGCACCTCGCCTACGGCACGCTGCGGTACCTCAACCCGCAGACGGCCCCGCTGCTGACCGCCCACCCGCAGGTGCTGTTCAACTACCTCGGCCGCGGCAGCGAGTCGCAGGCCGTGCGCCTCACCGGCGGCGACGAGCGAAGCCCGTACGCCGTCGAGGTCAACGCCTGGCTCGACGAGGCCTCCGGCGGTCTGCACGCCGAGTTCACCCTCGCCGAGGGTGTCCCCGAGGACATCACCCGGCACTGGCTCGACGCCCTGGAACGCGTCGCGGACACCGCGACGACAACCGAGCGCACGGCTCCCGTCACCCCGCTCCAGCGCGGCCTGTACTTCCAGGCCCAGCTGGCCGGTTCGACCGGGCCCTACGTCGCGCAGAGCTGGTTCACCTTCGACCGGCGCCTGGACACCGCCGCGCTGGAGCGGGCGGTGGCGTACGTGATCGACCGCCACCCGGTGGTGGGCGCCGGCTTCGCCACCGACGACGACGGCAATCCGGTGCAGGTGCTCAGGGCCGGCCGCCGGGTCCCCGTCCGCACGATCGAGCTGTCCACGGACGCCGAGGTGGACGCGTTGCGGGCCCGCGACCGCGCGACCGGCTTCGACCCCGGCGAGCCCCCGTTGATCCGGCTGACCGTCGTGCGGCTCCCCGACGCACGCGACGGCCTGCTGCTCAGCTACCACCTGCTGCTGTGGGACGGCTGGTCCCGCGAGATCGTGCTGCGGGACCTCTTCGACGCCTACGACAGGGTGCTCGCGGGCGAGTCGCCGACCGCGGTCCCCGCCACGCCGAGCTTCGAGGACCACGCCCGGGCGCTGGCCGCACGGGACGCCGCCGCGGCGGAACGCTTCTGGGCGGAGCACCTGGCCGGGCTCCCCGGCCCGACCCTGCTCGCCGGACCGCGGCCGCTCGACACCGAGGACCTGCCGCACGCTGTCGTCCGCACGGTCTCCGTCGAGCTGTCGGACCTGGTGCGGGAGACGGCCCGCGCCCACGGGGTCACCCTCAACTCCGTGCTGACCGGGGCCTTCGGCCTGCTGCTCGGCGCGCGCACCGGCCGCGGGGACGCCGTGTTCGGCGTGACCGTCTCCGGCCGCGACGGCGAAGGGCTGTCCGACATCGTCGGCGTCCTGCTCAACACCGTGCCCGCCTGGACGCGGGCGCGTCCCGACGACACCGTCCGCGCCTACCTGACCGCAGTGCAGGCCGACCGGGTCGCGGCCATGGAGCACGAGCACCTGGGGCTCGGCGAGATCCAGCGGGCCAGCGGGCACGACACCCTGTTCGACAACCTGTTCGTCCTCCAGAACTTCCTGGACCTCGACGCCTTCGCCGAGATGAACGCCCGCCACGGCATCACCTCGGTCACGGCCGACGACTCCACCCACTATCCGTTCACCTGGGTCGTCACCCCCGGCGAGCGCCTCACCGTCAAGCTGGAGCACCGCGACGGCGACACCGCCGGGGCCGAGCGACTCCTCGACGACTACCTGCGCGTGCTGGCGGACCTGGCCCGCGCCACCGGGCCGATCGGCGCGCTGCCGGGGCTGGGCCGCGCGCCCGTGCCCGGGCCCCGCACGGACGTCGGCACGGACACCGTCGTCGATCGCTTCGACCAGGCGGCGGACCGCGATCCGCAGCGGGTGGCGCTCGTCGCCCACGGTGCGCGCATGACCTTCGCCGAGCTGCGCGACCGCAGCCGGGCGGTCGCGGGTGTGCTCGCCGCTCGGGGCATCGGCCCCGAGCGGACCGTGGGCATCGCCGTGCCGCGTTCCCTCGACTCCATCGTGGCGCTGTTCGCCGTCCTGCGGGTGGGCGCCGCCTACATACCGCTGGAGCTGGACCACCCGGACGAGCGGATCGCGGCCATCGTCGAGGACGCCCGGCCGGACGCGATCCTCACCGTGAGCCCCGTCTCGCCCCGACTGGCCGGACCGGCCCGCGATCTGGTCGAGCTGGACTGCCCGCTGCCCCCGGCCGAGCCGTTCGTGACCTTCGACCCGGACGACCCGCACCGGCTGCGGCACCCCGCGTACACCATCTACACCTCCGGGTCGACCGGGAGGCCCAAGGGCGTGGTGACCGAGTACGCCGGGCTCACCAACATGCTGATCAACCATCAGCGCCGGATCTTCGAGCCGGTGCTGGCGGCCCACGGCCACCGGGTCTTCCGGATCGCGCACACCGTGTCGTTCGCGTTCGACATGTCCTGGGAGGAACTGCTGTGGCTCGCGGACGGCCATGAGGTGCACATCTGCGACGAGGAGCTGCGGCGGGACGCGCCCCGACTGGTGGAGTACTGCCTGGAACACCGCGTCGACGTCGTCAACGTGACGCCGACCTACGCCCAACAGCTGCTCGCCGAAGGACTGTTGGACGACCCCGAGCGGCGCCCGCCGCTGGTCCTGCTGGGCGGCGAGGCCGTCACGCCGACCCTGTGGCAGCGGCTCGCCGAGACCGAGGGCACCGTCGGCTACAACCTGTACGGGCCCACCGAGTACACCATCAACACCCTCGGCGTCGGCACGTTCGAGTGCGCGGACCCGGTGGTCGGCGTGGCGATCGACAACACCGACGTCTACGTGCTCGACCCCTGGCTGCGGCCCCTGCCGGACGGCGTCCCCGGCGAGCTGTACGTGGCGGGCATCGGTATCGCGCGCGGCTACCTGGGCCAACCGGCGCAGACGGCCCACCGGTTCGTGGCGTGCCCGTTCGGTGCGCCCGGCGAGCGCATGTACCGCACCGGCGACCTGGTGGTGCGCAGGACCGACGGGAACCTGACCTACCTGGGCCGTACCGACCAGCAGGTGAAGATCCGTGGGCACCGCGTCGAACCGGGCGAGGTGGAGGCGGCGTTCGCGGCGCACCCCGCGGTGCGTTTCGTGGCCGCCGTGGCCCAGGCCGACCCGCAGGTCGACGGGGCGTACCGGCTCGCCGCCTATCTGGTGCTGGAGGGCGCGGAGTTGGCGGCCGTGGCCGCGGAAGTGGGGGCCGGGCTGCCGGACTTCCTGCGCCCGACCCACTACGCCCAGGTCGACAGCATCCCGCTGACCGTGAACGGGAAGGCCGACACCAAGGCGCTGCCGGAGGCCAGACCCCTGGGCGCGCTGACCACATCGGGGGAGCGCGGCCCGCGGACCGAGACGGAGAGGGTGGTGTGCGCGTACTTCGCCGAGGCACTGGACCTGGACGACGACGAGGTGAGCGCGGTGGGAGACTTCGTGTCCCTGGGCGGGCACTCCATGCTGGCGGTACGCCTGGTCGGGCTGCTCCGCCGGGAGTTCGGCCCCGTGCTCACGATCCGCGACCTGTTCACCCTGCGCACCCCGGAAGCGATGGCCCGCCACCTCGATGACCACTCCTGACGTCCAGCAGCCCCGCACGGGGGCCGACATCCTCCGCATCGCCCTGCGCCGCAACGTGGGCGCCATGATCTGGGGCACCGTCCTGATGGGCCTGTACCAGGCCGGCGAGACGGCGTTCCCCATCGCGCTGGGCCTGATCGTCGAGCACACGATGCGGGACCGCGGCCTCGGCGCGCTCGGCCTGTCGATCGGCGCGCTCGCCGTGATCGTGACGACCGTGTCGCTGTCGTGGCGGTTCGGCATGCGTGTTTTGCAGAAGGCCAACACCTCCGAGGCGCACCGCTGGCGGGTGCGCGTCGCTGCCTGCGGTCTGCAACCGGTGGCCCGGGACGTCGACCTGAAGTCGGGCGAGGTGCTGACCATCGCCACCGAGGACGCCGACCAGACGGCCGACATCATCGAGGTGGTGCCGCTGCTGATCAGTTCGCTGGTGGCGGTCCTGGTCGCGGCGGTGGCGCTGGGGCTCGCCGACCTCCGGCTGGGGCTGCTGGTGATCGTCGGGACCGTGGCGATCCTGTCCATCCTGAGCGTGCTGTCCCGACGGATCGGGGACAGCACCCAGGAACAGCAGGCCCGGGTGGCGCGGGCGGGCGCGAAGGTCGCCGACCTGATCAGCGGACTGCGCCCGCTGCACGGCTTCGGCGGCAACCACGCGGCGTTCGCGTCCTATCGGAAGGTGAGCACCGAGGCGAAGCAGCAGGCGGTGACCGTCGCCCGGGTCAACGGCGCCTACGCGGGCGCCGCGTTGGCCCTGAACGCTCTCCTCGCCGCCGCGGTGACCCTCCTGGCGGGCTGGCTCGCCTTCGAGGGCCGGATCACCGTCGGTGAGCTCGTCATGGCGGTGGGGCTGGCGCAGTTCATCATCGAACCCCTGAAACTGTTCTCCGAGATGCCGAAGTACGTGATGATCGCGCGGGCCTCGGCCGCACGGATGGCGCTCGTCCTGGCGGCGCCCCCGGTGGCCACCCCGGGACCGGGACGGCCCGTCCCGGGCGGCGACCTGGAGATCGACGGCGTCCGGTACGGCACCCTGCGCGAGCTGAAGTTCCGGGTCGCGGCGGGGGAGTTCGTGGCGATCGCCGCCTACCAGCCGCGCGCGGCGGCGGACCTGGCGTCGATCCTGGCTCTGCGGGTCCCGCCCGACGCGTACGCGGGAGTCGTGCGGCTCGGCGGGCAGGACCTCGCGGACCTGTCGGTCGAGGCGATCCGCGAGCACCTGCTGGTCAACCCGTACGACGGGGAGATCTTCGCGGGCACCCTGCGCAGCAACATCGATCCCTCGGGCAGCAGCCGGACGGTGTCCGAGGCGGTCGAGGCGTCCATGCTGACCGATGTCGTCGCCCTGCACCGGGAGGGCCTCGACCACGGGGTGCGCGACCGGGGCGCCAACCTGTCCGGCGGGCAGCGTCAACGGCTGTCGCTGGCCCGCGCTCTCGCCGCCGACACCGACATCCTCGTCCTGCACGATCCGACGACGGCCGTCGACGCGGTCACCGAACAGCTCATCGCGCGCAAGGTCGCCCGGCTCCGGCGGGGCCGGACCACCGTCGTGCTCACCAGCAGCCCGGCCCTGCTGGACGTCGCCGACCGGGTCCTCGTGCTGGACGACGGGGTGGTGACGGCCGAGGACACCCATCGCAATCTCCTGGCCGGGGACGCGAGTTACTGCCTGGCGGTGGCCAGATGACCCGGCACGTCAGCCGAGGGCCCACACCACGTCCCTGAGCAGGGCCTGCCGCCAGCCCGCACGGTCGTGCCCCGAGGGCGAGCGCGAGACACGGACGGTCGCACCGGCCCGCTCGGTCAGGGACTCGATCAGTGCGCAGTGGGGGAGCATCCGCGTCTCGTGTTCCCCCACGTCGAAGGCGATCCGCAGACCGGACAGGTCGGCGCGCTCCCGCAGCCGCGCGGCGAGGGCGCCGCCGACCGGGCCGCCGAGCGGGTCCGCGCGCTCCAGGGCGTCGGGCGTCCACCAGAACGACCCCGACTGACAGGCGACCCGGGACACCAGGTCGGGGAAGTCCAGGGCCGCGTACAGCGCGCTCAGCCCCCCGAGGCTCTGTCCGGCGGCCACCAGCCGCTGCGGGTCGGCGGGGACTCCGGACTCCGCCACCAGCGGCAGGAGTTCGTCCCTGACGGCGTGCCAGAGCTCGGGCCGACAGGCGAACTCGGACTCCCTGTCCCGGGCCGGAAGGAAGACCAACGTGACGGGCGGTGAGTCGCCTTGGGCGAGGGCCGTCTCGAACGCGGTCATCGCCGGATGCAGATGCAGCCAGTCGTCCCCGTCGAGCAGCAGGATCAACGGCCCGCCGCCGCCCACGGGATGGACCCGTACGGTACGGCGCCCGCCGAGCCGCTCGCTGGTCCAGCGGATCCGGGTCCGCGGGAGCGGGAGGACGTCGTCCGGGCCGAGGGCGGGCCAGTGCGGCTGGGCCGGGACGTCGGGGGTGGCGGTGACGGAACGGTCGCCGCCCGCGCCGCAGGGGTTGAGCGGGTCGGCGTGTGCGATGTCGTCGGCGACGAACTGGTAGGTCACCCGCAGCCGCCGGGGCATGCGCACCTCGGCGTACCAGCAGTCCGTGTCGCGCCATCTGCGCAGCGGGACCGGCTCGGACCAGCTCTCGAAGACGACCCTCGCCTCGGATCCGCGCCACAGGAACAGGGTCCGCCAACCGCCGTCCTCGCCCGGCACCGACACCGGGCCACGGGCCGTCGCCCAGAACGCGGTCGTCCCGGGCTCACCGGACAGTCCGAACTCGGCGAAGGCGTTCCGCGGCATGAACGTCTCCTTGTGGGAGCGAGAGGGAGAGGCTAAGCTCGCCCGGTAATTAGGCGAGGCTTACCTAATCATGATATTCCCCGGCTGTCACCGGTCCGTCGGTTCCGAGGAGGCATGGCACGTGAGCACCAATCCTTTCGACGACGCCGAAGGGCGCTTCCTGGTCCTGGTGAACCACGAGGGCCAGCACTCCCTCTGGCCCTCCTTCGCCGAGGTCCCCGGAGGGTGGACGGTCGCCTTCGAGGAGAACACCCGGCAGGCGTGCCTGGACTACGTCACGGCGAACTGGACCGACCTGCGCCCCCGTTCACTGACGGCCGGCCTGGAGTCCTGACGGCGGTGCCTGCCCAACGGCAAGGCGTTCGGCTGATCAGCCGAGCGCCCGGTCGAGGTTGAAGGCGGCGCTGATGAGCGCCAGGTGGGTGAACGCCTGCGGGAAGTTGCCCTGTTGCTCACCCGTGTGGCTGATCTCCTCGGCGTACAGGCCGAGATGGTTGGCGTACGTCAGCATCTTCTCGAAGGCGAGCCGTGCCTCGTCGACCCGGCCGGCGTGCACCATCGCCTCGACGTACCAGAAGGAGCAGATCGAGAACGTGCCCTCGTCGCCGCGCAGTCCGTCGGGGCTGGCCAGGGGGTCGTAGCGGTAGACCAGCGAGTCGGAGACCAGCTCCTGGGTGAGGGCGTCCAGGGTGGACAGCCACTTGGGGTCGGTCGGGGCGATGAACTTCGTCAGCGGCATCATCAGGACGGCCGCGTCCAGCACGTCGCCGTCCTCGTGCTGCACGAACGCCTGCCGCTTCTCGGACCAGCCGCGGCTCATGATCCGCCGGTAGATCGTGTCGCGGCACTCCAGCCAGCGGGGCAGATCGGCAGGCAGCCCGCGGCGGTTGGCCATGCGGATCGCCCGCTCGATCGCCACCCAGCACATCAGGCGCGAGTACAGGAAGTTCTTGCGGCCGCCCCGGGTCTCCCAGATCCCCTCGTCGGGCTGGTCCCAGTGCTCGCACACCCACTCCACCAGGGCGCACACGTCGTCCCACTGGTCGCTGGAGATGGGCTTGGCCCACTTGTCGTAGAGGTAGATCGAGTCGATGAGCGCGCCGTAGATGTCCAGCTGGAGCTGCTCGGCCGCGGCGTTGCCGACGCGCACCGGCGCGGAGCCGTGATGGCCTTCCAGGTGGGGGAGTTCGGACTCGGTGAGGTCGGTGCGACCGTCGATGCCGTACATGATCTGCAACGGTCCGGAGGGCTTGCCGTCGCCCGGACTGATGTGTTTCGTCACGAAGTTCATGAACGCCTCGGCCTCGCCGGTGAAGCCGAGCCGGAGCAACGCGTACACGCAGAACGCGGCGTCCCGCACCCACACGTACCGGTAGTCCCAGTTGCGTTCCCCGCCGATCTGTTCGGGCAGGCTGGTGGTCGGGGCGGCCACGATGGCGCCGGTCGGCGCGTAGGTGAGGAGCTTCAGGGTGAGGGCCGAGCGGTGCACCATCTCCCGCCAGCGGCCACGGTACTTGGAGGCGGAGAGCCAGCGGCGCCAGTAGTCGACCGTGCTGTTGAACTGTTCCTCCGCCTCGGTGCGCGCACACCGGCGGGGCGGGATCTCGCCGCCGACCTGGTCCAGCGCGAACACCGCCGACTCGCCCTCGGCGAGCTTGAAGTCGGCGCGCGCGTCCTGGCCGTCGGTCTCCAGCGGCACGGTCGCGGTCAGGCCGAGCGAGAGCCCTTCGGAGTCGAAGACGGCGACGTCACCGACCATGCGTACGGTGTGCGGGCGTCTGCCGTAGTCGAAGCGCGGCGCGACCCGGACGCGGAAGGGAAGCGAACCGCGTACGCACACCACCCGCCGGATCAGCCGGTGCCGTTCGGGCTCGGCGGACTCGCCGTCGACCGGCATGAAGTCGTGCACCTCGCCGACGCCGTCCTCGGTGAAGAAGCGGGTGATCAGGACGTTGGTGTCGGGGAAGTAGAACTGCTTCGTCTTCGCCGGCACCGACGCCGCGAGCTCGAAGGACCCGCCGCGCTCGGCGTCGAGGATCGCGGCGAAGACGCTGGGCGCGTCGAACGCCGGGCAGCAGTACCAGTCGATCGTGCCGTTGGTGCCCACCAGGGCCACGCTGCGCAGATCACCGATGAGCCCGTGCTCGGCGATCGGCAGATACGACTGGTCCATCGGTGTCGCGGTCATCGCAGCCTCCCTGCGACCAGCCTAGGTCGCATCGGCGTCTGGGGTGGGGTGAACGGGATCAGACCGCGAGGACCTGAACGCCCGCGTCCTCGAAGCGCCGCAGGGTGTCCGCCCCGGCCGCCGTGTCCGTCACCAGCGTGTCCACCGCGTCGGCCGCGCAGATCCGGGCGAACGCGCGCTGACCGAGCTTGCTGGAGTCGGCGGCCACGATCACCCGCTCGGCGCGCTCGCACAGCAGCCGGTTGATCGCCGCCTCGGCCTCGTCATGGGCGGCCGCGCCGTGCGTGACATCGAGGGCGACCACACCGAGCACCGCCACGTCGACGGTGATCTGGCTCAGCACTCCGTCGGCGAGCGGCCCGACGAGTTCGTAGGACTGCGGGCGGGCCACCCCGCCGGTCACCACGATCTTGAACTGGGGCCGCACCGCCAGCTCGTTGGCGATGTTCAGCGCGTTGGTGACGACGGTGAGGGCGGGGGAGCCGGAAGCGAGATCGGGGCGTACGGCCAGCGCCCGGGCGACCTCGGTCGTGGTCGTGCCGCCGGTCAGCCCCACCGCCCCGCCGGGGGTGACGAGCCCGGCGACCGCCTTGGCGATCCGCTGCTTCTCGGAGGCGTGCCGGGCCGTCTTGTAGCGCAGCGGCAGCTCGTACGACACCCCGTGCACCACCGCGCCGCCGCGTGTGCGCACGAGCATCTGCTGCTCGGCGAGCTGGTCGAAGTCGCGACGGATGGTGGCGGAAGAGACCTCCAGCTCGGAGGCCGCCTCCTCGACGTCCAGCCGGCCGCGCTCGACGAGCAGTTCCAGCAGCGTCTTCCAGCGGGCGTCGCGGGACATCCGCACCCTCCGTTCCTCGATCTCACGGCGACCTTAACGCACGCCAATCACGCCCGAATGCTTGATTTTGCTCGAAAGTTCGCTCTACCTTGCAGGAAAGAGCATCGCGAGTGGGGAGGGGCCACGACATGACGCATGTCGAGGACGAGCTGGTCAGCCAGCCCGACTGCTGGATCCGGGCGGCGGCCGAGGCGCCGGGACACGCCGCCGCGCTGCCGGCGGCGGGGGAGCGGGTCGCGATCGTCGGGTGCGGTACCTCGTACTTCATGGCGCAGTCCGCGGCGGCATTGCGCGAGGGCGCGGGGCAGGGCGAGACCGACGCGTTCCCCGCGTCGGAGTTCCCCCACGGCCGCTCCTACGACCGGGTCGTCGCCCTCACCCGCTCCGGCACCACCACCGAGGTGCTGGAGCTGCTCGACCGGTCGCGGGGGCGCACGCGCACCACGGCGATCACCGCCGATCCGCGCACACCGGTCATGGCGGCCGCCGACGACGTCGTCGTCCTCGACTTCGCCGACGAACGCTCGGTCGTGCAGACCCGTTTCGCGACCACCGCGCTGACCCTGCTCCGCGCCCACCTCGGCCTGCACACCGACGAGGTGGTCGCCGACGCCCGCACCGCGCTCGCCGACCCGCTGCCCGAAGGACTGCTCGACTGCGGCCAGTTCACCTTCCTCGGCCGCGGCTGGACCGTCGGCCTGGCCAACGAGGCCGCCCTGAAGATGCGCGAGGCCAGCCTGGCGTGGACCGAGGCCTACCCTGCGATGGAGTACCGGCACGGCCCCATCAGCGTCACCACCGGCGGCACCGCCACCTGGATGCTCGGCGAGGCCCCCGAAGGGCTGGCCGCCCAGGTACGGCAGACCGGAGCA
The DNA here is from genome assembly GCF_044386545.1 of Streptomyces sp. NPDC020489. Classification (NCBI taxonomy): domain Bacteria; kingdom Bacillati; phylum Actinomycetota; class Actinomycetes; order Kitasatosporales; family Streptomycetaceae; genus Streptomyces; species Streptomyces sp. NPDC020489. The sequence goes on from NZ_JBIRUZ010000012.1 coordinate 133,108, forward strand.
CTGTGGATCGCCGGCGACCTCGACCCGCTCGCCGATCTGATCCGCGCCCAGCGGCTCGCGGTCGCCCTCGCCGCGGCCCGCGGTCTCGACCCGGACCGGCCCCGCCATCTCACCCGCTCGGTGATCCTCGCCGGTTCCTAGGAGCGCCCGTGCCTCTCGTCACCACCGGCGAGCTCGTCGCGCGGGCCGCCGCCGCGCACGGCGCCGTCGCCGCCTTCAACGTCGTCACCCTCGAACACGTCGAGGCGGTGATCGCCGGCGCCGAGTCGGCCGAGGCCCGTGTGGTCCTCCAAGTCAGCGAGAACGCCGTCAAGTTCCGCCTCGGGCGGCTGGACCCGCTCGCCCGCGCCGCCGTCGCCGCGGCCGAACGCGCCGCCGTCCCCGTCGCGTTGCACCTCGACCACGTCCAGAGCGACGCTTTGCTGCGGCAGGCGCCGGACGCCGGTTTCAGCTCCGTGATGTACGACGCCTCCCGCCTGCCCTACGCGCAGAACCTCGCCGCGACCCGTGCCGCCGCCGACTGGGCGCACTCCCAAGGCCTGTGGATGGAGGCCGAGTTGGGTGAGGTCGGCGGCAAGGGCGGTCAGCCGCCGCTCGACGCGCACGCGCCCGGCGCCCGCACCGACCCCGCCGAGGCCCGCGCGTTCGTGGCCGACTCCGGCGTGGACGCCCTCGCCGTGGCCGTGGGCAGCACGCACGCCATGACCACCCGCACCGCCACCCTCGACCAGGACCTCCTCAGACGCCTCTCCGGGGCGCTGGACGTCCCCCTCGTCCTGCACGGCTCATCCGGAGTGCCCGACGACCAACTGGCCGCGGCGGTCGCGGGCGGGATCACCAAGGTCAACATCGGCACCGCCCTCAACGTCGCCATGACCGGCGCCATCAGGGAGTTCCTCACCGCGCACCCCGAGGCCGTGGACGGCCGCACCTACCTGGGGGTGGGACGGGAGGCCATGGCACGAGCCGTGGAGCGGATCCTGCGCGTGCTCGGCCGCTCATGAACCTCAGCGCTTGACGGCCTTCAGCACCACGAACTTCGGATCACCGGCGACGAGATGGCTGTTGCCGAACAGCCGCCGCAACGTCACGTGGTACCCCAGATGCCGGTTGCCGATCACCCACAGCTCACCGCCCGGCCGCAACGCGCGCTCGGCGTCCGCGAACATCCGCCGTGCCGTGGCGTCGGTGGTCGCCTGGTGCGAGTGGAACGGCGGGTTGTTCAGCACGAGGTCCACGCTCCCGGCCGGAACCCCGGCCAGCCCGTCCCCGACCCGGAACTCGGCATGCCCCGGCACACCGTTCGCCTTGTACGTCGCCTCCGCGGACGCCACCGCCTGGAACGACTCGTCCACGAACAGCACCTCGGCCTCGGGATTGGCCAGCGCCACCGCCGTGCCCACCACGCCGTTGCCGCAGCCGAGGTCCACCACCCGCTGGGCGCCCTCGCTGACCGGCAGATGCCCCAGGAAGAACCGCGTACCGATGTCGAGCCGGTCCGCGCAGAAGACCCCGGCGTGATTGACGACCGTGCGCCCCGACACCGGACCGATGCCGTCGGGCAGCGCATAGCTGTACGGCCACGGACTCCCGGCCGCGGGCTTCGGCGACGGCTCCGACGACGGCTTCGGCGTGCAGAAGATCAACCGCGCCTTCTTCTCGGCGAGCGAGGTGCGGGTCGGCCCGAGGATCCGCCCGAACAGCTTCAGCGTGGAGGTGTGGATCTCCTTCACCATGCCGGTGCCGACGACGACCGTGTCCTCGTGCACCGCGGGCGCCAGCCGCAGCAGCTGGTCCTCCAGCAGCGCCAGACTCTTCGGCACCCGCACCAGCAGCACGTCGATCCGCTCGGGCGGCGGGTCCTGGGTGGTCAGCAGCCCGACCGCCCCGGCCTCCACACCGTTGCGGGCCAGGTTGGCCCGGGTCGCCTCCTGCGCGAGGTAGGAGTCGGTGATCTGCGTGGGCCGGTACGCGGCCAGCGCGGTGACCAGCGCGCCCCAGCGGTCCCCGAGCACCACGACCGAGCCGGACAGCGGGACCTCCCGCTCGGCCAGATGCTTCAGGAGGTACTCGTCCGAGGCGTCCCAGGCACGCAGCCGGTCGCGCGGGTCCTCGGGGAAACGGGCCAGCGCGAGCTCGCCCCAGGGCGTCGTCATACGGTCGTTCATCGTGCCCCCAGGCTAGCCGAGCCGCAGCTCAAGGCCTCCCGGCGGCAGGATGGGACCCATGGACACCGAGCTGTTCCCCCGACCCCGCGCCGAGATCGCGCCCCAGGCGGTGCACGTGCCGGACTGGCTCGATCCGCCGCGCCAGCGCGAGCTGCTCGACGCGTGCCGCGCGTGGGCCCGCCCGCCGGCCGGGCTGCGCACGGTCCACACCCCCGGCGGCGGCACGATGACCGCCCGGCAGGTGTGCCTGGGCTGGCACTGGTACCCCTACGGCTACGCCCGCACGGTCGTCGACGGCGACGGCTCCCCCGTGAAGCCGTTCCCGGAGTGGCTCGGGGAGCTGGCCGGGAACGCGGTGCGCGACGCGCTCGGGGCGACCCCACCGTCGTACGACATCGCACTGATCAACTTCTACGACGGCGAGGCGCGCATGGGGATGCACCGGGACGCCGACGAGCGGTCGGACGCGCCGGTGGTGTCGCTGAGCCTCGGCGACACCTGTGTCTTCCGCTTCGGCAACACCGAGACCCGGACCAGGCCGTACACGGACGTCGAACTGCGCAGCGGTGACCTGTTCGTGTTCGGCGGGTCCTCCCGGCTCGCCTACCACGGGGTGCCCAGGGTGTACCCCGGCAGCGCGCCCCCGGAGTTGGGGCTGACCGGGCGGCTGAACATCACGCTCCGGGTCAGCGGGCTGTAGGAGGTCCGCGCGGCGGATCATGGGAGACTCGCCCCCATGAGCGGCGACGCGGACCCCCGGCCGGCGGGGGAAGGGACCACCTCGAGGACGCGGCTGGACCGGGGGCGCGGTGCGCTCGGGCCCGCGCTGGAGCTCGTGCACACCGGCCGCGCGCCCACCCGCGCGGTGCTCACCGCCGAACTCGGCGTGACGCGTGCCACGGCCGGCGCGGTCGCCGCCGAGCTGGAGGCGCTCGGACTGATCCGGGTGGACGCCCGCCCCGGCGCGGCCGCCGGCTCGCAGGGCCGCCCCTCGCACCGGCTCGCGGTGGCCGAGGACGGGCCCGTCGTGCTCGCCGCGCAGGTGCACGCCGACGGGTTCCGGGCGGCCCTGGTGGGCCTGGGCGGCCGGATCGTCGCCACCGCGCCCGGCTGCGAGACCGTCGACGCCGACCCGGCGAAGGTCCTCGGCTCCGTCGTCGAGGCGGGCGCCGAACTGCTGCGCACCACCGGCCGCCGCTGCGTCGGCGCCGGCCTCGCCGTGCCCTCCGCCGTCGCCGAGCCCGACGGCACCGCGCTCAACCCCCTCCACCTGGCCTGGCCCGTCGGCGCCCCCGTCCGCCGCATCTTCGCGGAGTGCGTGCGCGCCGCCGGCCTCACCGGACCCGCCTTCGCGGGCAACGACGTCAACCTCGCCGCGCTCGCCGAGCACCGGCACGGCGCCGGCCGCGGCGCCCGGGACCTGCTGTGCGTGGCCACCGGGCACCGAGGGGTCGGCGGGGCGCTGGTCCTCGACGGCCGGCTGCACACCGGCAGTTCGGGTCTGGCACTGGAGGTCGGCCATCTCACCGTCAACCCCGAGGGCCGACCCTGCCACTGCGGCAGCCGGGGCTGCCTGGACGTCGAGGCCGACCCGCTGGCCTTCCTCGACGCCGCCGGCCGCGAGACCGGGCCGGAGGTGTCCCTGCTCCAGCAGGCCAACGAGCTGATCCGCGACCACTACGACGAGCCGGCCGTCCGCACGGCCACCGAGGCCCTGATCGACCGGCTCGGCCTCGGTCTCGCGGGCCTGGTCAACATCCTCAACCCGGACCGCATCATCCTCGGCGGACTGCACCGCACCCTCCTCGACGCCGACCCGGACCGGCTGCGCGCGGTCGTCGCCGACCGCAGCCTGTGGGGGCAGAGCGGCGGGGTACCGATCCTGGCGTGCACGCTGGACCACAACAGCCTGGTCGGCGCCGCCGAGTTGGCCTGGCAGCCGGTGCTGGACGATCCGCTGGGAGCGCTGTCCCGTCAGTGACCGGACGCCGACGCCGGAAGCAGCTCCGGCTTCCCGACTGCCTCGGTGCCCGGGTCGGCACCGGCACCCACGACCGACGCGACCTCCTCGCCCGCGTGCCCGGCGCGTAGGCTCGGGACATGCGGATCTCCGTCTCCTCCGACATGGACGAACCCGTGGCCCGCGCCCTCGTCGCCGCACTGCGCTCCCGTGGCCACGAGGTCGTCGCCCACGGGGCCCTCGCGCCCGGCGCCGATCCCCAGTGGGCGGTGTGCTCGGAGGCGGCCGCCCGGGACGTCGCCTCCGGCCGGGCGGACCAGGCGGTCGTGTGCTGCTGGACCGGCACGGGCGCCGCGATCGCCGCGAACAAGGTCCCGGGCGTACGGGCCGCCCTGTGCACCGACGCGTACACCGCGGACGGCGCCCGGCGGTGGAACGACGCCAACGTCCTCGCCCTCAGCCTGCGCCTGACCTCTGCGCCCCTGCTGAAGGAGATCCTCGACGCCTGGTTCGCCGGCTCGCCGAGCGAGGACCCCGAGGACCGGCAGAACGTGACCCGGATCGAACGGCTGGACCGCGGGGAGCCGTGACGTCGAGGGCGGTGCCTTGCGGGCCGCGGCCCGAGCCCGGCCCGCGGCGGCCCGGAACGCCACGTCAGGGCTGACTCGCGGGGTCGTACTGCGCCTGGGCGACGCCCCGTCGGTTCGCCGCGCCGGACGGGGGCGGATGCCGCCGATCCCGGTCAGCGCCACGCGACGGCGAAGGCCCGGGCGGGGTTGTCGCGCAGGACGCGGTCGACCAGCTCGGCGCCCAGTTCCGTGACCAGTCGCGGCCGCACCCGGCGCAGCAGATACGGCATCCCCGGACCACCGTTCACCGAGCGTGCCGCCGCGGTCGTGGTGTCGCCGCCGAGCAGCAGCCGGTCACCGAACCCCGCGTCGGCCAGAGCCCGTACCACGTCCGGCATCCGCCAGTCCGTGGCGTGGTTCGCGCGGGAGGGGCCGTCGAAGGCGAGATAGCAGCCACTCGCCGCGGCCTGGAGGTGCAGCACGGAGTCCGGGAAGCGGTTCAGATGACCGAGGATCACCCGGTGCGGCGGCACCTCCAACTCGCCGCACAGCAGGTCGAGTACGTCGAGAGCGCCCGTCCCCAGCTCCAGGTGCACGGCGATCGGCGCACCTGTGGCGTGGTGGGCCTCGGCCGCCGCGCTCATCGTCCAGCGGGCGTGCGCGTCGAGGGCGTGGAAGCCGCCCGCGACCTTGATGATCCCGGCGCGCACCCCCGAGAGCCCGATGCCGTCCGTCAGTTCGGCGACGAAGAGCTCCGCGAGACGGCCGCGCAGCTCCGCCAGAGTCCGCTCGTCGTAGTGGACGGCCCTGTGCAGTCCCGTCGCGGCCACCACCAACACCCCCGTCTGCCTGGACAGCGGCGGCAGATCGGCGGCCCGCCGCCCCAGCCCGTACGGTGTCCACTGCACGACGCTGTGCCCGCCCTGGTCCCGGAAGGCCGCCAACTCCGCGCGGGCCGCCGCCGCGTCGCGCAGTTCCTGTCCGGGCAGTTGGGGGCTGCCGAAGAACAGATGGTCATGCGCGTCGCACACCCCCAACCGCTCCGGCGCCACGTCCCCGAGGACCGTGCGGACCGTGCTCACCACTGGCGTCCCCGGGGCAGTTCGGCCAGTCCCGGCGCGGACAGGTGCAGCACCTGGAAGACGTCACCGGCGGCCTTGGGCGTGTCGTGCGCCCAGAGCGAGAAGTGGACCAGCTCCCAGCGGCTCGGATCGACCACGGCCGCCGCGAGCACCGCCCCGTCCTCCGCCGCCAGCCGCCCCGTCTCACGCACCGCGTCCCCCATGACCGCCGCCAACTCCACCCCGTCCGGCACCGGTTGCCGGCGCCGCACGGCGACCCGCGCGGACGAACCGGCGGCACCGCCCACCTCGTGGGCGAGCCCCGTCCACTGCCGGACCGAGGGCCGGCCGAAGTCGTCGCTCAGCCCCTGGAAGGCGCCACCCCACAGGAAGGTGTTCATGCCCTCCATGGTGTTCCACAGGTAGAACGGCGCGTACTGGTTGACCGGTGAGCCGTGCACCCCGCGCTCCCGTATCAGGTACGCCTTGACACCGAGCCCCTCCCACGCGTCGAGCAGATGCCCGACACGCTCGACCCGGTCGCGGACGATCCCCATGTCGTAGTCGGCGGGAAGGGTGAGTTCGTACTGCATGGCATGCATCGCGGCCTCCTCGGGCGGGGTTTGCGCGCTGTCGGGACTGCTTCCTCGTGATGTGCGCCCGGCGCGGACGCTCAGTGCCGTGGCGAGAGAAGGGAGAGCAGCCCGCGGACCCCCGCGTCGAAGGCGGCGGGCGACCCGGACGCGCGGGCGAGGACATAGCCTCCCTGCACGGTGGCGACGACGGTCGCGGCGATCGCCTCGGCGTCGAGGGAGGGCGCGAACTGCCCCTGTTCCTTGCCCTCTTCGACGATCCCCGCGAGCCGCTCCCGGAGCCAGTCCAGCGTCTCGTCGACCGGACCGCGCAGCTCGTCGCTCGCGACGACGTCCGGGTCCATCGTCAGCCGCCCGACCGGACAGCCGCGCAACACGTCCCGCTCACGCAGCAGATACGCCTCGATGCGCGCGTACGGCGTCCCCGGCCCGGCGAGCACTCCCTCGGCGGTGGCCCGCATCTCCTGCGCCGTCCGCCGGATCGCGGCCAGCGCGAGGTCGGGCTTGCCTTTGAAGTGGTGGTACATGGAGCCTTGCCCGGCGCCGGAACGCTCCAGGATGGCCTTGGGGCTGGTGCCCACGTAACCGCGCTCCCACAGCAGCTCGCGGGTGGACTCGATCAGACGCTCCGGGGTGCTCATGCAGCCACTGTACATACTAGTAGTTACAGAAGTCGAGGTGGTGAGGAGCAGCCGGGACGCCCCCGCGTACTCCCCGGGTGGTACGCCCACTGCCGCTGGCCGTACGACGACCCGGCCCCCTCCTCGGAGCCAGTCTCGGGACATCACCGGAACACCGCTTCGAGAACACCGCTTCGAGGGAGATGACCGAGATGCAGACCCTGGCGCACTGGGACGGCGGGCCCGGCCCGTGGATCCTTCTCTTCCCGTTGATCTGGGCGGCCGTCGTGGTCGGCGCCGTCACCGTCCTGCGCCGCACGGTCCGGCGCGGACGTCGCGGCCCGTGGCGCGCGATGTCCGACGCCGCCCCCTGGCGCGAGGTGGGTGACACCGGCCCGTCAGGCGACTCGCCGATCGCCCTGCTCGGCCGTCGTTTCGCCGCCGGCGAGATCGACGAGGACGAGTACTGGCGCCGCCTGTCCGTCCTGGACGAGCAGTTCGGCCGCACGGGCAAGGGCGGCGGTGCGGCATGACGACCACGACCGCCAGGAGGGCGGCGAGCCTGGACGTACTCCGGGCGATCGCCACGGAGTGACGGAGGTACACGCCCGTGTCGCGGCCCGCGGCCCGCGGCCCGGAAACAGCCGCGTGGCCGACCGATCAGCGTGTCACCGCCAGGTCGGTCGGCCACGGTCGACCGAGGGGAGCGTCATCGCCAGGTCGGTCGGCCACGGTCGACCGATCGGAGCGTCACCGCCCGGTCAGCCGACAGCGGCCGACCGGGCGGGAGCATGTTCGACCCGGTGGGCGTCGACCTCGGCGAACACCCGAGGTCCCTTCTCCACCGCGGCGCGCCGTGGCGGGCGCGTCGGTCCGGCCTTGGCGGCGGCGGACGCGGACAGGGCGAACCACACGACCTTGCCCGCCTCCCCGGCCGGTCGCACGCCCCAGCTCTCGCTGACGGCGGCCACCATCGCCAGGCCCCGCCCGCAGGTGGCGAGTCCGTCGGTGCCGGAGTCCTCGCTGTCCGCCACAACCGGCAGACGCGGGTCGTGGTCGTGCACCGAGACCATGAGCTGGTCGAGCAGTAGCTCGATCTCGACCGTGCACATCTTGTCGGGCTGGGCGTGCCGGTGGACGTTGGTCAAGAGCTCCGTCACACCGAGCGCGGCCCGGTCTATGAGGGGGTCCAGATGCCAGTAGCGCAACTGCGCAGAGACGATTCTGCGGACCTGGCCGATCCGCGACGGCAGGGCTTGGAGCTCCACCGTGCAGTGCCTGCTTGGGTAACTGATCACGGCTGCGACTCCCCGACTGAGGTCCGGAAGAACACGGAGTTCGGATCGATCCAGCAGGATGCCTGGTGAGACGGCCGCCTGCTGCCATGTCCGGCGGGCTGGTTCGCAGCGTTATCGCCGGTAAACCCAGAGTGACGTGTGAACAGCGTGACTCAGGCGGCGGGTCTGCGCAACTCGCGGTGACTCATCCGCTACGCCCCGCGGCCTTTCGTACGGCCTCGATGAACCGGCGTGCCGCGGGTGGGCCCGGCTCGCCCGGGGCGGGGTCGTGGTCGCCGAGGGTCAGCAGGTACCGCTTGCCGTTGAGGTCGGCGAGGGCCCGGTCGTCCGCGGCGAACCAGGGCTTGGACGCGCGCACCGCCTGCACCGGCGCGCTGTCGATCTCGCTGCCGTAGCTGGTGAGCAACTCCAGCCTGCCGTCGCTGATCCGGACCTGTCCGGCCCGGGTGAGCGAACGCAGCCGCTTCCCGATCCGCACGCCCGTGGCCGTGAACTCCGGCTCCGCCATGCCTGCCCGCCCCCTCGCGTGTCCTCGGTGTGCCGGCCCGTGATCCGGGTCGTCACGTGGTCCGGTGTGCGCCCCTGTCCGGGGCCGGGGTGTCCCGCCCGGTGCAGTCTGCCCGCACCCGGCGCCGAGCACCAGTGCGCATGCGAGGGCCGCACGCGGGCGCCTGGAGCACTCGTTCGAATGCGCCCCCACCCTGCTGCGGAAGCCCGCACCCCAGGGTGGCCTTTGGGGTCCTCAAAGGTGTGTTTATGCAGGTGAGAAGCGTGCGGAAGGTGTTTATGATCGGTGCGTCGGCCGCGCGAGACGCTGTCGGCGCTCAGCGTAAGGAGCCCCTCCGTGAGCACCCCTCAGCAGATCCGGACCGGCGCGACACTCGACGTCGACCGCAGTGACGCCGCCTACCGAGGCTGGCTGAAAGAGGCCGTCCGCAAGGTCCAGGCCGACGCCAACCGCTCGGCCGACACACACCTCCTGCGCTTCCCGCTGCCGGAGAAGTGGGGCATCGACCTGTACCTGAAGGACGAGTCGACCCACCCCACCGGCAGCCTCAAGCACCGCCTCGCCCGCTCCCTGTTCCTGTACGGCCTGTGCAATGGCTGGATCCGGCCGGGCCGCCCGGTCATCGAGGCGTCCAGTGGCTCGACGGCGGTCTCCGAGGCGTACTTCGCGGGGCTGATCGGCGTGCCCTTCATCGCCGTCATGCCGCGCACGACCAGCGCCGAGAAGATCCGCCTGATCGAGTTCCACGGCGGCCGGTGCCATTTCGTGGACGACCCGCGCCGGATGTACGAGGAGTCGGCCCGGCTCGCGGTGGACACCGGCGGCCACTACATGGACCAGTTCACCTACGCGGAACGGGCCACGGACTGGCGCGGCAACAACAACATCGCCGAATCCGTCTTCCGCCAGCTGGAGTTGGAGCGCTTCCCGGAACCGGCGTGGATCGTCGCCACGGCCGGCACCGGCGGCACCTCGGCGACCATCGCGCGCTACGTCCACTACACCCAGCGCGACACCCGCATCTGTGTCGCCGACCCGGAGAACTCCTGCTTCTTCGAGGGCTGGACCACCGGCGATCCGGACGTCACCTGCGACTGCGGATCCCGTATCGAGGGCATCGGCCGGCCGCGTATGGAGCCGAGCTTCGTACCGGGCGCGGTCGACCGCATGATGAAGGTCCCCGACGCGGCCAGTGTCGCCGCCGTACGGGCGCTGGAACAGGCCATCGGCCGCAAGGCGGGCGGTTCCACCGGAACCGGGCTGTGGAGCGCGCTGAAGATCGTCGCCGAGATGGTGGCCGAGGGGCGGAGCGGCAGCGTGGTGACGCTGCTGTGCGACCCGGGGGACCGGTACCTCGACAAGTACTACTCGGACGCGTGGCTGGCCGAACAGGGCCTGGACATCCAGCCGTACGCGGAGGCGATCGAGTCGTTCCTGGGCACGGGCGTCTGGCCCTGCTAGCGCCGCGCCGGCGACGTCCGCCCCGGCGCGAGGTCCGGCACACACCGGTCCTTGACGGGCGCACATCGCCCGCCGCGGGACGACTAGCGCGCCAGGCGCCGGTCCAGTGAGACGACCGCGTCGCGGAACGCCCGTTCCAGCCCGGCCCGTCCGAGCCGCAGGGCGAGCCGGAGGGGCGCGGTGCCGTCGGCGGCGAAGGTCCACTGCACGCGCGTGCCCGTGCCCGCGGGCCCCAGCCGCCACTCCTCGACCAGTGCGCGCAGGCCGGGCGCGTTGGTCAGGTCCGCGCGGTAGGCGTACACCTCGGGCTCCTTCGCCACGAGGACCGTCTCCAGGAAGCGGGTGCCGCCCCTGAGCCTGACCTCGCGGCCGGCACCCTCGCGCGTGGATCGGGCAAGGGTCACCGCGGCGAACCACTCGCTCCAGCCCGGCACGTCCTCGGCCAGCGCCCGGTGGACCCGCTCCGGCGGCGCGGAGACCTCGCGTGCGAAGACCAGGCGTACGGGCGCGGTCTCGACGAAGTCGAGCCCCACCTCGCGCAGACGGCGAGCCATGGGCGAACCCCCCTCGGTGACGGCCGGGAAGGCGCCACCCTAGCTGACGGACCGTCAACTGTCTGCGGGGGCCTCCGGCTCGCCCGCCACCACCAGCCGCCGCAGATGCTCGGCGACCTCCTCACGCGCCACGGCCGGCAGCCCCGTGTCCGTCACCAGCGTGTCGACCTGCTCCAGCGTCGCGAACGAACTCAGGCCCACCGTGCCCCACTTGGTGTGGTCCGCGACCACCACGACCCGGCGCGCCGACTGCACCAGCCGGCGATTGGTCTCCGCCTCCGCGAGGTTCGGCGTCGACAGCCCGGCCTCCACCGATATGCCGTGCACCCCGAGGAACAGCACGTCGAAGTGGAGCGCCGCGATCGCCTGGTCGGCCACCGGACCCACCAGGGAGTCCGAGGGAGTGCGCACCCCGCCGGTCAGCACCACCGTGGCCGCGCCCTGACGAGGGCCCGAGGTGCGCTGCGCCGAGTGGAAGACGTCGGCCACCCGCACCGAGTTGGTGACGACCGTGAGATCGGGGACGTCGATCAGGTGATGGGCCAGCGCGTACGTCGTCGTGCCGCCCGACAGTGCGATCGCGGAGCCCGGGGCCACCAGTTCGGCCGCCGCCCGCGCGATGTCCTCCTTGGCGGACAGCTCCAGACCCGACTTGGCCTCGAACCCCGGCTCGTGGGTGCTCGCCTCGACCACCGGCACCGCGCCGCCGTGCACCTTCTCCAGGACGCCCTGCCGGGCGAGCGCGTCCAGATCCCGACGCACGGTCATGTCCGACACGCCGAGCTTGCGTGTCAGCTCGTTCACCCGGACGCCGCCGCGGCGCCGGACCTCGTCCAGGATGAGCGCGCGCCGCTGCTCCGCGAGGAGGTTCTGATTCTCGCTCACGTACGCTCCGGTCCTTTCGCCTCAATCCGTCCGACACGCCACGCGCACCTGCTCCGACGAGGGCGTTCTCCCCGTCTGCGGCGCGCGGACGCCCCATCCTCGCACGGCACCGTACCGGTCGCGCCACCGACCGTCACGACGCGCGCATGTCAGTTCGACCTCAGTGACGCGCCGATCGTGACACGGATCGGGGAGATTCCGTGACGAGGGGTGCACGACGGTCCCGCAGCGGAGATCCTTGACCCGCACAGGCATCTGCGGACGGCGTGTCAACGGGGGAAGAGCGCACAGTGGATCATGTGGAGAAGCGTGCCTCGACGGGCGGGCCGGAAGGCGCCGCGCTGGAACTGATGGTCCACGGGGTGGGCGGCACGACACCCGACAAGATGCTCGACGACCCACGCATCGTACGCGTCACCGGCGACGACACCGCCGCCGTCTTCCGCCGCGCCGACGACGCCGAGGCGGACACCGGACCCGGCGCCACCCGGCGTGAACCGATCCCCGAGGCCTACGTCTGGTGCAACCTCACCTCCGGCAACGCCTCGCGCGCCCTGTGGCTGTTGCTGCTGCCCTTCATGGTGGTCAACCTCGCCCACTGGATGCGCCCCGCCGCCCGGGGCCGCACCCGCACGGTCCGGCTGTACGGGCTGCTGGTGCGGCTGGCGGCGCTCTCCCTGACCGTGCTGCTGGTCGCGGCCGTCTGCGAGGTGGCCCTCGATCTGGCCGCATGGCAGTGCGCGGGCACGCGCGCGTGCGCCGACCGGCACACCTGGCTGGGCTTTCTGTCGCCGACCGTCTCCGGCGGCGGCTGGTGGAGCCGCCCGGGCCGCCGGCTCGCCCTCGCCGCCCTGGTCCCCACCGTCCTGACCTGCCTGCTGTGGTACCTCTCCCACCACACCTGGAACGCCTACGAGTCGCAGGCCCCGATGTCCCGCCCCGCCGAACCCGACGAGGAGACGGCCCGCACCGCTCTCGGCCGCCCCGGCTTCTGGTACGGACGCCGGCTGGTGGCCCGGCTGCGCGCCGCCCACACCGCCGCCGCCCTGCTCACGGTCGCCGCGGCCGTCGGCTCCGCGGCGGCCCGCTTCGACCGCCGCCCCGGCGGTCCCGCCGCGCTCGACCTGGCGGGCCGAGCGCTGCTCGTGGCGCTCGCCGGCGGAGCCGTCATGGTCGTCTGGGTGGTCTGCCGCCGCGGCCGCAGCGAGAACCGCCTGGACCGCGAGCTCGACGAACACCTCGTACGCCGTCTGCCGCTCGCCGCGCTCGGCCTGCTCGCCCTGACCCTGCTGTACGCCGGCTGGGAACGCCCGGGGTGGGTCTCGTCCGGCCGGCTGCCGGGTGACGCGACCTTCGGCGCCATCACCCTGGTGCAGGGGCTGATCGTGGTTCTCCTCGCCGCCGTCGCCCACCTGCTGCACCGCACCCACCCCGACCCGCGCGCCGCCATGCGGGGCCTGGGCGGGCCGGCCGTCGCGATGCTCGCCTGCGCCCTCGGCGGGGTGATGTCCGGCGGGGTCTCCCAGCGCGTGGCCGACTGGCTGGACGGCACCGGGACCTCCCTCGCCGGACCACCGGTCCTGCTGACCTGGCAGTCCTCGGTGATCCCGCCGCTGATCATCGTCCTGCTGGTCCTGATCGCCTGCCTCGGCCGCAGGACCTGGCGGCTGCGCCGCACCGAACTGACCGCCGTGGAGAGCGACTACCCGGACGAGACCAAGGACCGGGCCCGCACCCGGCGCATCGCCACCACCCGCGCGCTGGCCACCCTCACCGACCGGGCCCCGCTGATCGTCGCCGTCACCTCCGCCGCCACCCTGCTCCTCGGCGCCGCCGCGCTGACCGGCGCCCTCACCACCGGCAAGACCCCGGGTGAGGCGGCACGGACCTCGTCCCCCTTCGTCCAGGGCGCCGCCGACACCGCCCAGGCGCTGGGCTCCTGGCTGATCGGGGTCGGCTTCATAGTGTTCGTCACCTGGGGCCGGCGCGCCTACAAGGACGCCTCCGCGCGCCGCACCATCGGCATCCTGTGGGACGTCGGCACGTTCTGGCCGCGCGCCGCACACCCCTTCTCACCGCCCTGCTACGCCGAGCGCGCGGTCCCCGACCTCACCTGGCGGGTGGCCACCTGGACGCGTGCGACCGGCGGCCGCCTGGTGATCTCCGGCCACTCCCAGGGCAGCGTCCTCGCCGCCGCCGCGGCCTGGCAGCTGACCCCGGCCGACCGCAGACGGGTGGCGCTGCTGACCTACGGCTCACCGCTGGAGCGGCTCTACGGCCGCTGGTTCCCGGCGCACTTCGGTCCGGCCGCGCTCAGCGCCCTGCACCACGACGTGGCCTGCTGGCGCAACCTGTACCGGCCCACCGACCCCATCGGCGGCCCGGTGCGCCTGTCCGGCGACTGCGGCCCCGAGGTCGACCACCAGGCCCTGAAGGACCCGCTGGCCTACGGGCGCACCGAGCGGCATCCGCTGCCCGCGCCGGTCCTCGGTCACTCCGACTACCAGGCGGACCCGGCCTTCGCCGAGGAGCGGGCGAGGCTGCTGGCCCGGCTGCGACCCGACGTACCGGCCCAGCGGTAGCCCGCCGGACCGGCGCCCCAGGGGCGCTCGCTCAGCGCGGCTCCGGCAGGTCCTGCGCGTACAGCAGCGTCAGATCGTCGGTGCTGGGGTCCGCGACCTGGGCGACCCGGCTCGCGTGCCGCTCGACCATGGCCTCGAAGGTCTGGCGGGCGGTGCGGCCGTTGCCGAAGGCGGGGCCCTTGGGAAGCGCCGTGAAGTACTCCAGCAGCGCCTCCGGGGCGCCCGGCGCCAGCCGGTACTCGTGCTCGTCGGCCTGCTGCTCCACGATCCGCAGCAGCTCGTCGGGGGCGTAGTCGCCGAAGGTGATGGTCCGTGAGAAGCGGGACGCCACACCGGGGTTGACGGAGAGGAAACGCTCCATCTCCGCGGTGTAGCCCGCGACGATCACCACGACCGCGTCCCGGTGGTCCTCCATCAGCTTCACCAGCGTGTCGATGGCCTCCTTGCCGAAGTCACGGCCGGAGTCCTCCGGCGAGAGCGCGTACGCCTCGTCGATGAACAGCACCCCGCCACGCGCCCGGTCGAAGGCCTCCTGGGTGCGGATCGCCGTCGAGCCGATGTGCTCGCCGACCAGGTCGACCCGGGACACCTCGACGAGATGGCCCTTCTCCAGCACACCGAGCGAGGCGAGGATCTCGCCGTAGAGACGGGCGACCGTGGTCTTGCCGGTGCCGGGGGAGCCGGTGAAGACCAGATGGCGCTTGACCGAGGCCGCCTTGAGACCGGCCTGCTGACGGCGCCGGCCCACCTCGATCATGTCGGTGAGGGCCCGCACCTCGCGCTTGACGCTCTCCAGGCCCACCAGCGCGTCGAGTTCGCCCATCACGTCCTTGGAGGTGCGCGGGGGCTGCTCGGGCTCGACGGGCGCGGCGGCCTGCTCCGGTTCGACGGTGCGCTGCCCGGGGACGGCGCCGAGCAGACCGGGGGACCGGCCCGCCGTCTCCACGGCGATCTCCCCGGCGACCGGAGGCCGCGCGCCGGCGCTCTCGTCGCTCGTGCAGTCCTCGACGAGCGGGCCGGTGCCGGAACCCGCGTCCGGGCCGGCGTCGGCGAACTCGTACCCACCGCGCGCGCACCGCTCCGTGCGGCACTTGCGCAGGGTCGCACGGCAGCCGTCGATCACGTGGAAGCCGTAGCCGCCGCTGCCGGTGACCCGGCAGTTCAGGAAGCTGCCCCGGCCGCCCGCCGAGACGTAGAAGCCGGCCTCGGCGGGGGAGTCCACCGTGCACCGCTCGATGGTGGGGTCGGCGCCCTTGGTGACGATCACGCCGGTCTGGGTGCCGTCCACCGTGCAGTTGTTGAGGGTGCCGCCGCTGCCGTGGTCACGGAACCAGGCGCCGGTCGCGGCGTCCCGGATGCGGCAGTCGTCGAGTTGCGCGGTGGCGCCGTCGCTCACCGACACGGCCGTGTTGCGCACCTGGGAGAGGTCGCTGTCCACGACGTCCGCGCGGGAACCGCGGTCCAGGACGAACAGCGCGTCCGGCACGTCGTGTACCCGGCAGGAGTCCAGCACCGCGGTCGCCCCGTCGCTGACCCACACCGCGGGGTAGTCGCCGGTGCTGTCGAAGATCTCGCACTGGTTGGCGTCCACGCGGGTGCCCGGGTCCCACACCGACAGGCCGTTGCGCCCGAACTGACGCACCGTCGTACGGGTCAGCGTCAGGACGGAACGGGAGCGCAGGTCCACCGCGTTCTCGGGGATGTCGTGGATGCGGCAGTCGGCCAGGGTCAGCACGGCGTCCGTGTCGAGCGTGACGCCGTCGCCGGCCGTGCGGTGCACATCGCAGTCGCTGAGGTGTGCGGCGGCCCGGTGGGTGATCTGGACGCCGCTGCCCCGGACCTCGTACACCTCGCAACCCACCGCTTCCAGCGCGGAGTTCTCACCCGTCACCGACAGGCCCACGCCCGAGGCGTGGTGCACCCGGCAGCGTTCGAGACGGGGGTGGGCGCCGCCGCGGACCGCGACACCGGACTGGCCGGCGGCCACGACCTCGCACTCCTCGAACACCCCGCCCCCGCCGTCGACCACGGCGATGCCGATGCCGGCCGGGTTGTCGACGGTGCAGCGCCGCACGGTCGGGCGGGCACCGCCGCGCACCTCTATGCCGGCCGCGGACCGGGTGACGATCCGGATGTCCGTCAGCTCCGGGGTGCCCTCCTCCACGAGCAGCGCGGGCGCCGCCGCGTCCTGGCCCTCCACGTGCAGGTCCTGGACCACCGCCGAGGCGCGCACGGTCAGCGGTACCCCGTCCACGGGCGCGATCCGCACCGAACCGGGCGAGCCCTCGGGTCCGCGCAGGGTCACCGTCCGCTGGACGACGAGGTTCTCCCGGTAGGTGCCGGGGGCGATGGTGAGGACGTCGCCGTCGGCCGCGGCCTCCAGGGCGGCGGCGAGCGATGCGTACTCACCCGTGCGGCGCCGCCACCGCGAGGTGCCGGTGTGCGTCACCTGGACCGTGCCCTGTGCCATGGCGTTGCTGTGCCCCCACCTTGCGGTAACTCATGGCTCGCTCGCCCTCGGGGCGTCGCGGTCGGTACCGGGAGCGCGTGCGCGTCCGGCGACCGGCGCGTCCCTCCAGCTCGCTCGCGCGCGGTTCGTGCTGCCGAAGAAGTTCGGCCGGTCCACCGTAGCGTGCGCGCAGGCGGTGAGTTGACCAGAGCCGCAAGGCTGTCAGCTGCCGGTGCCGGCCCTGCCCCAGTCCGGGCCCACCCGTGCCCAGGCCTGGTCCCAACGGGCGTACCGGCGACGGACCATGCGCCAGACGATCAACCGGCGGGCGCTCTCGATCAGACCGATGCCGAGCAGGGCCGCACCGACCCCGGCGAGGACCGCGTGGGTGGTGGCGGTGGCGGAGTCCAGCGGGCGGGGCATGATGTGCCCCTGCGTGTCCGTCCATATCGTGAAGTGGTCGCCCTTGTGCGGGTCCTTGAGGCCCGCGAGCACCGGGCCGTGCCGCGGCGTGCCGTCGGGCGCGGTCCAGTCGGCGAGGACGCGGGTGCGCAACTCCCGCCCGGTGGAGGTCTCGGGGTCGGCGTCCAGCGGGGACCGGTCCAGCTCGCGGGTCACGGTCGCCGTCACCGGGTGACGGGAGGCGCGTTGGGAACGGACGGACTCCTGAAGGGAGTCCTGGGCAAGACCGCCGACGACCGCACCGGCCAGCGGTGCGACGACCAGGACGAGCAGCAGGGCCGCGAGCGCGACCCAGGCCTCGGCCAGATCCGTGGCGCGGCGCAGCGGATTGTGCCGCCACTGCCAGAGTCCGCTGATCGCTCGCACGGTCCGCACCCCCTTTCCGCCTTTCCGCTCAGTGATAACCCCTGGCGGAGCCGTTCACCGCGAGGCCGGTCGAAGAGAGAGCGAAATCACCGGACCGGGGCCTCTCAGGAATTTCTCACGATGCCCAACGCGCAAGCCACCGCGGTCGGTTCCCGCGCCCCGGCGCTTGAGTGGATCTTTACCGGTCCAGGATCTCGACCGGATCGCCGACGCGGATCGTGCCGCGGGACTGCGGTACCAGGTTCTGCCCGAAGACCAGTTTTCCGCTCAAGCGGCGGTGGCGTCCCAGCGTGTGGAGGGGTTCCCGGCCCCGCTCGGCGGTGCTCTGGTCAGTGGTCGTCACCAGGCAGCGTCCGCAGGCCTTGGCGACGCGGAAGACGACCTCGCCGATCGCGACACGCGCCCAGTCGTCCTCGGCCCAGGCCTCGGTGCCCGAGACGACGACGTTGGGCCGGAAACGGTTCATCGGTAGCGGGCCCTCGGCGGCGTGATCACCGCGCGCGATCAGGGAGTTGAGGGCGTCGAGCGAGGCGGTGGTGGTGAGCAGCAGGGGATAGCCGTCGGCGAAGGAGACGGTCTCGCCCTCCCGCGCGTACTCCGGGTCGACGGGCCGGCGCGTGGCGGGGTCGTCCATGTGCACCAGCCGGACGCTCTCGCCGAGCAGCTCGCTGCACCAGGCGTGCGCGGCCGGGTCCTCGGCGGGCACCGTCTCCACCTTGTCGCGGAAGATCTGCATCGGCACGGTGCCGACCGGCCGCGGCACCGGGACCTCCAGCGGTGCCGCACCGGGCGCTGACAGCCGAACGCCGCCGCCGGGCAGAAGCTCGGCGGCGGCAAGCGCGACGCGCGGGTGCGCGCGTTGGGTGACGACCTTTCCCCCGTCGTCGATCAACGCCCAGCGCCTGTCCCCGGCCAGCCCCCAGGGCTCGACCTCGGCGTCCAGGGGCGCGAGGCCCCGGAACGCCTTGACCGGATGGACGTGAATCGACTCAAGCCG
This sequence comes from Streptomyces sp. NPDC020489, assembly GCF_044386545.1. NCBI lineage: Bacteria > Bacillati > Actinomycetota > Actinomycetes > Kitasatosporales > Streptomycetaceae > Streptomyces > Streptomyces sp. NPDC020489. Next base: position 151,641 of record NZ_JBIRUZ010000012.1, read on the forward strand.
TGCAATTCCCATGGAACCATCGTGCCAGCCCGGCGGACGGTCCGGGGATCGGCTCGGATCGGCTCAGTAGCCGCGGTACTGCTGGTTGTTGTACGGGTCCTGGTACGGAGCCGGGGCGGGACGGGGCGCCGCGGGGCGCATCGCCTCGTAGCCCATGCCCTGCGCCATCGGGCGCGGCTGCTGCGCCTGTGGGCCGGGATAGCCCCGCGGGGCGGCGGCCTGCTGCGGGATGTACGCGGCGGGCGCCTGCTGGAGCGGGGCGGGCTGCTGGGCCTGCGGATAGCCGTAGGCGGGCTGGGAGGGGCCCGCCGGCAGGGCGGGCAGCCCCGAGGACAGGGCGGGCAGGTTGTTGCTGCTCGGCATGGCGTACTCGGCCGGGACCCGGATCGGGGCGATCTGCGGGGTTCCCCGCTCGGCCACGAGGGAGTCGTAGATCGGGGTGTCCGGGAAGGAGGCGGAGTAGTAGCCGCCGCCATAAGTGGAGCGGGGGGAGGTCATGGCACATAAGTTAAGCCCACGATGTGCTGGTTGGGGAGACCGATAAGAGGGTTGATTTCCGTGTCGGCCGTGACCCCGGATCCCCAATGCGAGCGAAGTCGGGAAAATGGGACACCGCGCAGGACATGGCCGGCGCAAAGGCCGAGTTCCAGGCGGGTTACCGGGGGTTGCCCGGCGATCTTCGCGTGCACCGCATGGGAGTTCGCTGTCGCGGGGAATAGGTTGGCCCTGGAGAGAACCGATGGGCTGCCGGGACATGCCTGGCGCGGTGACACGTGATGGGGGCGGACATGTCGATGTCGAAAGGGTCCAACGCTCCGGTGCCGACGACGGCACTGCGGGTCGAGGTGGGCTGGAGTCCCGGTCCGGGTGTGCCCGACGCCGACGCGTCGGCGCTGCTCCTGGTGGGCGGAAAGGTCCGTTCCGACAGTGACTTCGTCTTCTACAACCAGCCCTCGCACACCTCCGGGGCGGTCCGCCACGAGGGCAAGCGCAACGACGGCGGCCGGGTGGTCGACACCCTCCTCGTCGACCTCGCGCGCGTGGAGCCCGCCGTCGAGACCGTGGTCCTGGCCGCCTCCAGCGACGGCGGCTCGTTCGGACAGGTGCCGGGTCTGTACATCGAGGTGAAGGACGCGGCGCGGGGAACCGTGGTGGCCCGCTTCGACAGCACGGGCGCGAGCGTCGAAACCGCTTTCGTGCTCGGTGAGTTCTACCGCCGCCAGGGCAACTGGAAGTTCCGTGCCGTCGGTCAGGGATACAGCAGCGGCCTCGAAGGCCTGGCCACGGACTTCGGGATCACCGTGGACGAGCCGCAGCAGGCCGCACCGCCCGCGCCCGCGCGCGTGGCGCCGCCCGTCACCACACCGCCGGTGACCATGCCGCCTCCGCCGGCCGCCCCTCCGGCACCGCCCGCACAGCCGGTACGGCTGACCAAGGTCACGCTCACCAAGTCGGCCCCCTCGGTCTCCCTGACCAAGCAGGGCGGCACCTCGGGCGCGCTGCGGGTGAACCTCAACTGGGAGGTCCGCAAGCAGTTCTCGGGCTGGGCCGCCAAGCTGGGCCGCCCGGTCGCGATGCACAACGACCTCGACCTGGACCTGTGCGCCCTGTACGAACTCACCGACGGCAGCAAAGGCGTCGTCCAGGCCCTCGGCAACGCCTTCGGCGCCCTGCACCAGCCGCCGTTCATCCACCTCGACGGCGACGACCGCACCGGTGCCGTCGCGAGCGGTGAGAACCTCACCGTCAACCTCGACCACCAGCAGGTCTTCCGGCGCATCCTCGTCTTCGTCACCATCTACGAGGGCGCCCGCTCCTTCGCCGACCTGAATGCCAGGGTCACCCTCCAGCCGCAGTTCGGCGCCGCGATCGACTTCTCCCTCGACGAGTGCACCGTCCCCTCGACCGTCTGCGCCCTCGCCCTGATCACCAACACCGGCTCCGACCTCGTCGTCCAGCGCGAGGCCCGCTACCTGGTGCCCGAGCGCGGGGTGAGCCCGCAGCGCACCGTGGACTACGCCTACGGCTGGGGCATGAACTGGACCCCTGGCCGCAAATAGGCTCAGCCTTCCTCAGGCACCGTCTCCGGGCGCGCGTAGGTGCGGCCCTTCCAGGCCGCACCGCGCCCCCGGTAGTGCTGCACGGCGGAGTCGACCGTCATCAGCAGGTAGAGCGACGCCGTGAACGGCAGCAGGGGCGCGAGCCACGGCGGCTGCCGGTAGTAGCGGAGCATCGGAAGGTACGTCCCCGTCATCACCAGCCACGCCAGACCGCCGAACAGCGCCACCGGCGTACTCCCCGTGGCGAGCCCCACGGCCAGGGCGACGGGCGGCACCAGGTAGACCAGCGCGAGCCCGGCCACCGTGCCGGCCAGCAGCGCCGGGTTGTGCCGCAGCTGCGCGTAGGCACTGCGCGAGACCATGCGCCACAGGTCGTGCAGGCGCGGGTAGGGGCGCACACTGTCGACCCCCTCGGCCAGCCCCAGCCAGATGTGGCCGCCCCCGCCCTTGACCGCGCGCGCGAGCGCCACGTCGTCGATGACGGCGTGCCGGATCGCGTCCGGGATCCGGGCCCGTTCGGCGGCCTCGGCCCGCAGCAGCACACAGCCGCCCGCGGCGGCCGCCGTCCGGGTGCCCCGCCTCCCGATGCGGCGGAAGGGGTACAACTGGGCGAAGAAGTAGACGAACGCGGGCACGACCAGCCGCTCCCACGGGCTCTCCACCCGCAGCCGGGCCATCAGGGACACGGCGTCGAAGCCACCGGTGCGCGCCGCCGCGACCAGCGCGCGCAGACTGCCGGGCTCGTGCGCGATGTCGGCGTCCGTCAGCAACAGGTACTCGGGATCACGCGCGCGTGCCAGAGCGATGCCGTGGCGCACCGCCCACAGCTTGCCGGTCCAGCCGGCGGGCGGCTCACCGGGCGAGCCGACGGTGAGCGGCAGTCCGCCGTGCCGCCGCGACAGCTCCCGGGCGAGCTCCCCGGTGCCGTCCGAGCTGCCGTCGTCGACGAGGAAGACCTCGGCCCGCCCGGGGTAGTCCTGCTCCAGCAGGGAGGGCAGGCCGACGGGCAGGACCGCGGCCTCGTCGCGCGCGGGGACCACCACACCGACGGACGGCCACTCATCGGGATCCCGACGCTCGGGGAGTCTGACGTCCGTGCGCCAGAAGAACCCCTGGCAGAGCAACAGCCACAGCCAGGCGGCGAGGGAGGCGGCGGCGGTCCAGGCGATAGCGCTCACCCGCGCAGTGTGCCCCACCCGACCGGTCCCGGAGGGCTCATGTTCTATCGTGACCGGGTGAAGATCGCGCTCATGGACTCCGGCATCGGCCTTCTGGCGGCCACCGCCGCGGTACGGCGTCTGCGCCCGGACGCCGATCTCGTCCTCTCCCTCGACCCCGACGGCATGCCCTGGGGGCCGCGGACCCCCGAGGACCTCACCCGGCGGGCCCTGGCCGTCGCCGAGGCCGCCGCGGCGCACCGGCCCGAGGCGCTGATCGTCGGCTGCAACACCGCCACGGTGCACGCGCTGCCCGCCCTGCGCACCCTCCTGGAACCGGCCCTGCCGGTCATCGGCACCGTTCCGGCGATCAAGCCGGCGGCGGCCGGCGGCGGGCCCTTCGCGATCTGGGCCACCCCCGCCACCACCGGAAGCCCCTACCAGCGCGGCCTGATCAAGGACTTCGCCGCCGGGGTCACCGTCACGGAGGTGCCCTGCCACGGGCTGGCCGAGGCCGTGGAGCACGCCGACCAGACGGCCATCGACGCCGCGGTCGCCGCGGCCGCCGCCCTGACCCCGGAGGACGTGACCACGGTCGTCCTCGGGTGCACGCACTACGAGCTCGTCGCCGAGCGCATCCGCGCCGCCGTCCAGCGCCCCGACCGCCCGCCGTTGGTCCTGCACGGATCCGCCGGGGCGGTCGCCGCCCAGGCGCTGCGCCGGATCGGCGAGCAGCCCGCCCCGCAGGCCGCCGCCGACGGCACCCTCACCGTCCTGCTGAGCGGACGCGAGGGGACACTGCCGTCGGCCGCCCTGGCCTACGAGGAAGGCCGCGCCCTCCAAGAGGTCAGCTCCGCCCGCTGACCAGGGCGCACCCGGGGGCGCTCAGCCCACCGGCCCATTCCACCCCCGCCGAGCGCTACCCCCATGGCAAAAGCTGAGTAATCTCGAAGGCATGAGGGACCACCCCCACGGCGAGAAGACGCCGCATCCCGACGTCTGGACCGGACGCGCCACCAACCGGGTCCAGTGGCTCCTGGCGCTCTCCGGAGCCGCCTGCATGGCCCTCGGTATCGAGCTGGCCGTCGACTCGGCGTGGACCTCGGGGATCGCCCCGCTCGCCATGGCCGTCGTCGGCTGCATCGCGGCAGGGCTGCTCGTCCTGTTCGGCACCCTGGCGTTCGTGCACGTGGCGCTGAAGGTCGACGCGGAGTCCCTCGAAGTGCGCTGCGGCCACATGGGGCTGCCCCGCCGCCGCATCCTGCTGTCGAACGTGGCGGGCGCCGAGGTCGACCCGGACGTCACCCCGCGGCACTGGGGCGGCTGGGGCTATCGCTGGCGGCCCGAGAAGGGCACCGCCGTCGTGGTGCGCCGGGGTGAGGGCATCGTGCTGAGCCTGTGGGACGGGCACACGTTCACGATCACGGTGGACGACGCCGAGGCGGCCGTCCAGATCATCAGGGACCGGCTGCACTCACGCGCGCACGGCACGGCCCACTAGGGGCTGTTGTGAAGCCTCGTCGCCCGGAGGGCGGCCGCGCGGCGTTCGGTGCGGCGAGAGTGCGTGCCGGGCGTCGCGCGGCAGAGGCCACTCTCGCAACAGGTTTCACGCCCTGTCGTCCCAGGCGTGCGGGTCGTGCGCGGTCTCGTGAGGCTGTGACCCGTCGGTCAGGGGGCGGGCCGTGGCCACGCCTGCCAGCAGGCCGGCGCCCACCGAGACCGTGGTGAAGCTGAGCGCGTTGCCGACCGCGGCGATCGTGGCGAGCGCCGTCAGGGTCGCGCCCGCGGTGAGCACGACCGGTGTGGGGCGCGGGGAGCGCCAGAGCGTGTAGAGCAGCCAGCAGAAGGCCGCGGCGAGCAGGAGGACCCCGGTGACTCCCTGTTCGGCCGCCTGTTGCAGCGGGGCCGAGTGCGGTTTGCCGTCGGGCAGCATCATCTGGGCTGCTGTCGTGCTGAGCTCGCCGAAGCGTCCCGGGCCGACGCCCACGGCCGCGTCCCGGGACGCCATGTGCAGCGCGTCGTGCCACAGCTCGATGCGGTGCCGGGTCAGCTGGCCCTCCAGCGACACCGCCAGCCCCTCCGGCACCGCCTTGCCGGCCACCGCCCAGGTCAGCCCGGTCGCCAGGACCGCCGTCAGGAGCAGTCCGGCGAAGCCCGCGCCCCGGTGGCGGCCCATCCGGCCGGCGGCGAGCGAGCACAGCAGCACCGCGGCACCGGTGACGCAGGCGCTCGCCGAGCCGAGGACGGCGGCGGTCACGACGGTCCCGGCGGCCAGCAGCCGCAGCAGCAGCCGCCACGCGGGCGTGCCCACCGTCCACGCCGCGCAGCACGCGGCTCCGGTGGACAGGGTCAGTACGGCGGCGGTGGCGCCGGCATGGCCGAGCGGGGAAGCGATCTCGGGTCCCGCGGAGAGCCGCGGTGCTGCCACGGTGAGGCCGAGCCCGGCCACGGCGGCCGCCGTGAGCGCGGCGGCCGGTACGACCGCTCCGCAGACGCGTCCGGCCGCGTAGCCGGCGGTCACCGCGAGGACGGCGAGCAGCATGCCTTCCGGACGCCCGTCATGGACGGCCGCGGTGACCAGGGACCAGGCGGCGCAGGCCCCCAGCACCAGGACACCCGTCGCGTCAGAAACGTTTCGTCTGTCGCCGTCCGCCAGCGGACCGGCCGCAGACGTCCTCCCCGTGGACCCCATCCGACCCCCGAACCAGTCGCCCCCGCGACCTGCGCCGACCTCGGTCGCACGGCCGCCTGACCGGCGGTACGACAAAGGCCCCGGCACACGGTAACCGCTGATGGACGGTTTGTGGACACGATGTGCAGGAACGATGCGCCGGGGGCGTGCGCGGGCGCCCGCGCTGCCGCCCGGACCGTCCTGTCGATGCCGATGTCACCCGCCGTACACTCCCGGAGTGACCGTCACCGCAACATCCGTGGACGAGTCGGACCAGAAGCAGCCTGCGGCGCCCGCCTCCCGCGCGGCCCGTCTCGTGCGCTTCGCCCCGGCTCTCGCCGCCGCGCTCTTCGGAGTGCTGCTCTACGTCAGCTTCCCGCCACGCACCCTGTGGTGGCTCGCCCTGCCGGCCTTCGCCGGCTTCGGCTGGGTCCTGCGCGGCCGCAGCTGGAAGGCGGGCCTGGGCCTCGGCTACCTCTTCGGGCTCGGCTTCCTGCTGCCCCTGCTGGTGTGGACGGGCGTGGAGGTGGGCCCGGGGCCCTGGCTGGCCCTGGTGGCGATCGAGGCGGTCTTCGTCGCCCTGGTCGGCGCGGGCATCGCCACGGTCTCGAAGCTGCCCGGTGCGCCCCTGTGGTCGGCGGCCCTGTGGATCGCCGCCGAGGCCGCACGCGCGCGTGCGCCGTTCAACGGCTTCCCCTGGGGCAAGGTCGCCTTCGGCCAGGCCGACGGCGTGTTCCTCCCGCTGGCCGCGGTCGGTGGCACCCCGGTGCTCGGCTTCGCCGTCGTCCTGTGCGGCTTCGGCCTCTACGAGGTGGTCCGCCTGGCCGTCCGCAAGAGCCGTGACCAGGAGGTACGGCGTTCCGCCGCGGTCGTCGCCCTGCTCGCCCTCACCGTCCCGGTCGCCGGTGCCCTGGCCGCCCGCCCCCTGGTGAGCGACAAGGCCGAGAACGGCACCGTGACCGTCGCCGTCATCCAGGGCAACGTGCCGCGCGCGGGCCTGGACTTCAACGCCCAGCGCCGGGCCGTGCTCGACCACCACGCGCGGGAGACCGAGCGGCTGGCCGCCCGGGTCAAGGCCGGCAAGGTGGCCAAGCCGGACTTCGTGCTGTGGCCCGAGAACTCCTCCGACATCGACCCGTTCGCCAACCCCGACGCGCGTGCCGTCATCGACGGGGCGGCCAAGGCGATCGGCGTGCCGATCTCGGTCGGCGGTGTCGTCGAGAGGGACGGCAAGCTCTACAACGAGCAGATCCTGTGGGACCCGGTCAAGGGACCGACCGACACCTACGACAAGCGGCAGATCCAGCCGTTCGGCGAGTACCTCCCGCTGCGCTCGCTCATCGGCGCGATCAACAGCGACTGGACGTCCATGGTCCGCCAGGACTTCAGCCGCGGCACCGAGCCGGGCGTGTTCACCATGGCCGGTGCCAAGGTCGGCCTCGTCACCTGCTACGAGGCCGCCTTCGACTGGGCGGTGCGCTCCGAGGTCACCGACGGCGCCCAGCTGATCTCCGTGCCCAGCAACAACGCCACCTTCGACCGCAGTGAGATGACCTACCAGCAGCTCGCGATGTCCCGGGTCCGCGCGGTCGAGCACAGCCGGACCGTCACCGTCCCGGTGACCAGCGGCGTCAGCGCGATCATCATGCCGGACGGTCGGATCACCCAGAAGACCGGCATGTTCGTCGCCGACTCCCTCGTCCAGAAGGTGCCGCTGCGCTCCTCCGAGACCCCCGCGACCCGGCTCGGCATCCTGCCGGAGATGGCGCTGGTGCTGCTCGCCGTGGGCGGACTGGGCTGGGCGATCGGCTCCGGTGTGCGCAACAGGCGTACGGGGGCGGCCGGTTAGGGTCGGGGCATGGCTACTCCTGACTTCATCCGTGAGATCCGGGCCTCCGCCGGGCACCAGCTGTTGTGGCTGCCCGGCGTCAGCGCCGTCGTCTTCGACGACGAGGGGCGGGTTCTGCTGGGGCAGCGCGCGGACAACCACGAGTGGACGGTGATATCGGGCATCCCCGATCCCGGGGAGCAGCCCGCGGCCGCTGCCGTCCGGGAGGTCCACGAAGAGGCGGGTGTGCACTGCGTCGTCGAGCGGGTCGTCCTCGTCCGGTCGGGGAGTGAGGTCGTCTACCCCAACGGCGACACGTGCCAGTTCATGGACATCACCTTCCGCTGCCGGGCCGTCGGCGGCGAGGCGCGGGTGAACGACGACGAGTCCCTCCAGGTCGGCTGGTTCGAGGTGGACGCGCTGCCCCCGATGGGCGAGCGTCAGCTGTTCCGGATCAAGCAAGCACTGTCCGATGAACCCACATGGTTCGAGCCCATGAGTTCCGAATGAAGTGTGGGCGCTGACCACATGGGGTGAGCGGAAGACGGTGCCTAGGGTCGAGCCATGACCCCGCCCAGTGCCCTTCCGGCTCTCCAGGCCCCCTCGCTCGACCTCGGCGGCCGTACCGCCCTCGTCACCGGCGCCGCCGGTGGCATCGGACGCGCCTGTGCGCTGCGGCTCGCGGCCGCCGGGGCCAAGGTCAGAGCGGTCGACCGGGAGGCGCGGGGGCTGGAGGAACTCGCGGAGAGCGCGCGGGGCCTCGCGGGCACCGTCGAGCCGCATGTCCTCGACCTCACCGACCTGGACGCCGCCGAACTGGCCGCCGCCGGCACCGACGTCCTGGTCAACAACGCCGGGCTCCAGCTGGTGCGTCCCCTGGAGGAGTTCCCGCCTGACGTCTTCCACACCGTGCTCACCGTGATGCTGGAGGCGCCGTTCCGGCTCATCCGCGGCGCCCTGCCCCACATGTACGGGCAGGGGTGGGGCCGGATCGTCAACGTGTCCTCGGTCCACGGGCTGCGGGCCTCGGCGTTCAAGTCGGCGTACGTGGCCGCCAAGCACGGACTGGAGGGGCTGTCCAAGACGGCCGCGCTGGAGGGCGCGCCCCACGGTGTCACCTCGAACTGTGTGAACCCCGCCTATGTGCGCACCCCCCTGGTCGAGAAGCAGCTCGCCGACCAGGCGCGGGCGCACGGCATCCCCGAGGAGCGCGTCCTGGCCGAGGTGCTCCTCCAGGACAGTGCGGTCAAACGGCTCATCGAGCCCGAGGACGTCGCCGAGGCCGTGGCGTATCTGTGCGGCCCGCAGGCGTCCTTCGTGACCGGCACGTCCCTGGTGATGGACGGGGGCTGGACGGCCCACTGACCCGGCGCACTCCCGGCGCACCGGGAGTTGTCCACAGGGCTGACGAGGTGACCGTGCGATGAGGAATCCTGTGAGCATGTCCCGCGATCACGCGCAGTCCGCCGAGTGCCCCGTCGGCAGCGCCGAGGCACCGTTCCTGGAGCTGCTGGCCAGGGGCGCTTCCGCCGACGCCTACGAGCAGCCGGTGCTGCTCGCCCGGGCTGAGGGACGACCGGCCGACCGGATCGCCGAGCTGGAACAGGCGAAGCTCGTCGCCCTGCGCGTGCGTTCGGAGCTGGAGGGCCGGCGTCGGCGGGAGGCCGAGCTGTCCGCGCTCTTCGAGACCGCGCACGACCTGGCGGGGCTGCGCGACCTGGACGCCGTCCTCCAGGCGATCGTGCAGCGCGCGCGGTCGCTGCTCGGCACGGACGTCGCCTACCTCAGCCTCAACGACCCGGTCCGCGGCGACACCTACATGCGGGTGACGGAGGGGTCGGTCGCCGCCCGTTTCCAGCAGCTGCGGCTCGGGATGGGGGAGGGGCTCGGCGGTCTCGTCGCCCAGACGGCCCGGCCCTATGTCACCGACGACTACTTCCAGGACGAGCGCTTCCAGCACACGCGCACCATCGACGCGGGCGTCCGGGACGAAGGGCTCGTCGCCATCCTCGGCGTACCGCTCACGCTCGGGCACCACGTCATCGGGGTGCTCTTCGCCGCCGACCGACGGGCCCGGGTGTTCGAGCGCGAGCAGATCGCCCTGCTCGGCTCCTTCGCCGCGCTGGCCGCCGCCGCCATCGACACCGCGAACCTGCTCACCGAGACCCGCTCGGCCCTCGCCGGTCTGGAGCGGGCCAACGAGATCATCCGCGACCGCAGCGGGGTCATCGAGCGCGCCTCCGACGTGCACGACCGCCTCGCCGAGCTGGTGCTGCGCGGCGGCGGGGTGCATGACGTGGCGGCCGCCGTCGCCGAGGTCCTGGACGGCAGGGTCGAGTTCACCGAGGCCGACGCCGCCCCGGCCGACGCCCTGGAGGCCTCCCGCGCCGAGGGCCACGCGGTGCGGCACGGGGACGACTGGATCGCGGCCGTCGCCGCCGGCGGCGAACTGCTCGGCGCGCTCGTGCTGCACGGCCACCCCGGGCTCGACCCCGTGGACCAGCGCACCCTGGAGCGCGCCGCCATGGTCACCTCCCTGCTGCTGCTCGCCAGACGCTCGGCGGCCGAGGCCGAGCAGCGGGTCCGCGGCGAGCTGCTGGACGACCTGCTGGACGCCCGCGACCGCGACCCGCGCCTGCTGCGGGAACGAGCCACCCGGCTGCACGCCGACCTCGACGCCACCCATGTCGTCCTCGCCGCCCGTCTCGACGGCACCACGGCCGACGCCGAGCAGGAGGCGGAGGCGCGCAGACGCCTGTGGTCCGCCGCCTCCCACCTCGCCGCCACCCGGCACGGACTGGCGGCCGCCCGCGACGGCGGCACCGTCCTGCTGCTGCCCCTGGCGCCCGGCGACACCGCGACGGCCCTGGCCCGTCGTACCGCCCGTCATCTGGGCACCGCCGTCCACGAGGCGGTCACCGTCGGCGCCTCGGGCCCGGTCGAGGACCTGGCCGCCCGCCCGGACACCGTGGCCGCGGCCTACGAGGAGGGGCGCCGCTGTCTGGACGCCCTGCGGCTCCTCGGGCGCACCGGCGACGGCGCCGCCGCCGAGGACTTCGGGTTCCTCGGGCTCCTGCTGGCCGGTGACCGGGACATCGCGGGCTTCGTCGACCGTACGATCGGCCAGGTCGTGACCTACGACGAGCGCCGCGGCACCGACCTGCTGCGCACCCTGGACGCCTACTTCGCCTGCGGTATGAGCCCGGCCCGCACCAAGGACGAACTGCACGTCCATGTGAACACGGTCGCCCAGCGACTGGAGCGCGTCGGCCGCCTGCTCGGCGGCGACTGGCAGAGCCCGGCACGCGCTCTGGAGATCCAGCTCGCTCTCCGGCTGCACCGGTTGTCGGCATCGCCGCAGCACTGAGACGCCGACCGGCCCCCGTACGCGTCGGCGTGCGGGGGCCGGTCCGGCAGGGCGGTCAGACCGTGCGGGCGTCCGCGGTCGCGGCCTTCGCCGGGCCCGCGTCCTCGTCCGCGGCCGTGCCGACGTCGGCGAGGTCCCGGTTGCGGGTCTCCTTGGCCACACCCACCGCGATGAGCGTCACCACGGCCGCGGCGATGACGTACAGGGCGATCGGGGTGGAGCTGCCGTAGTCGTCCAGCAGCGCGGTGGCGATCAGCGGCGCGGGCGCGCCGGCGGCGACCGAGGCGAACTGGGCACCGATGGAGGCGCCGGAGTAGCGCATCCGGGTGGCGAACATCTCGGAGAAGAAGGCGGCCTGGGGCGCGTACATCGCCCCGTGCAGCACCAGTCCCACGGTGACGGCGAGGATCAGGTTGCCGAAGTCGCCGGTGTCGATCAGGGAGAAGAACGGGAACATCCACAGCCCGATGCCGGCCGCGCCCAGCAGGTACACCGGACGACGCCCGATCCGGTCCGACAGGGCGCCCCACAGCGGGATCACCGCGAAGTGCACGGCCGAGGCGATCAGGACGGCGTTGAGCGCGGTCTGCTTGGAGACGTCGGCCGCGGTGGTGGCGTAGACGAGGATGAACGCGGTGATGACGTAGTAGCTGATGTTCTCGGCCATGCGCGCGCCCATCGCGATCAGCACGTCCCGCCAGTGGTGGCGCAGCACGGACACGATCGGCAGCTTCTCCGCCGCCTCCTGCTGCGACTTGCGTGCCTCGGCGTGGGCCAGGGCCTGCTGGAAGACCGGTGATTCATCGACAGAGAGACGAATCCACAGACCGACCATCACGAGCACGCCGGAGAGCAGGAACGGGATGCGCCAGCCCCAGTTGGTGAAGGCGCTGTCCGAGAGCAGGGCTGTCAGCAGCGAGAGCACGCCGGTGGCCAGGAGCTGTCCGGCGGGTGCTCCGGTCTGCGGCCAGGAGGCCCAGAAGCCGCGCCGCCTGGCGTCGCCGTGCTCGGACACCAGCAGCACGGCACCGCCCCACTCGCCGCCCAGCGCGAAGCCCTGGACCAGGCGCAGCACGGTCAGCAGCACCGGGGCGGCCGCGCCGACCGTCGCGTGCGTGGGCAGCAGCCCGATCGCGAAGGTCGCCCCACCCATCAGCAGCAGACTCAGCACCAGCAGCTTCTTGCGGCCCAGCCGGTCCCCGTAGTGCCCGAAGACGAGGGCGCCGATCGGACGCGCGGCGAACCCGACCGCGTAGGTGAGGAACGACAGCAGGGTGCCGACGAGCGGGTCGGAGTCGGGGAAGAACAGCTTGTTGAAGACGAGCGCCGCGGCGGATCCGTAGAGAAAGAAGTCGTACCACTCGATGGTCGTGCCGATGAGGCTGGCGGCGACGATGCGCTTCAGGTTGTTCGGCGTCGGTGGAGCGGTTGCTGCGGAGGCCATGTGCGCCACTTCCTCGTGTGCGGTGGGGACGGGTACGTGTTCGCACACCGTAGGAACGGGCAGGTCAGGGGCACATGTGGTGGGACTACATAGTTTGGGGGCGGCCTGTACGTGTTGCCGCTATGTCGGGGCGGCGGGATCCGGGGACGGTGGCTGTCGCGACAGAGCGCCGGCCTGCTGGTCGCGGCGCTGCTCGGGCCGCGTGGGGGCGTTCGACAGGAGTGGGACGAAAGCATGCCGGAAGCGATGTCGCCCACCGCGAGGTGCTCGGGTGCTGGCTCGTGGCCCGAGCTGTTAACCAAATCGTCATGACCATGACAGGTAGAACACCCTGGCGCTCGTCGTGGTCGACACCGACGGGCTGCGGCCGGCCCATAGCAGCGCCGAGCAGCACCGGGCCGCGGCGTGCCGGGAGACGCCTGTCGTCCTACGGGGGGCCGGTGGGGCAGAAGGCGCACAGCCGCGTAATGGTCCGGCCGGCGCGCCGGACGTTCGGGCAGTGGCCGCTGCGCAGGCCACTGCCCTTCTCCGGGGACGGGTGAGACCCGGCCGGAGCCGGATCAGCTGACGCAGACCAGCCCGAGGAGGCAGAGACCCGAGGGGGAGGTCGGCGAGGACGCCTCGGACGAGGAGGGGTTCGTCGAGGACGCGCCCGTGCCGGACGTGTCGGACGTACCGGGTGCGTCGGACGTGCCGGCCGTGCCCGTGTCGTCGGCGCCGTCCGCCGGGGCGGGGGCGGGGGCGGGGGAGGCCGCCGTGTCCGCGACCGTGCCCGTGGTGTCGGACACCGTGGAGGTCGCCTGGGAACCGGCCGAGGAGATGACCGTGTCCAGGGACGTCGTGCCGTTGTCCTGACGTGCCGTCCGTGCGGTCGGAGTGGCCTCGGGGGCGGCCGCGGACTGCTCGTGCGGGGTGTTGGCCGTGGCCGAGCCGGTGGTGGACGACGTGCGATGGGACCGGTGCGTGTCGGCCGGGGTCGCCGACGCGGGAACGGCTTCCGTGGCCGGCCCCTGGGCGATGCCCATGGTCTCCGTGTCCGGCGCGGAGGCCGCCTGCGTGCGGTCCGTGGACTGGCGGTCCATCGAGGTGACGGTCAGCCCGCCGCCGACCAGGGCGACCGCGGTGGCCACCAGGGCCCTGCGCTGGGTCTTGCGCCAGCGCTCCCGCTGCCGCCGCCGAGACGCACGGCCCGTGGACGCGGAGGACCCGGCCAGGGGCAGGGCGTCCGAGTCCTCGGAGGGATGCACCTGGGGTGCCTCGCCGCTCTCCTCGGCACCGGAGCTCTCCTCGTGCCACAGATGGTCCGGTGTCGGCCATGTCGCCGCGCCCGCCCCGGCCGCTGTGGCGGCCATCCCGGCACCCGTCCCTGCGCCCGGCGCGGGCGCCGCGACGGCGAGGGGAGCGATGTCCGGGGCGTAGGCGCCACACCCGGGGCACGCCAGCGCGCCGTTGAGATGCCGACGACAGGTGGAGCAGTAGTCCATGTGCGGTCTTCCTGTGTTCACATGCCAGAGGATCAAGCCGCGAGCAAAGGTAGCGAGGCTTTCGAAAGCGTGTGTGGAGTCTGTGTGACGCCCCTGCGCAGATGTGATTAGGACGTGACCGCATAACGACACATCCGCGCAGAGGCGCCCCATTCCGGGCGGTGCGAGTCGCCCCGGGCCGTCAGCCGCCCAGCGCCGACAGCACCACGGACCTGGCCTCCTCCTGGACCTGCCGCAGGTGGTCCGGGCCGAGGAAGGACTCCCCGTAGATCTTGTAGACGTCCTCGGTGCCCGACGGCCGGGCCGCGAACCAGGCGTTGGCGGTGGCGACCTTGATACCGCCGAGGGCGGCGCCATTGCCGGGGGCCTCGGTGAGGACGGTGGTGACCGCTTCCCCGGCGAGGGTGTCGGCGGTGACCTGGCGCGGCGACAGCTTGGCGAGCAGCGCCTTCTCCTCGCGGGAGGCGGGGGCGTCGACGCGGGCGTAGGCGGGGGCGCCGAAACGGTCGGTGAGCCGGGCGTAGTGCTGCGAGGGGGTCTCGCCCGTCACCGCCGTGATCTCGGAGGCGAGCAGGGCCAGGATGATGCCGTCCTTGTCGGTGGTCCACACCGAGCCGTCCCGGCGCAGGAAGGACGCGCCCGCCGACTCCTCACCGCCGAAGCCCAGGGTGCCGTCGGACAGGCCGTCGACGAACCACTTGAAGCCGACGGGGACCTCGACCAGCTTGCGGCCGACGTCCGCCGCGACCCGGTCGATCATGCTCGACGACACCAGCGTCTTGCCGATCCCGGCGTCGGCGGGCCACTGCTCCCGGTGCGAGAACAGGTACGAGATCGCCACCGCCAGATAGTGGTTGGGGTTCATCAGGCCGCCGTCCGGGGTGACGATGCCGTGCCGGTCGGCGTCGGCGTCGTTGCCGGTGGCGATGTCGAAGCGGTCCCGCCGCTCGATGAGCGAGGCCATGGCGTACGGCGAGGAGCAGTCCATCCGGATCTTGCCGTCCCAGTCCAGCGTCATGAACCGCCAGGTCGGGTCGGTGAGCGGATTGACCACGGTGAGGTCGAGGCGGTGCTCTTCGGCGATCCGGCCCCAGTACGCGACCGAGGCACCGCCCAGCGGGTCGGCGCCGATGCGCACGCCGGCCGTCCGGATCGCCTCCAGGTCCAGCACGTTCGGCAGGTCGGCGACATAGGTGCCGAGGAAGTCGTAGCGGCCGGTCCCGGAGGCCGTCAGGGCACGGGTGTAGGGGATGCGCCGTACGTCCTTCAGGCCGGCGGTGATGATCTCGTTGGCCCGGTCCTGGATCCAGGAGGTCGCCTCGGAACCGGCCGGTCCGCCGTTCGGCGGGTTGTACTTGAAGCCGCCGTCGGCGGGCGGGTTGTGCGAGGGGGTGACCACCACGCCGTCGGCGAGACCGGAGGTGCGGGTCCTGTTATGGGTGAGGATGGCGTGCGAGACCGCGGGGGTGGGCGTGTAGCCGTCGGTCTCGTCGATGAGCACGGTCACGTCGTTGGCGGCGAAGACCTCCAGCGCCGTGATCCGCGCCGGCTCGGACAGGGCGTGGGTGTCGGCACCGAGGAAGAGGGGGCCGTCGGTGCCCTGGGCGGCCCGGTACTCGCAGATGGCCTGGCTGGTGGCCGCGATGTGGTCCTCGTTGAACGCCGCCGCCAGGGACGAGCCGCGGTGCCCCGAGGTACCGAACGCCACCCGCTGACCCGGCTCGGCCGGATCGGGGTGCAGCGCGTAGTACGCCGTGACCAGACGGGCCACATCGATGAGGTCCTCGGGTCCGGCGACCTGCCCCGCTCGCTCGTCCTGCATGTTCCCGCTCCTCCGCAAGGGTCGACCGTTGGGTGTGATCCTCATTCTCCCCTGCCCGGACTTTCCGGGCGCGCACAGGTCGGCCGTTGTGGCACGTCCGCGGCGGGTGCGAGGATGCAGGCCGGCGAGCGAAGGGACACCGACGTGAGGCACGAGGACCAACGGCCGCCCGCCGCAGCGCTGTTCGACGCGCTGGGCGCCGACTACGAGAAGGCGTTCGCGCACGCGCCGGCGCATCTGGCCGCGTTGGAGTGGCTGATCGAGCGCTTGCCCCCGGCCGCGCGGGTCCTGGACGTGGGCAGCGGCACGGGGCGGCCCACGGCGGCCGCGCTGGTCGAGGCGGGGCACTCGGTGCTGGGCGTCGACGTGTCCGCGGTCATGGTCGAGCTGGCCGCGCGCCAGGTTCCCGGGGCCGAGTTCCGCTGTACCGACATCCGCGAACTGCCGCTGGAGACAGCGGCGTTCGACGGTGTGTGCGTGTTCTTCTCACTGCTCCAGATGGCCCGCGCCGAGCAGTCCGCGCTGCTGCGACGGCTGGCCCTGGCTCTGCGCCCCGGCGGCCACCTGGTCCTCGCCACCGTCCCCGCGGACGTGGAGGACCTGGAGGTGGTCTTCATGGGCCGGCCGGTCCGTGCGACCAGCTTCGCCGAGGACGGCGTCGTCGTCCTGGCCGAGGACGCGGGACTGACGGTCCTCTCCCGCCAGGGCACCCTCTTCACCCCGGACCACCCCGGCGCCGGGCCCGAGCCCCACCTCTTCCTGTACTGCCGACGGGACGGGGGCGGGGGCTGAGCCCCGAGCGGGTCGTACAGGTGCCGACCCTGCGCGCGGCCCCGCGTGGGCCGGGGGCGTGAGTCGGTCCCTGTGCGCGAACCGCGCGCCCGCGCCGACCGCAACCTTGTGGCCGAGTGCTCCCGGTACCGCACGTGGCGGGCCGCGCGGTGCGGGCGGAGGTGCTCCACCCGTCCGGCCCGGAGGCCGGCGCCGCGCTCTGGGACGGCAACGCCCTGCGGGTGTCGTTGCCGCGGATGCCGGGGGTGTTGCTCATTCGGCTTTTCTGCTCGGGGCGTTCCGCCGCCGGCGTCGGCGGTACGGGGAGGAGCGATCCGGAGGTCCGTGGCGAGCAGTGGGCCGTGAGGGGCGGACAGATCGCTTACGCGCAGGGAGTTCAGGGCGCGCAAGTCGGCGAGCACCGGTGCGACCGCTCCCGCCAAGGGGAGCGTGTCGCTCCGGCAGCGGTCCGGTCAGCGGGTGCCCCGGTCGCATCGGGCGCCCCGGGTCCTCGGCAGGCGGTCGAGCGCGTCAGCGCGGGGACATCGCGCGCACGACGTCAGGGAGGGGCGTGGCGGGGCGCCCGGTCAGCCGGGGCACCGCGTCGCTGACGCCGTCGAGTTGCCCCGCGGCGATGGCCGTGTACGTGGACACCCAGGCGTCGAGCTGCCACCTCGGGGCGCCGTAGGAGGATCGCGAGGCGTACGCCTCCTCGACCGTCTCCGGGTGGTACGCGACGGGGCGACCCCACACCTCGGACAGGACGGCCGCGGCCTCCTCCAGCGACAGGGACTCCGGTCCGGTCAGGTCGTACACCGCACCGGCGTGCTCGGCCGGCCGGGTCAGCACGGCGGCGGCCGCGTCGGCGATGTCGTCCTGGGCGACGAACGCGGCCCGCCCCTTGCCGGCCGGGCCGCGGATGACGCCGTCCGCCCCGGCCAGGTCCGGCACGAAATCGGCGTAGATGTTGTCCCGCAGGAACGTGTACGCCAGGCCGGTGGCCCGGATGTGCTCCTCGGTGTGGAAGTGGTCGCGGGCCAGGGTGAACGCCGCGTCGGGCGCCGCGCCGAAGAAGGAGACGTACACCAGGTGCCGCACACCGGCCCCCACGGCGGCGTCCACGAAGGCCCGGTGCTGGGAGAGCCGGTCGGCGCTCTCGGAGGCGGACACCATGAACAGGGTGTGCGCGCCGGTGAGGCCCCGTACGGCGGCGTCGTGATCGTCGTAGGCGCCGCGGACCACTGTGGCGCCGGGCAGCCGCGGCGCTCGCTCGGGGCTGCGTACCAGCAGCCGCTGCGGCACGTCCCGCTCGGCGAGGCGACGGGCGACGCGGCCACCGAGGCGGCCGGTGGCTCCCGTGACCACCAGGGTCGACTCGGTCATGATCAGCTCACTTCCTCACACGGGGTGGCCGGGGGCCTGGATCGACCCGTACCGGTCGCGCCCCGGGGTGCGGTGGACAGGGTTCCCCATGGTCCACCGGATCACGCCCGGGAGTACAGCGGCAACCGGCATCACGACCTTGCACGGTTCAGTGGCGTGACGCCGTCCCCCCGTCCCCCCGTCCCCACGCCCCCCGGGTCCCCGTCGGTCAGCCGCGCAGGAGCGTCAGCCGGTACGTCGTCGTCCGGGACCCGTCCTCGCCGGTCACGGTGACGACCGCACGGCCGTGGGCCCGCTGCACGGTGACGGTGGCGTACGGGTCGCGTGCCGTCGACGTGATCACGGCGCGGGCCGGATCGGCGGTCCGGACCCGGTAGTCGGTCCTGTCGGGGGAGAAGTCGGCCACCGGTACGCCGTTGACCTCGATCGACGCCGCGGCCGCGTCCGAGGAGACCCCGGGCGCCCTGGCGTACACCTCGACCTCGCTCATCGTGAGGTAGCCGCCGGGCCGGGCCGTCATGACCAGGCGCACCCCGGTCGTCGGGCCCGATGCGCGCAGCGGCACGCCGACCACCGGTGTTCCCTCGGTCCCGACGGCGATCTCGTCGCTCGCGTCGGCCCAGGAGCCGTCGACGCGCACCTGTGCCTTGAGGCTCGCCGGGAAGGAGGGGGTGTCGCCGTCCCGGTAGAAGTGCGCCACGACCCGGTCGAGGTCGCGTGCCGTGGGCAGGGCGAAGGTGAGGGTGTCGGAGGGGTTCTTGGTGCCGGAGCGCCAGTTGGACCAGGCCTTGTCGGTGGTGTCGCCGTTGCGCAGGCGCTCGGCGGAGTAGCCGTTCTCGGTGTACGTGGCGGCCACGGTGACACCCGGGTCGGACGCGATGTCGGTCAGTTCCGGCTCGGTGACCTGTACGCGGACGGTCGCGGCGACCGTGCCGCCGCCCACGACCCGTGCGAGGCCGTCCAGGGGCACCACGCCGGTCTTCTCGTACGCCCCGTCGGGGGCAGCTTCCCAGGTCACCGGGAGGTCGGTCCGGCCGCCGTGCGTGCCGATACCGACGACCGTGTCCGGCAGCCGCGGACCTGCGCCCGCGTAGGTCTTGGCGCGACCGGGCAGGGTCGAGGCGATCGTGTCGACGGTGACGGTCGCCGTCGCGCGGATCGTCCGCCCGAGCGGATCGGTCGCCCGCCCCGTGACCCGTACGGTGCCGGGCTCGGCCCAGGCGTCGTCGGACGGTACGTCCCACACCACGGGCAGGGTGCCGCGGGCGCCGTCCCGGTAGACCGGGGTCACCGTCCGCGGGAGTGCCGGGGCCAGCCCCGGCACGGTGAACACCTCGGCCTTCTCGGTGCGCAGCACGGTCTCGTCGCTCACCGTCCAGCGTTGGTTGGCCGCCGAGGTCGGGGTGTACGTGGAGACCTTGGCGCCGTCCGCCGAGGACTGGCCGGCGACGTCGAGCAGTCGGCCGGTGGCGGCGTTGACGAAGGTCCAGGTGCCGTCCCCGGTGGTCGACATGATCCACTGCGCGGCCGGGCTGTCCGAGGGGTCCTCCAGGACTGCCTGGTCGTCCCGTACGGCGAGCCGCTTGCCCGTGGCGGTGTGGGTGAGGGCGTACCGCGCGCGGTGGTCGGTGCCGGGCGTCAACTGCCGTACGGACCACAGCTGTCGGGCACTGCCGCTGTCGGTCGTGCGGATCACCACGCCGGTGCCGTCGTCCGTCGGGGCGAGCGACTTGCCGCTCTGGGTGCCGGTCAGCCGGTAGACATGGCCGGGCTGCACGAGGGCGGCGCCCTTCGCGACCCCGCTGACACCCTTGACGAGGAAGCTGGTGACCGACTTCGCGGGGACGGTGAGGGTGGCCGAGCGGTCGGTGACCCGGACCGGGGCGCCCCGGACGAGGGCGCCGTCCGCGCTGGTCACCACGGGGGTGACCGTGGCGCCGCGGGTGACCTTGCCGAAGCGGGACAGGTCGAGGGTCACGGAGCGGGCGGACGCGGTGCCGTTGACGTGCACGACGGTCGCGGAACGGCCGGACCTGCCGACGGCGGCGACGCTGGAGGTGTCGTCGACCTTCACGAAGTGGTCGCCGGGCCGGATGTAATGGGTGAAGTTGCGGATGGTGTGGAACTTGGAGTTCGCCTTGATCGGACAGGTCTCCAGGGTGTCCTCGGCCGTGCAGTCGAACGGCACATGGATGCTGCCCCAGTTCTTGCCGGCCGCGGCCTGCGGGGCGGAGTCCTCGATCGGCTGCCAGAACACCCAGGCGGAGGGCTCCAGTTCCCGCATGTCGTCGACCATGCGGGTGGCGATGCCGAGTCCCGGCTCCATGCCGGTGAAGTCGGTGCCGGTGCCCCAGGTGCCCTCGACCTCGCTCATCCACAGCGGTTTGCCGGCGCCCTTGGCGATGTCGCGGGCGCTGGTGCGCTGGCTCGTGCCGTACGTGTGCACGTTGAGCTGGTCGACGGCGGCCCGCGCGTCGTCGGCGTAGGCGTTCCAGTTGGTGGTGAAGATGCCGGGGTTGGTCTCGTCCATGGCGGAGACACGGGCCTTGGTCGTGGCGCCCTGAAGTGCCTTGTGCAGGGCGAGGATCACCTTCTGCTGGAGGGCGGGCCCGGCGTGGGCGCCCTCCTGCCGTCCGCCGGTCGGCTGGCCGTTCGGGCCCAACTGGGTGCCCCAGTAAGAGGTGTTGGGCTCGTTCAGGGGATCGATGGTGTCGAAGGTGATGCCGTGTTCCCGTTCCATCCGCTCGGACACCCGCACGAGATAGGTGGCGAACTCGTCGACCCGGTCGGCGCGGATCTGGTCGGCGCCGGCGTCGAAGCCGCCGGAGACGTAACCGCTGACGGTCTGGAACCAGGGCGGTGAGTTGCTGAACGCCTCCCACTTGGTCACCTTGTCCTTGACCTGGTCGACCCACCAGCGCTGGTTCGCGTCGGCGCCCCAGTCCCAGTGCTCGGGATTGTTCGGGTCCCACCAGTCCCTGTCCTTCTGCGTGGTGCCCTCGGGCGCCTTCCAGAAGCCCTCCATGGTCGCGCCGGCCTTCATGTAGTCCGTGCGGACGTCCGGGGCGTTGCCGCCGCCGATGTTGTAGCGCGCGATGTTGAGGGCGAGGCCGTCCTTGCCGAACAGCATGTCGACGAGCCGTCTTCGGATCGGCTCCGGATAGCCCCCGGTGGCGTTGGCGAACCAGACCAGACTGGTGCCCCACCCCTCGAACTCCTCCTGCTGGTACGAGGGATCGACCCGTACCGTGACCGCGCCGGCCGCCGCCGTGTCCGTGGGGGAGGAAGCGGGGAGGGCGGGAGCGGCGGTGACGAGCCCCGCGGCGAGAGCGAGGGGGACGGCCGGGGCCAGGGCCCGGACGACGCGGCGGCGGTGAGGCACGGAACTCCCTTCCAGGGAACGGAGAATCACAGAATCGACCAGAAGCGATCAGACTCCCAGCATGCTCAGCGACGGAAGTGAACACGTCAAGGCAGTGCGCACGCCGGGCACTTATCAGGTCAAGCGTCCCGGACCCTTGACTCATTACCCGCCAGTGGCCATTCTCGTCGCACAGATTGCCCCGGTCATGACAAAGTCGTGGCCGCCGACCGAGGGGCGTGGTACCCACCATGACTCGATGTTCGTATCGCAGCCGCAAAGACATCACCGTGGTATCGCTCCTCCTCCTCGTCCTGGCCATCGCCCTCGGCCCGGCGCCGAGTTCGGCGGCCGCGAGCGACTGGTGGAACCCGACCGCGCGCCCCACCCCGGACGCGCAGATCAACGTCACCGGCGAGCCGTTCAAGGGGACCGACTCAAACGGCGACGTGCGCGGGTTCGTCGACGCGCACAACCACCTGTTCTCCAACGAGGCGTTCGGCGGCCGGCTGATCTGCGGCAAGGTCTTCTCGACGGCGGGTGTCGCCGACGCGCTCAAGGACTGCCCCGAGCACTACCCCGACGGCACGCTCGCGATCTTCGACTACATCACCCACGGCGGCGACGGCAAGCACGACCCGGTCGGCTGGCCGACGTTCAAGGACTGGCCGGCCTATGACTCGATGACCCACCAGGCCAACTACTACGCCTGGATCGAGCGCGCCTGGCGCGGCGGTCAGCGGGTCCTCGTCAACGACCTCGTCACCAACGGGGTGATCTGCTCGGTCTACCCGTTCAAGGACCGCAGCTGTGACGAGATGACCTCGATCCGGCTCCAGGCCAAGCTCACCTACCAGCTCCAGGACTACGTCGACGCGCAGTACGGCGGCGCCGGAAAGGGCTGGTTCCGGATCGTCACCGACAGCGCGCAGGCCCGCCAGGTCATCCAGCAGGGCAAGCTCGCGGTCATCCTGGGCGTCGAGACCTCCGAGCCCTTCGGCTGCAAGCAGATCCTCGACATCGCGCAGTGCAGCAAGTCCGACATCGACAAGGGCCTCGACGAGCTGTACAGCCTCGGTGTGCGCAGCATGTTCCTGTGCCACAAGTTCGACAACGCGCTGTGCGGGGTCCGCTTCGACGAGGGCGGGCTCGGGACCGCCATCAACGTCGGGCAGTTCCTGTCCACCGGCACCTTCTGGAAGACGGAGAAGTGCACGGGCCCGCAGCACGACAACCCCATCGGCACGGCCGCGTCCGCGGCGGAGGCGGACCTGCCGGCGGGCACCGAGGTCCCGGAGTACGACGAGAACGCGCAGTGCAACGTCCGCGGGCTCACCGACCTCGGTGAGTACGCCGTGCAGGGCATGATGAAACGCAAGATGATGCTCGAGATCGACCACATGAGCGTCAAGGCCACCGGCCGCGTCCTCGACATGTTCGAGGCCGCCGACTACCCGGGCGTATTGTCCTCGCACAGTTGGATGGACCTGAACTGGACCGAGCGGGTCTACTCCCTCGGCGGGTTCGTCGCCCAGTACATGCACGGCTCCGAGGGCTTCAGCGCGGAGGCGAAGCGGACCGACGCGCTGCGCGCCAAGTACGACGTCGGCTACGGCTTCGGCACCGACTTCAACGGCGTCGGCGACCACCCCGGGCCGCGCGGCACCGGCACGGTCCCAGGGGTGACGTACCCCTTCAAGAGCGTGGACGGCGGCTCGGTCATCGACCGGCAGACCACCGGTCAGCGCACCTTCGACCTCAACACCGACGGCGCGGCGCACGTCGGCATGATCCCCGACTGGATCGAGGACATCCGGCTCGTCGGCGGCCAGGGCGTGGTGGACGACCTCTTCCGCGGCGCCGAGTCCTACCTCGACACCTGGGGCGCCTCCGAACACCACCAGGCCGGCGTCGACCTGGCCAAGAACCGTGCCGCCACCGCGAGTTCGTCCGAGTCCAACCCCTTCACCAGCTACCAGCCGGGGCGGGCCGTCGACGGTGACGACGGCAGCCACTGGGCCAGCGACTGGAGCGACGACCAGTGGTGGCAGGTCGACCTCGGCACCACCCACCTGGTCTCGCGTGTGACGCTGGACTGGGAGCGCGCCTACGGCAGGTCCTACCGCGTCGAACTCTCCACCGACGGCAGCCACTGGCAGACCGCCTGGTCCACCACCAGCGGCGACGGCGGCCTCGACACCGCCAGGTTCACTGGCACACCGGCCCGCTACGTCCGCGTCCACGGCCTCGACCGCGGCACCGACTGGGGGTACTCGCTCTACGAGGTCGGCGTGCACAGCGCCTGACGAGGACGCTGGCACAGGTGAACGGGGGGACGCGCGCATGGCACGGATGCCGTCGGCCGAACGGCGCCGGCAGCTGACGGAAGCGGCGATCAGGGCGATGGCCCGGGACGGCGTGGCCAGGACCACGACCCGGTCCATCGCCGCCGAGGCGGGCGTCTCCCTGAGCGTCTTCCACTACTGCTTCGACTCCAAGCAGGAGCTCGTCGAGTCCGTCATTACCACCATCACCGACCACTACGTGACCGTCGTGAAGGAGGCGCTCAAGCCCCGCGAGACCCTGGAGGAGACCGTCCGAGCCGGGTTCCAGGCGTACTGGGACCATGTGTGCGCGCACCCCGACGAGCACATGCTCACCTACGAACTCACCCAGTACGCCTTGCGGGAACCGGGGTTCGAGCATCTGGCGCGCCGCCAGTACGAGCTGTACGGCGAGCTGTATGCCGAGCTCATCGAGCAGCTGTGCCAGGACCTCGACTTCGAACTCCGGGTACCCGCCTCCGTGTTGGCCCGCTATCTCGCCGCCATGACCGACGGACTGACCCTCAACTACCTGGTGCTCGGCGACGGGGACGCCTGGACCGACATCCTTGACACCGTCACCTCCCACATCGCGGGGCTGGTGTCCGGCTAGAACCAGCCGTCCCCCTCCCGCTCCCGTCGTCCGCCCGGAGGGCGTGCGGGCCGCCGCACGGCAGGCGGGAGGAGGACGACAGGGCCTCAAGCCCGCAGCGGGTTCGTGCGCGTCGCCGCCAGCAGGTACCACGCCGTCGCGCCGGTGTGCCGGTACGGGTAGTACCCGAACCCGAAACCGGTGTCGAGCGGGCTGCTGGCCGAGACGATCCCCGACCGGGCGGCCACCGCGGTCCCGCCGAAGGTCTGGTCGGCGCCGAGCAGGTCCTGGGCCCTTTCGATCGAGGCGATCAGACGCCGGGCGCGCTTCTCGTCCCCGGGGGCC
The DNA here is from genome assembly GCF_044386545.1 of Streptomyces sp. NPDC020489. Lineage (NCBI taxonomy): Bacteria > Bacillati > Actinomycetota > Actinomycetes > Kitasatosporales > Streptomycetaceae > Streptomyces > Streptomyces sp. NPDC020489. Next base: position 176,250 of record NZ_JBIRUZ010000012.1, read on the forward strand.
CGCCGGTGGCGCAGGGCGAGCGCGAGGTGCGCCGTGCCCTCGAACCACACGCCGTCACGGTCCGGCTTGGGCTGGCCGTCGGCGATGGGGGCGGACTCGTCGGCGAGGAGGGAGGCGGAGCTGAAGGTGACGCCCTCGTACGACTGGCCTGCCGGGACCGTGCTGTTGGGGCGGTCCGGGGTGTCCAGGACGGTCAGTTCGGCGGCGGCCCAGTCCAACGAGCGGGCGTGGACGGGGGAGTTGAGGGCGAGGTGGGTCCAGGTCTGGGTGTCCTCGGGGATCGGTGACGTGTTGATCGTGACGCCGTCGTTCGTCCCGGTGTAGAAGAAGCCGGCCGTGGGCTCCCACATCCTCTTGACGAACCGAGCGGCCACGGACCGCCGTTGGAGCCACACCCGGTCCCCGGTGAGCCGGGCCAACTGGCCGAACAGGCCGATCAGGTCGGTGTTGTGCTCGGTCGAGGTGAACGGCAGCTTCTCGTTCGCCCCGTTCACCCCGAACTTGAACCCGCCGAGCGGCTCGTCGGTGCGCCCGACACGGTCGATCCACTCACCGATCCGCACGGCACCGGTGAGGAAGCGCCGCTGTCCGGTCCGCCGAGCCAGCGCGGCCAGCGCGATTCCGGCCCAGGCCATGTCGCCCACGGCCGTCCCGGTGAACCCGAACTGCCGGCCCACGTTGGCCGTTCCGTCCGCCCGCACGAACCCGTCCGGCTGGCGGGTGCCGTCGTAGAAGGTGTACGGCCCCACGTTGTACGCCTGCCGCAGCCGGCCGTCCGCGTACTCCGGGTCATGGGACTGCGCGTACAGAAGCGCGTCGCCGAGCACCACCGCCCGGGACCTGCCGTCCGCGCCCCCGCAGGCCAGGCTCGCCAGGATCGCGAGGGCGTTGTCGTAGGTGAAGGCCGTGCTGAACAGTCCGGCCTGGTCGGTGTAGCTCTGCGCCAGCCGGATCGTGCCGTGTTCCGGATAGGCGTCCATGGCCGCCGCGAGAAAGCCCTGCGCCCGGCCGGGCGCGGAGGCCGTGCCATGGCCCGCCGCCCGCGCGGTCCCCGTCCCGGCCATGACGAGGGCGGCGGTGGCCCCGAGACCGGTCCCGATGAGTGCGCGGCGGTTGAGTGCGGGGCCGCCCTGGCTGCCGGTCATGGGTCTCCTCGAAGTCGCATGCGCGGGTTTGAGAGCGCTCTCAGAGCGCGCCCTCATTCTGCTGTCGAGGAGGGAGTGGGTCAACGCCTGTGCAGGGCGGCGCGGTTGGAGCGGGTGAGGCCAGGGAGACGTCGGCCGGACGGGCGATGGTCGGCTCGGAACCGGCGCCGACGGGAGGGCGAGGCGCCCTGGGCGTCAGCGGAACGAGGGGATGTGCGGTGGCGGGCCCGCCGTGCCGGGGCGGAGCCGTCGCCTGCCGCGCGCGGCGCTCCAGGAGCCTGTGCCGAGCCGCGCCGGCGATGGTGGGCTCGTCGGGGTCCCGTGTGTCGCGACGGGCGACCGTCCGTACGCCGGATCGTGGCCGTGCGGGACGGCGTGCCGTCCACCGGCAGGGGCGGCGGTACGGCTGGCCCCGTGCTCGAAGCGCGCGGCGGGGCCCGCCGACCTGGTGGGGCCGGGCGCGCCCGCCGTCGGCACCGCCGGGGTGCGGACGACGGGCGCGCCTAGATCAGACCGCCGTCGACGGGAAGGTCGGGTACTCCACCCCGGAGACGTGCTGGACGACCCGGATGACCTGGCAGGAGTAGCCGAACTCGTTGTCGTACCAGAGGTAGAGGATCGCGTTGTCGCCGTCGACCTTGGTGGCGCCGGCGTCGACGATGGAGGCGTGGCGGGAGCCGACGAAGTCCATCGAGACGGCGTCGGGCGCCGTGGTGAAGTCGATCTGGCGCTTCAGCGGCGAGTTCAGCGAGACGTCCCGCAGGTACTCCAGGACCTCCTCGCGCGTGGTCTCGCGGCCCAGGCGCAGGCTGAGGATCGCGATCGACACGTCCGGCACGGGCACCCGGATCGAGCTGCCGGTGATCGGCGCCTTGAGGTCGGGCAGCGCCTTGGCGACGGCCGAGGCGGCACCCGTCTCGGTGATCACCATGTTGAGCGGCGCCGAGCGGCCGCGACGGTCGGCCTTGTGGTAGTTGTCCAGCAGGTTCTGGTCGTTGGTGAACGAGTGGACCGTCTCCACGTGCCCGCGCAGCACCCCGTACTCGTCGTCCATCGCCTTCAGCGGCGGCACGATCGCGTTGGTGGTGCAGGAGGCGCAGGACAGGATCTGCTCGTCCGGCTTGACGGTGTCGTGGTTGACGCCGTGCACGATGTTCGGGACGTCGCCCTTGCCGGGCGCGGTCAGGACGACCTTGTCGATGCCGGGACGCAGGTGCTTCGACAGGCCCTCGCGGTCGCGCCACTTGCCGGTGTTGTCGATGAGGATGGCGTTCTTGATGCCGTACGCCGTGTAGTCGACCTCGGACGGGTCGTTGGCGTAGATCACCTTGATCGTGTTGCCGTTGGCGACGATCGTGCTGTTGGCCTCGTCGACGGTGATCGTGCCCTGGAACTGGCCGTGGATCGAGTCGCGGCGCAGCAGCGAGGCGCGCTTGACGAGGTCCTGCTCGCCGCCCCCGCGGACGACGATGGCGCGCAGCCGCAGCCCGTTGCCGGAGCCCGACTTCTCGATCAGCAGCCGGGCGACGAGCCGGCCGATGCGGCCGAAGCCGTACAGGACGATGTCACGGCCCTCGCGGCGCTCGATCTTGTTGGCGCCGGTGGCACCCGCGACGGCCTCCGCGGTGAAGGCCTCCACCGTCAGACCGCGGTCGTCGGCGCGGTAGGTCGCGGCGAGCATGCCGATGTCGATCTGGGACGGGCCCAGGTCGAGGGTGGTGAGCGCCTGAAGGAAGGGCAGCGTCTCGGTGACCGACAGCTCCTCACCGGCGATCTGCCGGGCGAAGCGGTGGGTCTTGAGGATGCTGACGACCGACTTGTTCACCAGGGAGCGGCTGTGCAGCAGGACGGTGACGTCCCGCTCGCGGTGCAGCTTCCCGATGATCGGGATCATCGACTCCGCGATCTCCTCGCGCGTCTTCCAGTTGGTGAACGAGTCCTCGTTGACAGTCACAGATCTATCTCTCGATCGAGCTAGGCGGCGCTCATATGCTAACCCCATGCTCGTTTGACCCTTCGAACGGGGTGGGATCACGGGGCGACGGGCCAGGACCGTGCGTCCGCGCCCCATGGGCCCCCATGGCATCGAGACGATCGGGCCTCCCGCCCGTACCTGCGGGCACGGGGTCGCTCGCCCCGTGACCGCATGCCGCCGATCCAAGGGACGGACCTCATGAACGCAAGCGCATCCATCGGTGTCACCGGCCTGGGCGTGATGGGCCGCAACCTGGCGCGCAACGTCGCCCGCCGGGGAGTCACCGTCGCCGTCCACAACCGTTCCGCCGGCCGCACCCGCGCGCTCGTCGAGGAGTTCGGCCACGAGGGCACGTTCGTCCCGGCCGAGTCGCCCGAGGAGTTCGTGGCCGCGCTCGAACGGCCCCGCCGGCTGATCATCATGGTCCAGGCGGGCGCGGCCACCGACGCCGTCATCGAGGAGTTCGCCCCGCTCCTGGAGCCCGGTGACATGATCGTCGACGGCGGCAACGCCCACTTCGCCGACACCCGGCGCCGCGAGGCCGAACTGCGCCCACGCGGCATCCACTTCGTCGGCACCGGCATCTCCGGCGGCGAGGAGGGCGCGCTGGAAGGCCCGTCGATCATGGTGGGCGGCTCTACGGAGTCCTACGCCCTGCTCGGCCCGCTGTTCGAGACCATCAGCGCCAAGGTGGACGGCGAGCCGTGCGCCGCGCACATCGGCACCGACGGCGCCGGGCACTTCGTGAAGATGGTGCACAACGGCATCGAGTACGCCGACATGCAGCTCATCGCGGAGGCCTACGACCTGCTGCGCCAGGTCGCCGGGTACACCCCGGCCGAGATCGCGGACGTCTTCCGCCGCTGGAACGAGGGCCGGCTCGGCTCCTACCTCATCGAGATCACCGCCGAGGTCCTCGCCCACACCGACCCCGCCACCGGCGCGCCCTTCGTGGACGTCGTCGCGGACGCCGCCGGGCAGAAGGGCACCGGCCGCTGGACCGTGCAGACCGCGCTCGACCTGGGCTCCCCGGTCACCGCCGTCGCCCAGGCCACCTTCGCCCGCGCCGCCTCCGGCCAGGGCGAACTGCGCGCCGCCTACCGTGGTCTGCCCGGCGGCACCACACCCCCGATCAGCCGCACCGAGGCCGAGCGCTTCACCTCGCAGGTGGAGCACGCGCTGTACGCCTCGAAGGTCATCGCCTACGACCAGGGCTGGACGATGATCCAGGACGCCTCCGCCGAGTACGGCTGGAAGATCGACCTCGGCTCGGTGGCCCGGATCTGGCGCGGCGGCTGCATCATCCGCGCCGCCTTCCTGGACCGCATCCGCGCCGCCTACGCCGCCGACCGGGACCTGGTGAGCCTGCTCGGGGAGATGGAGTTCGCCATGGAGATCACCGACGCGCAGGTGCCGTGGCGCGAGACGGTGGCCTCCGCCGCCCGCCGCGGCATCCCCGTCCCGGCCATCTCCGCCGCCCTCGCCCACTACGACACCCTGCGCGCCGAACGCCTGCCCGCCGCGCTCCTCCAGGGCCAGCGCGACTACTTCGGCGCGCACACCTACCGCAGGACCGACCGCCCCGGCACCTTCCACACCCACTGGGCGGCCCCGGGCCGGCCCGAGACGGCGGAGTGACGGGGCGCCACCGCTGGCGCGGGAGCGGGTGCGCCGGCTCACCGGGACCGCCGAGGCGGTGAGCGACGCCCAACTCCCGTCGCCGCAAGGACCGAACGCCGGCCGCACGCAACCCCGCACGGCCCGGGACCCTCCTACCAGGCACACACCGGCCGTCCACGGAGGAGAGCACGTTGGCAGAGCTGTCCCGGCGCAGATTCATGGTCTACACCCTCGCCGCGTCCACCCTCACCGTCGCCACCCCCCTCGGCTGCGACACCCCGGAGGCGGAAGGGGCCCCGGCGCGACGCCGCTCGGACGTCCTGGTGACCGGCACGGACGAGGAGATGCTGGTCCTGGAGGTCACGCGGGAGAACAAGGTCGTCGTCCGGCTGCCCCGCGTCGAGGTGGGCCAGGGCGTCACCACCGCGGTCGCCATGATGATCGCCGAGGAACTGGACGCCCGGCTCGTCGACGTCGACATCCCGCTCGCCGCCGCCCGCAGCCGGGGCAACCAGTTCACCGGCGGTTCCAGCTCGGTCAGTTCGCTCTACGACCCCGCCCGCAACCTCGCCGCCACGGCCCGTGCCCGCCTGGTCACCGCGGCCGCCCGGCGCTGGCACCTGCCCGCGCGGGTGTTGCGCACCCACGACACCCTGGTCCTCGCACCGGACGGACGCACGGCCACCTTCGGATCGCTCACCGAGGCCGCCGCCCGCGTCCGCACCCCCCGCGTCTCCAGCAAGCCCAGACCGGCGTCACGGCACCGGGTGATCGGGAAGCCGACGACCCGGATCGACGCCCGGGACATCGTCACCGGCCGGGCGACGTACGCGGGCGACCTGACGGCGGCCGGAGCGAAGCCGACCGTGGTGGCCCGCCCGCCCACGCTCGGCGGGAAGGTCGTCAAGGTCGACGACCGCGCGGCGCGCGCCCTGCCCGGGGTCCTCGCCGTGGTCAGGGTCGCCGGGGGAGTCGCCGTCGTCGCGGACACCTTCCACCACGCCTTCCAGGGCCGGGACGCCCTCAACATCACCTGGAAGGCGGGCCCGCTCGCCGGGGTCTCCGACGCCGAGATCCGCACGCGGCTGAAGGCCGCCGTCCCCGCCCTCGGCGCTCCGCCGCGAGGGTCGGCCCAGATCGAGGCCCGGTTCGAGTTCGCCTTCGTCAGCCACGCCCCGATGGAGGTGCTCACGGCCGTCGCGGACGTACGCGGGGACCGCGCCGAGATCTGGTTCTCCTCCCAGACGCCCCAGCAGGCCCGCGAGAGCATCGCCCAGGCGGTCGGCCTCCCGGCGTCCGCGGTCAAGGTCCATGTGGTGCGGGGCGGCGGATCGTTCGGGCGGCGACTGAACCACGACGCGGCGATCGAGGCCGCCCTGATCTCCAAGGCGGCGCGCCGCCCGGTGAAGCTGATGTGGAGCCGCGCCGACGACCTGCGGCACGGCCGCATGCGTCCGGCCTCCCACCACCGGGTGCGCGCCAGCCACGCCGACGGCCGGGTCGTGGCCCTCGCCCACGCGACGGCCTCGGTGAGCGAGTCCGACAGCGGCATCCGGACCGCCTCCTTCCGGGCGGCCTCCCCGCTGCCCAGCGACAGCGGCCTGTACAACTTCGGCCGGCTCTCCGAGGATTCGGGCTCGGTCGAGCTGGCGGCGATACCCCTCGGCGCCTGGCGTTCGGTGGACTCCGGGACCGTGCGGACGGCCGAGGAGATCGTCGTCGACGAGATCGCCCGGGCCCTGGGCAGCGACCCGGTCGCCTTCCGCCGTACGACACTGCGCGGCAAGAGCGTCAAAGCCGTGCTCGACAAGGTCGCGAGCGCCGGACACTGGGGCCGGACCCTGCCCGCGGGGCAGGCCCAGGGCGTGGCCGTCCACGAGGAGTACGGCTCCTGCGTGGCCTGTCTGGTCGAGATCGACGCCGCCGACCCGGCGAACCCGCGGGTGACCAAGGTGGTCATGGCCGCCGACGTCGGTACGGTCGTCAACCCGCGCGGCCTTGAGGCCCAGCTCATGGGGACGGCGATCGACGGCATCTCCACGATCCTGCGGGCCGGCCTGCACATCGACAAGGGCGCCGTCCGCGAAGGCAGTTACGACGACTTCCGGTACGCGCGCCAACGGCACGCCCCGCTCCGCTTCGAGGCGCACGTCCTGCCCACGGGCGGCGAGCCGGGCGGGGCGGGTGAACTCGGGGTCCCGGCGGCCGCCGGCGCCGTCGCGAACGCCTGGGCCCGCGCGACCGGCACGAGGCCCCGCCGCTTCCCGCTCGACTTCTGAAACCGCCTGAGACCCGCGAGAAGGTACCGATGCCCTCCTACTCCTTCGACCTCAACGGCGAGCCCGTCACCGTCGAGGCCCCCGCCGACATGCCCCTGCTGTGGGTCCTGCGCGACCTGCTGCACGTCACCGGGCCCAAGTACGGCTGCGGGGTCGGCGTCTGCCGGGCCTGCACCAGCCACCTCGACGGCGAGGAGATACAGCCGTGCGTCGTCCCCGTCGAGGAGTGCGCCGAGCGGAAGGTGACCACCATCGAGGGCCTCGCCGACGGCGACACCCTGCACCCCGTCCAGCAGGCCTGGCTCGACTGCGACGTCTCCCAGTGCGGCTTCTGCCAGCCCGGCCAGATCATGGCGGCAGCGGCCCTGCTGAAGAGGACGCCCCGGCCCACCGACGCCGACATCGACCGCATCGAGAACGTCTGCCGCTGCGGCACCTACTCCCGCATCCGCGAGGCGATCAAGAAGGCGGCGGACGCCCCGCGCGGTGCCTGACGGGCCGTGACGCCCCGAGCGGTGCTTGACGCCCGGGTACGGCCTGCCTAGCGTCGACTGGTCACAGCTGAACAGACAGGCGGCCGATGACGGACTCCCGGGATTCCCTCGACAACAGGGCCAGGCAGCTCCAGGTGGAGACGCACGGGCTCGACGTGATCGGCGACGCCGAACGCAAGGGCACGCCCCGCACCCTGTTCTGGCCCTGGTTCGGGGCCAACGTCTCGGTGCTGGGCCTCAGTTACGGCGCCTTCGTGCTCGGCTTCGGCATCTCCTTCGGGCAGGCGCTGATCGCCGGGGTCCTCGGCATCGTCTTCTCGTTCCTGCTGTGCGGTTTTGTCGCCGTCGCGGGCAAGCGGGGCTCCGCGCCGACGATGGTCCTCAGCAGGGCCGCCTACGGAGTGCGCGGCAACCGACTGCCGTCGGTCGTCTCCTGGGTGCTCACCGTCGGCTGGGAGACCGTGCTGTGCGCCCTCGCCACCCTGGCCACCGCGACGGTCTTCGGCCGGCTCGGCTGGGGCGGCGGCACCGGAACACAGGTGGTCGCCCTGATCGTGGTCGCCGGACTCGTCGTGGTCGGCGGGGTCATGGGCTTCGACCTGATCATGCGGCTCCAGACCCTGATCACCGTGGTGACGGCTGTGCTCACGGTCGTCTACGTCGGCCTCGTCGCCGACCACGTCCACTGGAGCGCCGTCAGCGCCCTGCCCGCGGGCTCCGCGCAGGAGTTCATCGGCGCGCTCGTGTTCATGATGACCGGCTTCGGCCTCGGCTGGGTCAACGCGGCCGCGGACTACTCCCGTTACCTGCCCCGCACCTCATCCGGCCGCTCGGTGATCGGCTGGACCACCTTCGGCGCCGCGCTCGCCCCGCTCCTGCTGCTGGTCTTCGGCCTGCTCCTCGCCGGATCGTCCCGCACGCTCGACGCGGCCGTCGCCGCCGACCCCATCGGCGCGCTCACCACCCTCCTGCCCACCTGGTTCCTCGTCCCCTTCGCCGTCGTCGCCGTACTCGGCCTGGTCGGCGGCGCGGTCCTGGACATCTACTCGTCCGGCCTCGCCCTGCTGTCCGCGGGCATCCGGATCCCGCGCTACCTGGCGGCGCTGGCCGACGGCGTCCTGATGATCGCCGGCTCGGTCTACATCGTGTTCTACGCCGACGACTTCCTCGGCCAGTTCATGGGCTTCCTCACCACCCTCGGCGTCCCCGTCGCCGCCTGGTGCGGCATCTTCCTCGCCGACCTGCTGCTGCGCCGCCGCGACTACGACGAGGGCGACCTCTACCGCCCCCACGGCCGCTACGGCGACGTCCCCCTCACCCCCCTGCTCCTCACCCTCGCCGGCACCGCAATCGGCTGGGGCCTGGTGACCAACTCGGCCGCGAGCTGGCTGGGGTGGCAGGGCTACCTCCTCCAACCGCTGGGCCTCGGCGGCACGTCGGGCGCCTGGGCCTACGCCAACCTCGGTGTCCTCGCCGCCCTCGTACTCGGCTTCCTGGGTGCTCTCCTCCTCAGCCGCGGCCGGGTCCGGGAGCAGGAGGCGCGGGAGCCGAGCCGGGCGGAGGCGGCCGCCGTATGACGACCGGTCTGCTGGCCGTCATCGACATGCAGCGGGTCTTCGCCGACCCGGACAGTCCGTGGGCCACGCCTCGCTTCGCCCTGGCGGCGCAGGGCGTCAGACAACTGTTGCCCGTCTTCGGTGAACGGGTCACCTTCACCCGCTTCGTGGCCCCCGACCACCCCACCGGCGCCTGGCGCGCCTACTTCCGGCAGTGGCCCTTCGCCCTGCAACCCGCGCACGCGCCCCTGTGGCGGCTGGCGGACGAGTTCGCCGACGGCGCCCCGCACGTGCTGGACGCCCCCACCTTCGGCAAGTGGACCCCCGAACTCGCCGCCCGCGTGGGCCCACAGGGCCGTCTCGTCCTCGCGGGCGTCAGCACGGACTGCTGCGTGCTGTCCACGGCGCTGGCCGCCGCCGACGCCGGAGTGGAGGTCGTGGTCGTCGCCGACGCCTGCGCGGGCGCCGACGACGACTCGCACGCCAAGGCGCTGCACGTGATGGACCTGTACAGGCCGCTGATCCGGGTGACCACCGTGGCGGAGCTGCTCAGCCGCTGAGGGGCCGGCGCCGTCCGGTGGACACGGGGCTCCGGTCGCCGTGTTCGACCCATTCCGCGGCCCGCTCAGGGAATGCCCCCTTCCGGATCGGGTACGCGAGCAGGGCCGCCCCGGGGGCCGAAGTACGCCGGGGCCGACCGCACGACCACCGCGATCAGGGGATTCCCATGCAGACACCCGCGAACGACCACTCCGCCACGCCGGCCCGGCGGGCGCTGGACGCACTCGCCGAGAACACCGAGGACACGGTGGCGCTGGACACGCTGGCGAGCAGCGACGTCCTCGTCCCCGTCCCCGACGACGTCAGTGACGCGGACGCCGTCGATCCCACGGCGGTGGCCCTTCCGGTGATCGAGCAGCCCGGCGGTTCGCCGGTGGTGCCCGTGTTCACCTCCGAGTCCGAACTGGCCGGACTGCTGCCCGCCGTCTCCCGCTACCGGCTGGTGCCGCTGGGCGCGCTGGCCTCGGAGTGGCCGACGGACGAACTGGCGCTGACCATCGACGCCGCCTCCGAGCACCCGCTGACGCTCACCTCGCAGGGGGTGCGGACCCTGCTGGGCCGGTCGTACGGCTGACCGGGGCGGGCCCGGCCACCTCGCTCGGAGGGGGAGCGACCGGGCCCTGGGCACGAGCTGCCTCCCGCTCCCGTGCCCGGGTCACGCCGACGCCCGGGTGAGCGGCGCCGACCCCGCTCCGCACCGGACGTCCGCGATCGCCGTGCCCAGACGATAGGGCCGCACGGTCCTTCTGTCGCGCCGGTATGCGCGACGGTTGTCCGCAAAACGCGGTGGACCGAAGCACGCCAGGGCGTGTCGGCGGGGGCCGGGGCGGACGGCGTCAGGCGGCGCGCAGCGTCTGCGAGGGTGACTCCCCGAACCGTTCCCGGTAGCGCCGGGCGAACCGGCCGAGATGGACGAAGCCCCATTCGTGGGCCACGTGCGACACGGTCGTCGTGCCCGGTGCCGAGGCCCGCAGCTGCACCCGTACCCGCTCCAGCCGCACCTCGCTGACGTACGCCAGCGGCGGCATCCCGACGTGCTTGCGGAACGCCTCCTGGAGGGTGCGCACACTGACCTGGGCGATCTCGGCGAGGCGCGTGGCGTTGTAGGGATCGGCGGGACGGTCCTGCACGACGTCCATGACCCGTTTGACGGCGGCGGGCCGCATCGGGGGTGGCGGCGCGGCCAGTTCCTCGCGGTAGGAGTGCTCGGCGGCCAGCAACACCCCGTCCAGCAGGGTCTCTTCGAAGCGGCGGCGGATGAGCGGCCGGCGCAGCAGACCGTGCGAGACGTCCTTCTCCAGCAGGCTCCACTGTGCGAGGTTCGCCCAACTGCGCCCGGCTCCGCGGGAGACGTCCATGTACGGCTGGAACCGGGGCGGCCGGGGGAGGGGTCTGCCGAGCAGCGCCTCCAACTGCCGGTGCAGGGCCAGCTTGTCGATCTTCACCGTGAGGGTGTGGCAGTCACCGGTCCACTCCTCGACGCTGATCTTCCGCGCGGGGTCGAAGAAGCACGCGCGCCCGGTGGTGCCGTACAACAGCTCCCCGTACCCTTCGCGGGCGCCGAAGCCCCCGATCAGCGGCACCCCGACGTGGTAGTAGCCGAGTTCGCCGAAGCGCATGCGCACCTCGGTGCCGAAGGTGATCTCGCCGACCGTGAGAGAACCGAGGTCCACCACGTTCATGACGGTGCTGAAGTCCTCGGCGGGGCCCGCCACTTCGAGGAGAAGGTCGTAGTAGTGCGCCGCGATCGCGTCGTGGGTCTCCGCCACGGAACGCGTCGTGTAGGTGCTGAACTCGGCGGCCCGGTCCTCTTCCACGGCCAAGGCGTTGTCTCTCCGTCCCTGCGCGGTGTTTTTCGTTCAGCATGGCACCGCGAAGGGCCGGTTACGTTCTCGCTCTCTCCCGGGTTCTCACAGGCTCTTCCCGGGCCTGGGGGTTCCCGCGAGGACCGGACTGTTCTCTGGGTGTGCGGGGTCGCGCTCAGCCGTTCAGCATGCGGTGCAGCGCGTCCCGTTGGAGCGGCAGCACCTCGGCGTGCAGATCGCGCCCCTTGCGCGTCAGGGCCACCCACACCCCGCGCCGGTCCTCCCGGCACACGGACCGTTCCACCAGGCCGTCCTTCTCCAGCCGGCCGATGAGCCGGGACAGCGCGCTCTGACTGAGATGGACCCGGCCGACCAGGTTCTGCACCCGGCACAGGTCGCCCTCCGCGGGGGCCTGGGCGGCGAGGAGGTCGAGCACCTCGAAGTCGCTCGCGCCCAGCCCGTGCGGGTGCAGCACCCGGTCGATCTCGCACATCGTGCGGGCGTGGACCGCGAGGATGTCCCGCCACTGTTCTTCGAGCCGGGCGCCGGCCGCGTTCACTGCCATACACCCCATGTTAATGCGCGTGCAACCACATCAGGCAGGGGGCGTGATCGGCGCGACCCTTCAGCTGTCCTGGGTGATCCCGACGAGGTTGCCGTCCGCGTCCCTGACGGAGGCGATCAGCTTGCCGCCGCCGACGTCGGTGACGTCCTGGAGCAGCTCCGCGCCCGCGTCGAGCAGCGCGGCCAGCCGGGCGCGGATGTCGGTGACGTGCCAGTACGGGACCGGGCCCGTCATGCCGCGGGCGTGGCCGTTGGGGTCCAGGCCCACGTCCTGGCCCGCGTCCTTGAAACCGACGTAGTAGGGCTCGTCGGCGTACGGCTCGGTCTCCAGCAAAGCGCTGAACAGGGCCTTCGCCCGAGCGATGTCCTTGACGGGGTAGATGATGGTGTTCAGTCCTGCGGTCATCGGGGCCTCCTGGCGTGCGCCGTTTCGTCCGTGGTCCCACCGTAGGACGGGGCGGTGGCAGGCGGCTTCTCCGATCCTGACCGGGTCAAGGGGGAGCCAGGCCGCAACGTGGGACGGGGATCGCCGAAGGGCGCGCGCCCGGCGCGAGGGCCGGGCGGCGCGCCCATGCGATGTCGACGTCGACGGCGGCGCCTACCGTGCCGACAGGCGGGTCACCGGCTCCATGGCGCGGCCACTGCGGTGGCCTGCTGCCCGCGGGCCTGCGTCAGGTCGAGTCCCGCTTGACCAGCTCGGTGGGAAGGATCACCGCGGCCGGGTCCTCGCCGCCGATCTGGGCCAGGAGTACCCGCACCATCTCGTTGCTGATGCGGTCGTAGGGCTGGCGGATCGTGGTGAGGGCGGGGGTGGACTCCGTCGCCGCGGCGGAGTCGTCGAAGCCGCCCACGGCCACGTCCTCGGGGACCCGGCGGCCGGCCCTGCGCAGTGCCGTGAGGGCGCCCTGTGCCATCAGGTCGGAGGCCACGAACACGGCGTCCATGTCCGGGGCCTGCGCCAGCAGCCGTTCGGCGCCTGCCTCACCGCTGGCCCGGCTGTAGTCGCCGGAGGTGATGAGGCGCTCGTCGATCTCCACGCCCGCCTCGGTGAGCACCTCCTTGTAACCGGCGAGGCGGTCGACGCCGCCGGGGCTGTCCAGCGGACCGGTCACGACACCGATGCGGCGCCGGCCCAGCGACAGCAGATGGCGCACCATGTCCCGCGCGCCGTCCCGGTCGTCCGCGGCCACGTAACTCACCTTGGAGCCCCGGCCCATGGGCTTGCCGCACTGGACGAGGGGCACCCCCGCCTCGCGCAGCTCCTCGGCGACCGGGTCCGCGGAGTGGCTGGAGACCAGCAGCACCCCGTCGACGTGACCCGCCGTGATGTACCGCGTTATCCGGCGCCGCTCGTCCTGTGTGCCGGCCAGCATCAGCAGCAGCGGGATGTCGTGCGCGGCCAGTGCCTGGGTGCAACTGCGCAGCAGGACGTTGAAGTTGGGGTCCTCGAAGAGCATCTCCTGAGGCTCCGTCAGCAGGAAGCCGATGGAGTCGGAGCGTCCCGTGATCAGGGACCGGGCGTGCCGGTTCACGACGTAACCCGTCTTGCGGATCGCGGCGTTGACCGCCTCCTGGGCGGCCGGGCTGACGTAGTGCCCGCCGTTGAGGACGCGTGAGACGGTGCCACGCGAGACCCCGGCCTCGCGGGCCACGTCATGGATCGTCGGCGGCCTGCGTCGGCCCCCCGTGTTGCTCATGGTCATGACTTTACGGCCCCGGACAGCAGATCGAGGCTCCAGAACCGCTGGATGACCAGGAACAGCGCGATCAGCGGGAACACCGCGAGGAAGGCGCCGGTGATCACCAGCGTGTACAGGGCCGGGGTGTTGGCGCCCTGCTCCAGGAGCGTGTACAGACCGAGCGTGATCGGGAACTTCTCGTCGTCGCTCAGCATGATGTACGGCAGCAGGAAGTTGTTCCAGATCGCCACGAACTGGAAGAGGAACACCGTCACCATGCCGGGCACCATCATCGGCAGCGCGATCCGCGTGAAGATCCGCCACTCGCCGGCGCCGTCCATCCGCCCGGCCTCGACCACGTCGGCCGGGACGGCCGCCGCGGCGTAGATGCGCGCGAGGTAGACGCCGTAGGGGGAGAGGATCTGGGGGAGCAGCACCGACAGGTAGGAGTCGGTGAGGTCCGCCTGGGCCAGCAGCAGGTACTGCGGGACGGCGAGGATGATCGGCGGCATCAGGACACCGGCGAGCAGGACGTTGAACATCGTCTCGCGGCCGCGGAAGCGGTAGACGGCGAGCGCGTAGCCGCTGAACGCCGACACGACCGTCGACAGCAGGGCGCCGACACCGGAGTAGAACGCCGAGTTGCCCATCCACGCCCAGTAGACGCCGTCGCGGTAGGCGTTGAGGTCCTTGAGGTTCTCGGTGAGACCCGTGCCGGGCAGGAACGTGAACGTGGAGAACAGTTCCGTGCCGGACTTCGTCGACGCGATCACGACCCAGGCCACCGGGAGCAGGGTGTAGAGGGCGCCGATCAGCAGCGCGACCGTCGGGACCAGCGCGATCCGGCGGTGCAGGGGCCGGCCCTGGGTGGTGCGGGGCGTGCTGCCCTCTCCCCTTCTCGACTTTGCTCGACCGGGGGGACCCCCGTCCGGCTCGGTCTTGTGTACGGCAAGAGAACTCATCGTGCTGCCTCCTGCTTCTGGCGACGGTTCGCGGCCCGCAGGAACCCGAAGGACAGCAGCAGCGTCGCGAGCGCGATGATCACGGCCTGCGCCGCGGCCGCGTGGATGTCGTTGGTGCCGAACGCGTCCCGGTACACCTTCATCAGCGGACTCCACGTCGTGGACACGGAGTTGGTGAGGGGCTTGAGGGTGGTCGGCTCGTTGAACACCTGGAGTGTGGCGATGATCGAGAAGAAGAAGGTCAGCACCAGTGAGGGCGCCACCATCGGGATCTTGATCCGCAGGGCGATCTGGAGCGGGGTGGCGCCGTCCAGCTTGGCCGCCTCGTAGACCTCCGCCGGGATGGCCTGGAGCGAGGTGTAGATGACGATCATGTTGAAGCCGGTGCCGCCCCAGATCGCGATGTTCGACAGGGCCAGATACAGGGGGCCGCCGTCCAGGAGGTCCGGCTGCGGCAGGCCGAGCCTCTCCAGCACGTAGTAGAACGGGCTGACGTCGGGCAGGTACAGAAAGCCCCACAGCAGCGCCGCCACCACGCCGGGGATGGCGTACGGCAGGAAGATCGCGAGCCGGGTGAACGGGGTGAACCGCACCTTGTCGGAGTCGAGCATCAGCGCGAACAGCAGGGCGAGGCCGAGCATCACCGGGACGACGATGCAGCCGTAGCCGAGGACGCGCAGGGCTCCGTTCAGCAACTCGCTGTCGGACAGGGCGTCCGTGTAGTTCTCCAGGCCGGCCCAGACCTCCGTGCGGGCGCCCTTGCCCAGGCCGAGGCCGGAGACGTGCACCTTGCGGAAGCTGAGGTAGACGGCGTAGCCGATGGGCAGCGCGAAGAACAGCGCGAAGAGGAGCGTGGCGGGGATCAGAAAGAAGTAGGGGGCGCTGCGCGCTCGTCTGAGGGTGGTGGTGGGAGACGGGTGGGCATACGGGGCCCCCTTGACCCCGTACGACCTCCGGCGTGCGGTGGTCACTCGCTGACCCCGAAGCCCTGCTTCTTGAGGTCGGCGACCGTGGCGTCCTGCATCGTGTCCAGGGCGGCGGTGAAGTCCGACTTGTTCTTCGCGGCGGCGCCGAAGGCGTCCTTGAAGGACGTGTAGGCGACGTTCACGTTCGGGCCCCAGGCGGAGGGCGCCGTGGTCTTCGCGATCTCGGCGGCCTTGGTGTAGAAGTCCGCCTGGTTCGAGAAGTAGTCGGGCGCCTGGGCGAAGGCGCCGCTGGTCTGGGCGTTGGTGGCGGCCGGGTAGATGCCGCTCTCCTTGGCGAGCGCCTGGAGGGCCTGGTCGTCGGTGTTCAGCCAGGTGGCGAACTTGGCGGCGGCCTCCTGGTGTTCCGAGTCCGTGGTGACGGCGGTGGAGGAGCCGCCCCAGCTGCCGGTCCTGTTCTCACCTGCGGTCCACTGGGGGAGCGGGGCCATGGCCCACTTGCCCTTGGTGGCGGGCGCGGCGGTGGTCAGCGTGCCCGGCGCCCACACGGCGGAGACCCAGGCGATCTGCTTGCCGGTGTTGAGCGCCTTGTTCCAGGCCGGGGTGTACATCGGCTGGTTGTCGATGGCACCCTCCTTGACGAGGCCGCCCCAGAAGTCGGCGACCTTCTTGGTGGCCGCGTCGTTGATGCCGACCTTCCACTTGTCGCCCTCGGTGGTCCACCACCGCGCGCCGGCCTGCTGGGCCAGGCCCGCGAAGAGGCCGGAGTCGTTGGCGGAGAAGGTCGTCAGGTCGGTGCCGGGGGACTTCTTCTTCAGCGCGCGGGCCGTCTCGGCGAACTCGTCCCAGGTGGTGGGGACGGTCAGGCCGTACTTCTTGAAGAGGTCCTGGCGGTAGTAGAACATCATCGGGCCGATGTCCTGCGGGACCGCGTAGACGGCGTCCGAGCCGAGCGTGGTCTGCTGCCAGACACCGTCGGCGAACTTGCCCTTCGCCTCGCCCACGTTCTTGGAGATGTCCGCGAGGGCGTCGTTGCTGACCAGGGTCGGCAGCGCCTGGTACTCGGCCTGGACCAGGTCGGGCGCCTTGCCGGCCTTGTGCGCGGTGAGGATCTTGGTGATGAGCGCGTCACCGGACGCCTGCTTCTTCACCGTGACGGTGATCTGGTCCTTCTTGCCCTGACCCTTGTTCCACAGGTCGACGACCTTGTCCATGCCGGGCGTCCAGGTCCAGTACGTCAGCGAGACCGGACCGGAGTCGGCCTCGCTGTCGCCGTCGGACGAGCCGCAGGCGGCCAGTGCGGTGGCGCCGAGGGCAACGGCGATGGTGGATGCCACAAAGCGGCTGCGCTTCGTGATGGGCATGGATCTCTCCCCTGACCTGGGTCCCCGCCTGCTGCGAGAACCTGCGCCTTCGTTTCCGCGGCTCGCCGCCGGGACGCCGTGTCGCCGCTGTCGGGTGGCGCGATCGTGCTCAGCCCTGCGGGCCTCCGCGCACTCGTCCTCTCGACACCGGCGCGCCCCTCGGCTCGCTCGCGGTGCTTCTGTGAGCGTTCACAGTAGAGAAACATCCCGGACACTTGTCAATGGTTGTTGCTGTGCGGTTATGTTGGGCTCGCACCGCTGATCGACTGTGTGCACGTTCCCAAAAGATCGACCACAACGGGAGAGATCCATGCCGGAAGCCACCCCCAGGGGCCTCACCAGGCTCGCCTTCGGCGGGGACTACAACCCCGAGCAGTGGCCGGAAGGCGTCTGGCACGAGGACGTCCGGCTGATGCGGGAGGCCGGCGTCACGATGGTGAGTGTCGGAATCTTCTCCTGGGCGCTCCTGGAACCGGCGCCGGGGGTGTACGACTTCGGCTGGCTCGACCGCCTGCTCGACCTGCTCCACGAGAACGGCATCCGCGCCGACCTCGGCACCCCCACCGTGGTGCCCCCGGTCTGGTTCTACCGGGCCCACCCCGAGGCCCTGCCGGTGACGGCGGAGGGCGTGCGCTACGAGTTCGGCTCCCGCGGCGCGATCTGCCACAGCAACGCCGACTACCGCGCGGCCGCCGCGAACATCACCACCCGGCTCGCCGAGCGCTACGCCGACCACCCGGCCCTGGCGATGTGGCACGTGCACAACGAGTACGGCGTCCCCGTCTCCGCCTGCTACTGCGACTCCTGCGCGGCCCACTTCCGACGCTGGCTGGCCTCGACCCACGGGAGCGTCGAAGGCGTCAACGAGGCCTGGGGCACGGCCTTCTGGGGCCAGCGCTACGCGGACTTCGAGGACATCAACCCGCCGCGCCTCGCCCCCACGGTCGGCAACCCGGCCCAGGCGCTGGACTACAGGCGCTTCGCCGACGCCACCATGCGCGAGAACTTCCGTATGGAGCGGGACATCCTGCACCGCCTCGCGCCCGGCGTCCCGGTGACCACCAACTTCATGACCGCCCTCAGCCAGTGCGACTCCGTCGACTACTGGGCCTGGGGCCGCGAGGTCGACATCGTCACCAACGACCACTACCTGATCACCGACGGCCGCCGCACCCACGTCAACCTCGCCATGGCCGCCGACCTCACCCGCTCGGTGGCCGGGGGAGCGCCCTGGATCCTGCTGGAGCACTCCACCTCGGGCGTCAACTGGCAGGCCCGCAACCCCGCCAAGGCCCCCGGCCAGATGGCCCGCAACTCCCTCGCCCACGTGGCGCGCGGCTCCGAGGGCGCCATGTTCTTCCAGTGGCGCCAGTCCCGGCGCGGCGCCGAGAAGTTCCACTCCGCGATGCTGCCGCACGGCGGCACCGACACGCGCGTGTGGCGCGAGGTCGTCGAACTCGGCGCCGCGCTCGACTCGTTGAGCGACCTGCGCGGCACCCGCACCCAGGCCGACGTCGCCGTCCTGTGGGACTGGCACTCCTGGTGGGCGCAGAACCTCGACTGGCGCCCCAGCGAGGACCACGACCCGCGCGAGCGCGCCGACGCCTTCTACGAGGCGCTCTACGACCGGCACCTCACCGTCGACTTCGCCCACCCGGAAGCCGACTTGTCGAGGTATCCCCTTGTCGTCGTACCGGCCCTCTACCTGATGACCGAGGCGGCCGGGAACAACCTCAAGGCGTACGTGGAGAACGGCGGCACCCTCGTCGTCTCCTTCTTCTCCGGCATCGTCGACGAGCACGACGCCGTGCACGAGGGGGCCTACCCCGGCCCGCTGCGCGACGTCCTCGGCCTCACGATCGAGGAGTTCTCGCCGCTGCTCCAGGGCGAGAACGTACGCCTCACCGGCCCGGACGGCTCCGAGCTCAACGGCGACGTGTGGACCGAGTTCGTCGTCCCGCGCGGCGCCGAGACCGTGTGGACCTACGCCGACGGGCTCACCGCGGGACATCCGGCGGTCACCCGGCACCGTCTCGGCGAGGGCACCGCCTGGTACGTCTCCACCCGCCTCGGCGCCGAGGGCCTCGACGCGCTGCTCGGCTGGGCCGTCGAGGACGCACAGGTCGTCGCGCCCGCCGACCTGCCCCGCGACGTCGAGGTCGTACGCCGCGCCGGTGCGTCGGGCACCTACCTGTTCGCCATCAACCACACCGCCGCGGACGCCAAGGTGGCGCTGGCTGGCACCGGCACCGAGCTCCTGACCGGTGTGCGGGCCGCGGGCCGCCTGGAGGTCCCGGCCGGAGGCGTCCGGGTCGTACGACTCGACGGCTGAACCGGGGCGCCACGCGCCCGACCGACTCCCCTCCGCCCGTGCGAGCCGCGAGCCGCGGGTGGAGGGGCCCCTTCGCCATCCCCGTCGAAGGGCAATTCCCCACCCCCATGTCGAAGGGACGACGGACGACGATGTTCCATCCCAGACGCACCCTGCGCGCCCTGCTTCTCCCGCTCACCGCGGGGCTCGCCCTCACCGCCCTGCCCGCCCAGACCGCCCAGGCGGCGAGCACGCTGACCAACGGCGGCTTCGAGTCCGACGGCGCGGCCACGGCTGCCCCGGCCGGCTGGTCCGAGTACGGCTCGACCGGCGCCTCGTTCAGCGAGGCCGGCGGCCACGGCGGCAGCTACCGCCTGACCCACTGGGCGTCCTCCGCGTACAAGGTGGAGACGTACCAGTACCTGTCCGGGCTGACCAACGGCTCCTACCGACTCACCGCCTGGGTCCGCTCCGGCGGCGGCCAGAACTCCGCCTACATAGCCCTGAAGAACTGCGGCGGCGCCGAGCAGCGCACCGACCTGCCGGTCTCCGCGAGCGGCTGGATCCGGATCGTGGTCCCGGTCAACGTCACCAGCAACCAGTGCACCATCAGCGTCAACAGCGACGCCAACGCGGGCAACTGGATCAACGTCGACGACCTGACCTTCGCGTCCGGCGCCGGCGGGACCACCATCAAGGGCTCCGACGTCTCCTCCCTCGCCAAGAGCGAGGCGCTCGGCGGTACGTACCGGACCAGCTCCGGCGCGACCGGCGACGCGCTCGCCGTCCTCAGGTCCGCCGGGCAGAACTACGCGCGCGTCAAGGTCTGGGTGAGCCCCAAGGACGGCTACAACACCAAGACCCAGGTGCTGGCGCTGGCCAAGCGCGTCAAGGCACAGGGCATGAAGCTGCTGGTCGACTTCCACTACTCGGACACCTGGGCCGACCCCGGCGCCCAGACGGTTCCGGCGCCGTGGACCGGCCACAGCTACAGCCAGCTGAAGACGGACGTGTACAACCACACGTACGACGTCCTCAACGCGCTGAAGGCGCAGGGCACCACGGCCGACATGGTCCAGGTCGGCAACGAGATCAACGGCGGCATGCTGTGGTCGGCGGGCTCCACCGACAACTGGTCGC
This sequence comes from Streptomyces sp. NPDC020489, assembly GCF_044386545.1. Lineage (NCBI taxonomy): Bacteria > Bacillati > Actinomycetota > Actinomycetes > Kitasatosporales > Streptomycetaceae > Streptomyces > Streptomyces sp. NPDC020489. The sequence goes on from NZ_JBIRUZ010000012.1 coordinate 196,628, forward strand.
AGCTCGCCGGTCTGCTCAACTCCGGCTACGCCGCGGTCAAGGCGGTCAGCTCCTCCACCCAGGTGGCGCTGCACCTCGCCAAGGGCGGTGACCTGACCGGCACCCGCTGGTGGTTCGACAACGCGGTCTCCAACGGCGTGAAGTTCGACGTCATCGGCCTGTCCTACTACGGCTACTGGCACGGCTCGCTGTCCGACTTCCAGACGACCCTGGACGACGCGGCCTCCCGCTACGGCAAGCCGGTCTTCGTCGCCGAGACGGCGTACCCCTTCCGTCTCGACAGCGAGGACGCGCACGAGAACATCATCAACCTCACCAGCGAGCTCGTCGCCGGCTACCCGGCCACGACGGCCGGCCAGACCCGCTGGATGAACGACGTCGCCAGCATCGTCGAGGCCGTCCCGAACGGCCGCGGCCTCGGCGTCTTCTACTGGGAGTCGACCTGGACCGCGGTCACCGGCAACGGCTGGGACCCGACCGACTCCGCCTCCGGCAACGGCTGGGAGAACCAGGCCCTGTTCGGCTACGACGACAAGGCGCTGCCGGCGATGGCGTGGTTCAGCCACCGGTGATCCCGGGTGACCCGAGGGCCCGGCCGCGCGGCCGGGCCCTCGCGCGATGCCGTCCAGGGGGAGGGAGCGCACCCGACTCGTCGCCCGGCGCGCACGCCCGCGCTGGGAAGCGGCAGACGCTCCCCACGCGCCCGTTCGATATCGGACAAGCCGTGTGAAGTCCGTACACGGCGGTCTCGATTGCGGGACAGTGGGAACTCGCGGTACGAGGAGGTCGGACCGAGAGGGGATGCCATGCTGCGAACTCCCGTCAGCGAGCGACGGCTGGAGATCCTGGAATGGCTGAAGGATCCGGCCGCGGCCTTCCCGTCCCGGCGTCGCGGCGAGCTGACCGAGGACGGCGTGACCGCGGACGCCGTGGCCGCCCGACTCGGGGTGGGCCGCGAGGTCGCCGACACCCATCTCGAACTCCTCGCGGCCATCGGCCTGGTGCACGCCACGCGGGTCAGGCGGCGCACGTACTACCGGCGGGACGAGATGCGGCTGGCCGAGGTGGCCCGCATGTTCGAGAAGGGCTGGTAGGAGCGGGTTCACCGGCGACGAAGGGCGGATGTCCGTGGAGCGTGCACAGGTGCTGGTCCCCTACAGGTACGTGGCGATCGGCGGCCGGGGCCCCGAGGACGTGGTAGCCGACAGCCGGGGCCGGGTGCTCACCGGCGTGGAGGACGGCCGCCTCCTGCGCCTCGACGGACTCGCCGATCCGGACACGGCCCGCGTCGAGGTGCTCGCCGAGACCGGCGGCAGACCGCTCGGCCTCGAACTCCTCGCGGACGACACCCTGTTGGTGTGCGACGCCGAACTCGGCCTGCTGCGCGTGGACCTGACCACCGGCGTGGTGCGCATCCTCGCCGACTCGGTGGCGGGGGAGCGGCTGCGGTTCTGCAGCAACACCGTCGCCCTGTCCGACGGCAGCGTGTACGTCACGGTCTCCAGCCGCAGTCACCCCCTCGACCAGTGGATCGGCGACCTCGTCGAGCACACCGGCACCGGCCGTCTGCTGCGCCTCGCGCCCGGCAGTGAGACACCCGAAGTCCTCCTGGAGGGGCTCCAGTTCGCCAACGGGATCGCCCCCAGCGGCGACGAGTCCTTCCTGGTCGTGGCCGAGACCGGCGCCCGCCGCCTCACCCGCTACTGGCTCACCGGCCCGAAGGCAGGCCGCGGCGAACCCTTCGTCGAGGACCTCCCCGGCATGCCCGACAACATCTGGCGCGCGGGCCCCGAAGGGCCGATCTGGGTGTCGCTGGCCGGCCCGCGCGTGCCCCCGCTGGACCTTCTGCACCGCGCCGCCCCCGCCGTCCGCCGCACCGCCGCCCGGCTGGCCGTGCACGCCCCCTTCCGTCCCACCGGCACGATCGGCGTCCTCGCCGTCGACGACCACGGCACGACCGTCCACCACCTCGCCCGCCGCCGCTCCGGCTTCCGGATGGTCACCAGCGTCTGCGAGGCCGCAGGTCACCTGGTCCTGGGCAGCCTGTGGGAGCGGGGCATCGCCCTGTGCGAGCCGCCCGCCGGTAAGAGCGACCGGCGTTAGCCTGTTGACCGGCCCCGACCGGGCCGTCCAGGCAGGAGACGTACGACCATGACCACTCCGGAGGCCGAGAGGCTCCGCACCCCCGCGCCCCGCCCTCCGCGCGGCCAGGCGCCCGTCGTCGCCGTGGTCGCGGTCGGCGGGGCCCTCGGCGCCACGGCCCGGTACGGGCTCTCCCTGTGGTGGCCCCACCGGCCGGGCGGATTTCCCTGGGCGACCTTCTGGACCAACGTCGCGGGCTGCGCCGCCATCGGGGTCCTCATGGTCGTCGTCACCGAGGTGTGGGCCGCGCACCACCTGGTCAGGCCCTTCTTCGGCACCGGCGTCCTCGGCGGCTTCACGACCTTCTCCACCTACGCCGTCGACATCCGCAAGCTGGTCGACTCCGGTCACCCCGGCACCGGCTTCGCCTACCTCGCCGCGACTCTCCTCGCGGCCCTCGCCGCGGTGTGGCTCGCCGCCACCGCCACCCGCCGTGTCCTGAAGCGGAGACCGTCATGACGAGACTGACCGGCAGTGCCCTGCGGGCGACGGTGTTCGTCGGCGAGAACGACATCTGGCACCACAAGCCCCTCTACAGCGAGATCGTGCACCGCGCCCATGCCGCCGGCCTCGCGGGCGCCAGCGTCTTCCGCGGCGTCGAGGGCTTCGGCGCCTCCTCCCGGATCCACACCTCGCGGCTGCTGTCCCTGAGCGAGGACCTGCCCGTCGCGATCGTCGTCGTCGACACCGAGGAGCGGGTGCGGGCCTTCCTGCCGCAGCTCGACGAGCTCGTGACCGAGGGGTTGGTGATCCTCGACGCCTGCGAGGTCATCCGGTACGCGGGCCGGGACGAGCCGGAGGAAACGGACGCGGAGGGTAAGAACTCGTCGTGAACTGGCTGCTCGTCGTCGCGGGCGCCATGGTCGGCGCCCCGCTCCGCTACCTCACCGACCGCGCGGTCCAGTCCCGCCACGACTCGGTCTTCCCGTGGGGCACCTTCGCGGTCAACGTCTCCGGCTGTCTCGTCCTCGGCCTGCTCACCGGCGCCGCCGGGTCCCCGCAGGTCCAGCTCCTGCTCGGCACCGGCCTGTGCGGCGCTCTGACCACGTACTCGACGTTCTCCTACGAGACCCTGCGGCTGGCCGAGACGGGCGCGGGCCTGTACGCCCTCGCCAACGTGGGCGGCACCCTGGTCGCGGGGCTCGGGGCGGCGTTCGCGGGCGTGGAACTCGCCCGCGCGCTCGGCGCGTAAGGATCCGGACACGTCCGCGTGTAGTAAGACTGTCCCGCCCGATCCGCCCCTCCGCCGGAGAACTGGAACCCATGAGCGCCATCAGTGTCGGTCAGGCCGTCGTCCTCGGAGCCGTCGAGGGGGTGACCGAGTTCCTGCCGGTCTCCTCCACCGGTCATCTCAAGATCGTCGAGGGGCTCATGGGCATCCCCGTCGACGACGACGCCGTGGTCGGGTTCTCCGCCGTCATCCAGGTCGGCGCGATCGCCGCCGTGCTCGTGTACTTCTTCAAGGACATCGTGCGGATCGTCTCCGCGTGGGGCCGCGGGCTGCGCGACAGGGAGGAGCGGTACCACCACGACTACAAGTTCGCCTGGTGGGTCATCTGCGCGACGATCCCGATCGTCGTCGTGGGCCTCGCCGCCAAGCCGCTGATCCAGGGCCCGCTCGCCTCGCTCTGGGTGGTCGCCGGCTCCCTGATCGTCGGCAGCGGCGTGATGTGGGCGGCGGACCAGAGGGGCCGGCACAAGCGGGGGGAGGACGACACGTCCTTCAAGGACGCCATGCTCGTCGGCAGCTCCCAGATCCTCGCGCTGCTCTTCCCCGGCTTCTCCCGCTCCGGCGCCACCATGTCCACCGCCCTCCTGCTCGACCTGGACCGCGTGGCCGCCACCCGGCTGTCCTTCTTCCTCGGCATCCCCGCCCTGACCGGCGCCGGCGTCTACGAGCTCAAGGACGCGCTCGGCACCGGCGCGGGCGCGGTCCCGCTGGCGGTCGGCACGGCCGTCTCCTTCGTGGTCGCCTACGCCTCCATCGCCTGGCTGCTGAGGTTCGTGGCCAAGCACTCCTTCAACGCCTTCGTGGTCTACCGGATCGTCGTGGGCCTGCTGCTGTTCGGTCTCCTCGGCACGGGTGTGCTGCACGGCTGAGCGGCCCGCCCGGGACGTGAGGCGGCATTCATCTCCCGGGCCCCGTGAAAATCCTTTTTCACACGCCTTGACAGCACCCTCCCATCGCCCGGAGTATCACTCCCGTGAACCTGTCAGACAGCCGGACAGCCGGACAGCAGCCCCCGCGGCGCGTCAGCGCCATGGAAGCGGTGCTGGCGCATCTGCGTGGCGCCATCGAGCGCGGGGAGTACGCCATCGGCGACAAGCTCCCCTCCGAGGCCGAGCTCTGCCGCACCCTGGAGGTCAGCAGGCCCGTGCTGCGCGAGGCCCTCAGGGCGTTGCAGACCATGGGTCTGACCGTCTCCAAGACCGGCAAGGGCACCTTCGTCGTCGCCGACGCGGTCGAGGACCCCACCTTCGGCGACTACGCGGCCAGCGACCTGCTGGAAGTGCGCCGCCACGTCGAGATCCCCGTCGCCGGGTACGCGGCCCTGCGCCGCACCCCGGAGAACCTCGACCACCTGGCGCATCTGCTGGAGCGCATGGAGCGGGAGACGGACACGACCGCGTGGGTCGCGATGGACACCCTGTTCCATCTGGCCGTGGCCGAGGCCGCCCAGAACCCGCTCTTCCGCCGGGTGATCGAGGAGATCCGCGACGCACTGGCGCGTCAGTCGGCCTTCCTCAACGAACTCGGTGGACGCCGTGAGCAGTCCAACCGGGAACACCGGGCGATCGTCGAGGCGCTGGTCGACGGTTCCGAGCTGGACGCGGTCGAGGCCATGTCCCACCACCTCGACCGCGTCGAGACCACCCTCACCGACATCGTGCGTCCCCCGGGCACGGGCACGGACACTCCCACGGAAGGCGAACCCCAGCCTTGAGCGAGCAGAGCCTGCACGACGGCGTGCAGAAACGTTCCGTCCATGTCGACGCCGGAGACGAGGGCTACAGCAAGTCGCTGAAGTCCCGGCACGTCAACATGATCGCCATCGGCGGCGCCATCGGCACCGGCCTCTTCCTGGGCGCCGGCGGCCGGCTCGCCGACGCCGGCCCCTCCCTCTTCATCGCCTACGCGGTCTGCGGGATCTTCGCCTTCCTCGTCGTCCGCGCCCTCGGCGAACTCGTCCTGTACCGCCCCTCCTCCGGCGCCTTCGTGTCGTACGCCCGGGAGTTCATGGGCGAGAAGGGCGCGTACGTCGCCGGCTGGATGTACTTCCTGAACTGGGCCACCACCGGCATCGCCGACATCACCGCGGTGGCCGTCTACACCCACTACTGGGGCATGTTCTCCGACATCCCGCAGTGGGTGCTCGCACTCGTCGCGCTCGCCGTGGTCCTCACCGTCAACCTGGTCTCGGTGAGGATGTTCGGTGAGCTGGAATTCTGGTTCGCCATCATCAAGGTCGGCGCGCTGGTGACCTTCATGCTCATCGGCATCTTCCTGCTGGTCACCCAGCACGAGGTCGGCGACACCACCCCCGGCCCGGCCCTGATCACCGACCACGGCGGCGTCTTCCCCCACGGCCTGCTGCCCATGCTGCTGATCATCCAGGGCGTCGTCTTCGCCTACGCCTCCGTCGAACTGGTGGGCGTCGCGGCCGGCGAGACCGAGAACCCCGAGAAGATCATGCCGAAGGCGATCAACTCGATCATGTGGCGCGTCGGCCTCTTCTACGTCGGCTCGGTCGTCCTGCTCTCGATGCTGCTGCCCTGGTCCTCCTACAAGGCGGGCGAGAGCCCCTTCGTGACCGTGCTCTCCAACGTCGGGATCCCGGCGGCCGGCGGCGTGATGAACCTCGTCGTCCTCACCGCGGCCATGTCCTCGCTCAACTCCGGCCTGTACTCCACCGGCCGCATCCTGCGCTCCATGGCCATGTCCGGCTCGGCGCCCAAATTCACCGGCGTGATGAGCCGCAGCCAGGTCCCCTACGGCGGCATCCTGCTCACCAGTGGCATCTGCGTGCTCGGCGTCGGCCTCAACTTCGTGGTCCCCGCCGACGCGTTCGAGATCGTCCTCAACTTCGCCGCGATCGGGATCCTGTCCACCTGGGGCATGATCATGATCTGTCACCTGCTCTTCTGGCAGAAGACCCAGAAGGGCGACCTGACCCGCCCCGGCTACCGACTGCCGGGCTCCCCCTGGACCGAGCTCGTGACGCTGGCCTTCCTCGCCACCGTCCTGGTCCTCATGTACGCCGACGGCGGCGCCGGACGCACCACCGTGCTGTGCCTGCCGTTGATCGTCGGCGCGCTGGTCGCCGGGTGGTACGCCATCCGCGGCCGGCTGGCCCGCAACTCCACCACCGACGTCGACGCGTGACCCGCGTGACGCGCTCATCCCGAAGCAGGAAGTGATGTACAGCAGTTCCGTCGCGGCCCCACCCCTGATCCGCGAGCCCCTGCACGCCCCCGTCGCCCACCTCATACGCGGCGGGGTCGTGGAGGGCATCCACTACGGCTCCGTCGTCGTCCTCGGCGCGGACGGCCAGGTCCGGTTCCAGCTCGGCGACATCGAGGCGGCGTTCTACCCGCGGTCGGCGCTGAAGCCGGTGCAGGCCGTGGCCATGGTCCGGGCCGGACTCCCGCTCGACGGCGAACTCCTCTCGCTCACCGCGGCGAGCCACTCCGGCGAGGAGCGCCATCTCGCCGGCACCCGGCGGATCCTGGAACTCGCCGGGCTCGGGGAGGACGCCCTGCGCAACGTGCCGGACATGCCGTTCGACCCGATCGTGCGGGACGGGTGGGTGCGGGAGGGCCGACCGCCCTCCCGGCTCGCCCAGAACTGCTCCGGCAAGCACGCGGCGATGCTCTACACGTGCGTCCTCAACGACTGGCCCCTCGACGGCTACCTGGACCCCGCGCACCCGCTCCAGCAGGCGATCGCCGAGATCGTCGAGGACCTCACGGGGCAGCGGATCGCCCGGGTGACGGTGGACGGGTGCGGAGCGCCGCTCTTCTCCGTCTCGCTGCACGGGCTCGCCCGGGCCGCCGCGCGGATCACCACCGCGGCGCCGGGCACCCCCGAGGCCCGGGTGGCCGACGCGATGCGGTCGCACGCGGAGATGGCGTCCGGGACGGGTCGGGACGTGGCCGCGCTGATGAGGGCGGTGCCGGGGCTGCTGGCCAAGGACGGCTTCGAGGGCGTGCAGGTCGCCGCCCTTCCGGACGGGCGCTCTGTTGCCGTGAAGATCGCTGACGGGGCGAACCGGGCGCGGGTGCCGGTCGCTGCGGCGGCGCTCGCGTGGGCCGGGGTCGACCCTGCTGTGCTGACCGAGTTCCGGGGAGAGGCGCTTCTCGGGGGCGGCCTTGAAGTCGGGCGTGTGCGGCCCGTTCGGTCGCTGGAGCCGGTGGTTGTCTCGGCCTGCGCCTAGGGATTCGCCTCGATTTGTTGTCGTGCGGCCGCGGGTCCGTTGTGGCTGGTCGCGCAGTTCCCCGCGCCCCTGTGGGGCGCGTCGTCCTCACCCCCTTCGAAAGAGGAACCGTTCCCTCATGACCGCCGTCGTCAGCCGCCGCGAGCACGATCTGCTCGGTGACCGCGATGTCCCCGCCGACGCCTACTGGGGTGTGCACACCCTGCGAGCCACGGAGAACTTCCCCATCACCGGGACGCCCATCTCCGCCTACCCCCACCTGATCGACGCCCTGGCCGCGGTGAAGGAGGCCGCCGCGCTCGCCAACGAGGAGCTCGGGCTGCTGGAGCCGCGGAAGGCCGCCGCGATCGTGGAGGCCTGCCGGGAGATCCGGGAGGGCAAGCTGCACGACCAGTTCGTCGTCGACGTCATCCAGGGCGGGGCCGGCACCTCGACCAACATGAACGCCAACGAGGTGATCGCCAACCGGGCGTTGGAGCTGCTGGGGTTCGAGAAGGGGCAGTACCGGCACCTGCACCCCAACGAGGACGTCAACCTGGGCCAGTCGACCAACGACGTCTACCCGACCGCCGTCAAGGTGGCGACGGTCTTCGCGGTGCGCGGCCTGCTCCAGGCGATGGCTGTACTTCAGGACGCGTTCGCCCGTAAGGCGGTCGAGTTCCGTGACGTGCTCAAGATGGGCCGTACACAGTTGCAGGACGCGGTCCCGATGACGCTCGGTCAGGAGTTCTCGGCCTACGCCGTCATGATCGACGAGGACCGTCATCGTCTGGACGAGGCCGTGCAGTTGATCCATGAGATCAACCTCGGCGCCACGGCCATCGGCACAGGACTCAACGCCCCGGCCGGGTACGCCGAGTCGGCCCGCCGCCACCTCGCCGAGATCACCGGACTGCCGCTGGTCACCGCCGCCGACCTGGTCGAGGCGACCCAGGACTGCGGGGCGTTCGTCCAGATGTCCGGCGTGCTCAAGCGGATCGCGGTCAAGCTCTCCAAGAGCTGCAACGACCTGCGGCTGCTGTCGTCCGGGCCGCGCGCGGGCCTCGGCGAGATCAACCTCCCGCCGGTACAGGCCGGTTCGTCGATCATGCCCGGCAAGGTCAACCCGGTGATCCCCGAGGTCGTCAACCAGGTCGCCTTCGAGGTGATCGGCAACGACGTCACCATCACCATGGCCGCCGAGGCCGGACAGCTCCAGCTCAACGCGTTCGAGCCGATCATCCTGCACTCCCTGTCGGAGTCCCTCACCCACCTGCGCGCCGCCTGCCTCACCCTCGCCGAGCGCTGTGTGGACGGCATCACCGCCAACACCGAGGTGCTGCGCGCCACCGTCGAGAACTCCATCGGCCTGGTCACCGCCCTCAACCCGCACATCGGGTACACGGCCGCCACCGACATCGCCAAGGAGGCCCTCGCCACCGGCCGCGGGGTCGCCGAACTCGTCCTGGAGAAGGGCCTGTTGCCAGCCGAGACCCTCGCCGACCTGCTGCGCCCGGAAGTCGTCGCGGGCACCGGCCGGGCTCTGGCCTGACCCGCCTCGATCCGCTGATGCGCGCCCGGACCGACCCGGAGGCACAATAGTGATCATGACGTCGTCCATGACCTTCGAGCCGGTCCTGGCACGCATCGCCGAGGAGATCGAGCGCACCCCCGGCCGCGGCCGGCCCGCCGACTACATCCCGGCGCTGGCCGCCTGCGACCCGCGCCGCTTCGGCATGGCCGTGGCGGAGCTGGACGGCACGGTGTACGGCGTGGGGGACTGGCGGCAGCCGTTCTCCACGCAGTCCATCACCAAGGTCTTCACCCTCGCCCTGGACCTGGCCCGCGAGGGCGACGCGCTCTGGGAGCACGTGGGCCGCGAGCCCTCCGGCAACCCCTTCAACTCCCTGGTCCAGCTGGAGTACGAGAACGGCATCCCGCGCAACCCGTTCATCAACGCGGGCGCCCTCGTCGTCACCGACCGCCTCCAGACCCGCACCGGGGACGCGGCGGGCGAGCTGCTGTCCTTCCTGCGCACCGAGAGCGGCAACCCGGGCCTGGACTTCGACGAGGAGGTCGCCGCCTCCGAGGCCGCGCACGGCGACCGCAACGCCGCCCTCGCCCATTTCATGGCGTCCTACGGCAACATCGACAACCCGGTGCCTGTCCTGCTCGACCAGTACTTCCGCCAGTGCTCGCTGCTCGCCTCCTGCGCCGATCTGGCCCTCGCCACCAGCTTCCTGGCCCGCCACGGCATCCGCGCCGACGGGTCCCGGCTGCTCACCCGCAGTCAGGCCAAGCAGGTCAACGCGGTGATGCTGACCTGCGGGACGTACGACGCGGCCGGGAACTTCGCCTACCGGGTCGGACTGCCCGGCAAGAGCGGTGTGGGTGGCGGCATCATCGCGGTGGTCCCGGGGCGGTGCACGCTGTGCGTGTGGAGCCCGGGACTCGACGAGCGGGGCAACTCGGTGGCCGGGGTGGCCGCATTGGACCGGTTCACGACCCTCACGGGACTGTCGGTGTTCTGAGCCCGCGGCGGTCACCCCCGCCGCTGTCAGCGGACCAGGCCGAAGGGGGGCGCGCGACTCTCCCGGCCCTTGCCGTGCCGGTCCGCGCCGGGCACCCGCGCGCGGCGGGCGCCCTGTACGCGGTGCTGTGCACCGACGTGGTCCGGCCGCGGCTCGACGAGGCGCCGGGCGCCGACGCCTGGACCGCGCTGGGTCTGCTGACACGGCTGCCGGCCGCTCAGTGCCGCAGCGGTCGCCCGGTCCTGCCCCGCAGGGCGAACGCGACGGCGAGCGCGCCGAGTGCCGCGGCCCCGGCGATCGCCCCCGTCCGCGACCAGCCCGACCCCTCGTCGGGGACGACGACGGCGGCGGCCGTGGCCGCGGGCACCGCCTCCGGGCCGGACCGCGCCCGGACCCGCAGCGCGTCCAGCGAGCCCACCGGATCCACCCGCCCCGCCGCGCCGAACCCCCAGTCGAGCAGCTCGCGCGCCTCCTCGTACACGGCGAAGCCCCCGCCGGACCGGGGGTTCATCACGGTGACCAGCAGCGTGCGGCCATCCCGTCGCGCGGCGGCGACCAGCGTGTTGCCCGCGTGGCTGGTGTATCCGTTCTTGACGCCGATCAGCCCGTCGTAGGGCTTCACCCCGTCCGCGCCGGTGAGCAGCCGATTGGTGTTCTGGATGGGGTACGACCCTCCGCCGCGCCCGGGGAACCTCGCCTCGACCGTGCCGCAGTACCGCGCGAAGTCCGGGTTGCGCAGCCCCGCCCGCCCGAAGACGGCCAGGTCGTACGCGGAGGAGACCTGGCCGGGAGTGTCGTAGCCGTCGGGGGAGTGGACGTGGGTGTCGAGGGCGCCGAGGGCCCGGGCCTTGGCCTGCATCCGGGCGGCGGCCGCGCGCCAGCCGCCGCTGAGCCGGGCCAGGACGTGCACGGCGTCGTTGCCGGAGTTGAGGAAGACCCCGTGCCACAGGTCGGACACCCGGTACGTCTGCCCTTCCCGCACCCCCACCAGGCTGCTCCCGGCCCCGACGTCCGCCAGTTCGTCGGGCCCCACCCGGTGGTGGACCCCGGCGGGCAGCACCGGGAGCACGGCGAGGGCGAACAGGGTCTTGAGCGTGCTGGCCGGTGGCAGCTTGCGATGCGCGTCGTGTGCCGCGAGCACCTCCCCGCTGCGGGCGTCGGCGACGATCCACGACAGCGCGGAGACGTCCGGGGGCCGGGGGGCGCCCTGGTGCGGGCGGACGTGTGTGCCGGAGCGGTAGAGCAGGGCGGGGCGCGGGGCCGAGGCCCGCGTCCCGCCGGGGGCGCCGGGGTCGGAGCCCGTGTGCGCGGCCGCCGGGACGGGGGCGAGCGTCAGCAGGCCCGCCGTGCACAGCGCGCAGGCCGACACGACAACCCGGGAGGAAGATCCGATGGTCATACCGCCAACGTAGGAACGGACCCTCCGTCCGAGGCGCTGCCCGGGCCGTGCGGAGCGCGCGAGCACCCGGACGGGGGAGTGTGTCAGTCCGCGGGCAGCGTCGGCTGGACGCGGCGCAGGAACGTCGCGTTGTCCGGGGTCGCCCGCAGGCGCTCCAGGAGGGTTTCCAGGGTGGCGTGGCCGTCGCGGGTCTGAAGGGCGCGGCGCAGTCCACGCATGGTGGCCAACTCGGCAGAGGGCAGGAGGAGTTCCTCGCGGCGGGTGCCGGAGGGGGTGACGGCGACGGCCGGGAAGACGCGCCGGGAGGCGAGTTCGCGGTCGAGGCGCAGTTCCATGTTGCCGGTGCTCTTGAGCTCCTCGAAGAAGAAGTCGTCGGCGCGGGAGCCGGTCTCCACCAGGGCGGTGGCGAGGATGGTGAGCGAGCCCCCCTCCTCGGCGGCCCGGGCGGCCCCGAAGAACCGCTTGGGGCCGATGAGCGCGGTGGCGTCGACACCACCGCTGAGGGTGCGGCCACCGGCGGCGGCCGCGTTGTTGTGGGCCCGGCACAGCCGGGTCAGGGAGTCGAGCAGGATCACGACGTCCTCACCGGCCTCGACGAGCCGCTTGGCCCGTTCGATGACGAGTTCGGCGAGCGCGATGTGCTGCTTGGGCGTGCGATCGAAGGTGGAGGCGTACACCTCGCCGCGTACCGAGCGCCGCATGTCGGTGACCTCCTCGGGGCGCTCGTCCAGCAGCACCACCATCAGCCGGCATTCGGGGTGGTTGCCGGCGACGGCCGCCGCGATCTGCTGGAGGAGGACCGTCTTGCCGGTCTTGGGCGGCGCGACGATCAGGCCGCGCTGCCCCTTGCCGACGGGGGCGATCAGGTCGGCGACCCGGCCGGTCAGACCGGACGCCGGGTGTTCGAGCCGGAGGCGTTCGTGGGGGTGCAGTGGCGTCAGGTCGCGGAAGTGGCGGCGACCGCGGACCGCGTCGGCGGCGCGGCCGTTGACCCGGGCGACCTCGGTGAGGGCGCGCTGGGTGCCGCGGACACCGTCCACGAGGTCTCCCTTGCGCAGGCCGTACGCGCGGATCAGCGCGGGGGAGACCTGGAGGTCGGAGGGCAGGGGCAGCAGGCTCTCGGCGCGCAGATGGCCCTTGCCGTTCGCGTCGATGTCGAGGACACCGGTGGCCGCGCGGACCGGGAGCTGCTGCTGGACGGGGGGTTCGAGTGTGGTGGTCATGGTGGGCGGTCCTTTCGAGGACGGACGGCATGAGGCATGCGAGGAAGGGAGGGAAGCCGCGGACGGGAAGGCGGACGGAGCGCCTTCGGGCGGCGGGGAACGGCACCGCGGACGCGGCGGCGGAACGCTGCCACGCGCTGGTGCGGGGAAGCCGGGGAGCCGGTCACGACGGACGGGCGGTTCGGCTGATCTGAAGGGAACTGGCACCGGCGCCCACAAGGGGGGCGTACACAAGTGCTAGCGGCACCGTACCACAGCGGTACGGTTCAGCGGGTGGCGAGCAGGCCGTACAGGAGCGGGATCCGGGGCTCGGGCAGGCGCCACCAGCCGGATTCCGTCCGCACCATCCGCTCCCAGCGCGGCCAGGGAAGCTCGTCGCTCTCCGTCAGGCGCCGGATGGTGAGTCCCGCCTCCACCAACGCGTTGACGACCTCGCTCATTCCGTGCATCCACTCGTAGCTGTCCGTGGCGCCCTCGACGGCCGGGCCGTCGGTGTAGGTGTGCGTCGCGTCGCGGCGCACGGCACCGCCGCCTGCCAGGTAGTCGTGGCGCAGCAGCAGTTCGGGCCCCTCGCCGGGAGCAGGCTTCGGACCGAGGGAGTTGAGCAGGGGATGGAACTCGACGACATACAACCGCCCGCCCGGGCGCAGCAGTCGAGCGACCACGCCCGCCCACCGCGGCAGGTCCGGCAGGTAGCACAGCGCGCCCTTGCCGGTGTAGACGACGTCGAATTGCCGTCCCTCCAGGGCCTCCACGGCGTCGTACACGTTGGCCTGCACGTAGGTGACGTCCAGCGCCGCCCGCGCCGCGATGTCCTTCGCGGCGGCCACGGACGCGGCGGAGAAGTCCAGGCCCGTCGCCCTGGCGCCGCGCTCGGCGAAGGCGAGCGTCTCGGTGCCGAGATGGCACTGGAGATGGAGCAGGTCGCGGCCGGCCAGCTCGCCGAGGTCCTCCCACTCGAACCCGGCGAACCAGCGGGCGGGATCGAGGCCCTGGTCGAGTCCGTAGAAGCGGCTGGCGAGGTGGACGGGGGTGCGGGCGTCCCAGTTCGCCTGGTTGGCCCGCATGAACCGCGCGTGCTCGTCGGTGGTCATGGGCCCATCCAACCGTGCGCCGGGCCACAGGCGGCGGACGCAGGACCTGATCCGGCCGAAGATCGCTCCTTTGCGGTGAGGTCAGGAGGCGCGGCCGGTCTCCGCCTCCTTCGCGATCCGGTCGAACTGCGCGCCCATGGCCTCCGCGAGAGCCTGGGCGCCCGACAACGGCCGTACCATGACCGTGAGTTCGTCGATCAGGCCGTTGTCGTCGACGTGGATGAAGTCGCAGCCCGTCAGTGTGCGCTCGCCCACCCGGGCCGAGAAGACCAGGGCGTGGTCGCGTCCGTCGGCGCCGGTCAGCTCGCGCTCATAGCGGAAGTCCTCGAAGACCCGGGAGACGCCCCGCAGGATCGCCGCAGTGATCGCCTTGCCGGGGTACGGCTTGAAGACGACCGGGCTGGTGAAGACGACGTTCTCGGCCAGCAGCGCCTCGACCGCGTCGAAGTCCCACGCCTCGACGGCCTCACGGAAAGCTCGCATCCGACCTCACCTCATAGTCAATTAGTTGAGTAATCGCACCCTACGGTATGGCGCGGTGCGCGCGGTGTCCACGGGTGGTGCTCGCCTAAGCTGACGCGATGTTCAGCCCAGAAGGTCCGAGCCTGCGGGAACTCGCCGTCCAGGCCCTGTCGTCCGTGGAACGCGGCTACGACCTCCTCGCCCCCAAGTTCGACCACACGCCCTTCCGGACCCCGGACTCCGTGCTCGACTCCGTCGCACAGGCGCTGACGCGGATGGGGCCCTTCGACGCCGGGCTCGATCTGTGCTGCGGGACCGGGGCGGGGGTCGACGTGCTCGGACAGGTGTGCCGGGAGCGTGTGGTCGGGGTCGACTTCAGTGCCGGGATGCTCGACGTGGCCCGAGCACGCGTACCGGCGACCGGGCCGCGCCTCGACTGGGTGCGCGCGGACGCCCGCGCGCTGCCCTTCGGGCCCGCCTTCGATCTCGTCGTCAGCTTCGGGGCTTTCGGGCACTTCCTCCCCGCCGAACTGCCCGGGCTGTTCGCCCAGGTGCGCTCGGTGCTGCGACCGGGGGGACGCTTCGCCTTCCCTGTCGTCGCGCCGCCCCGGCCGGGGTCGCTCGGGTACTGGATGCTGCTGGGCTTCGACGCGGTGATGCGGGTGCGCAACGCCGTGTGGCGGCCGCCGTTCGTCATGTACTACCGGGTGTTCCGGCTCGGTGACGTGCGCCGGGAGCTGGAGCGTGCCGGGTTCGAGGTGGACCTCGTCGCGCTGCCCGGGTTCGGGAACCGGGGCGACGGCAGCCCACGGGTGCGCATGGTGGTGGCGGGGCTGCCGGGTGGGCGCCGGTGACGGGCGGCGCGCCCCGACCGCTCACGGGAGGTGGCCCGTGGACGAGTTGACGGACCTGGTCAGTCGGGTTCCGGCCCGGACGGGCCCCGTCGGGCGGCTGTGCCGTCGTCCGCCGGCACCGTGAACTCGTAGACCAGCGCCTCCTGCTGGGCGTCCAGCACCAGATCGGTGATCTCCAGCGGCCGGGCGTACTGGTCGTGCACCCGCCGGGTGACCCGGACCGAGGGCGTGTCGGCGAGCGGGGTGATGGAGTCGCGGTGGTGCAGCGTCAGCCCCGCCTTGCGCATCCAGTCGTAGGCCCGACCCAGCTGCGCCGACGCACTGCCGTCGGCCCGCCCCCGATACCTGCCCAACTCCGCGACCTCGGCGAGCGCCACCGCGGAGAAGGACGTGACCGCCGTCCGGCGGCCCGACTGGTAGCGGTGCACCAGGGTCGGCCGGTGCGGGGCGAGCCCGAGGGCCTCGGCGTGGTCCGGCGGGGGAGTCTCCCAGGTGACGGTCGCCCGGTCGGCCGCCCCAGGGCCCGCGGTGTCCGAGCCCACCGGGAAGGCGAGGGCGGACGGGGCCTCGACCGGCGTGGCGGGAAGGGCGGCGTGGCTGCCCCGCCGGTCGGTGGCGACCAGGCCGCTGTGCCGCAGCACTTGGAGCGCCTGGCGGACGGTCTCCCGGCTGACGCCGAAGTGCGCGGCCAACTTCCGCTCACCCGGCAGCCGTTCACCGGGCGGGATGGTGCCGTCGCGCAGTTCGTCGAGCAACTCCGTGGCGATCCTCCAGTACAGGGGTTGGTTCTGGGGCGGGGTGGTGCGGGCCATGCCGCGCCTCCTGTCGGTGACGTGCTGTAGCCGTACGGGCTCGGTGCGCCACCAGAATTAGCATTGGTCTAAACCACAAGGGAAGAGCGGCCCGCGGGATCGGCCGAAACCGCCCCACCCCTCACAGTGCGCGGTGGACGGCGTCGACCAGCGCCATCTTCCGCTGATCGTCGGCGATATGGGGCCCCATGCGGTTCATGACGTAACCGAGCGACACCCCCGCGTCGGGGTCCGCCAGCCCGCACGAACCCCCGAAGCCGTCGTGCCCGTAAGCCCGTGGATTCGGCCCGTACGAGCCGTTCGCCCCGCTCAGCCACAGCCCCAGGCCCAGCTCGGTCTCGCTCGCGAAACCGGCGCCCAGCACCAGATCCCGGCACGCGCCCTGTCCCTCGCGCACCCGCTCGGCCGCCGCGGGCGACAGGATCCGGTGGCCGCCGTAGGTCCCGCGCCCCGCGAGGACGCCGTACAGCCCGGCCACCGCCCGCGCGGTGCCGTGCCCGTTCGCGGCGGGGATCTCGGCGGCCCGCCACCTCGGGGTGTTCGCCTCGGTGGCGCCGACCGGCGGGTTGGCTAGGGCGGCCCGGGCAGGGGGAGCCAACTGGCTGAAGATCGCGGCCTGTTCACTGTCCGCGGCGACTCCCGGACGGACCAGCTCCGCCGCGCGCCCGTACTCCTTCTCCGGCAGCCCGATCGTGAAGTCGATGCCGAGCGGCCCGGTCACCTCCCGCTCCAGGAACGCCCCCGGCAGCAGCCCCGACACCCGCCGCACGACCTCGCCGACCAGGAACCCGTAGGTCAGCGCGTGATACCCGGACCGTGACCCGGGCTCCCACCAAGGCTCCATCGCCGCGAGCCGGTTCACTGTCAGCTCCCAGTCGTAGAGCTGCTCCAGCGCATGCGGCTCGCGCAGCCCGGACAGTCCCGCCCGGTGCGACAGCAGATGCCGTACGAGGACCTTCTCCTTGCCCGCCGCGGCGAACTCGGGCCAGTACGTGGCCACCGGGGCGTCGAGGTCCAGCAGGCCCCGGTCGGCGAGGATGTGCGCGCACAGGGCCACGGGCCCCTTCGAGGTCGACCACACGTTGACCAGCGTGTCCCGCTCCCACGCCCGCGTGCGTGCCGCGTCCGCCCACCCGCCCCACAGGTCCACCACGGTCCGCCCGCCCACCATGACGGTGACCGCGGCCCCCAGCTCCCCGCGTTCTGCGAAGTTCTCCTCGAACGCCCCCCGCACCGCCGCGAACCGCTCGTCGCAGTGCCCCTCGACCCGGGCTTCGTGCTCGGACATGGACCGCCTCCGTCGTACGCCGAAACCCCCGGCCACGACACTGCGACCAGGGCCCGATGAACATACCGACTGGTCGGACCAGGGGGAAGGTGTGGGATGCGGGTGAGGGGGGTGGGCGAGGGGGGGGCGTCAACCGTTCCCGGGCGATCGTCCTGCCCGGGCGGGGCGGCAGCCGCGTGGGGTACGCGTGCCCCTCACGGTCGCCGCCCGCCCGGAGGTCATGGCGGGCGCTCAGAGGCGGGAGCGCAGCCAGCTCAGCTTCGCGGCCTCCTGGTAAGGGCCGCCGCCCTCATGGTCGTTGAAGTCGTAGACCTCGATCTTCTTGTCGTCGTGGTCCCAGGCGTTGAAGGCGGCGAAGACCGTCGAGGGCGGGCAGGTCTGGTCCTCCAGGGCCGCCGAGAACAGGGCCGGGACGCGGCCGCGGGCGGCGAAGTGGACGCCGTCGAAGTACGACAGGGTGCGCAGGGCGTCCTCGGTGCGACCACGGTGGGTCTTGAGGAACAGGCCGATCTCGCGGTACGGGTGACGGTCCGTCAACTTCGCCGCGCGGGGGAAGTCGCACAGGAACGGCACGTCGGGGGCGATGGCTACGAGGTCGGGGACCAGACCGCCCACGGCCAGCGTGATGCCGCCGCCCTGGCTCGCACCGACCGCGACCGTGCGCGAGGCGTCGGTCGCCGGGTGCGAGCGGGCCGCCTCGACGGCACGCACCGCGTCCGTGAACACCCGCCGGTAGTAGTAGTTCTCGGGGGCGTCGATGCCGCGGGTCATGAAACCCGGGAAGGCGGGCCCGCCGCCCACCGGGTCCGCCGTACCGCCGCCACCGCCCCACGCGCTGCCCTGTCCGCGCGTGTCCATCACGAAGTGCGCCCGACCCGACGCCGCCCACAACAGGTGCTCGTGCGGCAGCCCGCGCCCGCCGCCGTACCCGACGAACTCCACGACCAGCGGCACCGGTTCCGTGGCCCCGGCGGGCAGCGTCAGCCAGCCCTTCACCGGGTGCCCGCCGAACCCCGCGAACGTCACGTCGTACACCTCGACCGTCGTCAGCCCCGTGTCGACCGGTTCGAACCGGGCGTCCAGGTCGTGCTCGCGGGCCTCCTGGAGGGTCTTGGTCCAGAACGCGTCGAAGTCCTCGGGCTCCACGGACGCGCTGCGGTACTCGTGGAGCTCGTCCAGGGGGAGGTCGAACAGGGCCATGTAGGACCGCCTTCGAAGAGAGTCACTGCGGATGATCACACCGTACGCGTGACATCGGACGACTCGCCAGGACTTTGCCCAGCCACCTGCCGACGGCGACACCTTGACGCCGACCGGGAGTTGCTGGTCAAGGGCGCTGAACTGCTGGTCGTGGACGGGTTCGGAAGATTTCCGGCGGCGGGGTGGCCGTCGCCAATGGTCGGGTCACCGCGGTGGGGACGCGGAGCCGAACCCGAGGCCGGTGAGGCGGGTGCCGGCACGCTGGCCCACGGGGCCGCGGGCGGCGTCCACCGCGTGGAGGCCTTGGGCGGCGAGGTCGGTGACGTGGTCGCGCTGCTGAGGCGGTCGGGTGCCCGTGGGCGGGGGGCGGCCGGAACTGGCGGTTCTGGCGGGCGCGTTGAGGCTCCGGGCGGGATCACGGACAGGCCGTCCGGCGGGTGCAGGGCTCGGCTCTCCGTCAGCCGCGGGGGAACGGCTCTCGGCCAGCCGCAGTTCTCGGGGGCTGCGGGACGTGGGTTGCCGAGCAGCGACGGCTCTGGAGCCGTGGCCGCCGGGCGAGGCTCACGTCCAGCGTTGCCGAGGTCGCTCCGTCCCGGTGCGCGCCTGCTTCCGGACGTCCACGCGGTCCGCGCGGGCGAGGCTCACGCCCAGTGCCGGCGGGACCACTGTGGTTCGGTGCGGGCCCATTCCTCGCCCCATTCCGCGAGCCGACGCCGTGTGGACACGCGGCGTACGACGGTGTGACCGAGGAGGACCAGGGCGGCCGCGCCGACCGTGGCGCAGGCTCCCGTGGTGACGGTGTACTGCCAGATGGCGTAACCGTTCGGCGGAGCCGAGACGCTGCGGCCCCGGGAGTCGAACCACACCTCGACGACCTCGCCCTTGCGCGTGCCGCCGGGGACGCTCACCGTGGCGGTCCGCACGCCCTCGCCCGGTTCCGTCCAGCGCACCGTCGTGCGGTACGTGTGCCGGCGGGTGTTCTGTGTCGTCGGCAGCGAGTCGGAGTCCCGGCCGACCACCTCGGCCCGCACGCTGTGCCGTTCGGCGCGCTGGGCCGTCGCGGTCGCCAGTGCCTCGGAATGGGCCCACCCGCCCGCGACCACCCCGGCGATCGGGGCGCCCACGAGCAGCAGCACGGCCACCGCCAACGCCGTCCACGCCTCGATGACGTCCGACCGCCGGCGCAACGGATTCCGCCGCCATCGCCACCGCCAGCCGAGCACCCGGGTCCGGGTCCGCATGTCGACCTCCTCGCCGTCTCCGGGGCCGAAGGGCGGGACGGGCCATGTCGGGGGCCGGTCCGTCTCCCTCGGCACCAGCACGGATGCGAGTGCCCCCAAGGATCTGGTACCCCGTCCGCCGGACATCGTTCACCACGACCCCCTATGGAATCGGGCCATATGGCGACCCCGGGCGGGTGCCGACGTCGCCGTCCCTCAGCCGAACCGCTCGATCCGGATCCGGTCCACCGGCTGGCCCGCCTCGACCAGCAGGCGTGAGGCGTGCTCCGCGAAGGCGTTCGACCCACACACATAGGCCTCCCACCCCCCAGGCGGCTGCTCGGCCAGGAGCGGCGCCACATGTGCGGCGGCCATACGGCCCACCGCCGCGCCCTCCGGCGCGGTCCGGGTGAAGACCGGTGTCGTCTCGGCACCGAACTCGTCCGCGTAGATGAGTTCCTCGGGGCCGCGTGCGGAGACCAGCAGCCGCAGGGGCACGGACAGGCCCCTCGCCCGGTGGTGCCGGACCATCGACATCAGCGGTACGACACCGGAGCCGGCGCCGATCAGCAGGGCCGGCCGGTCGCCGGGCCAGGCGAAGAAGCCGCTGAGCGGGCCGCGCACCTCGACGCGGTCACCGGGCTCGGCCACCGTGTGGAACCAGCCCGACACCTCGCCGCCCTCGACATGGTCCAGGGTCAGCTCGATGTGCCCCGGGTCGTCCGGTGCGGAGGCGATCGAGTAGTGGCGCTGCGCCACATATCCGTCCTCCGCGGTCAGCCGCAGCATCAGGTGCTGCCCGGGCAGATGCCCCGTCCACTCGGGCACCGCGAAGCGGAAGGTGGACGCGTACGGGGTCTCGCGGCGGATCTCGGTGAGCGTCGCGGTCTGCCACACGGAGGCGGCGCGTTGACTCACGGCGATCCGCCCGGGCACGGCGAACCGCGTCGGGGGAGTGAAGGCGGGGGAGGCCTGCGTGAAGGAGGGTGATCCCTGCGTGGACGAGGGGGATCCCTGGGTCGCTTGCTCAGTCACCGGAGTACCGCTGCTCCTCCCACGGGTTGCCCCGCGCGTGATAACCGTTCTGCTCCCAGAACCCGGGCTCGTCATGATCGAGGAGCCTGAGGCCCGCGATCCACTTGGCGCTCTTCCAGAAGTACAGATGCGGCACCAGCAGGCGCGCCGGTCCCCCGTGCTCCGGGGCCAGCGGCTTGCCGTCGAACTCCCACGCGATCCACGCCCGGCCACCTGTCACGTCGGACAGCGGGAGGTTCGTGGTGTACCCGGTGTGGGAGTAGGCGACCACATGGGTGGCGGACCCATGGGGCCGGACCACATCCAGGAACGCGTCCAGGGACACGCCCCCGAACCGCACCCCGAACTTCGACCAGCTCGTCACACAGTGGATGTCACCCTCGTAGACCGAACCCGGCAGCGCGTGCGCCTGGTCCCAGTCCCAGGTGCGCGGTGTCTCGACCAGCCCGTCGACACGGAAGGTCCAGTCCGCCGGCGACAGCTCCGGCGTGACCTCCGCGGACAGCACGGGCCAGTCGTCGCCCGCGTCGTACTGCCCGGGCGGCAGCCCGGTGTTGTGGACGCGGGGGCGTCCGGTGAAGCCTCGGGTGACGTTCATGGTTCAACCGTACGCTGTCGTCCCGGGTGCTTTGTCCCTGGTCAGACGGCGATCATTGCCGCCGTGTGAACTCTGCGCCGCTCCGGGAATAGCAGCCCGCCGCTCTTCCTTGCCGCCTGATGCCCGGCGCGAGCGAAGGAGAGTGGGAGAACGATGCCCAAGGCGTACGTGTTCACGCGGTACGGCGGTCCGGAGACCGAGGTGCTCATCGAGGCCTTCGGCCCCCCGGTCGTCAGGTGCGCCGACCCCGCGCCGCCCTCCAGGCCCCGGACCACCCGGAAGCCCGCCGGAGGCCTGTCCCTCGCCGGAGCCCTGTCCCTCGCCGCCGCGGCGACCGGACCCGCGATCGAGGGTGCCGCATGAGCGCGGACGCGGCCCCCGCCGCATCACCGCAGGCCGAGGCGCGGCAGCGCGCCCACGTCTCCGTGACCGCGGCCGACGCCCCCCACGGCGACAGACGTCGGGTCGACGGCGCCCAGGTCCCCGCCCCCGCGGCCGAGGCCCCTCCCGCCGCCCCATCCCCGGCCGACGCGCCCCACGTCCTCGACAGTCCCGCCCTCGCCTCGCTGACCGGCCCGCACGCCCACTTCGCCGAATGGCGTGGCCGC
Organism: Streptomyces sp. NPDC020489; assembly: GCF_044386545.1. NCBI lineage: Bacteria > Bacillati > Actinomycetota > Actinomycetes > Kitasatosporales > Streptomycetaceae > Streptomyces > Streptomyces sp. NPDC020489. Next base: position 218,508 of record NZ_JBIRUZ010000012.1, read on the forward strand.
ATCGTGCGCTACCCCGTCGACGTCTCGCCCTGGCTAGCGATGCCGGCCGAACCGGACGCCGACGACTGGGCGGACCTCGCGGCCCTGGCCGGGCCGGGCGGGGAGGTCCCGCTGCTGGGGTACCGCGGGGAGGTGCCCGACGGCTGGGAGGTCACGTTCCAGGTGGACGGCGTCCAACTCGTCGACGACGGGGTGCCCGCCGCCCCCGCGCCGGAAGCGGTCCGTCTGGGCCCCGCCGACGTGCCCGAGATGCTGGACCTGGTCGAACGCACCCGCCCGGGCCCGTTCCTGCCGCGTACCGTCGAGATGGGCACGTACCTGGGCATCCGCAGGGCAGGGGCCCTGGTCGCGATGGCGGGGGAGCGGCTCCGTCCGCCGGGGTGGACGGAGATCAGCGCGGTCTGCACCGACCCGGCCTTCCGCGGGCAGGGCCTGGGGACACGGTTGATCCTCGCCGTCGCGCACGGGATCAGGGAGCGTGGTGAGACCCCGTTCCTGCACACCGGGGCCGCGAACACCGGCGCCATCCGGCTGTACGAGTCCCTGGGGTTCCGGCTGCGTCGCACGACCGCCTTCGGCGCGGCCCGCGCGCCGGAGGCGGTCGGGGACCGGCGGACGGCGGCCGCCTAGTCCGCTCGGTCCTCGTGCGGGCCCGACCAGGCGTTGTACCGCACGAGGTACGCGGCGAAGCGGCTGAGGTCCTCCTCGGGCCAGTCCGCGAGCCGCTCCCGGAAGGCGGCCCGGCGGCTCTCGGTGACCTGGCCGAGGATCCGCCGGCCCGCCTCCGTCAGATGCAGCACCTGGACCCGGTGGTCGGCCGGGTCCAGCCGCCGCTCGACGAGCGCGGCGCGCTCCAGCGCGGTCACCTGACGGCTGACGGTGGACTTGTCGAGGGCGTAGTGCGCGGCGAGGTCGGTGGCGCGGCAACCGTCGCGCTCCTCCAGATGTCCGAGCAGCGTGTAGGAGACCAGCGACAGCTCGGGGTGCATACGGCCGGCCGAGGCGCGGGCCCGCCGGGCGAAGGCCGTCATCTCGCGCTGGATGCTCTCGACGGCCTCGGTTGCGTCCACGGGACCTCCTCCACGGGTGTAGTTGCACAGTACAACTTGAGGATGGGGTTGTGTATGCCAACCAATTCCGAGAAGAGCGGAAGGCGCGGACACCGCGAGGGTAGAGTTGCCACTTCCATGACTTCTCTCTCCGCCTCCTCCTTCGACTCGGTGGTCGCCGCGCTGCGTGCCGCCGGTTGTGTTTTCGCCGAGGACGAAGCCCAGTTGCTCCTGGACGCCGCGGGCACCCCGGAGGAACTCGCCGCCATGGTGGACCGCCGCGCCACCGGCGCCCCGCTCGAACTCGTCGTCGGCTGGGCCGAGTTCCGCGGCCTGCGGATCACCGTGGCACCCGGGGTCTTCGTGCCGCGCCGCCGCACCGAGTTCCTGGTCGAACAGGCCCTCGCCCACGTCCCGGACGCCGCCGTCGTCGTGGACCTGTGCTGCGGCTCGGGCGCCGTGGGCGCCGCCCTCGCCGCCGCGCTCACGGGTGCCGAACTGCACGCCGCCGACGTCGACCCGGCCGCGGTGCGCTGCGCGGTCCGCAACGTCGCCCCCTTTGGCGGTCACGTCCACGAAGGCGACCTCTACGCGGCGCTGCCCGAGCGGCTGCGCGGTCGCGTCGACATCCTCGCGGCCAACGTGCCGTACGTGCCCTCCGGCGAGGTCGCGTTCCTGCCCGCGGAGGCCCGCGAGCACGAGCCCCTGGTCGCCCTGGACGGCGGCGGCGACGGGCTGGCCGTGCTGCGCAGGGTCGCCGCCGAGGCCCGCGCATGGCTCGCCCCGGGCGGCTGCCTGCTGGTCGAGACGAGCGAACGGCAGGCTCCCGCGGCCCTGGAGGCCTTCACCGACGGCGGACTGACGGCCCGCGTGGCCGTCTCCGAGGAGTGGTACGCCAACGTCGTGCTGGGCCTCAACCCGGCTGCTGCACACGGGCGATGAGCAGGGCCACGTCGTCGGAGTTGTCCGGCTGGTGCAGGGTGCGCAGCAACAGGTCGCACACCTCCTCCAGCGGACGGTCGGGGCCGTCGAGGAGGTCCAGGAGGGCGTCCAGGCGTTCGTCGAGGGGATGTTGGCGGGTCTCGACCAGCCCGTCCGTGTAGAACACCAGACGGTCGCCGGGTTCCAGGTCGACGGTCGTGGTGGAGAAGGCGACACCGCCCACGCCCAGCGGCGCCCCGGTCGGCAGGTCGAGGAGTTCGGGCGCCCGTCCGGCACGCAGCCGTACGGGGGGCAGATGGCCGGCGTTGGCGATCCGGCACTGGCGCAGACGCGGGTCGTGGACGGCGTAGACGCAGGTGGCGATCGAGTGGTCGAGGTCCTGGGTGATGCGGTCCAGGTGCTCCAGGAGGCGGGCCGGTTCGAGGTCCAGGGAGGCGAGGGTGTTCGTCGCGGTGCGCAGCCGGCCCATGGTCGCGGCGGCGTTGATGCCGCTGCCCATCACGTCCCCGACGACGAGCGCCGTCTTGCAGTCGTCGAGGGGGATCACGTCGAACCAGTCGCCCCCGACCTCGGCGGTGGCCCCGGCCGGCTGGTAGCGGGAGGCGACCTCCAGGCCGCCGGTCACCGGCGGGTGGCTCGGCAGCAGACTGCGCTGGAGGGTCAGGGCGGTGTCGCGGGCGTTCTGGTACCAGCGGGCGTTGTCGATCTGCACGGCCGCGCGGGCCGCCAGCTCCCGGGCCAGCAGCAGGTCGTCCTCGCTGAACGGCAGCGGGTTGCGGGTGCGCTTGAGATCGAGGGCGCCGAGGACCTCGCCGCGCGCGATCAGCGGGACGGCGAGATAGGAGTGGACGCCCGCGCGGGCCAGCAGCCCCGCCGCCTCCGGAGAGCGGGCGATGCGGGGCAGGTCCGACTCCTGGACCTCGGCCACCAGGACCGGCCGGCCCGTGCGTACGCACTCGGTGACAAGGCGGTCGGGGCCGTACCGGGCGACCTGCCCGGGCGGGTCGGCGGCCTCGAGCGCCACCGAGGCGTGGTGCGCCCGGACCGCGAGGGCACGGATCACGGCGGGCTCGGTGGGACCGAGGCTGCTGCGTCTGCCGTCCACCACCGCCTCCAGCAGATCCACGGCGGCGATGTCCGCGAGCTCCGGCACGGCCACGTCGGCCAGCTCGCGGGCCGTGCGGTCCAGGTCCAGGGTGGTGCCGATCCGGGCGGAGGCGTCCGCGACGACGGCGAGCCGGCGGCGGGCCGACTCCGCCTCGACGGCCGCCCGGTGCTGCTCGGTGATGTCCACGACCGACATGGCCACGCCCAGCACCGTGCCGAGCGTGTCCTCCAGCCGGTACAGCGAGACCGACCAGGCGTGCTCCTCGTTCGGGTCGGCCGGGGTACGGCCGAAGGAGTGCTGGTCGACGAGCGGACGGCCGGTCTCCAGGACGCCGCGGGCGGCGGTCTCGACGGCGTCCACGTCGATCTCGGGCAGCACCTCGCGCATCGTGCGGCCGATGTGCTCCTCGGCCGGGACACCGTTGAGCCGTTCGAGCGTCGGGTTGACCGAGACGTAGCGCAGGTCGGTGTCCAGGACGGCGAGCCCGATCGGGGACTGGGAGATCATCCGCGTCGACAGCGCCACGTCCCGCTCCAGGCTGCGCACGGTGGTCTGGTCGGCGGCGAGACCCAGCGCGTACACGTCCCCGCGGTCGTCCAGCAGCCGCATGTTGCGGAACTCCACCAGGCGGGTGCCGCCGTCCTTGCGGCGGATGGGGAAGGCGCCGGCCCAGCCCTCGCCCGTGGCCATGACGTCGGCGAACAGCTTGACCACCAGGTCGAGGTACTGCTCGTGGACCATGATCCGGGCCGCGAACTGCCCGAGCGCCTCCCGCGCCGTGTAGCCGAACAGCTCCTCCGCCTGGGGGGACCACAGCACGATCCGCCCCTCGGCGTCCAGGACGACCGAGGCCACGCCCAGCACGTCGAGCAGTCCGCTGGGCTGCACCGCCCCGCGCACCGGTCCGTCGCCCTCGGCGACCGGAGTCCCGGCTGCACTCATCGCCCGCACCGCCTTCGACCGTCCACACGGCACGTCGTCCCCCGTGCCGACTCCCCTGTTCTACCGCGCCCAACCGCCGCGGGAGCACCCCCGGCGCCCTCTTCCACCATCCCTCAACACGCGCGAGCGCGTCCGGCGACGGTAGCAGGGCGGTCCCGGGGGGCCGGGGAGGCCGTCTGCCGGTGCGCGAGTGCCGAGCCCGCGGCTGGTCCGGTGCGGACAGTGATGCTTTTCTGGGGATGTGGCGCGGTTACCGGGGAACCCGCGTCATCGCGCCACTGCCATGAGAGGAGCCATCGTGATGGACCGATCGCACGCGGAGTCCGTCTCCATCGAGCTGAGCGGATGCAACAAGGAGGACGCCCGGATCGTGTTCGACACGCTGTCCACGTGCTTCGAGTCGGACCGGGGGGCCGACGACGTGCCCCAGCAACTGGACGAGTCACGGCCGATGGTGTGGCTCGGCACGTTCGAGGTCACCGAGACGCACGACTGCCCGGCGCCCGCGAAGCTCTCGTCGTCGGTGGAGGCCGACGCGCAGGGCGGCTACTGGGCCGTCGAGCGCCTGCGGGCCACCCTGGACTCGCTGTTCACCGTGCGTGAGCTCTCCTCGACGTCCGGGGACCAGGAGCGCCAGCTCCACCTGCGCCTCGAGAGCCGCTGAGCCGAGCAGGCCAGTACGGCACGCCGGTGCACGGCGTGGATGACGGGCGGGTCCGCCACGCGGGCCCGCCCGTCGTCGTCGACGCCCGGATCACCCCCGCCTTCCCGTGGTCGAGGTGGTCCGTATCACCCTCCCGACTTGTGCAACTAGTTGCATAAAGGCGCGGTGGTCCTCTACAACAAGAGGGCAGACACCGCCGCCACGGAGGGCCCGATGAGCCGTTACCCCCACCTGCTGAGCCCGCTGGACCTGGGCTTCACCACGCTGCCCAACCGGGTCCTCATGGGCTCCATGCACGTAGGCCTGGAGGAGGCCGAGCGCGGCTTCGAGCGGATGGCGGCGTTCTACGCGGCACGCGCGCGTGGGGGAGTGGGCCTGATCGTCACCGGCGGTATCGCACCCAACGACGCCGGGCGCCCGTACGAGGGCGGCGCGAAGCTCACCACCGACGCGGAGGCCGAGCAGCACCGGGAGATCACCGCGGCCGTGCACCGCGAGGGCGGCCGGATCGCGATGCAGATCCTGCACTTCGGCCGGTACGCCTACCACCAGGACCTCGTCGCGCCGAGCCCGATCCAGGCGCCGATCAGCCCCTTCCCGCCGCACGAGCTCACCGACGCCGAGGTCGAGCAGACCATCGACGACTACGCCCGCGCCGCCCGCCTCGCCCGGCAGGCCGGTTACGACGGCGTGGAGATCATGGGCTCCGAGGGCTACCTGATCAACGAGTTCATCGCCGCCCAGACCAACCACCGCACCGACCGCTGGGGCGGCTCGTACGAGAACCGGATGCGGTTCCCCGTCGAGATCGTGCGGCGGGTGCGCGAGGCCGTCGGCGAGGACTTCATCATCATCTACCGGCTGTCCATGCTGGACCTGGTCCCCGGCGGCTCCACCCACGACGAGGTCGTCACCCTCGCCAAGGCCGTCGAGGCGGCGGGCGCGACCATCATCAACACCGGCATCGGCTGGCACGAGGCCCGCATCCCCACCATCGCCACCTCGGTGCCGCGCGGCGCCTACGCCTGGGTGACCAAGAAGCTCATGGGCGAGGTGAGCGTCCCCCTGGTCACCACCAACCGCATCAACACCCCCGACCTGGCCGAGGGACTGCTCGCCGACGGATACGCGGACATGGTCTCGATGGCCCGTCCGATGCTCGCCGACCCCGACTTCGTCGCGAAGGCCGAAGCGGGCACGCCCGAGGCGATCAACACCTGCATCGGCTGCAACCAGGCCTGCCTCGACCACACCTTCAGCCTCCAGATCACCTCCTGCCTGGTGAACCCGCGCGCCTGCCACGAGACCGAGCTGGTGCTGTCGCCGACCCGGCTGAGGAAGCGCGTCGCGGTCGTCGGCGCGGGCCCGGCGGGCCTGGCCTGCGCGGTCTCGGCGGCCGAGCGCGGCCACGACGTCACCCTCTTCGACGCCGCGAGCGAGATCGGCGGCCAGCTCAACGTGGCCCGCCAGGTCCCTGGCAAGCAGGAGTTCGACGAGACCCTTCGCTACTTCCGCCACCAGCTCGACCGGCACGGCGTGGACGTCCGCCTGAACACCTGGGTGGCCGCGGCGGACCTCGCCGGTTACGACGAGGTCGTCGTCGCCACCGGCGTCACCCCGCGCACCCCCGACATCCCCGGCGTCGACCACCCGAGCGTGGTGGGCTACCTCGACGTCCTGCGCGACAGGGTGCCCGTCGGCGCCCGGGTCGCCGTGCTCGGTGCGGGCGGCATCGGCTTCGACGTCGCCGAGTTCCTCACCGACGGCGGCGACAAGGCGCACGAGGACCCGGCCACCTACTTCCGCCTCTGGGGCGTCGACATGGAGCACACCGGACCCGGCGGCCTCACCGCCCCCGAGCGCCCCGCCCCGCCGCGCACCGTCCATCTGCTCCAGCGCAAGGCCAGCAAGGTCGGCGCGGGGCTCGGCAAGACCACCGGCTGGATCCACCGCACCGAGCTCAAGCACCGCGGCGTGCGCATGGTCCCGGGCGTGCGCTACGACCGGATCGACGACGCCGGGCTCCATGTCACCGTCGGCGAGGAGAGCGCGGTCCTGGAGGTCGACACGATCGTCCTGTGCACCGGGCAGGAACCGCGCCGGGACCTGTACGAGGAACTGGTCGCCGCCGGTGTGAGCGCCCACCTGATCGGCGGCGCCGACGTGGCCGCAGAACTGGACGCCAAGCGCGCCATCAAGCAGGGCACCGAGGTCGCGGCCGCCCTCTGAGGGCCCGCCACGCCGTCCCTAGGATGACCCCATGTCACTCCCGCACGCGATCCTCACCGCCCTGGTGGAAAAGCCGTCCTCGGGACTTGAGCTGACCCGGCGTTTCGACCGGTCGATCGGCTACTTCTGGTCGGCGACGCACCAGCAGATCTATCGGGAGCTGGGCAGGCTGGAGGCCGAGGGGCACATCAGAGCGCTGCCCTCGGAGCAGCCGGCCCGCGGGCAGAAGAAGCGGTACGAGGTGCTGCCGGCGGGCCGGGACGAACTGGCCCGCTGGACCGCGGCCTCCCAGGACCCGCGGCCGCACCGCGACACCCTGCTGCTGCGGATGCGGGCGGCGGCCGTGGTGGGCACCGAGGGCGTCGAGGCGGACCTGCGCCGCCATCTCGACCTGCACCGGCGTCAGCTGGCGGAGTACCAGGAGATCGAGCGGCGGGACTTCCCGCCGGGCAAGGACAGCCCGCAGGACCGGTTGCAACATCTGGTCCTGCGGGCCGGCATCGATCTGGAGACCTTCTGGACGCGGTGGCTCAGCCACGCGCTGGAGGAGTTCGCGCACCTGTCCGGTCGGCCGGACTAGGGCGGGTTGTGAAAGTGGCCTCGTCGCCCGGAGGGCGGCCGCGCGGCGTTCGGTGCGTGCTCTCGGCGTGCCGCCCGGAAGCCCTCGTACTGGGCGTACTCGGGCTTTCGGGCGGTGCGGCGAGAGTGCGTGCCGGGCGTCGCGCGGCAGAGGCCACTTTCACAACAGGCCCTAGAGGCGGTGCGGCTTCGCGCGGCGGCGCAGGAACCAGGCCGCCGCGATACCGCCGGTCCCGACCAGGGCGGCGCCGACACCGAGGGTGACGGGGCCGTAGTCCTTGATGCCGCCGCCCACTCCGCCCATGACACCCCGTGAGGGGGAGGCCGTGGCGGAGATCGTGGGGGTGGAGGCGGTCGAGACGATGACCGACTGGGTGCCCGCGGTGTTGTTGTTCGAGCACATGACGATGACCGTGTAGGTCCCGGGGCTGACGTTCGACCAGGCGGCCGACTGCAGGGCGCTCGTCCCGGACAGCGTCACCTGGCGGCCCTGGGCGAAGTTCGCCTGGCTGCTGTTCAGGAGCGAGGCGGTGCCCCAGTTGCCGCCGGCGTCCTGGGTGCAGGCGCTGGTCGTGACGGAGACCGTGGATCCGGTGGTGCTCACGGAGATTCCCGAGGCCGCGACCGCCGGTACGGCGGCCAGGGCAGCGGCGGCAGCCGCGGTCAGGCCGGAGCGGAGGAGAAGCTGACTAGTACGCATGGACTGCCCTCCGGCGACACGGTCGGCGGAACATCCCTGGCGCCGCCGAGGGTCGGGAAACGCCCGTGCGCCTCAGGGGCAGCCAATGCCCTCGCGGGCCGCGGCGCATCCGGACGGCGCCCGTGCGGGTGACGGACTCCCTCGGCCGGCTCAGGCGGGCGGTGCCGTCACGGCCCCGAGCCTCCCGTGGTGACGGCCCGCTCCGGTGAGAAGCCGCCCCACGTCCCGTCGGGCAGCCTGGCCCGGATCCGGACCCGGTGCGTGACCCCGGCGTCCCGGCCCACGTAGAAGCTGTAGCTCGCCCGGTCGCTCGGCGGGCTCCCGCCGAAGACCAGCGAGGTGGCCGGTCGGCCGTCGAGGTGGACCTGGTACTCGGTGACCGCGCCGTCCGCGCGCGGCGGCACCCAGGAGAGGTCGAGGTAGTACGCTCCGTCGTCCGCGAGACGGGTCACCGCGCGGAAGCGGCCGGGGGCGGTGCCGCCGCCGGAGTCGGCGGCCGGCGCGGTGGTGAGGCGGACGGCGGTGCTCGCCGGGGAGACGTTGTCGGCCGCGTCCCGGGCCCGCACGGTGAAGGAGTACCGGGTGCCCGGCCGCAGCCCGGTCACCACGGCCGCCGTCTGGTTCCCGCCGACACTGTGGATCTTCGTGCCGCCCTGGTGGATGTCGTACGACGTCACGTCCCGGTCGTCCGAGGCCGCGGACCACGACAGCTGGACCGCTCGGCTGCCGATCGCCCGGCCCTTGGGATGCCCGGGTGCCGTCGGCGCCCTCCCGTCCGCGGTGACGGCCGCCGGGGTGGTCGCGCGGACCTCGCCGCTGCTCGGGCCGATCCGGCCGTCGGCGTCCCGGGCCCGCACGGTGAAGACGTACACGGTGGACGGCCTGAGCCTGGTGACGTCCACCATGTGCGCGGAACCCGGTACCTCCTTCACCTTCGTGGTGCCGCGATATACCTCGTAGGCCTCGACGCCCGGACCGACCGCGTTCCACATGACGTGCACACTGGTCGCGCTCCCGGCCTCGGCGGTGACGCCCACGGGCGCCGCGGGAAGCCGCCCGCCCTCCTCGCCGCCGCCCCGGCCGCAGGACGCGACCAGCGTGATCGTCGCGCAGAGCACGAGGAAACGGCGCACGGTACGGCCTCCCCGGTGACGGTATTGGTCCGGACCAATATGGCGCCGTGGACGGGGACGGGGCAAGAGGGCCGCAGTTGGTGGGCGGCCGGGACGGTTACGTATGCTGAAGCTCCTCGCGCATGAACTCCCCTTGAGAGCTCGGGAGTTCATGCCGTTGGCGCGGACCGCTGTCGTCGCTGTTCCCGCGCCGGACGCGGGCGGCCGGGCGGCCTGAGCCGACGCGGGCTCAGGTGCCCGGCCCCTGTCCGCGGTTCGGTACCCGGCCGCCCCGGCAAGGGGCGTGCACCGTACGGCCCTCTACCGGTGGCCGCATCTCCGACAGGGCATCAGATTTGGCTGAGTGCCCGTCAATGTCCACCCGGAGAGGGTCCTTTATCGTGCGTGCCCAGTCACTGACGCTGGCCGCGGCCGGTGCCGCCCTGCTCGCCCCGACGATGACACCCGCCGCCGAGCCACAGGCGCGGCAGGAGACGGTGGTGCGGCAGGAGGCGGTGGTGCGCCACGAGGGCGACGTCCGCGCCGCCGACCTGCTGGCCATGGTGCGTGACTGCGCCCCCGTCTCCCGCGGCCGCTACCGCAGCGATGCCGGCCGGCCCGCGACCATCCGGGTCTGCGGCACCCGCGAAGCCGTCTTCTGGAAGGCGGACATGGACATCGACTGCGACGGCCGGCCGGGCCGTCGCTGCAACCGCCGCACGGACCCGCTCTTCAGCGACACCACCGCCTACCAGCAGTCCGACGGCCGCCACCTGAAGGCCGAACGCCTCCCCTTCATCGTGGTGCCCACCCCGAGCCGGATCTGGGACTACCGCGCGAGCGGGATCCGCGGCGGGTCGGTCGCGGCCGTCGTCTACAAGGACCGGGTGCAGTACGCGGTGGTGGGTGACGTGGGCCCGCGCGACATCATCGGCGAGGCGTCCTACGCCAGTGCCCGGGCGCTCGGCATCCGGCCAGACCCGCGCGGCGGCGGCACCGACTCCGGGGTCACCTACATCGTCTTCAAGGACTCGCAGGTGAAACCCATCGAGGACCATGACGCCGCCGTCGCGACGGGGGAGCGGCTGGCGCGGTTGTTCGTGCGGGGCCGGTAGGCCCCGGGGCCGTGCCCCGGGAGCCCTCACCGCGTGGTGGGCCTGCGTCCCCGGTTCCAGGTCAGGTCTTCCGGTAGGTGTACGCCTCCGAGGCCGCCGCCTCCACCGTCGCGAGGTCGGCGCCGGTGGCCGCCGTGACGACCGCCGCGACCGCGCCCTCCACGAACGGGGCGTCCACCAGACGGGTGTTCTCGGGGAGCTCGTCGCCCTCCGCCAGCAGCGCCTTCACGGTGAGCACGGCGCTGCCCAGGTCGGTGAGGACGGCGACCCCGGCCCCGCGGTTCACCGAGGCGGCCGCCGCGGCGATCAGCTCGGAGCTGGTGCCCAGCCCACCGCCCTCGGTGCCGCCGGCCGGGGCCACGGGGACCGTCACGCCGCCGCCCGCCAGCCCCGTCGCCAGCTCCGCGACCGACCTGGCCACGTCGGCGCTGTGCGAGACCAGCACGATGCCGACCAGCGCGCCGTCACTCACCGCTCGCCTCCACGAGCGCCGCGATCAGCAGCGAGGCCGAGGTGGCCCCGGGGTCCTGGTGTCCGATGCTGCGCTCGCCGAGGTAGCTCGCGCGCCCCTTGCGGGCCTGTAGCGGTGTCGTCGCCAGCGCGCCCTCCTCGGCGGCGGCCCGCGCCGCGGCGAAACCGTCGCCGAGCGCCTCCACGGCCGGTACCAACGCGTCGATCATCGTCTTGTCGCCGGGCGCCGCACCTCCCAGCGCCCTGACCGCGTCCACCCCGGCCCGCAGCGCCTCGGCGAACCGCTCCTCGCTGACCTCCGCGTCGTCCCCGAGGGCCTTGCCGGTACGCCGCAGCAGCGTGCCGTACAGCGGCCCGGAAGCCCCGCCGACCGTGGAGATGAGCTGCCGTCCGGCGAGCGTGAGCACCGCTCCCGGCGTGGCCGGGGCGTCCTTCTCCAGTACCGCCGCCACCGCGCGGAACCCGCGGTGCAGATTGCTGCCGTGGTCGGCGTCACCGATGGGCGAGTCGAGGGCGGTGAGCTGATCCGCCGCACGGTCGACGGACGCGGCGGTCGCCGTCATCCATCGGTGGAAGAAGTCGGCGTCGAGCACGGGATCTCCTTGCGTGGTAGGTACGTTGACTGCCCGCTGTCTCACATGCCCCAGCGCAGCCCCGCCGTCCGCACCGGCGCGTCCCACAGCCGCAGCAGCTCCTCGTCGACCTGGCACAGCGTGATCGAGGCGCCCGCCATGTCCAGGGAGGTGACGTAGTTGCCGACGAGGGTGCGGGCCACCGGGACCCCACGGTCGGTGAGCACCCGCTGCACCTCGGCGTTGAAGCCGTACAGCTCCAGCAACGGGGTCGCACCCATGCCGTTGACGAGGAGCAGCACCGGGTTGCGCGGGGTCATGTCCTCCAGGATCGCGTTGACCGCGAAGTCGGCGATCTCGCCCGAGGTCATCATCGGCCGCCGCTCCCGGCCCGGTTCGCCGTGGATGCCGATGCCCAGCTCCAGCTCGCCGTTCGGCAGGTCGAAGGTGGGGCTGCCCTTGGCGTAGGTGGTGCAGGCGCTGAGCGCGACGCCGAAGCTGCGGGAGTGGTCGTTGACCTGACGGGCGATCGACTCGACGCGCTCCAGGGGCTGACCCTCCTCGGCGGCGGCCCCGGCGATCTTCTCCACGAACAGGGTGGCCCCGGTGCCGCGCCGGCCGGCCGTGTACAGGCTGTCGGTGACCGCCACGTCGTCGTTGACGAGCACCTTCGCGACCTGGATGCCCTCGTCCTCGGCGAGTTCGGCGGCCATGTCGAAGTTGAGCACGTCGCCCGTGTAGTTCTTCACGATGAACAGCACGCCCGCACCGCTGTCCACGGCGGCCGCCGCCCGCACCATCTGGTCCGGGACCGGGGAGGTGAACACCTCGCCCGGACACGCCGCCGACAGCATGCCGGGGCCCACGAAACCGCCGTGCAGCGGCTCGTGCCCGGACCCGCCACCGGAGACCAGGGCGACCTTCCCGGCCACGGGGGCGTCCCGCCGTACGATCACCCGGTTCTCCACGTCCACGGTGAGCTCGGGGTGAGCCGCCGCCAGACCGCGCAACGCGTCCGCGACGACGGTCTCTGGGACGTTGATGAGCATCCTCATGGGTACCTCCTGGTGGCCGCTTCCCCTGCCGACTGATGTCAGCAGTATCGAACGGGCGGTACCCAAAGGTCACGACGGCCTACCGGTACGGCCCGGTGATCCAGGTGCTGCCCCGGCCGCAACGCGCGGATCGGGCCGACTCGTCGCCGAGTCGGCCCGATCCGCGCGGGGAACTGGACTGTTCGATGCGGTTGCGTACGGTCACCCTTCGGCAGACGCGCCGACGGGTCAGCTGCCGCCCGGCCCGCCACTGCCGAACGAACCGCTGCTGCCCTCGTTCCACCGCGGCCGCTCCTGGTCCGAGCCGGTACGGGTGGAGGAGTTGCCGGAGGACGGCATCTCGTGCGGGGTCAGGCGATGGTCGCTTCTGGGCATCTCGTCGGGTTCCCGGTTCTCCTGGACCTCGCGGACGGGGCCGCCCTCGGGCAGCCGTGGCTGTTGTTCCGGGGTGGGCGGCGGGGACTCTCGGCGCCGGAGCCTGGATCCCAGCCAGAAGGCACCGAGCAGCACCAACACCACGGCGAGTCCCGCCACCAGCATGCCGAGGCCCGTCGCGCCCGCGGCCAATGTCATCCCTGCGGTAGTCATGACCGGCGAGTACCCCGGACGCCCCGGGTGAACCAAACCGGAAGAAACCGGCCACGCCCCCGCCCGCGGGTGTTTGACGCGAAGCGGTGCGGCTACCCGCGCGGTGTGACGACGACAGCATCCCAACAGGAGCTCTTCCGGTTCCTGGAGGACCGCTTCGCGTGCGCCCAGGCGTGCACCGAATGTGCCCGGACGTGTGCGCTGCGCGCGAGCCTCGTGGACCCGGACGGAAGCGAGCAGGACGAACTCGTACGACGCAAGGGCATCATGTGCGCGGAGGTCTGCGACGCGACCTGCCGCCTGCTGTCCGAGCAGAACCGCCTGGACGAGAACGGCATCCGCGTCCAGCTGGAGTGGTGCCGGACGGTGTGCCTGGAGTGCGCGCACGCCTTCGACGACCACCCCGGTGGTGAGGACGCGGCGAAGGCCTGCCGGGAGTGCGCGCAGGCCTGCTCGGACTTCATGGCGACCTTGCGCTGACCGGGCGGGCGTCCCGGACGTGCGTTCCACGGTCCTGCCCTGCCGCTGAGCTCGGCCACCGACAGCGGCGGGACGGTCCCGTGTGCCCTCGCCATTCCCAATTTCTGGAACACGTTCTACCGTGTGCGCCGACAGGACCGGTCCCGGGGAGCCTGGAGGCGCCGTGCATCTCGAATACACGCCCGAGCAGCAGAGGCTGCGCACCGAGCTGCGGGCCTACTTCGCCGAGCTGGTGCCCGGGGACTCGCCCGCCCTCCCCGACGGCACCAAAGGGGTGGGAGGCATCGGCGACCGGCGGGAACAGAAGCGCTTCTACCGCGAGATCATCCAGCGGCTCGGCGCGGACGGCTGGCTCGGCGTGGGCTGGCCGAAGGAGTACGGCGGACGCGGCCTGACCGCCACCGAACAGTTCATCTTCTTCGACGAGGCCGCCCAGGCCGGCGTCCCGCTGCCACTGATGGCGCTGAACACCGTCGGGCCGACGATCATGCAGTTCGGCACCGACGAGCAGAAGGCGTACTTCCTGCCGAAGATCCTCTCCGGGGAGATCGACTTCGCCATCGGCTACAGCGAGCCCGACGCCGGCACCGACCTCGCGTCCCTGAAGACGCGGGCGGTGCGCGACGGCGCGGGAGACTACGTCGTCAACGGGCAGAAGATCTGGACCACCAACGGCGACACCGCCGACTGGGTCTGGCTCGCCACCCGCACCGACCCCGACGCCCCGCCCCACAAGGGCATCACCATGCTGCTGGTGCCGACCACCGACCCCGGCTACTCCTGCACCGTCATCCACACCCTCGCCGGGCACGACACCACGGCCAGCTACTACGAGAACGTCCGCGTCCCCGTCACCCGCCGGGTCGGCGCCGAGAACCAGGGCTGGCGGCTGATCACCAACCAGCTCAACCACGAGCGCGTCACCCTCGCCGCCCACGGCACCATGGCCATCCGCGCCCTGCACGACGTCCAGCACTGGGCGATCGAGACCAAGCTCGCAGACGGCCGCCGCGTCGTCGACCTGCCCTGGGTGCGCCGCCTCCTCGCCCGGACCCACACCCGACTGGAGGCCCTCAAGCTCCTCAACTGGCAGATGGTCAGCGCCGTCCAGGACGGCACCCTCACCCCGCAGGACGCCTCCGCCGTCAAGGTCTACGGCTCCGAGGCCCGCCGCGACGCCTACGCGTGGCTGATGGAGATCGTCGCCGCGGCCGGCGCCCTGAAGGAGGGTTCGGCGGGCGCCGTCCTCCACGGCGAACTGGAACGCGGCTACCGCTCCGCCGTCATCTTCACCTTCGGCGGCGGCAACAACGAGATCCAGCGGGAGATCATCTCGTGGATCGGTCTGGGGATGCCGAGGGTACGGCGCTAGCCTTCCGGACATGGGTGATCCCGGACTGTTCACACCGACCTCGGTGACCTGGCAGATGCACGGCGACCCGATGATGTGGGTCGCCGGTGTCCGCGCGCTCTACCTCCAGGCCCTGCACCCGCGCGCGGTGCGCGGCGTCATGCAGAACTCCGACTTCCGCAAGGACGCCTGGGGCCGGTTGATGCGGACCGCGAACTTCGTCGGCACTCTCTCCTACGGCACCACCGAGGCCGCCGAGAAGGCGGGCGCCCGGGTCCGGAAGATCCACAGCATGCTGTCGGCCGTCGACCCCGACACCGGGGAGCGCTACGGCGTCGACGAACCGGAGTTGCTGCTGTGGGTGCACTGCGCCGAGATCGACTCCTATCTGCACGTCGCCCGGCGCTCCGGGTTCCGCCTCACCGACGCGCTGGCCGACCGCTACATAGCCGAACAACGGGTCAGCGCACGCCTGGTGGGCCTGGACCCGGACGCCGTACCGGCCGATCAGGCGGAGATGGCCGCCTACTTCGAGAAGGTGCGCCCCGAACTCGCCGTAGGACCCGAGGCACGCGCGGTGGACGACTTCCTGCTCCGCCCGCCGACGCACCCCCTGCTCGTCCCGGCGCGCGTGGTGTTGTGGCGGCGCGTGGCGCAACTGGCGTACGCCGCCCTGCCGCCGTACGCCCACGAGTTGTACGGCAGACCGGCCCCGCGGCCCGCCAGCGTCACCCGTCAACTGCGTGCCACGGGAACCCTGTTGCGCTGCGTTCCCGCACGTCTTCGCTGGCAACTCCCGCCCAAGCACATCCTCCGGGCCATGTCACGGCTCGGCCCCGGCTCGCGCCCGGCACCGTACAAAGTGGGTCGATAGCCCGCCATACTGGACGGGCCAGGGGCGGGGCGAGACCATCGGGGGCGAGCGCAGCAGATGGGGGAGAGCAAGCTGATCCAGGGCCGCTACCGGCTGCTCGACCTGATCGGGCGCGGCGGCATGGGCGAGGTGTGGCGGGCGCGCGACGAGTCGCTGGGCCGCCATGTCGCCGTGAAGTGCCTCAAGCCGCTCGGCCCGTCCCACGACCAGTCCTTCACCCGGGTGCTGCGCGAACGGTTCCGCCGCGAGGCCAGGGTGGCCGCCGCCCTCCAGCACCGCGGGATCACCGTCGTCCACGACTTCGGGGAGTCCGACGGAATCCTGTACCTCGTCATGGAGTTGCTGGAGGGCCGCAACCTCAGTCAGCTCCTGGAGGACAACCACCACCATCCGCTGCCCGTCGCGGACGTCGTCGACATCGCCGACCAGGTCACCGCCGCCCTCGCCTACACCCACCAACAGGGCATCGTGCACCGCGACCTGAAGCCCGCCAACATCATGCGGCTCACCGACGGCACCGTGAAGATCTGCGACTTCGGCATCGCCCGGCTCGGCCACGACATCGGCTTCACCTCCCGGCTGACCGGCACCGGCATCGCGATGGGCACCCCGCACTACATGTCGCCCGAGCAGATCGGCGGCTCCGAGGTGGACCAGCGCAGCGACCTGTACTCCCTGGGATGCGTGCTCTACGAGATCGCCACCGGGGCGCCGCCGTTCGACCTCGACGACGCCTGGGCCATCCTCGTCGGCCACCGCGACACCCCGCCCCGGCCGCCGCGCAGCCACCGCGCCGAGGTGCCCGCCTACCTCGAGAAGATCATCCTGGACCTGCTGGCCAAGCTGCCCGAGCAACGCCCCCACGACGCCCGCGAGGTGGGCCGCCGCATCGGTCTGGGCCGTACGACACCGACGTACGTGCCCACCGTCGTGACACCCCAGCCGACGCTCAAGGCCGACCCCGCCGCCCGCGCCGCCCGTCTGCCGTCCTGGACCCGCGGGATGACCACCGGCCACAAGGCCACCGGAGCCGGTCTCGGCACCACACCACCGGACGCCGGGGCGGGGCTCACCGGCGAGTGGATCCCCCGCCCCGTCACCGGCCGCCAGGGCGAGGTGGCCCTCCCCGACGAACGCGGCACCCCGTCTCCGGAGGCGCTCAGCGCCCTGGCCGGACGGCACAACGCCGGGCTCAGCCTGGGGCGCCTCGGCCGCTGGGCGGAGGCCGGTGAGGTGCACCGCGCGGTCGCCGCGGAGCGCGAGCACCTGCTCGGCCCCGACCACCCGGACACCCTCGCCAGCCGCTACGAGGTCGCCTTCACCCTCAGCCGTACCGGCCGCGCCGCCGACGCCCTGCGCGAGTACAAGCACGTGGCCCGCTCCCGCAGCCTCGCCCTCGGCCCCGACCACCCCGACACCCTCGCCGCCCGCCAGGAAATGGCCTATGTGTTCGGCCAGTTGGGGCGCCACTTCGACGCCCACCAGGTCTACACGTCGGTGCTCGCCGCCCGTGAGTGCGCCATGGGCCCCGACCACCCCGACACCCTGCGCTGCCGCCACAACCTCGCCTTCAACCTCAGCCGGCTCGGTCGCCTGGAGGACTCGTACCGCATGGCCTGCGAGGTGGCGGCCGCCCGCGCCCGCGTCCTCGGGGCCGGCCACCCCGACACCCTGGTCACCCGCTACGAAGTGGCCTACGCGCTCGGCCAGTTGGGCCGCTGGCAGGAGGCCCTGCGGACCTACCAGGAGGTCGCCGAGGCCCGCGCCCAGGCGCTCGGCCCCGACCACCCCGACACCCTCGCCGCCCGCTACGAGGTCGGCATCAGCCTCGGCCGCCTCGGCCGCAGCGGGGAGGCCCTCCGGCTCTACCGCGACCTCATCGACGACCGCACCCGCGTCCACGGACCCGCCCACCCCGAGACCCTCCGCGCCCGCCACGGCCTCGGCGTCAACCTCGGGCGCCTGGGCCGCTGGGAGGAGGCCCTCGCCGAGTCCCGCGACGTGTGCGCCATCCGCGAGCGCGTCCTGGGCCCCGAGCACCCCGACACCCTGGTCAGCCGTCGTGAGGTCGCCGTCGGCCTCGGGTGGCTCGGCCGCTGGGCCGACGCCCTCACCGAGTACCGCCGAGTCGCCGGCGCCCGGGAGCGGGTCCTCGGCGCCGACCACCCCGACACCCTCGCCAGCCGCAACGACGAGGCCCACTGCCTGGAACAGCTCGGCCGCGGCGCCGAGGCGGTCGAGCTGTACCGCAGGGTGGCGGTACTGCGACAGCAGCGGGCGGCGGGCGGGCCCTGACGGGGACGGCGGAGCATGCGCGACCCGGCGGAGGTGCGGGAGCGTCCGAGGCGTCGGGACGGCCCGCCCCGTACCCCGAGATCGCCGGGCCGCCCTCCCGTGACCCGTCCCGACCCCGCCGCCGTACACCCCTGGCCGCTCGCGATCATCACGTGTTACGAAGAGGCATGCCTGCACTCGAGGGACACACGTACGACGCCGTG
The DNA here is from genome assembly GCF_044386545.1 of Streptomyces sp. NPDC020489. Taxonomy (NCBI): domain Bacteria; kingdom Bacillati; phylum Actinomycetota; class Actinomycetes; order Kitasatosporales; family Streptomycetaceae; genus Streptomyces; species Streptomyces sp. NPDC020489. Next base: position 236,837 of record NZ_JBIRUZ010000012.1, read on the forward strand.
ATCGTCGGCGGCGGCCACAACGGGCTCGTCGCCGCCGCCTATCTGGCCCGGGCCGGACACTCCGTCCTGGTCCTGGAGCGCCTCGGCCACACCGGCGGCGCCGCGATCTCCACCCGGCCCTTCGCCGGCGTCGACGCACGGCTGTCGCGCTACTCGTACCTGGTCAGCCTGCTGCCGAAGAAGATCGTCCGGGATCTGGGCCTGGCCTTCCGGGTCCGTAAGCGCACCGTCTCCTCGTACACCCCCGTCGAGCGGGACGGACAGCCCACCGGCCTGCTCGTGGGCGGTGGCGAACGCCGCACCCGGGAGGCCTTCGCGCGCCTGACCGGCGGCGAGCGCGAGTACGCGGCCTGGCGGAGCTTCTACGGCATGACCGGCCGCGTCGCCGAACGGGTCTTCCCGACCCTCACCGAACCGCTGCCCACCCGCGACGCGCTGCGCCGGCTCGTGGACGACGAGGAGGCCTGGCGGGTCCTCTTCGAGGAGCCGATCGGGGTGGCCGTGGAGGAACGCTTCGCCGACGACCTGGTCCGTGGTGTCGTCCTCACCGACGCCCTCATCGGCACCTTCGCCGACGCCCACGACCCCTCGCTCCAGCAGAACCGCTGCTTCCTCTATCACGTGATCGGCGGCGGCACCGGTGACTGGGACGTCCCGGTCGGCGGTATGGGCGCCCTCACCGACGCCCTGGCCGCCACGGCGCGCGACGCCGGTGCCGTCCTCGCCACCGGGCACGAGGTGGTGCGGATCGACACGGACGGTCGTACGGCCGAGGTCGGGTTCCGGACGGCCGGCGAGGAAGGTGTCGTGGCCGCCCGGCACGTCCTGGTCAACGCCTCCCCGCAGGCCCTGGCGGAACTGACCGGGGACGGGCCGCCGACCCCGGCCGAGGGCGCCCAGCTCAAGGTGAACATGCTGCTCAAGCGGCTGCCGCAGCTGCGCGACCGCTCCGTCGACCCGCGCGAGGCGTTCTCCGGCACCTTCCACATCGCCGAGGGCTACGAGCAGCTCGCCGTCGCGCACGCCGAGGCCTCCGCGGGAGCGCTGCCCACCGCCCCGCCCTCCGAGATCTACTGCCACTCCCTGACCGACCCGACGATCCTCGGTCCGGAGCTGGTGGAGCAGGGCTACCAGACCCTGACCCTGTTCGGCCTGCACACGCCCGCGCGGCTCTTCGACGCGGACAACGACGGCGTACGGGAGGAGTTGCTGAAGTCCACGCTCGCCCAGCTCGACGCGCACCTCGCCGAGCCGATCACCGACTGCCTGGCCGTCGACGCGGAGGGCCGCCCCTGCATCGAGGCCAAGACCCCGCTCGACCTGGAGCGGGACCTGCGGCTGCCCGGCGGCAACATCTTCCACCGCGACCTGTCCTGGCCGTACGAACAGGAGGGGACGGGGCGTTGGGGCGTGGAGACGCGGCACGGGAACGTGCTGCTGTGCGGTGCTGGCGCGGTGCGCGGGGGCGGGGTGAGCGGGGTGCCGGGCCACAACGCGGCGAGGGTGGTGCTGGAGGCGCTCAAGGGATGAAGGGAGCGGCCGTCAGTCGGATCGGCGGCGCCAGGCGAGCCGGAGCGGATAGCGGTCGGCCAACTGCTCGTAGCGGGCGCGGACTTCAGGGACGGGAAGATGGACGGCGGCGGCGTACTGCCGGAGCGTCGACTCCTCGATCACCATCTGGGGGTCGATTCCGGGGGTGAGGCCGTCGAGGTCTTTGGACAGCAGCACCCGGTTGACTTCATCGGGGTCCAGTGTCGCGAGGGACCACAAGGCGCTGCGCCTCGCGTCGCGGTTGCTGCCTGTCATGGCTTCGTTCAGCTCGCTGCGGGCCGTGGTGTCCCCGAGCGCCGCCAGTGCGGCCCTCAGGGCGGAATACAGCTCCGGGTCTGTGTTCGCCCGCAGCTCTGTCAGTGGTGTGATCGCACGAGCGTCACCGATGCGGCACAGGGCCGCGAGAACGGCCAGGCGCTGATCATCCCCGAACGGCTCGGGATCGTCGTCCAGGTCCGGGAGCGTGGACAACAGTGGCTCGACGGCCCTTTTGTCGCCGAGGAGGCCGAGAGCCTCGATGACGGCCTCGCGAAGTTCGCCACGAGAGGTCGGCAGAAGGCCGAGCAGGGGCTCCACCGCCTGGGAGTCGCCGAGGCGGCCGAGGGCTCGCGCGACGGCGGGGCGCCAGATGTTCTCGGTGGCCAGCGCGTCGAGGAGGGGGCCAACGGCCCGGGAGTCGCCGAGGCGGCCGAGCGCGGTGACCACGCTCTCGACGTTGTCGCCGAGAGGCAACGCTTCGAGTAGGGGTTGTACGGCCCGGGAGTCGCCCAGATGGCCGAGAGCGTAAGCGACTGAGCCGTTCACCTTGCCGTGCTGTGTGGTGAGGATGCTCAGCAGGGGTTCCACCGCTCCCCGATCACCAAGGTTCCCCAGTGCATGGACCACAAAGGTGTCCGGGGTTCCGTGAGGGAGCAGCAGCAGGCCCAGCAGGGGCGGCAGGGCCCGGGGGTCGCCGAGATCACCGAGGGCCTTGGCCACGACGCGGTCCGCCGTGCCGTGGGACGTTCTGAGGAGGGCGAGCAGGGGGTCCAGCGCGCGGGAATCGCGCAGAGCGCCGAGGGCCTCGACGACCCCGCTGTGACGCACACCGTGTTCGTCGGTGAGCGTCTTCAGCAGGGGCTGCAACGCCAACGAATTGTCCAACCGCTTCAGCAGCAGTGCCGCACCGACGCGAACTTCGTACCGCTGATGCCGAGTTGCCGAGATGACGGGTCCCGTGACGCCGCGGAACAGGGTCTGGTACTGATCGGCGATCTGGTTCCGCGTCGCTGCGGTGGCGGACGCGAAGGCCTCCATCACCCGTTCGGCCAAGGCCTCGCGCCGCGGTGCCGGAGCCTCGTCGAAACACCACAGCAGATGCGTGACGGCATCAGGGGGCAGAGCCGCCGTGAGGATGACGCTGGTCAACTCCTGCAACTCGGCGGCGGAAGGCCACCAGTTGTGCGCAGGCCCCTTGATCCACATGAGAGCCCACGCTGCCGCGGTCGCTTCGCACGGGCCGCGGGTGAGCATGGAGATGAGCCCCGGCACCAGGCCGGGCACCATGACGAGGGTGCCTCGATAGGCGACGTCCATCAGGGCCAGCGCCGCTTCGGTCGCCACTTCCGCCTCAGGCTCTTTGAGGAGGGCAACCTGGTTGCGGACCCATGTCCGCAGGGCTTCCTTCTCGGAGGGAGCGGCCTCGCCCAGCACCACGGAGGCGGAGCCGGCGAGCCGGTGGTACTCCGAGGGATCCTGGATCCACCGGGCGACGATGGTGCGGCTGAGCAGGGCGGCGAAGCGGGAGTTCCCCACCTCTTTCAGCACGGTGTCGGCGATGGTGAACTCGGGACCGCTTCCGTCCTCCGTCGTCAGTGCGGCGACGAAGCGGGTGACGACCTCCTGCGCGACCTCCTTGCTGACATTGGGCTCATCGGCCAGGCACGCGCACGCGAGGGTGGCTCGTGGACGGGCCGTCGTGGCGGCGTCCTCCCCGGCCAGGGGCGTGGCGATGGCGCGGAGAACGTCGTTGACGTGGTCGTCGTTGCACGTCATCACGCTCAGCCGGATGGCCTCGCGCCACTTCTCCGTCACCGCGACGTCGGCCTGACGGCCCGGAGACACGAAGGGAGCCGTCTCCGCGGCCAATTCGGCGATCTGCTGCGCGAGCGATCTCTGCCGATCACGTCCTGGGTAGCGTCCGGCGACCAGCGCCAGCCCCGCCAGATACTCCTGGAAGGTCAGGTGCCGGAACTCGTAGACGGGGACCAGATGGCCGTCATGGTGGACGTGACCGGACTCGACGAGGATCCCGGTCTGCCGTTCCAGCCGACGGAGGAACTCCACCGGGGGTCGCTGCTGGACGGCGTGGATGTCGGGGAACTCCCCGCGCATCCGCTCCAGGACGTCGAGGACCGTGTCCTGACGGATCTGCTGTTCCCCGGAGTCACACATGTAGTACGCGAGGTACTGCAGCTGCGGAAGGGCCTCGCGGGGGTCCATCCGTTCGTCGACGTCGCTGCGCCAGTGCAACAGCACGTCGACGGCCTCCCGGTACAGGTCCGCCCGGCGGCTCGGCAGCTTGCCGACCTTCTTCTTCACCAGGGCCATCGTGGTCAGCAGCATGGGGCTGCCGGTCAGGCGCTCGATGCGGTCCGTGCTGTGGATGTCGCTGATGAGCTGTTCCGTGGCGAGCTCGCGGCGGATCGGCGGCTCGGTCACCACGCACCAGCGACGCGCGAAGTCGTCCTTGTCCTCGGGCGTCAGGTCCTGCACCGTGACGTGCTCGAACCCCCGGGTGATCCGCAGCTTCATCTCCCGGTAGCCGACGATCCGGGAGGTCACGATGATCGGCGCCTTGGGAAAGGCCACATGTATCTTCTCGACCTTGCGGCAGAACCGGGCCCGCAGGGCGGGGTCCGAGATCTCGTCCAGGCCGTCGATCAGCAGCAGCACCCGCCCCTCACGCAGCCGGCCGAGCAGCAGCGGTGTCAGGTCGGCGGCCTCGTCGCTGGAGAACTCCGTGTCGCACAGGTGGTGTTGGATCATCTCCTCCAACGACCCGGTGAGCCTCCTTCGGTCCAGGTCGCGGCAGCGGATGAAGAGCGGAAGCCAGTCGGTGTCGGGAAGCGTGTCGACGTCCGGCAGCTGACTCCAGTCGGGGTCCGCCTTCAGGCGCAGCAGGTACGCGGTGGCGATCCAGCGCAGCAGGGTGCTCTTCCCGGCGCCCGGATCGCCCAGCACCACCAGCCGGTTGGAGTGCGCGAGCCGCTCCCCGACGGAGAAGCGGGACCCGGTGTCCTGGGCCCCGTCCTGGTCCTTGCGGCGCGCTTCGAGGTTATGGAGCTTCTTGTCGAGGTCGTGCGGGTCGATGCCCGGCGGGATGTCGACGGCGACGCGCAGGGACACGTACAGGCTGCGCAGCAGCAGACTCCTGGTGAGCAGTTCGCGGTCCCCGATGGGGAAGTTGGCGAGATCGACGATGTCGCAGGTTTCGAGGGCGAGTTCGCGGTAGCGCTGCTCGAGAAGGTCCAGCCGCTGGTCGGCGCCGGCCGGTCTCGGGGTCGGGTAGTACTCCGACAGCGCTGCCATGAGTTCGCCGATCGCACCGGCGGGGTCCTGCCAGTACCGGGCGACACGGCCGTCCAGCGTCAGGAAGTCGAGAAAGGCCCCCTCCTCCATCTGGAGCGCGAAGATCCGGGCCTGCCCGTACCGTCGCGCGGCGTTGACGAGGAAGTGGGCCCATCCGGTCCCGATGGCCCGGACGGAACCGCACAGGACGACCGGGCTGCCCTCGGCGATGGCCTGGGAGGCCTGCTGCATCAGCGAGTCGCCGACGAACAGGCTGCCGTGATGCACCACGTGGTACCCCGCGGCCTCCAGCGGTCGTGCGATCTCGGCGGCCAGCGCCTCGTCACCGTCGGCATGCGCGATCAGGATCTTGACCATCGAGCCCCCCGAGGTGTTCAGCGAATCGCCTTCAGGAGCTGCTCGCATCCGCCGTCCCAGTCCTGGGAGAGGTCCGCGTACCGGAGATCGGCCAGGATCGCCGGAGCCTTGCCGCTGAACTTCACCGGCAGGATCCGCACGTCGCAGCCCTCCAGTTGGCGATGGAGGGTGGACATCCATTCCCGGGTGACCCACGGGCTCATGACACCGGCCGTGGAATAGCAGAGCACCAGATACGACGTGCCTTCGAGCCCGGAGTTGATGCGGTCCACCACGGAGTCGCCGATGCCGATCTCCCACTCGTCGAACCACACCTGGTGCCCCGCGGCCGAGACAGCCCCCGCGAGCCGCTTGGCGTCGGCCACATCGACCTTGCGATGACTGATGAAGACGTTCGCCATGTCCATCCTGGTTCGGCGTTGACGCGCGGAGAAGCGCGCGGATGACGGTGACCCCCGCGGTGGTTCCCGCGGTGCTTCACGAAGGTGATGTGATGCCGACATATGCTAACCGGCCGATAGGGGACGTGAACTGGCGGTGTATCAGGTCAGTCCGCGGCCGGCACCCATCCCACCGCCGCGATGCGCTCCGCGTCCTTCGGCCGGGCCTCGTCGAAGAGGACCGTGTCGGCCGTGCGCACGCGCAACCCGTCGACGTAGGCCCCGCGCCCGACGTACAGCCGGTCGGTCGTGTACCGCCAGCGCAGGGCGAGTTGCCGGTGGGCGGGCAGGTCGGCGGTGAGCCGGTGCCAGACGCGGCCGGACCAGCCGGTGACCGTGCCCGACGGGTGGTCGGCGGCGGGGCGGGCCGTCGTGAACGGCACCGGCCGCCATGTCGTGCCGCCGTCCGTCGTGGCCTCCAACGCCAGGACGTCCGCCTGGGGTTCGGTGTCCCACCACACCGCGCAACGCAACCGCGCGGCACCCGTGGACGTGTCGAGGGCGGGGAGGGTGAGGGTGGCGGTGGCGGGGCTCGCCATGCCGGCGAACCAGGCGGTACGGCCGTAGCGGGGGCGGACGGGTACGGCGCGCGCCAGGTTGGTGGCGGCCGCGACCCGGGGTGCCGAACCGGAGCGCCAACTGCGCACCGGGTGCACGGAGTTGCCGAGCACGATCAGGAAGGAGTCGGTCGTGGGGTCGAGGACCAGCGAGGTGCCGGTGAAGCCGGTGTGCCCGGCGGTGCGCGGGGTGGCCATCGCGCCCATGTACCAGTGCTGGTAGAGCTCGAAGCCGAGGCCGTGCTCGTCGCCCGGGAAGGGGGTGTTGAAGTCCGTGAACATCAGCTCCACCGACTCCGGGCGCAGGATGCGGGCCCGGCCGTAGGAGCCGCCGTTGAGCAGCGTCCGGCCGAGCACCGCCAGGTCCCAGGCCGAGGAGAAGACGCCCGCGTGACCGGCGACGCCGCCCAGGCTGAAGGCGTTCTCGTCGTGCACCTCCCCCCACACCAGGCCTCGGTCCAGGCCTGACCAGGGCTTGCGCGCGTCCTCGGTCGCCACGATCCTCGGCCGCCAGGAGGCGGGCGGGTTGTAGCAGGTGCTCCGCATGCCGAGCGGCTCGGTGATCTCCTCGCGCAGGAGCGTGTCCAGGGTGCGCCCGGTGATCCTCTCCAGGACCAGCTGGAGCGAGATCAGGTTCAGGTCGGAGTAGAGGTACTTCGTACCCGGTGGGTTGAGGGGTGCCTCGTTCCAGATGAGCTGGAGCTTCTCCTCGTACGTCGGTGCGTTGTAGAGCGGGATCCAGGCCTTGAACCCCGAGGTGTGCGTGAGGAGCTGACGGACCGTGATGTCCTGCTTGCCCGCGGCGCCGAACTCCGGCAGGTACGAGGCGACCGTGCCCTCCAGCTCCAGCGCGCCCCGCTCGATCTGCTGCACCGCCAGGATCGAGGTGAACAGCTTGGAGACCGAGGCCAGGTCGAAGACGGTGTCCTCGGTCATGGCGATCTGCTGCCCGGGCGGGAACTCGACCCCGGTGTCGGTCTTCTCGTCGTACGCCGAGTAGCGCACCGCCATGCCGATCGGTCGGTGCAGGGCCACGGTGCCGCCGCGTCCGGCGAGCAGGACGGCGCCCGCGTACCACGGGTGCTTGGGGGAGGGGGCGAGGAACGCCTCGGCGTCGGTGACGAGTCGACGCAGGTGGGCGCCGATCAGGCCGGCCTGCTCCGGGGTGCCGTGGCGCAGGGTGCTGCGGCCGGCTGCCGCCGCGGCGGGCCCCGCGGGGAACGGGGCGATGGCGAGCGCGCCCCCCAGTGCGAGGGCTCTTCGGGTGAGCTGACGGCGGGTCAGTCCGTGGTGCGCCTCATCGGTCATCGTGAAACTCTAACGCCACGACCAGATCTGACGGAGCATCAGAAAAGGTCTTCCGTCTGCCAGGGGACTGCGGCATCCTGCGCCCATGCAGACGGAGCTGAGCAAGAGACTGGGAGTCGAGCACGCCATCTTCGGCTTCACGCCGTTCCCCGCCGTCGCTGCGGCCATCAGCCGGGCCGGCGGCTTCGGTGTGCTCGGCGCGGTCCGCTACACCGCCCCCGACGAGCTCAAACGCGACCTCGACTGGATCGAGGCCCATGTCGAGGGCAGACCGTACGGCCTGGACGTCGTCATGCCCGCCAGGAAGGTGGAGGGCGTCACCGAGGCGGACGTCGAGGCCATGATCCCCGAGGGGCACCGGCAGTTCGTCAGGGACACCCTCGCCAAGTACGGCGTCCCCGAACTCGCGGAGGGGGAGGCGTCCGGCTGGCGGATCACCGGGTGGATGGAGCAGGTCGCCCGCAACCAGCTCGACGTCGCCTTCGACTACCCGATCAAGCTGCTCGCCAACGCGCTCGGCTCACCGCCCGCCGACGTCGTGGAGCGCGCGCACGACCGGGGCGTCCTCGTCGCCGCGCTCGCGGGCAGCGCCCGGCACGCCGTCAAGCACCAGCAGGGCGGCATCGACATCGTGGTCGCCCAGGGCTACGAGGCCGGCGGCCACACCGGCGAGATCGCCTCCATGGTGCTCACCCCCGAGGTCGTCGACGCCGTGGACCCGCTGCCGGTCCTGGCCGCGGGCGGGATCGGCAGCGGGCGGCAGGTCGCGGCCGCACTGGCGCTCGGCGCCCAGGGGGTGTGGCTGGGTTCGCTCTGGCTCACCTGCACCGAGGCCGAGATGTCCTCTCCCGCGGTGACGCGCAAGCTGCTGGAGGCCGGCTCCGGCGACACCGTCCGTTCCCGTGCCCTGACCGGGAAACCCGCACGCCAGCTGCGCACCGAGTGGACGGACGCCTGGGACGACCCGAACGGCCCCGGCACCCTCCCGATGCCCCTGCAAGGCCTGCTGGTCGCCGAGGCCCTCACCCGTATCCAGAAGTACGAGGTCCAGCCCCTGCTCGGCACCCCCGTCGGCCAGATCGTCGGCCGGATGAACAGCGAACGCAGTGTCCAGGCGGTCTTCGACGACCTGACCCGCGGCTTCGAGCGGGCCGTCGACCGCGTCAACCGCATCGCCGGAAGGAGCGGCCAGTGACGAGCACACCCCCCGCCGGATTCTGGGCCCAGGCCACCGCCGACCCCGACCGCATCGTCCTCGTCGCCCCCGACGGCGAGGAGTGGACCGCCGGGCGCCTCCACGCCGCGGCCAACCGCCTCGTCCACGGTCTGCGCGCGGCCGGCATGGAGCGCGGCGACGCCTTCGCCGTCGTCCTGCCGAACGGCGTCGAGTTCCTCACCGCCCATCTGGCCGCCACCCAGGCCGGGTTCTACCTCGTGCCGGTCAACCACCACTTCGTCGGCCCGGAGATCGCCTGGATCGTCGCCGACTCCGGCGCCAAGGTCCTCCTCGCCCACGAACGGTTCGCCGGCCCCGCCCGCCAGGCCGCCGACGAGGCCGGCCTCCCGGCCACCCACCGGTACGCCGTCGGCCGCATCGAGGGCTTCCGGCCGTACGCCGAACTGCTCGACGGACAACCGGAGTCGGCGCCCGCGGACCGCACCCTCGGCTGGGTCATGAACTACACCTCGGGCACCACCGGCCGCCCCCGCGGCATCCGCCGCCCGCTGCCCGGCAAGCTCCCCGAGGAGGCCTACCTCGGCGGCTTCCTCGGCATCTTCGGCATCAGGCCGTACGACGACAACGTCCACCTCGTCTGCTCGCCGCTCTACCACACGGCGGTGCTCCAGTTCGCCAGCGCCTCCCTGCACATCGGCCACCGACTGGTGCTGATGGACAAGTGGACGCCCGAGGAGATGCTCCGGCTCATCGACCGGGAGAAGTGCACCCACACGCACATGGTCCCGACCCAGTTCCACCGGCTGCTCGCCCTGCCGGAGGACATCAGGACGCGCTACGACGTCTCCTCCATGCGGCACGCCATCCACGGCGCCGCACCCTGCCCCGACCATGTGAAGCGGGCGATGCTCGACTGGTGGGGGCCGTGCGTGGAGGAGTACTACGCGGCCAGCGAGGGCGGCGGCGCCTTCGCCACCGCCGAGGACTGGCTGAAGAAGCCGGGCACCGTCGGAAAGGCCTGGCCCATCAGCGAGTTGGCGGTCTTCGACGACGACGGCAACCGGCTGCCGCCCGGCGAACTGGGCACCGTCTACATGAAGATGAACACGGGCGGCTTCTCGTACCACAAGGACGAGGACAAGACGCGGAAGAACCGCATCGGCGACTTCTTCACCGTCGGCGACCTGGGGGTCCTCGACGAGGACGGCTACCTCTTCCTCCGCGACCGCAAGATCGACATGATCATCTCGGGCGGGGTCAACATCTACCCCGCCGAGATCGAGTCCGTGCTGCTCCAGCACCCCGCCGTCGCCGACGCCGCCGCCTTCGGCATCCCGCACGACGACTGGGGCGAGGAGGTCAAGGCCGTGGTGGAACCGGCCCCGGGCCGCGAACCCGGCCCGGGCCTGGCCGCCGACATCCTGGGGTACTGCGCCGGTCAGCTCGCCGGCTACAAGTGCCCCAAGACGGTCGACTTCATCACCGAGATGCCCCGCGACCCCAACGGCAAGCTCTACAAGCGCCGGCTGCGGGACCCGTACTGGGAGGGCCGGACCCGCCCCGTCTGAGCCGTCTCACGAGCGGACCCGGACCATCCTCAGCGACGGCGACGACAGGATGTCCTTCTCACAGAAGCGGGCCCTCACCCACCTCTCCTGGGAGTACAGCCGCGTCTGGTCGCCGAAGTGGGGCGAGTTCGGGTTCGAGGACTGGGAGTACGACAAGAGCGTGCGGGCCACCGGGCTGGGGGTCCCCCCGCACGAAGTGTGGGGGAGGCTGCCGTCCCAGCCGACGGCCTGGATGTAGCTGGAGCCGGTGGTCACCTCCGTGTAGCCCCCGTGCGCCGGGTCCCACACCGGCTCGACCTTGTTCCAGACGCCCAGGGACTCCGTGCCGCCCGAGACCGGGATGCGCCGGTCGCCGCGTACGACGAACTGGTGGTCCCCCAGCGGGGAGTCGAGCGGGATCCCCGCCGTCCGCAGCTCGGTGACCGCGCCCGCGAGGGCGGCGGCGAACGCCGGCGTGTCCGTGTTCAGGGTGTTCGGGGTGCGCACCGGGTCCGCGGGGGAGAAGGGCACCTTCCACAGCTGGGCCGACGGGATCTTGCGCCACAGTCGGTCGAAGAGCAGCGCGCCACGGCTGTCGGTGTTCACCGTGCGGTCCCACGCGGCGAGCACCCCGCACGCCTCACTGACGTCAACGGCCTTGCCGTCACTGCCCGTTGCGGTGCCGCCGGGCAGTGCCGCACAGGCCTTCGCCGCGTCGGCCGCGGCCAGGTCCCCGGCGGGCACCCGGTTGGCGAACTGCTGCGCCTGGAGATCCCGTACGGTCAGCCGCCCGCGCTCGGCCATCGCCGAGACGTCCTCGATCGCGCCCCGGGTCCGCAGCGACCGCTGCGTGCCGATGGTGCCGAAGACGCGCTCGTACCCGGTCAGCGGCCGGTCGGCGTTGGCCAGCCAGGCGCTGTCGTTGGAGTTCTCCGCGTAGGGGGCGTCCACGAGGGTCGGCATCCGCGCCGGACCGAAGACGCCGGGCTGCACGGCGTCGGGGTCGGAGCCGAGCGCGCAGTCGCCGCGAGCGCCGTCCAGGATCGCCAGACCCGCGGACGGATAGGTGACCTTGCCCAGGGGCGTGGAGCAGCGCTGGGCCAGTTCGTCGGTGATGCGCGGAAGCACCTGGGACTGGGTGAAGAGCGTGTGACCGCCGGAGTCGGCGGCGATCGTGTTCACCCACGGCAGGCCCTGGGTGCGCCGGAGCGAGCCGAGGACCTGCGCCGTGCTGCGGGCCTTGCTGAAACCGAGAGCGGTGTCGGAGGCGCGCAGGTTGGCCGCGTTGGGGTCGTTGAGGGCGTATGCCGTCGTGGACGACCACGGCAGCGGCAGGGAGCCGCCGAAGGAGGTGATCACCGGGCCGTAGCGGGTCCACCACTGGGTCCGTGTCAGCGGGGCGCCGTCCTTGACCTGGACCGTGACGGTGCGCCTGGTCATCCGCTCCGGCGTGCCGTCCACGAGGTAGGTGGTCGGGTCGGCCGGGTCGAGGGTCAGCTGGTGGAGGTTGACGGGGACGCCGGTCGCGACGGTGTGGCTCCAGGCCACCTTCGCGTTGTGGCCTATGGAGATCGTCGCGGAACCGAGCAACGAGCCGCCGGAGACGTTGAGTTCACCGGGGATGGTCTGCTGGGACTGCCAGAAGCGGCGGCCGCCCTGCCAGGGGTAGTGCGGGTTGCCCAGCAGCAGTCCGCGGCCGTCCGCGGTGGTCGCGCCGCTGAAGGCGACGGCGTTGGACCCCATGTCGGCGGTGTCGGCGGCCAGCAGCTCCCGGGCCGCCCGGGCGGTGTCCTGGGCGTCGGGCGCCGCGGTCGAGGCCGTCGTGGGCGGCTGGGCGGCGGTGATGCCGTCCACGCCCCTCCCCTGGCCACCGAGGACCGAGAGCGCGAAGCCGCGCACGGCCACGTCCAGGGCCGTCACCGGGCGGACCCAGGCGGCGCCCTTGCAGGCCGGGTCCGTGACGCGGTTCTTCCTCAGCCACGCGTTGTAGCCGGCCGCGTAGCCCCGCATCAGGTCCTTCGCCTGGCGGCTCGGTCCGCGCGGCGCCGGTTCGGCGAGCAGTCTCTCGACCGTGCCCGCCTCGCGCACCCCGCGGAAGTAGAGGTCGCTGGAGAGGTTCCGGGCGGCCGAGGAGAGGGAGGAGTCGGGCGCCGTGTCGGGCCCGAAGTACCGGGACCGTTCGCCGCGCACGGTCACGAAACCGTCGGCCAGCGTGCACACCTGGTCGGCGGCCTGCGCCCACCCGGTGCCGAAGCCCAGGTCCGCGTAGTCCTTGGCGACGATGTGCGGGATGCCGTACTCGGTGTAGCGGATCGTGGCGGACAGGCCGCCGTGCGACGGGTGGTGCCGAGAGCTCTGGCCTTCGGCCACGGCCGCCGGCAGCGCGGACGTGGCGGTGAACAGGGCGACTGCCAGGACGACGGTTCGTCTCAGGCGTGTGCGCATCGTGCCTCCCAACGTCATTGGGGGAAGGAGCGGTTGAGCGTACCAACGGGTATGTCCGGGCGGACGGTGCTTGACCTCCCGTCGCCACGGACCGAGGATCATGTGTCATGACGCCCGGACACGGCAGCACGGTTGACGGGGTGCTGCGGCGCAGCGCCCGGCGCACCCCGGCGCGGGTGGCGGTGGAGTACGGCGACCGCGCCTGGACGTACGAGGAACTCGACGAGGCCGTCTCCCGCGCGGCGAGCGTGCTGCTGGCGGAGGGCCTGTCGCCCGGCGACCGCGTCGGCGCTTACGGCCACAACTCGGACGCCTACCTCATCGTCTTCCTCGCCTGCGCCCGCGCGGGCCTGGTGCACGTGCCGGTGAACCAGAACCTGTCCGGCGAGGACCTGTCGTACATCGTCGGCCAGTCGGGCAGCGCCCTGGTCCTCACCGACCCGGACCTCGCCGCCCGACTCGGGGACGACGTCCGCACGGTGCCGCTGCGCGACGCCGACGACTCGCTGCTGGCCCGGCTGGCGGCGGCGCCCGCCTACGACGGTCCCGAGCCCCAGGGCGAGGATCTCGTCCAACTGCTCTACACCTCCGGCACGACCGCCCTCCCCAAGGGCGCGATGATGACGCACCGCGCACTGGTGCACGAGTACCTGAGCGCGATCACGGCCCTGGACCTGAGCGCCGGGGACCGCCCCGTGCACTCGCTGCCGCTCTACCACTCGGCGCAGCTGCACGTGTTCCTGCTGCCCTACCTCGCGGTCGGCGCGACGAACGTCATCCTCGACGCGCCCGACGGCGACCGGATCTTCGACCTGATCGAGGCGGGCCGCGCCGACAGCCTCTTCGCGCCGCCCACGGTGTGGATCGGCTTGGCCAACCGTCCCGACTTCGCCACCCGGAACCTCGACGGGCTGCGCAAGGCCTACTACGGCGCGTCGATCATGCCGGTACCCGTGCTGGAGCGGCTGCGCGCACGCCTGCCGAAGCTCGCCTTCTACAACTGCTTCGGCCAGAGCGAGATCGGTCCGCTGGCGACGGTCCTCGCGCCCGAGGAGCACAAGGGCCGGATGGACTCCTGCGGCAGGACCGTCCTGTTCGTCGACGCCCGCGTGGTCGACGAGGACGGCAAGGACGTGCCCGACGGGACGCCGGGGGAGATCGTCTACCGCTCCCCGCAGTTGTGCGAGGGCTACTGGGACAAGCCCGAGGAGACCGCCGAGGCCTTCCGCGACGGCTGGTTCCACTCCGGGGACCTCGCGGTCCGTGACGCCCATGGCTACTTCACGATCGTGGACCGGGTCAAGGACGTCATCAACTCCGGTGGCGTACTGGTCGCTTCACGGCAGGTCGAGGACGCGCTCTACACCCACGAGGCCGTCGCCGAGGTGGCCGTGATCGGGCTGCCGGACGAGCGGTGGGTCGAGGCGGTCACGGCGGTCGTCGTCCCGCGCGGCGAGGTCGGCGAGGCCGAACTCATCGACCACGCACGCGAGAAGCTCGCCCACTTCAAGGCGCCCAAGCGGGTGCTGTTCGTGGACGAGCTGCCGCGCAACGCGAGCGGGAAGATCCTCAAGCGGGAGTTGCGGGACCGGTTCTCTTAGCGGGGCCGCTGGTCCACGATCCGCCGGATTTTGCCCACCGACCGTTCCAGCGACTCGGGTTCGACGATCTCGACGTCGACGGACACCCCGATGCCGTCCTTCACCGCCGCGGCGATGGACCGGGCGGCGGCCTCCCGGTCCTCGGGACCGGCGTCCGGCCGGGCCTCCGCGCGCACGGCGAGGGCGTCGAGGCGGCCCTCGCGGGTGAGGCGCAGCTGGAAGTGCGGGGCCACGCCCGGGGTGCGCAGCACGATCTCCTCGATCTGGGTGGGGAAGAGGTTCACGCCCCGCAGGATGACCATGTCGTCGCTGCGCCCGGTGACCTTCTCCATGCGCCGGAACACCCGTGCCGTGCCCGGCAGCAGCCGCGTCAGGTCCCGGGTCCGGTACCGCACGACGGGCATCGCCTCCTTGGTGAGCGAGGTGAACACCAGCTCCCCGCGCTCCCCGTCCGGCAGCACCTCGCCGGTGACCGGGTCGACCACCTCGGGATAGAAGTGGTCCTCCCAGATGTGCAGGCCGTCCTTGGTCTCCACGCACTCCTGGGCCACGCCCGGGCCGATCACCTCGGACAGCCCGTAGATGTCGACCGCGTCGATGGCGAACCGTTCCTCGATCTCCCGGCGCATCCCCTCGGTCCAGGGCTCGGCACCGAAGACGCCCACCCGCAGGGAGGTGCCGCGCGGATCGACGCCCTGCCGCTCGAACTCGTCCAGGAGCGTCAGCATGTAGGAGGGGGTCACCATGATGACGTCGGGCCTGAGGTCCTGGATCAGCTGGACCTGACGGGCCGTCATGCCGCCGGAGGCGGGGATCACCGTACAGCCGAGCCGTTCGGCGCCGTAGTGGGCGCCCAGGCCGCCGGTGAACAGGCCGTACCCGTAGGCCACATGGACGATGTCGCCGGGGCGGGCGCCGGCGGCGCGCAGCGAGCGGGCCACCATGTCGGACCACAGCGAGAGGTCGCCCTCGGTGTAGCCGACGACCGTGGGCCGCCCGGTGGTGCCGCTGGAGGCGTGGATGCGGCGCACGCGGTCCCGTGGCACGGCGAACATGCCGTACGGGTAGTTCTCGCGCAGGTCCGCCTTGGTGGTGAAGGGGAAGCGGGCCAGGTCGGCGAGGGACCGGCAGTCCTCGGGGTGGACGCCCGCCTTGTCGAAGGACTCCCGGTAGAAGGGCACGTTGTCGTAGGCGTGCCGCAACGACCGGCGCAGCCGCTCGAGTTGCGCCGCCCGCAGCGCCTCCGGGTCCATCCGCTCACCCGCGTCCAACAGCTCCGTCGCATCCGCCATCGGGACGCCTCCCTCACCAACCACAGCAATACGGGCGACCGATCATTCGGTCGACGTGTTCGGGATCAGTAATTCAGCCCTGCCGACCTCAATCAAGAGGCCGGCCCGGATTTTCTGCCCGCACAGGCGCCGACCGGGAACCCCGTTGCGGCGCGGAGCCGTCGACCTTCAGGATCAGTGCCATGCCGACCTTCACCGCACCCGACGGGACCCCGCTCGCCTGCCATCTGCGGGGCGAGGGCGAGCCCCTGGTCGTCCTGCCCGGCGGACCCATGCGCGCCTCCGCCTACCTCGGCGACCTCGGCGGCCTGAGCGCCCACCGCCGGCTCGCCCTGCTCGACCTGCGCGGCACCGGGGACTCCGCCGTACCGGCCGACCCGGCGACGTACCGCTGCGACCGGCTCGTGGACGACGTGGAGGCCCTGCGGACGCACCTGGGGCTGGAGCGCATGGATCTGCTCGCCCACTCGGCGGGCGGCAGCCTCGCCATGCTGTACGCGGCCCGGTACCCGCGGCGGGTGCGGCGGCTGGTGCTGGTCACGACCATCCCGTGGGCGCTGGGCATGCCCGTGACGGACGCGGACCGGCTGGCCGCTGCCGCGCTGCGCAAGGACGAACCCTGGTTCGAGGAGGCCTTCCCCGCCTTCGAGGCCTCGCTCACCGGGACCGGCGGCTACGACCCCGTCTTCGCGCCCTTCTTCTACGGCCGCTGGGACGAGAGCGCCGCCGCGCACGACGCGCGCGGGGAGGAGGAGTTCAACGAGGAGGCGGCCGAGGTGTACGGCTCCGACGGCGCCTACGACCCGGACGCGACCCGGGAGGCGCTCGGCCGGTTCGAGGGCCCGGTGCTCGTCCTCGCCGGCAGCCTCGACAACGGACCCCGGCCCGAGCAGGCCGGCCGCGCCGCGGAGGTGTTCCCGCACGCCGAACTCGCGGTACAGCCCGGCGCCGGGCACTTCCCGTGGCTCGACGACCCGGAGTGGTTCGTACGCCGGATCACCGCCTTCCTCAGGGAGCCGCTGCCGACACCGGAGTAGGGGCGCACCCCGCCGGCCCACCGGTTCCCGGTGACCGTTGCCGCCGGGCACCTGGTGCACGAGACGCGGCCGGAGGAGTCCCCGGCGGTCGTGGAGCCGCCCGGCGGGAGCTCACTTCGCGTACGCGGTCATGAACCGGTCCCGGAAGGTGTCCATGCCCCACTCCGGGGCGTTCCCGGCGGGCTTGAGCCCCTCGGTCCAGCCCCAGTCGGCGATCCGGTCCAGCACCTTGGGGTCACGGGCCACGATGGTGATGGGCACGTCCTTGTTCGTGTCGCCGCCGGTGACGGTCGGGACGGGCTGGTGGTCGCCGAGGAAGACCAGGACCGTGTCGTCGTTGCCGTAGCGCTCGACCCACTCGGTGAGGCTGTCCAGCGAGTACTGGACGGCCTTGCGGTACTCGGTGCGCACGCGCTGGGAGCTCTTCCAGACCTCCTTCGGGTCGGTGCCCTCCTTCTTGATCTGCTCGAAGACCGAGCCGTCCCCGAGCCGGTCCCAGTCGATCATGTGGGCGATGGGGGACCAGGGGTTGTGGCTGGAGGCCAGGATGATCTCCGCCATGATCGGGTCGCGGTTCTTCCTGCCGTGCTCCAGGCGCTCGAAGGCCTCCAGGCTGAACTGGTCGGGGACCGGCGTCCAGCTGAAGTAGGGGCCCTGGTAGCCGAGGTGCTCGGAGTCGTAGATGTGGTCGAGGCCGAAGTACTTGCCCTCCGGCCACGCCTTGCGCACCCCCGGCACGATGCCGACCGTGCGCCAGGCGCCGGTCTTCTGGAAGTAGCTGGTGAGGGTCGCGCGGTCGCCGGTCGTCAGGCTCCGGTAGCGCTGCTGGTTCTTCACCCACAGGCCCGACAGGAACGTCGAGTGGGCGAGCCAGCTGCCCGCGCCCGTCACGGGGGAGCGGAGCCAGGCGCTGCGCGAGGAGAAGCCGGCCGCCTTCAGCCGGCTGTCGCCCGCCTGGAGGGTCGCGTCGATCTCCGGGGCCATCGACGGGTCGTCGATCGCGACCCGGCCGTAACTCTCGATGAAGGTGAACAGGACGTCCTTGCCGCGCAGCCCGGTCAGCAGCTGGTCGGGCGGGGTCTGGGCGAAGGCGTCGACGGCGGCGAGCTTCTCGAACTCCTTGGCGTCGAACAGGCCGTCACGCACCTGCTGGACACGGTTGGCGACGAACTGGGTGTTGCCCTTGGTGGCGAAGGGCACCCCGCCGAACTGCACGCCCAGGGTGAAGCAGACGATCCACACGATGCCGAGGACGAGCGTGCCCCGCAGGGCCGTGGGACGGTGCCTGACCAGAAGGTTCGTCAGCCGTACCACCGCGAGCGTGCAGGCGGCGAGCACGGCGACGGCCAGCGCGATCGCCCCGGTCACCGCGAGGACCTGTCCCGTGCGGCCGAAGGACTCCCTGACGAAATCCGTCGCGTCGTCCAGCAGGATCCAGTCGAAGACCAGGTCGAAGGGGCGGGCCAGGGTCTGACGGAAGCCCATGTCGAGGAACTTGACGAGGGTGAACAGACCGATCAGGACACCCGCGACGACGGCCGTGACGCGCCGCGGCCGCCTCGGCAGCGCGAGCAGCAGTCCGGCGAGGAGGATCGCCTCCACGGGGAGGCGGAGGAACGCCTGGAGGTTCATCCGGTCCAGACGGTTGGGCATGAGCAACGCGCCGAGCACCAGGACGGCGGCCAGGACGCTCGTGCCGACGGTCACGCCGCGTGCCGCACGCGGCCAGCGGCCCCGCCAGCCGAACCAGCCGGACTTCCCGGGGGCCGCCTCGGCCGTCTCGCCGGGCGTGCCGTCCGTCTCCACCCCGCCCTCGGTGGCCTCCGGCAGCTGACGAGAGCGAGGTGTGAAGAGCGACACCCGGCGGTCCTTCCGTGCGGTCCTGCGATGGCATGGCGAACACAGGCCCGTGACCGAGCCTGCCACCACCAGTACGTCCGCACGTCACCTTCGGTTCAATCCCATGGGCGCGGAATTCACGCGTCCGCCCTCACCGCCACCTCCCGCGCCCACCGGTAGTCGGCCTTGCCGCTCGGGGAGCGCCGTATGGACTCCTGGATCACCAGTTGGCGCGGGATCTTGTAGCCCGCCAGATGGGTGCGGCAGTGCGTCTGGATGTCGTCGAGCGACGGTCGCGCGGCTCCTTCCCGCAGTTGTACGACCGCCGCGACATGGTGGCCCCACTTGGCGTCCGGCACGCCGGCGACGAGCGCGTCGTACACGTCCGGGTGGGACTTCAGCGCCTGCTCGACCTCCTCCGGGTACACCTTCTCGCCGCCGGTGTTGATGCACTGCGAGCCCCGGCCGAGGACGGTGACGACGCCCTCCTCGTCGACGGTGGCCATGTCGCCGAGCAGCACCCAGCGCTCGCCGTCCTTCTCGAAGAAGGTCTCGGCGGTTTTGCGGGGGTCGTTGTAGTAGCCGAGCGGCACGTGGCCGCACTGGGCGACACGGCCCACCTCGCCCACCGCGACCGGCTCGTGGGTGGCCGGATCGACCACCTGGGTGCGGGTGTTGACCCGGACCCGGAAGCCGCGCTCGATGCCGGAGTCGTCCGTGGCGGTGCCGTTGAAGCCGGACTCGGAGGAGCCGAAGTTGTTCAGCAGCATCACGTTCGGCACGAGTGCCTGGAACTGCCGGCGCACGGTGTCCGACATGATCGCGCCGGACGAGGACACGCTGAACATCGACGAGGTGTCGACGCCCTTCATGGGCCCTTCGAGGGCGTCGATCAGCGGGCGCAGCATCGCGTCGCCGACCAGGGACATGCTGGTGACCTTCTCCCTCTCCACGGTCCGCAGCACCTCCTCGGGCACGAACTTGCGGTGGATCACGACCCGTTGGCCGAAGTAGAAGCCGATGAACGCGGTGAGCGTGGAGGTGCCGTGCATCAGCGGCGCGGTCGGGAAGAAGGTGATCCCCTCGCCGCTCGCGGCGACCCGCTCGGCGAGCTCCTCGGGCCTGCTCACCGGCTCGCCGGTCGGCGCGCCGCCGCCCATGCCCGCGAAGAACAGGTCCTCCTGGCGCCACATCACACCCTTGGGCATACCGGTCGTGCCGCCGGTGTAGATGATGAACTGGTCGTCGCCCGAGCGGCGCGGGAACCCGCGCTCGGCGGAGCCCGCGGCCACGGCGTCGGCGAACGGCACGGCATCCGTACCGGACCCGCCCTCGCCCACCCGCACCAGATGCCGCAGCTTGCGCGTCGACGGCAGCGCGGCCGACACCAGGGCCGCGAACTCCGCGTCGAAGAAGAGGCCGACGAGATCGGCGTCGCGGTAGAGGTAGACCAACTCGTCCTCGACGTACCGGTAGTTGACGTTCACGGGCACGGCGCGGGCCTTCAGGCAGCCGATCGCGATCTGGAGGTACTCGATGCCGTTGTACAGGTGCAGCCCGACATGGTCGCCGGGGCGGATGCCGCTGTCGATCAGATGGTGGGCGACCCGGTTGGCGGCCGCGTCCAGTTCGGCGTACGTGAGACGGTGCTCCGCGCCCGTGCCGGGGTGGTCGACGTACACGAGCGCCTCACGGCCGGGGACCACGTCGACGACGGACTCGAACAGGTCGGCAAGGTTGTACTCCACCGCTCCTCCTGACCCTGGGGCCTGCCTCTCGGATCAGCTCGGCGTCGCACCGTTGCTCGCAGCCGAGCTGATCCGAGAGACAGGCCCTAGCTCCGCACCGGTTGCCGGTCATCAGAGCAAAGGGCGACCCAACTGTGAAGGCTCCGCGCGAAGAAATCTGACTGTCTGTCAGAAAACCCTTGAAGAGCCCGGGCGGCTCCTGCAACCTGTTCTCGTTCTTATCGAGGGGAGATGAGCGATGGGTGGGACGGAACACCTCACCGTGCAGCGCGAAGGCGCCACACTGGTGCTCACGCTCAACAGGCCACAGGCCAAGAACGCGCTCTCGTTGGCGATGCTCGTCGGCCTCTACGACGGCTGGATCGAGGCCGACGCCGACGACTCGGTCCGCTCGATCGTGTTCACCGGCGCGGGCGGCTCGTTCTGCGCGGGCATGGACCTCAAGGCCCTGGCCGGCCACGGCATGGAGGGAGAGCGGTACCGGGACCGCCTCAAGGCCGACCCCGACCTGCACTGGAAGGCGATGCTGCGCCACCACCGCCCCCGCAAACCGGTGATCGCCGCCGTCGAGGGCCACTGCGTGGCGGGCGGCACCGAGATGCTCCAGGGCACCGACATCCGGGTGGCGGGGGAGTCCGCGACCTTCGGCCTCTTCGAGGTCAGACGCGGCCTGTTCCCGATCGGCGGCTCCACGGTCCGCCTCCAGCGCCAGATCCCGCGCACCCACGCCCTGGAGATGCTGCTCACCGGCCGCCCGTACACCGCCCGCGAGGCCGCCGACATCGGCCTGGTCGGGCATGTCGTCCCCGACGGCACGGCGCTGACCAAGGCACTGGAGATCGCCGAACAGATCAACGCCTGCGGCCCGTTGGCCGTCGAAGCGGTGAAGGCCTCCGTGTACGAGACCGCCGAGATGACCGAGACCGAAGGACTCGCGGCCGAACTCAAGCGCGGCTGGCCGGTCTTCGACACCGCCGACGCCAAGGAAGGCGCCCGCGCCTTCACGGAGAAACGACCGCCCGTCTACAAACGAGCCTGACGAGGGAGTCACCGTGCCCGAAGTCCTCAAAGCGCCGCTCGTCGTGGAGTTCCCCTTCACCCGCTCCCTCGGCCCCGTCCAGAGCGCCTTCCTCACCGGGCTGCGCGAGCGTGTCGTCCTCGGCGTGCGGACCACCGACGGCCGCACCCTCGTGCCACCCGTCGAGTACGACCCGCGGACCGCCGAGGAACTCCGCGACCTCGTCGAGGTCGCCCCCACCGGCACGGTCACCACCTGGGCCTGGAACCACGAACCGCGCCGGGCCCAACCGCTCGACACCCCCTTCGCCTGGGTCCTGGTCCGCCTCGACGGCGCCGACACCGCCCTCCTGCACGCCCTCGACGCCCCCGGCCCCGACGCCGTGCACACCGGCATGCGCGTCCGCGTCCGCTGGGCCGAGCACCGCACCGGCGCCATCACCGACATCGCCTGCTTCGAGCCGTACGACGGCGACCCGGCCCAACCGTGCGGCCACAGCGGTGAGTTCGCGGACCCGGTCACCGGGATCGTCGCGGCCGCCCGCCTCGACTACACGTACTCCCCCGGCCGCGCACAGACCGCCTACATCAACGCCCTCGCCGACCACCGCAACGTCGGCGAACGCTGCCCCTCCTGCCGCAAGGTGTACGTCCCGCCGAGGGGCGCGTGCCCCACCTGCGGCGTCGCCACCTCGGAACAGGTGGAGGTGGGACCCGGCGGCACGGTCACCACGTTCTGCATCGTCAACATCAAGGCGAAGAACCTCGACATCGACGTCCCCTACGTCTACGCCCACATCGCCCTCGACGGCGCCGACCTCGCCCTGCACGGACGCATCGGCGGCATCCCCTACGACCAGGTGCGGATGGGACTCAGGGTCGAGCCGGTATGGACGGAAGGCGGCCGCTTTCCCGACCACTACCGGCCCACGGGAGAGCCCGACGCGGACTACGAGACGTACAAGGAGCTCCTGTGACCAGGGACATCGCCGTCGTCGCCTTCGCCCAGTCCGACGTCCTGCGCACCACCGAGGAGCAGTCCGAGGTGGAACTGCTCATGCCGGTCCTGCACGGCGTCCTGGAACAGACCGGCCTCAAGACCGCCGACATCGGCTTCACCTGCTCCGGCTCCAGCGACTACCTCGCCGGACGCGCCTTCTCCTTCACCCTCGCCCTCGACGGGGTGGGCGCCTGGCCGCCCATCTCCGAGTCGCACGTCGAGATGGACGGCGCCTGGGCGCTGTACGAGGCCTGGACCAAACTGCTCACCGGAGACGCGGACACCGCGCTCGTCTACTCCTACGGCAAGTCCTCACCCGGCTCCCTGCGAGACGTCCTGACCCGCCAGCTCGACCCGTACTACCTGGCCCCCCTGTGGCCCGACTCGGTCGCCCTCGCCGCGCTCCAGGCGCAGGCGCTCATCGACGCGGGCGAGACCGACGAACCCGCCCTGGCCGCCGTCGCCGCCCGCAGCCGTACGGACGCCGCCGACAACTCCCGCGCCCAGCTGAGGGGTTCGGTGCCGCACGGGGAGTACCTGGTACGCCCGCTGCGCACCGGGGACTGCCCGCCGATCGGCGACGGGGCCGCCGCCGTGATCCTCGCGGCCGGGGAGCGGGCCCGCGACCTGTGCTCCCGCCCCGCCTGGATCCGCGGCATCGACCACCGCATCGAACCGCACAGCCTCGGGGTCCGCGACCTCACCGACTCACCCTCCGCACGGCTGGCCGCCGAGCGGGCCGGAGCCTTCGAACAGCCCGTCGACACCGCCGAGTTGCACGCCCCGTTCACCTCGCAGGAGGTCGTCCTGCGCAAGGCGCTGCGGCTCGGCGACGAGGTGCGGGTCAACCCGTCCGGCGGGGCGCCGGCCGCCAACCCGATGATGGCCGCCGGACTGATCCGCATCGGCGAGGCCGCCGCGCGCATCCACCGCGGGGACTCCGACCGTGCCCTCGCGCACGCCACCTCCGGCCCCTGTCTGCAACAGAACCTGGTCGCCGTACTGGAAGGGGATCCGCGATGAGCAAGGAACCCGTGGCCGTCGTGGGCGTCGGACAGACCAAGCACGTCGCCGCCCGCCGAGACGTGTCGATCGCGGGGCTGGTACGCGAGGCGGCCCGACGCGCCCTGGACGACGCCGAGTTGACCTGGGCGGACGTGGACGCCGTCGTCATCGGCAAGGCGCCCGACTTCTTCGAGGGCGTCATGATGCCCGAGCTCTACCTCGCCGACGCCCTCGGCGCGGTCGGCAAACCGATGCTGCGCGTGCACACCGCGGGCAGCGTCGGCGGCTCCACGGCCCTGGTCGCGGCCGGACTCGTCGCCGCCCGCGTCCACGGCACCGTCCTCACCCTGGCCTTCGAGAAGCAGTCCGAGTCCAACGCCATGTGGGGGCTGTCCCTGCCGATCCCCTTCCAGCAGCCGCTCCTCGCCGGGGCGGGCGGCTTCTTCGCACCGCACGTCCGCGCGTACATGCGCCGCAGCGGCGCCCCGGACACCGTCGGCTCGCTGGTGGCGTACAAGGACCGGCGCAACGCGCTGAAGAACCCCTACGCCCACCTCCACGAGCACGACATCACCCTGGAGAAGGTCCAGGCCTCGCCCATGCTCTGGGACCCGATCCGCTACTCCGAGACCTGCCCCTCCTCCGACGGCGCCTGCGCGATGGTCCTGACCGACCGGGCCGGGGCGGCCCGCGCACCCCGCCCGCCCGCCTGGATGCTCGGCGGCGCCATGCGCAGCGAACCCACCCTCTTCGCCGGCAAGGACGCCGTCTCGCCCCAGGCCGGGAAGGACTGCGCGGCCGACGTGTACCGGCAGGCGGGCATCACCGACCCGCGCCGGGACATCGACGCCGCGGAGCTGTACGTGCCGTTCTCCTGGTACGAGCCCATGTGGCTGGAGAACCTCGGCTTCGCCGCCGAGGGCGAGGGCTGGAAACTCACCGAGTCCGGGGTGACCGAACTGGACGGGGACCTCCCGGTCAACATGTCGGGCGGCGTGTTGTCCACCAACCCCATCGGCGCCTCCGGCATGATCCGCTTCGCCGAGGCGGCGCTCCAGGTGCGCGGCCAGGCCGGGGAGCACCAGGTGGACGGGGCCCGCAGGGTGCTCGGGCACGCCTACGGCGGCGGCTCGCAGTTCTTCTCCATGTGGCTCGTGGGGGCCGAACCCCCTGATGCGTGAAACGCCTCCCCGCAGGTCACCGAAAGGTCCCCCTCACGTGGCCTGTCGGCGGCCCGAGGCGATCGCTAGGCTGGCCGCGGACGACGCAATCGGGAGGAGCACGGACGTGGCCGAGACCACCATCCAGCAGCAGCCGCTCATGGGCTGGGACAAGCCCGAGCTGGACCTCAGCGGTGCGGACTGGCACTCCAGCAGCCGTGGCCTGGGGGATGTCCAGATCGCCTTTGTCGAGGGTTTCATCGCGATGCGCAACAGCGGCCGCCCGGAGAGCCCTTCCCTGATCTTCACGCCCGCCGAGTGGGGGGCGTTCGTGTCGGGCGCCCGGGAGGGGGAGTTCGACCTCACGTGACGTGCCGTCCCGTGTGACGCCGTACCCGCGCACGAGTGGGGGCCGATCCGGGGGTGTCCCACCGGATTTTCCGGACACGCGACCTTGAGCAGTCCTCCGTGGCCGTCGTCGGCGACGCCGGCCCCGGGGGAAGGTCGTACTCCGGAGACGAGGAACCCCATGAGCACCCTGCCGGTCATCGCTGCGGTCGACGGTTCGGACGACAGCCTGCGCGCCCTGGACTGGGCCCTGGACGCCGCCCGAAGCCGCCGGGCACCGCTGCGGGTGGTCCATGTGCGGCAGTACGCCGCGTGGGCCCAGCCCGACGTCCTGTCCGCCGGGCCGCCGGACGCGAACGAGGACGCGGTCCTGGAAGACGTCCGCACCCGGCTGGCGGACGTCGCCGACCGGCCGGTGCTGGAGTACCTCGCCCTGGAGGGCGCGACGGCCGCCGTGCTGCCCGAACTGGGCGCCGCCGCCCAGCTGTTGGTGCTCGGCTCCCGGGGACGAGGCGGCTTCGCCAGTCTCCTGCTGGGCTCCAACGGCATGGCCGCCGCACGCGACGCGGAGTGCCCGGTGATCGTGGTGCCCCGGCCGGGCCGGGAGGTGGGGACGGACGTGGGGACGGACGTGGGGACGGACGTGCCTGCCGGACCAGGGCCCCGGGTGGTCGTGGGCCTCCAGGCCGACAGCCCCGACGAGAACACGCTCGCCTTCGCCTTCGCCGAGGCCGCCCTGAGAGGCGCCCGCCTGCACGTCGTGTCCGCCTACCAGTGGCCGCTCCAGACCTGGGCCATGCCCGGTGAACTGGCCCCGGTGATGGTCGACCAGGACGCGGTCGAGGCTGAGACCCGCACCCTCGCCGAGGGCTTCCTCGCCCCGCACCGGGGGCACCACCCCGACGTGCGGGTCGACCTGTACGTCGCCCCGGGCGACGCGGCCGGCCACCTCGTCGGCGCCTCCCGGGACGCCGAACTGGTCGTCGTCGGCCGGCACCGGCGCCGGCTGCTCGCCCCCACCCGCATGATGGGCTCCGTGACCCAGGCGGTCCTGCTGCACGCGGCCGCCCCGGTCGCGGTGGTCCCACCGCAGCCGTCCCACGGGTGAGGGTGCCGCCCGTCATCAAAGCCATGCGGCACTCGAGACCATGCGTGACTCGCTCGGCGGGGGTCGGCCGACCCCCGTCCACCGCAGTCGCCCGCCTGTCCCCGGCGCCCCGTACCATGGGCGACATGTCGTTTCTCCGTCGCCGCAGCGCCACTCCCGCCGGCCCCGACTTCGACGTCCTGGCCATGGACCCGGGCGACTGGCCCGGCAATCTCGGCGCCGGTCTGCTGCCCGCCCCCGACGGCACCTGCCAGGGTGTCTTCCTGCGCTACGACCTCTTCGGCGGCCGCGGCCCAGCGATGATCATCGGCAACCTCCCCGAGGGCTCCCCGGCCCGTGAGCTGGCCGAGGGCGAGGTCCCCTTCGAGGTGGCGCAGCTGCTGATCGCACTGGAGAACGACGAGGAGGTGACCGTCGTCGGCACCGAGGACATGCCGGTGATGCAGGGCGACAACCTCCTGATCGTGCGGCGTCTGAAGCTCTCCGAGAGCCGGATCTCCTGTGTGCAGTTCGACCGCAGCGACAACGTCCTGGTGACCATCGCCTCCTGGGACCGCCCCATCACCGACGATCTCTACGCCCTCCTCAAGCCGCTGCCGGCGGAGCTGTTCCAGCAGAGCTGAGGGAGTGGTCATGACCCCCGCCGCGTCTCGGCCCGCGGGCTGCGAGCCGGCGGGCCTGACCCGTCACGTGGCTCTCCCGCGCAGCCCGGCGCGTGACACCGCCACGCGCCGGGCCACCGCCTAGCGGACGACCTGCGCCTCGACGTCGGCCGCCCGCACGAACGCCACCCGGTGACCGAACTGGATCTCGTAGTAGAGGTCCTTGCCGACCACCACCCGGTGCGAGTCCGTGGTGAAGGTGACCGCGTAGTAGTACTCACCCGGCACCTTGGCACCTGCCACGTACCTCTGCCCCTTGAGCAGCTTGTACGGCAACGGAGACACCGCCTGCGCGGGCACCCCCGCCGGGTACGCGGAGGCCTCCGGGTACGCGCGCCCGTACACCGGGACGCTCTCCGCGCCGGCCTTGGGCGTCACCAGCAGGCCCTTGGCGCTCACCGCGGTCGGGTCCTTCTGGGGGTTCTTGAACCAGGCCTTCTGGCCCAGGTACCAGATCGCGGTCCAGTCGCCGTCGCGGCCGGCGACCGCGTACTGCTGGCCGGTGGACACCCGTGAGGAGATGTCGTTCACCCCGGTGCCCGGCACCGTGCCCAGACCGACGTCCTTGATCAGGGGATAGGTCTCACCGGGTCCGGAGTACAGCCGCACCTCGCTCGAACCGTGCGCCGCGCACGGCACGCCCTTGGTGACGCAGCCCGTGTACTCCGGCCGGTTCGTCGCGTAGTCGGGGCGGACCGTCACCAGTTCGGCCTGCTTGCCGCCGGTGGCCTTGAACGGGCGGCCGAGCAGCTCGAAGTAGTGCCGCCAGTCCCAGTAAGGGCCGGGGTCGGTGTGCATGCCGCCGATGGTCGCCGTGGTCGGGCCCGGCACATTGTCGTGCCCGAGGACGTGCTGCCGGTCCAGCGGGATGTCGTACTTCTTGGCGAGGTACTTCACCAGCCGGGCCGAGGAGCGGTACATCGCCTCCGTGTACCAGGCGTCCGGGTTCGCCAGGAAGCCCTCGTGCTCCAGACCGATCGACTTGGCGTTCACGTACCAGTTGCCCGCGTGCCAGGCCACATCCTTGGCCTTCACATGCTGCGCGATGTGACCGTCGGTGGAGCGCAGCGTGTACTGCCACGAGACGTACGTCGGGTCCTGCACGAGGTTGAGCACGCCCTCCCAGGCGCCCTCGGTGTCATGGATGACGATGTACTCGATGCTCTGCGACGTGGGACGGTTCCCCAGGTCGTGGTTGCCGTAGTCGTTGTCGCCGAACTCCTTGTACGGGGCCGGGATCCACTCGCAGGACACCGACTTCGGGCACTCCGTGGCCCCGGCGCGGAGCGTCCGCAGCCCCGCCCCGTCCAGGCGCCCGGGCTCCGGTGCCGCCCCCGGTCGCGGCGCGAGGGCCACCAGCTGCCCGGTGTCCGTGGTGCGCTCCTCGCCGGTGCGGATCACGTCGTACACGTCGTTCGCGTACGCCCGCGCCGTCGCGATGTCGTCCGCGCCCGAGAAGCGGGCCACCGCCGCGTACCAGTCGGCGGGGTCGTCGCTGAGCGGCCCGCCGAGCTCGCGCTGCGTCTCGGCGAGGAGTGCCGCGCCGCCCGCGATGTTCGCCGCGGGGTCGGTCCGCAGCCGTGCCGCGCTCAGCCCGGTCAGTTCCGCCGCCCTGGGCAGCGTCGTCAGGCGGGCCGGGAACGACGTCGGCGCCGGCACGTCGGTCTCGGGGAGCAGGGCCGGCCGGGTGCTGTCGCCGCGCGCGTCCTCCGTGCCCTCGCTGTGGTGCGGGGCCCGGGCGAGCGCGGCGCGGGCGTCGGTGAGGTGCATCGGTCCGTAGCCGCCGGTCACACTCGGCGCCCCGGCGTGCGTGTCCCAGCGGGACTGGAGATAGGAGACACCGAGAAGCACGCTCTGCGGCACCTCGTACCTGCCGGCGGCCGAGGCGAACGCCTGCTGGAGGCTGTCCGTCGAGGTCTGTGCGCCGGAGGGGGCCGCGCCGAGCAGGGGGAGCAGCAGTGCCGCGGTGGCGACCGCGCCGAGGGCGGTCCGCGTGCGTCTGGGGCCGGCGGCGCCGGTCGGGTCGGATCCTCGCAAAGCAGCCTCCTGGGACGGTCGGGCGCGATGGGCCGTGCGGTGCCGGGCGTGCGTCAGTGGTACCGGCTTGCCGACGATCCGTCAATCATGCCCAGGAACAGGCAAATCCCCTTGTCAACCGGCGGTCCCGGGAGTTTCGCCGCGGCACCTGCAAGGCCTGCGGGGCGTCACTGGCGTACACCAATGGGCCGTTTGCGAGCGGGCCGCCCGGCGGACATACGTCGGTCCGCGGTGCGCCGCTGTCGCGGGCCGCACCGCGGACCGGCGTCCCCGTCAGCGAGTGCCGACCGCCGCGCGTACGGCCCGTCGGGCCAGCTGGCAGTCGTCGTGCAGCCGCCTCAGCAGCAGCCGCTGTTCCTCGCCGGACGGCGCAGCACCCGGGTGGGCCGCTCCCGGTGCCGCCGGGGTCGTGTCATGCATCGAACGCTGCACGGCCGTCTCGTAGGTACGGATCTCGCGCGTCAGGACGAGCATCAGGTTCACCAGGAACGCGTCGCGCGAGGCGGGGCCCGCCGACTGGGCGATCTGGCTGATCTGGCGACGGGCGACGGGCGCGTCCCCGAGCACCGACCACAGGGTCGCCAGGTCGTAGCCCGGCAGGTACCAGCCCGCGTGCTCCCAGTCCACCAGCACGGGACCGGCCGGTGACAGAAGGATGTTCGAGAGCAGCGCGTCGCCATGGCAGAACTGGCCCATGCCCTGCCGGCCCGCGGTCGCCGCGATGCCGTGCAGCAGCTTCTGCAGGTCGCCCATGTCGCGGTCGGTGAGCAGCCCCAGTTCGTGGAAGCGGGAGATCCGGTCCGCGTAGTCCAGCGGGGCGCCGAAGGTGCCCGCCGGGGGCCGCCAGGCGTTCAGCCGGCAGATCGCGCCCAGCGCCGCCCGGATGTCCGCCCGCGGCGGGGCCTCCGCGGGATGCCGGTGCAGTGCCGCCACCCGGCCGGCCATCCGCTCGATGACCAGGGTGCAGTTGTCGGGGTCCGCGGCGATCAGCCGGGGCACCCGCACGGGCGGGCGGTGCCGGACGAACGAGCGGTACGCCGCTATCTCGTGCCGCACCCGCTCGGCCCACATCGGGGAGTGGTCCAGTAAACACTTGGCGACGGCCGTGCTGCGTCCGGTCGTCCCCACCAGGAGGACGGAGCGTCCGCTGCGGCGCAGGACCTGGACCGGAGCGAACTCCGGGCAGATCCGGTGCACCGACGCGATCGCCGTACGCAGCTGGGCGCCCTGAGGGCCGGACAAGTCGAGTCTCCCGCTCAGCGGTTGGGTGCCGAGCCCCGGAGCGCGCCGCGTCCTGCCGGCACCGAGCACGGGGGCCGTCGGGCGAGCGGGGTCGAGGTAGGGGCCGGTGCCCGCCGGGCGGGGGTGCAGCGACCGGGGCGGGGCGGACACGGAGGACGATGCTGTGTACATGGGCGAAACAGATCCCTTCGTGTGCCAGCAGTGCATGTCTGCGCAAGTGCGCTACCCGGCCCGGCCGCCCTGGGGACACCCTGGGGAATGCACCCGTCATATGGCAGCGGCCGAGTCGGGGTGGCGCGTTCCTACCTGACACCCATCGCCCACTGGCACACCATCTGGCGCACCCTGGCGAACCCTGGCGAATAGTCGCCCGGCAACTCTGCCCGGGCTACTGTCAACTCAGCCGAGAACCTGGGGGCTTGACGTGAGCGGACAACCCAACACCCGACTTTCGGACCTGTTCGGCCTGGCCGGCTGGTCCAAGGGTGAACTCGCGAGGCTGGTCAACCGGCAGGCGGCGGCCATGGGCCACCCCCAGCTCTCGACCGACACCTCGAGGGTCCGGCGCTGGATCGACACGGGAGAGATCCCGCGCGACCCGGTACCCCGTGTGTTGGCTGCCCTGTTCACCGAGCGTCTCGGCCGTGTCGTGACCATCGAGGACCTCGGTCTGGTCCGGCACGGGCGCGTGGGGAAACGGCAGGGCGGCGGGAGTGTGGAACATCCCGACGGTGTGCCGTGGGCGCCCGAGCGGACGGCTGCGGTCCTCACCGAATTCACGGGAATGGACCTCATGCTCAACCGACGCGGCTTGGTGGGCGCGGGTGCCGCGCTCGCCGCGGGATCAGCACTCAGCAGTGCCATGCACGACTGGCTCCACACCGACCCGGCCCTGACGGCCGACGCTCCCCGTTTCGACGATCCCCTGCATGCCGACCCCGCTGGGTTCGACCGCTATGAGGCCGCCCCCATCGGGTCGCAGGAGATCGAGGAACTGGAGCGTTCCGTCGAGGTGTTCCGGGCGTGGGACGCGGCTCGCGGCGGCGGGCTCCAGCGCAAGGCGGTCGTAGGCCAACTCAACGAGGTGGGCGGCATGCTCGCCTACCGACACCCCGACCATCTCCAGCGACGCCTGTGGGGCGTCGCCGCCAACCTCGCCGTCCTCGCGGGCTGGATGTCGCACGACGTCGGCCTGGAGCCCACGGCCCAGAAGTACTTCGTCATCGCCGCCCACGCGGCCCGTGAGGGCGGTGACCGGCCCCGCGCCGGGGAGGCGCTCTCCCGAGCGGCTCGCCAGATGGTGCACCTGGGCCGGCCCGACGACGCACTCGACCTGATGAAGCTCGCCCAGTCCGGTTCGGGGGACGAGGTGCTGCCGCGCACCATGGCGATGCTCTACACCGTGGAGGCCTGGGCGCAGGCCTCCATGGGCAAGGGCCAGGCGATGCGCCGCACCCTCGGTCAGGCGGAGGACCTCTTCGTCTCCGACCGGAGCGACGTGCCCCCACCGAGCTGGATGCAGATGTTCAAGGAGGAGGATCTGTACGGTATGCAGGCCCTGGCCTACCGCACGCTGGCCGAGCACGAGCCGTCCGCGGCCGTGCACGCCCAGCACTACGCGGAGAAGGCCCTGGCCCTGCGGGTCGACGGACGGCAGCGGTCGAAGATCTTCGACTTCCTGTCCATGGCCTCCGCCTGCTTCCTCGCGGACGACCCGGAACAGGGCGGCACGTACGCCCGGCTGGCCCTGGTGTCGATGGGGTCCAACTCCTCGCACCGCACCTGGGACCGGCTGCGCCAGATGTACCGGCTCACCGCGGAGTACTCGAGCTACCCGAAGATCCATGAGCTGCGGGAGGAGATCAAGCTGGCCCTGCCGCGGCCGGTGAAGGGCGGGAACAGCGCACGGGCATAGGGGGTTTGTGCGCCGTTGCCCCACCTCGCGGCCCCGCAGCCGACCTCGGTCTCGGCTTAGTCTCGGCTGACGTGAGTCTCAGCTCGTCACCCTGGCGATGAGCACGCAGGCGTCGTCCTCGCGCTCGGTCTTGCCGAACTCCTCCACGACCATCCGTACGCAGTCCTGTGCGGTGGGCGCCTCGGTGAAGCGCGGGGCCAGGCCGAGGAGACGGTCCGCGGCGTCGGTGCTGTCATGCCCGGGCACCAGCCCGTCGGTGTGCAGCAGGAGCAGGTCGCCGGCTTCGAGGGTCTCTTCGGCCTGCTCGTAGGTGGCGGCCGGGGTCGCGCCGAGCAGGACGCCGTCCGGTGCGTGCAGTCGGCGCCCCGTCCCGTCGCGGAACAGCAGCGGGGCGGGGTGTCCGGCCTGCGCCCAGGTGAGGGTGCGGGTCTCGGGGCGGTAGCGGCAGCAGAGCGCGCCGCCGAGTGCGGGGTGCACGGTGGCGTCGAGTAACTGGTTGAGCCAGGACAGCAGTTGGCCCGGCTGGGTGCCCGCCATCGCCATACCGCGCACGGCGCCCAGCAGCGTCGCCATGCCGGACGTGACGGCGACGCCGTGACCGGTGAGGTCGCCGACGCTGAGCAGCATGTCGCCGTCGGCGAGTTCGAGCGCGTCGTACCAGTCGCCGCCGAGCAGGGCGGTGGCCGAGGACGGCAGACTGCGCGCGGCGAGATCCAGGGTCTCGGGGCGGCGGCGCGGGAGCCGCAGGGAGCCGTGTCGCGGCGGCAGCACGGCTTCCTGCAACTCGACCGCGAGCCGGTGCTCGGTCTGCGCGCGGTGCTGGTGGTGCTGGAGCGAGTCACGGGTCTCGCTCACCACCCTCTGGCTGCGGCGCAGTTCGCTGACGTCGCGCAGCACGGCCCACATGGACGCGGTGCTGCCGTCGGCGTCGAGCACGGGCTCGCCCATCATGTGCACGGTGCGCACGGCACCGTCCGGGCGCACCACGCGGAACTCCCCGTCGATGGGCTTGGCGTCGACGAGGCAGTCCGTGACCATCGACGTCAGCTTCGGCCTGTCCTCGTCGAGCACCAGGGACGGCAGCTCGTCGAGGGTGAGCGGGGGAGAGGCGGGGGCGCGGCCCAGGATCTGGTAGAGCTCTCCGGACCAACTGGCCTCGTCCGTCAGCAGGTTCCACTCCGCGCTGCCGACCCGGCTGAGCAGCGAGCCGTGCCGGGGAGCGGTCGGCGCGGCGGGGGCGGCGGGTGCCGGGTCGTCGGGCGCCGGTCCGGGCGGACCGTCCCGCAGCTGGGCCAAATGCTCGTCGAGGTCGTTGAGTTGGTGCAGTGCAAGGTCGTAGAGCGCGCGCTGCCAGCGACCCTGCGGGTCCGACACCTCGTCCTGAGCGTCCCGCCGTACGGCGTCCACCTCTCCCTTGAGCCGTCGCGTCTGCGATATGAGCGCGTCGACCGAGCCGCGGCCCGGCGGCTGGGCGGAAGGGCGGTCCGCAGAGAGATGGGACGGCATGACGCGCTCCGATGCGGGGAGGGAAGGACCAAGGCTGACGGAGGGACCGTTACGACTGTGGCACAGCCCGCGACGCCCTGTAAGGGATTCGGCAACACACGATACGGTGGTGCTTCTGGCATATGCCACAGTCTTCATGGAGGGGTTTCACCGTACGATCGGTGTAGCTCATCCCTGGGGCAAGTCGTAGTCAGCGTACGTGAGTTGAGGGGTTTCTCGGGACTCGGGATAGACATTCATCCGCGTGTTCGACGGCCCCTTGTTCGGTCCGCTGTCGAGCCCTGCATCGGCCGGGGTCACGGAGGCGGACGTCGATGCCGCGGGGGCACCTGTGCCGGTGTCGGGCAGGGGGTGACTCTCCTGTTCCCGGCGGCGGGTTCGGGCAAGTTCGTCACCCTAAACGTCCAATGCCTCATTTGCGGGTGACGCACATCACATCGATTGGTAAGGGCTTCCGCGTAATGCGAACGGCACCTGCGAGGTCGTACAGACATCGGCTCTACGGCCGGACTTCGACACGCAGGGGGAACCGACGATGGACATCGAACTCGAGCAGTCCGCGCAGGGGTGTCTGATCACCACCGAGGAACACGAGCTGCCCGTCCCCACCACGCTCCGCTACACCTCCGCGGACCCGTTCGCGGTGCATCTCGACTTCCCACCCCGCGTCTCCCTCGACGGCGAGACGGTCACCTGGACC
Source organism: Streptomyces sp. NPDC020489 (assembly GCF_044386545.1). Taxonomy (NCBI): domain Bacteria; kingdom Bacillati; phylum Actinomycetota; class Actinomycetes; order Kitasatosporales; family Streptomycetaceae; genus Streptomyces; species Streptomyces sp. NPDC020489. The sequence continues at coordinate 271,006 of NZ_JBIRUZ010000012.1, forward strand.
TTCGCGCGCTCGCTGCTGGAGGCGGGACTGCGCGGCCCGGCGGGCAGCGGGGACGTCCATCTGTGGCCATGCGGACAGGCCCGCACGGTCGTGGAACTCCACTCGCCGTGCGGGCTGGCCCTGCTCCAGTTCGACACCTCGGCACTGCGCCGGTTCCTGCTGCGGTCCTACGCGGTGGTGGCGGCCGGGCAGGAGGATGTCGGCGCGGCGGTGGACCGCGGTCTGAGCTCGCTGTTCGGGAGCGTCTGAGGAGGCCCGCCGGTCAGTAGCGCAGGATCCCCGCGATCCCCCGGGCGTCGCCCAGCGCGCCGTCCGGGACGAAACGGACGTCGGCGCCGGTCTCCAGGCACTGCTCGACGATCTCGTCCACGATGTCGTCGCGGGCGTCGAGATCGCCGCTGGCGGCGGGGACCAGGTGGTCGACGCCCTCGTCGCGGACGGTGACCCGGTAGTTCTCCTCGACGGCGAGGAGCCGGACGCGGCCCTCGCGGGCGTTCTGCCACACCTCGTCCACGCCGGCCGCGAACGCCCGGCGGCCCCGCGCCGACTCCAGCTCGCGGGCCACGGCGGCGGTGTCCTTGCGGGTCTCGGCCTCGTGCAGGGGGCGCACCGCCTGCCACACGGCGTCCGGGGTGCCGTGCGCGAGCCCGCCGCGCGGCACGTGGACGGCGTCCCTGGTCGCGCCGCCGACCTCGTCCAGCGCGGCCAGCGCCGCGGTATCGCCGGTGACGTAGAGCGGGCGCGGGCTCCCGCGCAGGAGTCTGCCCATCGCGGTGTCGGCCTCGCGAAGGAAGTGCCGGGTGCCCTCGTCGCGGAAGGTGCTCGGCAGGTCGCCGATCCGCTCCTGGCGCTCGGCGTCGAAGTTCTCACGGCTCCGGGTCAGGGGGAAGCCGTCGGCGCGGTGCTCGGTGACGCGGTCCGTGCCGCCGTTCCACAGGGTGACGTGGTCGGCGGAGACCGACAGCACCCAGAACGGCCGCTCGGCGGCCTGTGCGGAGACGAGATTGCGGGTCAGGAAGGTGTCGGAGACCACCACCCGCTCGGGCACGGACCGGGCCAGCGACCACACCTGGTGCTCGCCCGGAGCGGCGAAGATCACCAGGCCGTCCTCGGCATGCGCCAGATCGACCTCGGCGAGGGCCTGGTCCAGCTGGCGCGCGACGTCGGCGCGCCGCTCCCGGCTGACCGCGGGATCGGCCTCCAGCTGCTTCTTGGCCTCGGCCACGACATTGCGCAGCCGGACCGGGTCCTGGGCGTTCTCGGGCTCCCGGCGATGTGTCGGCGTCAGCACGGACACAGCCGGATAGGGGCGCGGGCGCCGCAGCTCGATGAGGGTCGTGGGGCTGAGTGCGTGCTCCATAACAGCACGATAGGGCCGATCGGCGGATAGGGCATCAGGGGTAATGAAGTAGGGCATCAGCGGCATTTCGTTGCTAGCGTCGCTGGGGCGCCGAAGTCCCCACCGCCGTAGGACGCCCATGAGCCAGGCCGACACCCAGACGCAGGCACCTCCCGCCGTGAAACTCTCCCTGCCGACCCTCACCACCATGGTGGTCGGCTCGATGGTCGGCGCCGGGGTCTTCTCCCTGCCCCGCAGGTTCGCGCAGGAGACCGGTGTGGCCGGAGCCCTGATCGCGTGGGCGGTGGCCGGCACCGGCATGCTGATGCTGGCGTTCGTCTTCCAGACCCTCGCGGTGCGCCGACCGGATCTCGACGCGGGTGTGTACGCCTACGCCAAGGCCGGATTCGGCGAATACCTGGGCTTCTTCTCGGCGTTCGGCTACTGGGCGAGCGCCTGCGTCGGCAACGTCACCTACTGGGTGCTCATCATGTCGACGATCGGCGCGGTCGCACCCGCTCTCGGCGACGGCGACACCGTGCTCGCGGTGGTCCTCTCCTCCGTGGGGCTGTGGCTGTTCTTCGCGCTCATCAGCCGGGGCGTGAAGGAGGCGGCGGCCATCAACCGGATCGTCACGATCGCCAAGGTCGTCCCGATCCTCGTCTTCGTCGTCCTCGCGCTCTGCTATCTCGACCCCGGCGTCTTCGCCGACAACTTCGCCGGCGCCGACTACGCCGGCTCACTGTTCAACCAGGTCAAAGGCACCATGCTGGCCACGGTGTTCGTGTTCCTGGGCGTCGAGGGCGCGAGCGTGTACTCCCGGCACGCACGACGCCGTGAGGACGTCGGCCGGGCCACGATCCTCGGTTTCGTGAGCGTCTTCGCGATCTTCGCGTCGGTGACGATCGTGTCCTACGGCATCATGCCGATGGCCGAGATCGCCGAACTCCGGCAGCCCTCCATGGCCGAGGTGCTGGAACACGCGGTCGGCACCTGGGGCAAGGTCTTCGTCAGCGTCGGCCTGATCGTCTCCGTCCTCGGCGCCTATCTCGCCTGGACGTTGATGGCGGCCGAGGTGCTGTACGTGGCCGCCAAGGACGACGACATGCCGCGTTTCCTCAAGCGCGCCACGGCGGCCGACGTGCCGGTGCCCGCGCTCGTGATGTCGACCGTGCTCAGTCAGATCGTCCTCGTCGTCACGCTGTTCTCCGACGACGCCTTCAACTTCGCCCTCGACCTGACCAGCGCGCTGACGCTGATCCCGTTCCTGCTGGCCGCCGCCTTCGCGCTGAAGATCGGCCGGGCCGGCACCTGGGCCCAGTTGGCCGTCGCCGCGCTCGCCACCGTCTACACGGCGTTCCTCCTCTACGCGGCCGGCCTGAAGTTCGTCCTCGTCTCCTTCATCATCTACGCCCCCGCCACCGTGCTGTTCGTGATGGCGCGCAAAGAGCAGGGCAGACGGCTCTTCTCACCGCGCGAGTACGTGATCCTCGCCGTCTCGGTGGCCGGCGCGGTCCTCGGCGTGGTGGCCCTGGCCGTGGGCTGGATCAGCCTGTGAACCCCCCGGAAGGTGCACCGTGACCAGTCAAGAGACCCGCCCCGCCCACGGCGTCCACTCCGAGGTCGGCAGACTGCGCAAGGTGCTGGTCTGCGCCCCGGGGCTCGCCCACCGCCGGCTCACCCCGACCAACTCCGACGACCTGCTCTTCGACGACGTCATGTGGGTGGAGAACGCCCAGCGCGACCACGCCGACTTCGTCAACAAGCTGCGCGAACGCGACGTCGAGGTCGTCGAGTTGCATGATCTGCTCGCCCAGACCATGGCGGTCCCCGGCGCCCGGGACTGGCTCCTGGACCGGAAGATCGTCGCCAACGAGGTCGGTCTCGGCCTCGTCGACGCCACGCGCGCCTACCTGGAGTCGCTGGAGCCGGAGCGCCTGGCCAAGTACCTGATCGGCGGCCTGGCCACCACCGACCTGCCCGAGGAGTACCGCACCGCGTACCTCGGCCTCGCCCGTGAGTCGACCGGCGTACGCGAGTACCTGATGCCGCCGCTGCCCAACACCCTGTACACCCGGGACACCACGTGCTGGCTCTACGGCGGCGTCACGCTCAACCCGCTGTACTGGCCCGCCCGGCACGACGAGACCCTGCTGATGAAGGCGGTCTACAGCTTCCACCCCGACTTCGCGGGCTCCACCGTCTGGTGGGGCGACCCCGAACAGAACTGGGGGCAGGCGACGTTCGAGGGCGGCGACATCATGCCCGTCGGTAACGGGGTCGTGCTGATGGGCATGAGCGAGCGCACCTCGCGCCAGGCCATCACTCAGGTGGCCTCGGCGCTGTTCAGGAACGGCGCCGCCGAGCACGTGATCGTCGCCGGCATGCCCAAGCTGCGCTCCGCGATGCACCTGGACACCGTCTTCACCTTCGCCGACCGCGACCTGGTCACCCTCTACCCGGCCATCATGGACGCCGTCCACACCTTCTCCCTGCGGCCCGGTGACAAGGCGCCCGGCATCGAACTCGTCGACGAGGGCTCGACGCCCTTCGTGGACGTCGTCGCCAAGGCGCTCGGGCTGCCCGGGCTCAGGGTCGTGGAGACGGGCGGGGACCTGTACGCCTCCGAGCGCCAGCAGTGGGACAGCGGCAACAACGCGGTCGCCCTGGAGCCCGGCGTGGTCTTCACCTACGACCGCAACACGCAGACCAACACCCTGCTGCGCAAGGCGGGCATCGAGGTCATCACCATCGTCGGCGCCGAACTCGGCCGCGGCCGCGGTGGCGGGCACTGCATGACGTGCCCGATCGTGCGGGACCCGGTGGACTTCTGAGTCAGGCGGACGGCTCGAGCACCGCGATGTCGCCCTGGGCGACCGCGCACAGCGTCTCGGTGCCGACGGCGTCGACCGCGATCACGTCACAGCGGCACACGACCCGGGTCCGGCCGGCGCGCACCACCCGCGCCCGGGCGCGCAGGACCGCGCCGGTCGCCGGACGCAGGTAGTCGATGGTGAAACCGGACGTGATGACCCCGCTGCCCACGACGCTGCCCGCGGCGAGGGTCAGGGCGTTGTCGGCCGCGTAGGAGAGCACGCCGCCGTGGGCATAGCCGTACTGCTGGAGCAGTTCCTCGCGCAGGTCCAGCTCGAGGGTGGCCTCGCCGTCCCCGAAGGCCGTCACCCGGGCGCCCAGGAGGCGGCTGAAGGGCTGTTCCCCGAGGACCTTCCGGGCGAGTTCCAGATCCAACGTCCTGCTGTCGCTCACGTCCGCACCTCACTTCACTGGTGAAGTGAGGGTGGCGCGCGGGGGTGTCCTCTGTCAACATCGGCCCATGCCCGAGCCCGATCAGCGCCTCTACTACCTGCTCCAGAGGGCCGCCCACCGGCTGCGCACCACCCTGGACCGGCGCTGTCTCGACACCGCGGGCGTCACCACGGCCCAGCTCGGCGCACTGTTCGCCGTCCAGGAGGAACCCGGCCTCACCCAGCAGCAGCTCGCCCGGACACTCGGTCTGCGTGAGTCAGCCGTCACCGGCCTCGTCGCACGGCTGAGCGCGGCGGACCTGCTGTCGCGGCGACCGCATCCCCGGCAGCACCGCGCCGTGGTCCTCGAACTGACGGACACCGGCGCCGCCGCGCTGCGTGCCGCCCAGCCGGAGATCGACCGCTTCAACGCCGAGATGCGGTCCGTGCTCGGCGACGACGGCTTCGACGGTGCCGCGGCGGCACTGCGGCGCCTCGCGCACTGGGAGGGCTGACCCGCGGGCCGGTCAGGAGGTGTCCTGCTCCGATCCGCAGGAGCTGCCGCTCGGGGGCAGGGAGCCGTAGAGCAGGAAGGCGTCGACCTTGCGCTGGACGCACTTCGACGAGGCGTACCCGGTGTGGCCGTCGCCCTTGTTGTCGAGCACGACCGCCGAGTCGCCGAGCCGCTTCGCGGTCTCCACGGTCCAGCGGTACGGCGTCGCCGGGTCGCCCCGGGTGCCCACGAGGAGCATCTTCGGGGTGTCGACGTCCCGGACCTTCTCACGGATGAAGTCGGTGCCCTTGGGGCGGCCGTAGCACGTCAGCACCTCGGTGAGGCGGTAGCGGCCGAAGACGGGGGAGGCCTTCTCGTACGCGGAACGCAGCCGGCCGAGGTCGCGGGTGATCTCGTCGGCGGTGGGCCGGTCCGGGTCGTCCGCGCAGTTGATGGCCATCAGCGCCGCCGCGAGGTTGTCCGGCGGCACCTCGTCCTCGTCGGCGAGTTCGCCGTCCGCGGCCGCGAACGCGGGCAGCGCCGTCCCGCCCGACGAGAACGCCTCGATGCCGCGGGTGTCCCCGTCCTCGACGAGCTGGGCCAGGGCCCGCTCCAGCAGCGGCCACAGCTCCCTGCTGTAGAGGGCCTGGCCGATGGCGCCGACGAGGTCCTGGCCGGAGAAGTCGTAGCCCCAGTCGGTGGGCACGGGATCCTCGTCGAGCGAGCCGACGAGCCGGACGACCTGCTCGCGGGCCTTGCGCGCGTCCTGGCCGAACGGGCAGGCGACGTCGTCGACGCACCAGTCGATGAAGTCCTCCAGCGCGGTCTGCTGCCCCTCGGCGCCCACCCTGCCCTGCTCGGTCAGGGGTTCGGTGAGGGTGTCCACGCCGTCGAGGACCAACCGGCCGACCTTCTTGGGGAACTGGGCCGCGTACACCGCGCCGAGCCGCGTTCCGTAGGAGAAACCGAGGTAGTTGAGCTTCTTGTCGCCGAGGGCCGCGCGCATCACGTCCAGGTCGCGGGCGGCGTCGACCGTGCCGATGTGGGGCAGGACGGGGCCGGAGTGCTCGGCGCAGGCAGCGGCGACCCGCTTCAACTGCCGTAGCAGCGCCCGTGGATCGTCACCGCCCTCCGCCGCGAGGGCCGCCTCGGTGTCGTCCCCGCAGCTGACCGGCGAGGAGCGGCCGACGCCGCGCGGGTCGAACGACACCACGTCGTAGCCCTTGGCCAGGCCCATGAACTCGTCGCCGCCGGCAGCGAGTTCGCCGACACCGGCACCGCCGGGACCGCCGAAGTTCAGCAGCACCGAGCCTCTCGCCCTGCCCGTCGCCCGGTAGCGGGCGAGGGCGAGATCGAGGGTGCCCGAACGGGGATTGGCGTAGTCGAGGGGCACGGTGACCTTGCCGCACTGCAGGTCGTCGGCCGCGGACATGCCCTCGCATCTCGACCACGCGATCTTCTGGTCGTAGAAACGCGACAGGTCGGCGCCGTTGGTGCGGGTGGCCGTCGGCAGCCCGGTGCCCAGCAGGGCGAGTCCGACCGCCCCGGCGAGCGCGCAGCGTCGCGTTGACAGCTTGGCCAGCATCGATGCCTCCAGGCGGAGCGCGCACACCGCGCCCTCGATCACGATAGGCGGCTCGCGGAAGCGCCGCCTCCGGACGGGCGGGAGCGTGCGGAGTGCCTTATCCTGCGCCCCTCACCACGCATTCGACGGTTTTACGACTAGTTCGACAACTGTGCCGCTCGATGGGGTGAAAGACCGATAAGCCATAACTCGGATGGTTCGTCCGCGTTTTACGCGGTGCGGGCGACTGCCCGCGATCCATGACGGGAAGGCAGGGAACCTATGAGGCGGGTTACCCGAAACGGTGTGCTCGCCGTCGCCGCCGTGTCCGGCGCGATGGCGGTGTCGATGCCCGTGCACGCCGACTCCATGTCGGACGGTGACACGGCCGGCTCGCCCGGAGCGGTCTCCGGCAACACGATCCAGCTCCCCGTGCACGTCCCGGTCACCGTGTGCGGCACCACCGTGAACGTGGTGGGACTGCTCAACCCCGCCGCGGGCAACACCTGTGGCAACCGAGGCGGTACGGCCACCCCCGCACCCGCGGACGCCGCCGCGGAGGGCGGCGTGACGGACGCGCCGGGCGTGCTCTCCGGCAACGGCCTCCAGCTGCCGGTCCACGTTCCCGTGCACGTCAGCGGCAACGGTGTGAGCGTGGTCGGCGTCGGCAACGCCGCCGTGGGCAACGAGTCCGTCAACACTCCCGGTGACCGGCCGCGGGACACCCCGGTCACGCCGGTCCCCGAGCCGGAGGCCGAACCGCCCAGGGCGCACCCCGACCCGAAGCCCGACGTGCCCGAGCCGCACCGGCCCGTGGCCTCGCTCGCCCGCACGGGCACCGACGGGACGCTTCCCGCCGTCGCGGGAAGCGCCGCGCTGGTGCTGGGTGGAGCGGTGCTGTACCGCCGCTTCCGCCCGGGGGCGGCGCGCTGACGGGGTACCCGGCCCGCACCGGCCCTCGGACCATGACCCGTAATGGTGTTGCCCCGCGCCGGTCCTGATGCTGGAGTGAACCCATGGATCACACCGCGGTACTCGCCCTGTACGACCGGGACATGCGTGAGGGCGCGCAGCCGGACAGCCCGGAGTCCAGGATCGAGCGGGTCGGCAAGGTGGTCCGCCAGGTCTCCTCCGAGCAGGGCTGGAACGGGGTCGTCTGGTCCGACCTCGACGACGCCGGCGCGGACGCGGCGATCGCCGAGCAGATCGCGTACTTCTCCGGGCTCGGCCGCGAGTTCGAGTGGAAGCTGTACGGGCACGACCTGCCGGTGGACCTCGGGCAGCGGCTCAGATCGGCCGGGTTCACCGCGCAGCCCGAGGAGACCTTGATGATCGGTGAGGTCAACGACCTCACCCTCGACGCCGAACCGCCCGAGGGCATCCGCGTCCTGCCGGTCACCGACCGCGCGGGCGTGGACCTCGTGGCCGACGTGCACGAGGCCGCCTTCGGCACCGACAGCACCCGCCTGCGCCACCAGTTGCTCGCCCAGCTCACCGCCGACCCGGAGACCGTGGTCGCGGTCGTCGCGCTGGCCGGGGAGACGCCGGTCAGCGCGGCCCGCATGGAACTCGTGCCGGGCACCCGTTTCGCCGGGCTGTGGGGCGGCGGCACCGTCGAGGCCTGGCGCGGCCGGGGGATCTACCGCGCCCTGGTCGCCCTGCGGGCCCGGGAGGCCGTGGAGCGGGGCTACCGCTACCTCCAGGTGGACGCCCTGCCGAGCAGCCGCCCCATCCTGGAGCGCCTCGGTTTCGAGCCGCTGACCACGACCACGCCGTACCTGTACACCGTGTGACGGGGACCATGTGCCGGGGGATGTCACATCCGAGGGCCCCCGATCCGTCGCAAGGGCATGGACACGAACCAGAGCATCCTCCTCGCAGGCGCCGGCGGGGTCCTCGGCCGGCACATCACCCACGCCCTCACCGAGGCGGGCCACAAGGTCACCGGGCTGGGCCGGAGCGAGGGCAACGAGATCCGGGCCGACCTCATGGACCGGGACGCCCTGCTGCGCGCCGTCGACGGCCACCACTTCGACACCGTGATCCACGCGGCGACCGCGCTGAGCAAGCCGCCCATGCGCCACCGCGACATGCACGCCACGGACGCGCTGCGCGTCGAGGGGACCGCCCATCTGATCGAGGCCGCGCAGGCCACCGGAGCCCGCCGCTTCGTCGCGGAGTCGATGGTGTTCGGCTACGGCTACGGAGACCACGGTGACCGCGAACTCACCGAGGACGAGGGCTCCTTCGGCGCCCGGTGCGCCGACCCGGAGCTGGAACGCCACGTCGCCGGCATGCGCACCAAGGAACGGCTGACCTTCGAGGCCGAGGGCCTGGAGGGCATCGCGCTGCGCTACGGAGCCTTCTACGGCCCGGGCGGCACCGAGAACCTGCTGCCCATGCTCCGCAAGCGGCAACTGCCGGTCCCTGCCGACCGCGGACGCGTCCTGCCGTGGGTCGAGCTCACGGACGCGGCCCGCGCCATGGTCGCCGCCGTGGAGCGCGGGCGCCCGGGGCAGGCGTACAACATCGCCGACCGCACGCCGACGGGGTTCCGGGGGCACATCGTGCGCGTGGCCGAGGAGTTCGGCCTGCCCAAGCCGATGGCCGTACCGATGTGGATGATGCGGCCGATGTCGTACGCGCACGCGCTGATGGGGGCGACGCTGCGGGTGTCCATCGCGAAGGCCGAGCGGGAGCTGGGCTGGACGCCGGTGTACCCCTCGTGCCGCGAGGGTCTGGCCGCGCTGCGTGCCTCACAGGTCTAGTTGGTACTCCATCGCCCGGTGCGTGGGCAGATAGCCGAGGGCGTCGTTGACGGCACGCATGGGCGCGTTGCTGTCCGCGGTGTCGGTGAGCAACCCGCCCAGTTCCGGGTGCCGTTCACGGGCCAGGAGGATCGACGCCGCCTTGAGCCGCCGGGCGAGTCCCCGGCCGCGATGGTCCGGCAGCACCGCCGTGCCGTAGTGCTGTCCGTCGCCCCGGCCGTCGCCGGGCACGACGAGTTCGCAGAATCCGACCACCGAGCCGTCCGCCGTGTCGACGGCGGCGACCGTGTGCAGGAGATCGCCGCGCTCGGCGACCGTCCGGGCCGCGGCGACCACCCGGTCCACGTCCCAGACGACGGTGCCGTAGTCGGTGCCCTCCATGGGCATGTCGTCCATGGCGCGCCGTGAGGCGGCGTAGGACGCGGCCAGGTCGTCCGGCACGACGCCGTCCCACGTGGTCAACCGGTAGCCGGGGCACGGCCGTTCGGCGATCGCGCGGATCGGGGTGAGGTCCGCGTCGGCCAGCGGGAGCCGCGCGTAGGTCAGGGACAGCACCGGGTTGAAGCCCCGGGCCGCGAGGAACCGGTCCGCGGGGGAGCCCTGTTCGGCCTGGGCGATGACGGAGCGGCGTCCCTCGGCCCGTGCCGCGCTCACCGCTGCCTCCAGCAGGAGGGTGCCGACGCCCTGTCGGCGCTCGGCGGCGTGCACCGCGATCTCCAGTTCCGCGAGGTGCGCCTGGCCCTCCTGGGTGAACAGCCGCAGAAAGGCCGATCCGGTCGGTGCCCCGTCGACGGCCGAGGCCAGCCAGGCCAGACGGCGGCTCGAACCACCGGCTCCGGGGTCGGTCAGCGGGGTGATGCGCGGGGTCAACTGGGCTCCGGTCATGGTCGGGTCGAGCGCTGGGCCGCTGTAGCAAACCACCACCGGACGAGCCCGACAAGGGAATTCCGGCCCGGCCGCCGAGGGCAGGCGCCTCCGAGTGCTCCGCGACGGCGGTGTCGTGGTCGCCGCCCGTCGGCCGATACTCGTACGCGTGGAAGAGACATCACTGGAGGGCGGCGCGGTCAACGACGTGGTCCGGGTGGGCGCGACCGTGCGGCGCACCGGGTCACCGCGATCCGCGTACGTCCATGAGGTGCTCGCCCTGTTCGAGCGCCATGACTGGCCGGGGGCGCCGCGTCACCTCGGAACGGACGAGCGGGGCCGGGAGGTCCTCTCCTACGTCGACGGCCGGGCCGCCGTCACCCCGTCCGACCGCGCCGCCGCCCGCACCGACGAGGGGCTCGTGCGCGTGGCTCGCCTGGTGCGGGCCTTCCACGACCTGACGCACGGCACACCGGCGGCCGGGGACCAGGACGTCGTCTGCCACAACGACCTGGCCCCGAAGAACACCGTGTACGACGCGCACTGGCGGCCGCTGGCCTTCGTGGACTGGGATCTCGCCGCCCCCGGTGAGCGCGTCCACGACGTCGCGCACGTGTGCTGGCAGTACCTGGACCTCGGACCCGGCGTCACGGACGTGGGCGAGGCGGCCCGGCACATCCGTCTGATCCGTGACGCGTACGGGCCGATCGACGGGGAGCGGCTCCTGGACACGGTCCTGTGGTGGCAGGACCGGTGCGCCCGGGGCATCGACGCCGGTGCCGAACGAGGCGAGCCGGCGATGGTGGCGCTGCGCGAGCGCGGGGTCGTGCGGGAGGTGCGGGCGGCGCGGCAGTGGGTGGCCCGGCACCGGCGCGAGCTGGGGGCGCTGATGCGCTGATGGGCCGGGGCGCCGGAGACCGTCGTGCTGTGGCTTTCCGGCGCGGGCCGGCCGAGTGGTTCCTTCCCGGGCGGTTCCTACGTCCGCGGGGCGCTCTTCGCCGCCGTCCCGGTGCACACCAGGCCCAGGATCACGGCCAGGGCGCCGATGATGACGTTGTTGAGCACGACGCCGGCGTCCGGGCTGTCGCCGACGATCCACGGCGACACGATCATCCACACGCCGATCGCGCAGAAGGCCCAGCTGAGGCCGTACATGCGCTCCGGGTAATGGAGGATCCAGGGGGACACGGCGCAGTACATACCGAGGTCAAAGGCGTCGTCCGGCCGGGAAGGGCCTCCGGGGGCGGCCCCCGGTGGCGGCCTCCGGGGAGCGCCGACACTCCCCGGAGGTGGCCGGGGCATCGGAGGGGGGATGTCCTGACCCGGCTCGGTCATCCGATTTCCCGGCCTGCTCCTACTTCTGACGCCGACCGGGCCGCGGATGCAGGGGCGCGCCGAGAATTTCTCGACCTGAACCCCGACCTGAACCCCGACCTCGACCTCGCCCTCGGCGCGGGAGCCGGAGCGCGACCACGAGCAGGACCGCGACCGTGGACAGGAGCAGCCCCGTGGCTTCGGGCGGGCAGGCGGGCGGCCGCGCGGGTGCCGGGGCCGCCAGGGGAGTGCCGGTCTCCCGCACCAGTCGGAGGATCGCCCGCCACACCCGGTCGGAGGGGGCGCGGAGGCCGTCCTCGGGCCCGGCTCCGCGTGCGGCCGACGCTGCCTTCCGCAGCTCGGCCAGCGTCGCGCCGCACTGGGGGCAGTGGGTCAGATGCAGGTGGGCCGAGGCGAGTTCCGCGGAGTCGGGCAGGCGGTCTCCGTCCAGGGCGAGGGCGGCGAGGAGGTCGGGAGGCACATGACCGTCCGTGTTCGTATCGGCCACGGTTCCACCTCTCCCTGCGGTGTCGCGGTGTCGCGGTGTGCGGTGGGCCGTCGGATGCGGCCGTCCCGGTCTCGGACGATGCGTGATCTCCCCCTCTTCCCGAGTTCGAGGCCTCATGGATGCGCCCGAGCGATCCGACGCGTGTCGAAGGAACTGCGTCCGGTCCCGTGAACAGGAAAGACGGCCAGTGGTTCATGCCTGCAACGTTTTTGCGTCGAAATCTTGTACGACCGTCTGTGCCGGAACCGCTCAGCCGAGGGCCGCGTCCCGCAGGCACCGGCGCAACTGGTGCAGCCCGCGCCGCGCATGGCTCTTGACCGTGCCCAGCGGCCACCCGGTGCACTCCGCGATCTGGGTCTGCGTCAGGTCCTCGTAGAAGGTCAGCCGCAGGACCCGCTGCTGGGCCGACGGCAGTTTCGCCAGCTCGTGCAGGACGATCACCCGGTCCAGAACCGCCTCGGGCCCGTGCGCGTCGGTGTCGGTCGGCGGCAGTGCCGACCCGGCGGCGGCGACGAGGTCCGAACGGCGTGTCCGGGCGGCGAGCGCGTCGGCGATCTTGCGCCGCGTGATGCCGACGATCCAGCCGCCGATCGTCCCCCGCTCGGGGCGGAACCCGCCGCGCCCCCGCCACACCCCGAGGAACACCTGCTGGGTCACGTCCTCGGCCTCCTTGAGGTCCCCCAGGGACCGCCAGGCGAGCGTGTGCACCAGCGTCGACCAGCGGTGGTAGGCCTCCTCCAGGCACGCCTCGTCGCCCGCGGCCAGGCCCCGGGCGATCTCCTCGTCGGCGAACGACTCCTCCACCGGTGCCCACAGGGGCGCGGCGGCGGGTGGCAGCGTCGCGTTCTGCTGCTGGCACATGGCGACTGCTCCTCACGCGTCGGGACGTCTTTCGCGACGCCCGGTGAGCCCATCGTCGAAGCGGCCGAGCATGGTCATCAACTTGCATCGGTTCTGCGTCGTATAGTCGCTGCCATGAGTGAGACGTCAGCCGAGGCGGCGCCCGAGGACCGGCCGGGGCCGTCCTCCGAGACCGCGGACGTGCCCCTGACGACGGGTGCCCTGGCCCGCCGGCTGGGCGTGTCGCCCACCACGCTGCGCTCCTGGGACCGCCGGTACGGCATCGGACCCGCCGTGCGCGCCGACGGCCGCCACCGCCGGTGGACCCCCGCGGACGTGGCGGTGCTGGAGGCGATGTGCCGGCTGACCTCGTCGGGGGTGCCGCCCGCCGAAGCCGCCCGCCTGGCGAGGCAGGCGCCGGGCGCCCCGCCGCCCCCGACCGAGGGGCCGCAACCGCACCGGCCGCGTTCGAGGGCCGCGGGCACCCTGCCGCTCGGCGACGTGCGCCAGGAGTGCAGGGGGCTCGCGCGAGCCGCCGTACGGCTCGACGCCCCGGCCGTCGAGGAGCAGCTCGCGGCCGCGGTGGAGCAGTACGGCGTCACCGTCGCCTGGCAGGAGGTGATGGTCCCCACCTTGCACGCGGTGGGGCGCAAGTGGGCGTCCTCCGGAGACCGTTACGTCGAGGTCGAGCACCTGCTGTCGTGGCACGTGTCGACCTCGCTGCGCCGGTGCACACCGTCCGTGGCCCGGCAGACCGTGGCCCCGGCCGCCGGACCGGTGGTGCTGGCCTGCGTACCCGGTGAACAGCACACCCTGCCGATCGAGGCGCTCAACGCCGCGCTGGGCGAACTCGGCCTGCCCACCAGGATGTTCGGCGCGGCGGTGCCCGGGGAGGCGCTGACCGCCGCGGTGCAGCGGCTGGGCCCGGCCGCGGTGTTCCTGTGGGCGCAGGCCCGTTCCACCGCGAGCCTGCCGCTGGCCCGGCACGTCGCCGGCACCTCGTGGGGTGTGAAGGGCGCCCGGCGCCGGCCCCTGGTGGTCCTGGGCGGACCCGGCTGGTCCGTCCCGGCAGCGCGCGAACTGCCGCGCCCGACGGCGCTGAAGGACGCACTCGAGATCCTGTCCGGCGCGTTCGCGGGGGCGGGCAGCGGGGAACGGCACTGACGGCGGGAATCCCCAGGGCGCCCCGGATCGGGAAGCCGTCGCGCCGGCACCGGGAGGCCGCCCGGATCACCGCAGCCGGGAAGGCCTGCCGGGAGGACTCACCCGGCGCGGATCACCGCACCCGTAAAGCCCTGCCAGGAGGAGTCACTCGAGGCCGCGTCCCCGCCGGAAGCGGGCCAGGCCTTCGGAGAGGTCGATGATCGGGTCCGGGTAGTCGCCGACGGTGGCGCGGTCCAGGCCGCGCAGCTTCCACGGCTCGTGCACGGCGGGCGCCCGGAGACCGGCGAGTTCGGGCACCCAGCGTCGGACGTACGCGCCGTCCGGGTCGTACCGCTTGGCCTGGGTGACCGGGTTGAGGACGCGGTTGGGGCGCGAGTCGGTGCCGGTGCCGGCCACCCACTGCCAGTTGAGCTGGTTGTTCGCCACGTCCCCGTCGACCAGCAACTCCAGGAAATAGCGGGCGCCGACGCGCCAGTCGACGTACAGCGTCTTGGCCAGGAAGCTCGCGGTCAGCAGGCGGCCGCGGTTGTGCATCCACCCCTCGTGGCGCAGCTGGCGCATCGCCGCGTCGACGACCGGGTAGCCGGTGCGCCCCTCCTTCCAGGCCTCGATGTCCGCGGCGGCGCTCTGCTCGGTGCGCCAGTGGTCGCGCTTGGTGCGGTAGTCGGCGGTGGCGGCGCCGGGACCGGCGGCAAGGACCTGCCGGTGGAAGTCGCGCCAGGCGAGCTGCCGTACGAAGGCCTCGGCGCCCGAGCCGCCCGCTCTGCGCGCCCGGTGGACCAGCTCGACGGGGGAGAGGGTGCCGAAGTGCAGGTGTGGGGAGAGGCGGGAGGTGGCGTCGCCGGGCAGGTCGTCGTGGCGGTCCGCGTACCCGGCGACGCCGTCGCGGAGCCAGGCCGCGAGGCGCT
The DNA here is from genome assembly GCF_044386545.1 of Streptomyces sp. NPDC020489. NCBI lineage: Bacteria > Bacillati > Actinomycetota > Actinomycetes > Kitasatosporales > Streptomycetaceae > Streptomyces > Streptomyces sp. NPDC020489. The sequence continues at coordinate 286,013 of NZ_JBIRUZ010000012.1, forward strand.
TGCGGGCCTCGGTCTCCCCGCCTCCGGCCAGACCGGGGGAGAGGCCGTCGAGGGCGGACCGGCTCGGCAGGGGTTCCGACCTGACCTCGTCCGGGACGCGCAGGGCACGTGGCGGGGCCAGGGGGGCCCGCAGGTTCTGTCCGGACCATCGCCGGAAGTACGGCGTGAAGACCGCGAAGTGGTTCGAGCCGGCCGGGGTCACCTCGCCGGGGGCGACGGCCGTGGTCACCGTGTCGTGGACGTGCAGCCGGCGTCCCTCGGCCTCCAGGGCGCGCCGCAGCCGTGCCTCGCGGGCGTGGGCGTAGGCACTGACGTCGGCGGCCATGTGCACCTCGTCGGCGTCCGTCTCGGCGGCCACCTCGCACACCGCCTCGACGACGTTCCCGGAGCGCACCACGAGACGGCCGCCGCGCTCGCGCAGACCGGAGTCCAGGTCGTGCAGGCAGTCGGCGAGGAACGCCAGCCGGTTGGGGGCGGCGAACCCGGCGTCGTCCACACCGCGGTCGCGCACGAACAGCGGGACCGTCCGGCTCGCCTCGGCCGCCGCACGCAGCGGCGGGTGGTCGTGCAGGCGCAGGTCCGAGGTGAACAGGACGATCGAGACGTTCATGAGGCTGTACTCCAGAGCGGGGGGTGGTGGTGTCCCTGAGGCCGGGGGCGGTCAGCCCGCGGACGAGCGTTCCCGGGTCGGTTCGGCGGGCGAGCGTGCCGCGGTGCGGGAGATGTTGCGGGCCATGCCGCCGAAAACGACGGCGTGGAAGGGGGAGACGGCCCACCAGTAGGCGTGGCCGAGCAGGCCGTGGGGATGGAACAGGGCGCGCTGGCGGTAGCGGGTACGCCCGGCCTCGTCGGTGTCCGTGGCCATCTCCAGCCAGGCCAGGCCCGGCAGGCGCATCTCGGCGCGCAGGCGCAGCAGACGGCCCGGCTCGATCTCCTCGACCCGCCAGAAGTCCAGCGAGTCACCCACCCGCAACCTGGTCGCGTCGCGGCGGCCGCGGCGCAGGCCGACACCGCCGACCAGCCGGTCGAGCAGGCCCCGGGCCGCCCAGGCGAGCGGGAAGGAGTACCAGCCGTTCTCCCCGCCGATCCCCTCGATGACCCGCCACAGCGCCTCCCGCGGGGCGTCGACGGTCAGCTCCCGCACGTCCGTGTAGAGGCTGCCGCCGGCCCAGTCCGGGTCGGTGGGCAGCGGGTCGCTGGGGGCGCCGGGGACGGACGCCGAGGACCAGCGGGTGGTGACCTGGGCGTCCCGGACCCGTTGCAGGGCCATGCGTACCGCGTCCTCGAAGCCGACCGGATGGCCCGGCGGATCGGGCACGTACGTGGCGATGTCGTGCTCGTGGCAGACGACCTCGTGGCGCAGGGACTCGGTGAGGGGGCGGGCGATGGCGGCGGGGACGGGGGTGACCAGGCCGACCCAGTGGCTGGACAGGCCCGGGCTGAGCATCGGGACGGACAGGATGAGCCGCCGGGGCAGTTCGGCCACCGCCGCGTAGCGGATCATCATCTCCCGGTAGGTGAGGACGTCCGGTCCGCCGATGTCGAAGGTGCGGTTGACCTCCAGCGGCATCCGGGCGCTGCCCACCAGGGCGCGCAGCACGTCGCGGACCGCCACGGGCTGGATCCGGGTGTGCACCCAGCTCGGCGTGACCATGACGGGCAGGCGTTCGGTGAGGTAGCGCAGCATCTCGAAGGAGGCCGAGCCCGAGCCGATGACGACCGCGGCGCGCAGGACGGTGGTCGGGACCCCGGACGCCAGCAGGATCCGGCCCACCTCGGCCCGGGAGCGCAGGTGCGGTGACAGCTCCGTCTCCGGCACGCCCGCGGGAGTGAGCCCGCCGAGGTAGACGATGCGCCGGACGCCCGCGGCTCGGGCCTCTTCGCCGAAGATCCGCGCCGCCCGCCGGTCGGTCTCCTCGAAGGTGTCGCCGGTACCGAGCGCGTGCACGAGGTAGTAGGCGACGTCGGTGTCGCGCAGGGCTTCTCCGACCGCGGCGGGGTCCAGCACGTCCCCGCGCGCCACCTCCACCTCGCCGGCCCACGGATGGTCGCGCAGCTTGTGCGGGGATCTGGCCAGACAGCGCACCCGATGGCCCTCGGCCAGGAGCTCGGGGACGAGGCGGCCTCCGATGTAGCCCGTGGCGCCGGTCACCAGGCAGCGCAGCCGCGGTTCGGTGTGCTGGTCGTCCATCAGCCGTCGGTCCTCCGTGTCGTCGTCCCCCTGTGATCACTTCCCCGGGCGGGGCCGTGCCGGATGCGTCCGCTTCTATAGGCTTCTCGGGTGGCCACAGCAGACGACCCGAAGCGGCACGCGGCAGATCAGGGACCGTCCCGGAAGTTCATGGGAACGGATCTTCACTCCCTGGCGGTCCAGCTGCGCCGGATGAACGGCGAGATCAACCGTCTGGTCCATGGTTTCGCGGGTGACCAGGGGCTGCACGTCACGGACGTCCAGGCGCTGGCGGCGATCCTGGACGCCGAGGAGCCGATGACCCCGGGCCGACTGCGGGAGCACCTCGGGCTGACCTCGGGTGCCGTCACCGCCTGTGTGGACCGGCTGGAGAGCGCCGGCCACATCCGCCGGGTCCGGGAGAGCAGCGACCGCCGGGTGGTGCACCTGTACTACGCCTCGGACGCCCGGACGGCGGCCCGCACCTACTTCCGTCCCCTGGCCGGGGCCACCGAGCAGGCCCGCACGCGGTTCTCCGACGACGAGCTGGCCGTGGTGACCCGCTTCCTCGCGGCGATGAACGAGGAGCTGTCCCTGCTGAGGTCGCCCGGCGCCTGAGCCCGCCCTCGGGCCGTCTGCCCGGCTGAAAAAGGCCGCGTCGGGCCGCATCCGGGGCCCCGGTGTCTCCAGAAGGTTCAATGATTGAGATTGTTTGTCATTGAGATAATGTCTTCCGAAGCCTGGAGAACCATGTCCCTCACCCCGCGCCGAGGCCGCTTCCTCGTGCCGCTCCTGCTCCTCGTCGTCTGGCTGGGCGTGGGCGGGGTCCTCGGCCCCTTCGCCGGGCGGCTCGGCGAGGTCGCCACCAACGACCAGGCGGGCTTCCTGCCCCGCAGCGCCGAGTCGACCGAGGTCGTCGAGGCCCAGCGCGCCTTCGACCAGGACGAGACCCTCCCGGTGATCGTCCTGTGGACCGACCAGGAGGACGGCGGCCGCGTCCGGGACCGTCAGGCCGCCGCCGAACGCGCCCTCACCTCGCTCGCCGGAGCCCCCGGCGTGGTCGGGACGGCGTCCCCCGCCCTGCTCTCCCGGGACGGAGAGGCGCTGGAGGGCGTCCTCCAGCTGCGGCCCGACCTGGGCGACGAACTGCCCCGGGCCCTCGACCACGTCCGTGCCGCCGCCGAGCGCGTTCCCGGCACCACGGTCCGACTCGCCGGTCCCGCCGCGACCCAGGCCGACCTCTCCGACGCCTTCGCCGGCATCGACGGACTGCTGCTCGCCGTCGCCCTGGTCACCGTCCTGGTGATCCTGCTGCTGGTCTACCGCAGTGTGCTGCTGCCCCTCCTGATCATCCTGGGGGCCGTCCTCGCGCTCGCGCTGGCCTGCGCGATCGTCTACCTCCTCGCCGACCACGACCTCGTCCGGGTCGACGGCCAGGTCCAGGGCATCCTCTCCATCCTCGTCATCGGCGCCGCCACCGACTACGCCCTGCTGCTGACCGCCCGCTTCCGGGAGGAACTCGCCGGGCACCAGGAACGCCACAGCGCCATGCGCGCCGCACTGCGCCAGTCCTGGGGCGCGATCGTGGCCAGCGCCGCGACCGTCGCCCTGGGGCTGCTCGCCCTGCTGATCAGCGACCTGACGAACAACCGCGCCCTCGGGCCGGTCGGTGCCATCGGCATCGGCTGCGCCGTGCTCAGCACGCTGACCTTCCTGCCCGCCGCGCTCGTCCTGCTGGGCCGCGCCGCCTACTGGCCCGCCGTCCCGAGGCCCACCGCCGGCCAGGGCATCTGGCGGCGCGTCGCCGCCCTGGTGGACCGCGCCCCGCGCACGGTGTGGGCCGCCTCCCTCGCCGCCCTGCTGCTGTGCGCCGCGTTCGCCCCCACCCTGTCGTCCAAGGGGGTCGCACTCGACGAGACCTTCGTCGGCGACGTCCCGTCCGTGACCGCGCAGCAGACCCTCGCCCGGCACTTCCCCGGAGGCTCCGGCAACCCCACCGTCGTCCTCGCCGACGCCGACCGGCTCGACCGGGTCGTCGCCGCGGCCACCGCGACCGAGGGCGTCGCCTCGGCGGCCGGCGTCACCGGGTCCGGGCGGCCCGGGGACGCCCCGCTGGTCGTCGACGGACGGGTCCGCGTCGACGTCACCCTGAAGTCCGCCGCCGACAGCGACGACGCCAAGGACACCGTGGCGCGGCTGCGCACCGCCCTGCACGCGGTCCCCGGCGCGGACGCCCTCGTCGGCGGCTACACCGCGCAGCAGTACGACACCCTGCGCACGGCCGAACGGGACCGGACCCTGATCGTCCCCGTCGTCCTGGCGATCATCTTCGTCATCCTGACGGTCCTGCTGCGCTCCCTGCTCTTGCCGGCCCTGCTCGTGGCCACCGTCGCCCTCAACTTCCTGGCGACACTCGGCGTCTCGGCCCTGGTCTTCGAGCACGTCCTCGGCTTCGGCGGCACGGACCCGTCCGTCCCGCTGTACGGGTTCGTCTTCCTGGTGGCGCTCGGCGTCGACTACAACATCTTCCTCATGTCACGGGTACGGGAGGAGTCCGTACGGCACGGGGTGCGCCAGGGGGTGCTGCGAGGTCTGGTCGGCACCGGAGGGGTGATCACCTCGGCCGGCGTGATGCTCGCCGCGACCTTCGCCGCCCTCGGGGTGATCCCGCTGGCCTTCCTGGTGCAGATCGCCTTCATCGTGGCCCTCGGGGTGCTCCTGGACACGCTCGTCGTCCGGTCGTTGCTCGTACCGGCCCTGGTCCGCGACCTCGGTGCCGTCGCCTGGTGGCCCGGCGCCAAGGCCCTCACGACGGCAGCCGCATCCGACTGAGCGTCAGGCGCGGACATGTACGCGCCATTCGAGGGCATGCGAGGACATACGACGACGAGTCGTCGTCACAAGTCGAGGATCGATGCTGGAGGTGACTGCCGGTATGGGCGCGAAGGTGTTGGAGCGGTTTCCAGCGGGCGCTCCGCGAGGATCGTGGCCGGCGGAGGAGTACGCGGCGCAGCGCCGTGCACAGGGTGAGCCCGCCACGGTCGTCATGGATCTGAACTCGGACGCTTTCCTCGTGGTGCTCCAGGGCGACGACGACTGAGGAGGACGGGACCGGCGTTCCGGCGCTCTGGCGGGAGCGCCGGTCCCGCCCTCCCGGTCACCGCTCCGGGGCGTCCGTCCCCCCGGAGCCGCCGCCGTCACCGCGCGGCGCCGTTCCGCTCAGCTCCCGAGCGCGGCGCACGAACACCTCGTGCAGATCCTGGGCCGCCCGTGGCACGGACTCGGTCCTGCGGCGCTGAAGCATCAGCAGCACCTGGGTCCGCTCCCCGGCGAGGGGCCGGTGGGTGAGGACGCCCCGCCGCTCCAACGGATCCCCGACCACGCTGAAATCCGGCAGCACCGTCACCCCGAGCCCTTCGGCGACCATCAGCTTGCCCATCTCGGCACCGTCGGTGGAGTACGAGAAGGACGGGGTCCGCCCGTCCAGCAGCCGGTGCACATACCGGTGCATGACATAGCCCGAGCGCATCGCGATGAACGGCACGTCCAGCAGGTCGGTCACCGAGACGGCGTCCCGTGCGGCGAGCGGGCTGTCCGGGCGCAGACACACCACCGGGCGGCCACGCAGCAGCTCCACGCTCTCCAGCCCGGCCGGCACGTCGTCGCCCTCCAGATGGTTGACCAGGCCGAGGTCGAGGCCGCCCTCGGCCAGCGCCCGCTGGATGTCGGACTGCTGGGTGCCGACCACCTCGACCTGGGTACGGGGATGCGTGGCGCGGAACTCCCGCAGCACCGGCAGCAGCAGCGGCACCGTCGCGGCGTTGACCGTGCCCACCCGGACCATACGGCGGATGCGGTGCTGTTCCCCCGCCGCCGAGCGCAACCGGTCCACCGCGTCCAGCACGCCGATGATGTGGGGCAGCAGCTCCCGGCCCTCCGCGCTCATCGTCGCCCCCGAGCGCTTGCGCTCCAGGAGATCCACACCCAGCTCGCGCTCCAGATTCCGCACCGTCTCGCTCAACGCGGGCTGCGAGAGCCGGAGTTCCTCCGCGGCCCGGCGCAGGGAACCGAGGCGGGTCACCGCCGCTATGTATTCGAGCTGTTCGGTGCGCATGAAAGGAAGAATGCGGCCCGCTCGCCGACCCGTTCAAGGGTTTCCCTGTCACGCCTTCGTGAAATTCAATGGTCCGCGATACGAGACCGGTCGGGTTTACCTTGACGGCCCGGACCGGCGGCTGTCACGATCGGGAACATGATGATGCGACTGGACCTCACGCGGCGACGCCATGTCGACCTCGCGCGCGTCTCCAGCGCCTCCTGTTGCCCCGCGGCCTGATCCCGGCTCCCGTCGGAGATCCGCCGCGCCTCTCTTTTCCCCGCACCTGAATTCAGCGCACCCGCGCACCCTCTGTCGCCCCAGCTGAATTCGGCGTGCCCGAGAACATTCCGCACGCTTTTCCGTGCGCATTCCGCAACAGGAGTTCCGCATGCCCGCAGAGCCCGTGAAATTCGCCTACTGGGTCCCCAACGTCAGCGGCGGCCTCGTCACCAGCAGGATCGAGCAACGCACCGACTGGGGCTACGACTACAACCGCGAACTCGCCGTCCTCGCCGAGAACAACGGCTTCGAGTACGCCCTCAGCCAGGTCCGCTACATGGCCAGTTACGGCGCCGAGTACCAGCACGAGTCGACCAGCTTCAGCCTCGCGCTGCTGCTCGCCACCCAGCGCCTGAAGGTCATCGCCGCCGTGCACCCCGGCCTGTGGCACCCCGGCGTCCTCGCCAAGTTCGGCGCCACCGCCGACCACCTCTCCGGTGGCCGCTTCGCCGTCAACGTCGTGTCCGGCTGGTTCAAGGGGGAGTTCACCGCCCTCGGCGAGCCCTGGCTGGAGCACGACGAGCGCTACCGCCGCTCCGAGGAGTTCATCACCGCGCTGCGCACGATCTGGACCGAGGACCACGCCGAACTCGGCGGCGACTTCTACCGGTTGCGCGACTTCTCCCTCAAGCCCAAGCCCCTGAACACGCCCGAGCGGCCGCACCCGGAGATCTTCCAGGGCGGCAACTCCACCGCCGCACGGCGGATGGCAGGACGGGTCTCCGACTGGTACTTCTCCAACGGCAGGGACTTCGACGGCGTCAGCGAGCAGCTCGCCGACGTGCGCCACTCCGCCGCCGAAGCCGGCCGCAGGGCACCGAAGTTCGGCCTCAACGGCTTCCTCATCGCCCGTGACACCGAGGCCGAGGCCCGGGACACCCTCCGCGAGATCGTCGCCCGGGCCGACACCGAGGCCGTCGAGGGGTTCGGTGCCGCGGTGAAGCAGGCGGGCCAGTCCACGGCCGACAAGAAGGGCATGTGGCAGGACTCCTCCTTCGAGGACCTCGTCCAGTACAACGACGGCTTCCGCACCGGCCTCATCGGCACGCCCGAGCAGATCGCCGAACGGATCGTCGCCTACAGGCGGCTCGGTGTCGACCTGCTCCTCCTGGGCTTCCTGCACTACCACGAGGAGGTCGAGTACTTCGGCAAGCGGGTGCTGCCGCTGGTACGCGAACTGGAGGCCCAGCTCCCCGAGCCCGCCCTCGCCCAGGTCTGAACAGGCAGGCGCCCCCGGCGCCCGCCCGCCGACGGACCCGCCCCACTCCCGGGACCGCCCAGGCCGAGACCACCGCGCGCCGCGCCGCCCTGCCCGAACTCACCCGGCGCCTCTGACCACTTCCTCCCGGGGCGCCCCCTCCTGAACAGGGGGCGCCCCGCCTCCCCTCTCCGAAAGAGGACCGCATGGCCACCGTCCTGTCCGTCTCCGGCAGCCCTTCCGCCTCCTCCCGCACCAACCGCCTGCTGCGCCACCTCGACCGGCGGCTGGCCGCGCAGGGGCACGAGGTGATCCCGCTCGACGTCCGCACCATCCCCGCCGAGGCCCTCCTCGGCGCCGACTTCACACACCGGGCGATCGTCGAGGCCACCGAGCTGTTCGCCCGCGCCGACGGCGTCGTCGTCGCCACCCCGGTCTACAAGGCGTCGTACTCGGGCGTCCTCAAGGCCCTGCTCGACCTGCTCCCGCAGTACGCCCTCGTCGGCAAGACCGTCCTGCCGCTCGCCACCGGCGGCACCACCGCCCATGTCCTGGCCATCGACTACGCGCTGCGCCCGGTGCTCACCTCGATGGGGGCCGCCCACATCGTGCAGGGCTGGTTCACGCTCGACAAGGACATCACCGTGTACGAGGACGGCACCCTGAGCCTGCCCGCGACCACCACCGAGGCGCTCACCCAGGTGGTCGACCAGTTCTCGGGCGCCCTGGGGCCCGCCCCGGTCCTGGCCGCGGCGGGCTGAGCCGGATGACCGCCCATGTGATTGCCGACGACGCCGAGGCCCTCGCCGTCGCGGCCGCACTCGCCGAGGAGTTCCGTGCGGGCGCCTCCGCGCGGGACGCCGAACGCAGGCTGCCCCGCACGGAGTTGGACCGGCTGTCCGACTCCGGGCTGCTCGCCGTCACCGTCCCCGCCGAGCACGGGGGAGCGGACGTCGGCGCGTGGACCCTCGCGGAGATCTTCCGCCTGCTCGCGTCGGCCGACGCCAGCCTGGCCCAGATCCCGCAGAGCCACTTCGCGTACGTCAACGTGATCCGCCGGCAAGGCACCGAGCAGCAGCGGAAGTTCTTCTTCGGCGAACTCCTCGCCGGCCGCCGCTTCGGCAACGCCCAGTCGGAGGCGGGCACACGGCACGTCCAGGACATCCGCACCCGTCTCACGCCGAGGCCGGACGGCTCGTACGTCCTCGACGGCGTCAAGCACTACGCCACGGGCGCCCTGTTCGCGCACTGGATCCCCGTGCTCGCCCGCGCCGAGCACGACCGGCTCCATGTCGCCTACGTGCCCCGCGACGCACCCGGTGTGACGGTGGTCGACGACTGGGACGGACTCGGTCAGCGCACGACCGCCAGCGGCACCGTCCGTCTCGAAAGGGTCGAGGTCCCGGCCGACCGGGTCCTGCCCCATCACCTCACTTTCGAGGGCCCGCAACTGCACGGTGCCGTGGCCCAGTTGCTGCACGCCGCGATCGACACCGGGATCGCCGGGGCCGCCCTGGCGGAGGCCGCGGAGTTCGTGAGGACGAAGAGCCGACCGTGGTTCGAGAGCGGCGTCGAGACGGCGGCCGAGGACCCGCTGCTGATCCAGCGCTTCGGCGAACTCGCCCTCCAGGTACGGGCGTCGCGGGCCCTGCTCCGAGAGGCCGCGGACGCGGTCCAGGCTGCCCAGGACGATCTCACCGACGACTCGGCGGCCGAGGCGTCCATCGCCGTGGCCGCCGCCAAGGTGCAGGCGGCGCAGGCCGCCGTCGAGGTGGCGAGCGCGTTGTTCGAGGTCGCCGGCACCCGCTCCGCCCTCGACTCCCTCAATCTGCACCGGTACTGGCGCGACGCCCGCACCCACACCCTCCACGACCCCGCCCGCTGGAAGATCCAGCACATCGGCCGCTACGTGCTCAACGGCACCCGGCCACCACGCCACGGCCTGCTCTGAGGTCTGCTCTGCCGTCGAAAACCGCCCGGGCCGCCCTGCGCCGAAGACCGCCGGCCTGCACTCACGCCGAAAACCGCTCGGTCCGCTGTGACACCCAACCCCCCCAACGGATGCTGAGCCCCCTGGCGCCCACAGCCCCGAAAACCTCGATCGGAGTTCCCCACGTGTCCCTCACCTTCCACTGGTTCCTTCCCACCAACGGCGACAGCCGCGACGTCGTCGGCGGCGGTCACGGCACCCCGGCCACCGTCTCCGGACGGGACCGGCCGCCGACGGTGGCCTACCTGAGCCAGATCGCCCGCGCCGCCGAGACCCTCGGCTTCGTCGGCGCGCTCACGCCGACCGGAGCCTGGTGCGAGGACGCGTGGCTGACCACGGCCATGGTCAGCCAGAACACCGAGCGGCTGAAGTTCCTGGTCGCCTTCCGGCCCGGCTTCGTCTCCCCGACCCTGGCCGCGCAGATGGCGTCCACCTTCCAACGGCAGTCCGGCGGACGGCTCCTGCTCAACGTCGTCACCGGCGGCGAGAGCCACGAGCAGCGGGCCTACGGAGACTTCCTCGACAAGGACGACCGCTACCGCCGTACCGACGAATTCCTGGAGGTCGTAAGGGGGTTGTGGGAAGGCAAGACGGTCGACCTCAAGGGCGAGCACCTCCGGGTCGAGGACGCGCGGCTGGCCCGGGTGCCTGACCCGGTCCCCGAGGTGTACTTCGGCGGCTCCTCGCCGATCGCCGGGGAGGTGGCGGCCAAGCACGTCGACGTGTACCTGACGTGGGGTGAGCCGCCGTCCCAGGTCGCCGAGAAGATCGCCTGGATCCGGGGACTGGCCGCCCGGCACGGGCGCACCCTCCGCTTCGGCATCCGGCTGCACGTCATCACCCGCGACACCGCCGAACAGGCGTGGGCGGAAGCCGACCGGCTGCTCGCGGGATTCGACCCCGAGACCGTGCGGTCCGTCCAGGCGGGGCTCGCCCGCAGCGAGTCCGAGGGCCAGCGGCGGATGCTCGCCCTGCACGGTGGTGGCGGTCGGGACGGCCTGGAGATCCACCCCAACCTGTGGGCCGGCATCGGCCTGGTCCGCGGCGGCGCGGGCACCGCCCTGGTCGGCAGCCACGACGAGGTCGCCGAGCGGATCAAGGAGTACCACGCCCTCGGTATCGACGAGTTCGTGCTCTCCGGGTATCCGCACCTGGAGGAGGCGTACTGGTTCGGCGAGGGCGTGCTGCCCCGGCTGGCCGCACAGGGGCTGTGGCGCCATCCGTTCGCTTCGGACAACACCCCTGCCGCGCAGGTGCCGTTCGCGAGCTGACGCACCTGGCTCAGCACGCCAGCGCGTCGAGGTGCGCCCGCCGCACCACCGACGTCTGCCCCTGCACCAGCAGGAACATCCCCTCCCGGAACAGCCGTTGGGCGGGGTGGTCGACGTCCATGGTGCGGCCGCCCCCGGCCACGACCGCCGCCGTCGTGGCCGCGCGCATCAGGTCGTACGACCGCTTCTTCAGCGCCAGGCGTTCCTCGACGCGCTCGTGTGCGACGGGGTGCTCGGCCAGCTCGTACGCCTGCCGCCGCACCTCGTCGACCAGGCCGCGCAGTTCCTGGGCCGTCCCCGCCTCCCCGTTCTCCTCCAGCACGCGGACCGCGGCGTACGCCACCCCGAAGACGGCCGGGGAGGCGTTGGTGCTGCGGGGCAGGTCGACGAGGGCGAACTTCTCGCGCGGGGTGTGCAAGGCCACGCTCTCCTCCGGCAGCCACAGACCCGTGAGCTCGAGGGAGACCGTGCGGGCGGCGGTGAGCGCGGCCAGCCGCATCGGCTCGGAGGCCCGCAGTCCCGGCTGCTCGCGGGCCTCGGCGAACGCGAACACGATCTCGTCGGAGTCGGTCACGCCCGCGAGCAGCAGCACGTCGTTCAGGCCCCAGCCCGTGTACCAGGGCACGGTCCCGTCGAACCGCCAGCCGTCCTGATCCGCCGTCGCCCGCACCAGGACCCGGGGAAAGGCGCGGACATGGGCGTAGGCGATGCCGGCCAGCAGGCCGCCGGTCGCCAACGGGCCCAACAGGCGTTCACGCACCGGGAGTTCGGTCTTGGCGAGCATCCGTACCGGAGTGTGGTGCTGCGTCTGCACGAACCAGGTCGAGCAGCACGCCCCCGCCAGGATCTCCTGGATCTCCCGCGCCACCGGGTCGGGGGCACCCGCCCCGCCGTACGCGCGCGGCGCGCTCACACCCAGCAGCCCCGACCGTCGGATCGCCTGAAGGTGACTCGCGGGCACCTCCGACCGGTCGACGAGGGCCGCCTGAGGGGCGAGGAGACGGTCGGCGAGCTCCTGGGCCCGGGCGACGAGCGGGTGCGCTGCGATGGTCATGAAAGGGATTCTCCCGACCCCGCGGCCCGCGATGCCGCACCGGGTGACGCGATGCCGCACCGGGTGACCTGCGCGCGCCGGGCCGCCCCGGAGCCTCAGGGCCGCCGGTCCCCAGGATCGAGCTCGGTGAGGACGTCGAAGTCCAGCCCGTCGGCGCGCGCCAGATAGATCCGCTGCCGCACATGCCGGCCCCGCAGGTGCAGCAGCCCGCGCGGCCCCTCGTACGACACCGTCCCGGCCGCCGCGCCGATCGCCGTCACGTCCAGCGTCCCGGCCCGCTTGAGGAGTGCGGCGAGCAACAGCACCCCCTCGTAGCAGGATTCGCCGAGGCTGCCGAGCGTGGGCGCCTCGATGCCGTACCGCTGGGCGTACTGGCCGTGGAAGTCCAGGGTGTCCTGGTTGGCGAGCGAGGCGAAGAAGCCGGCGGTGCTGTACAGCTCCTCGGTGGCCGAAGGGCCGCTCGCCAGCAGCATGTTCTCGTCCATGAGGGTGCTGAGCCGGAGGCAGCGCGCCGCCAACCCGCAGGCGGCGAAAGCCCGGTTGAAGCGCACCGCGTCGCTGCCCACCAGCAGCATGAGCACCGCGTCCGCCCCGGACCGCTCGATGCGCCGCAGCACCGGTCCGAAGTCGTGCGTGCCGAGCGGGAGATAGGCCTCCGCCTCGACCGCGCCGCCGCACTCGCGCGCGTACCCCTGCGCCGCCCGTGCCGTACGCCGGGGCCACACATAGTCGTTGCCGACGACGAACCAGCGACGCACCCGCCGCTCGTGCGTCAAGAGCCGTATGGCGGGCCTCAGTTGGTCGCGTGGCGTCTCGCTCGTCAGGAACACCCCGGCGGTGTGCTCGCCGCCCTCGTACAGGGCGGTGTAGACGTAGGGCACCCGGTGGGCGATCCGCGGCGCCAGGGCCTGCCGGACCGAGGAGATGTGCCAACCCGTGACGCCCCGCACGACCCCCAGGTCCACCAGGGCCTCGACGTGGTCGGCGATCTCCCGCGGTGTCCGCCCGCCGTCCACGGGAACCAGCCGCACCTCCCGGCCCAGCACCCCGCCCGCCCGGTTGACCTCCTCGGCCGCCAGCTGCGCGCACAGCTCGCAGGTGGGCCCGAACATCCCGGCCGGACCCTGCATCGGGAACACGAGGGCCACGCCGAGCACGGAGTCGTCGGCAGTGAACCACTCGGCCGCGGGGGGAACGTGCCGGAACATGCCGTCATGATTTCCGGTCCGCCCGGTGAACTCCAGCCCGTCTCATACGATGTACACACCCCGTGACCTAGGAGCACGATGCCCACCTCATCCGCGCGTCCGCCCCGCGACCTCGTGCAGCTTCTGACCCGGGTCGAGCGGCTGGCCGCGCGCCGCCTCCAGGCCGCTCTGGAGGCGGAGGGCTGCTCCCTGGACACCTGGCGGGTGCTCGGGCTGCTGTCCGAGGGGGAGGGGCAGCACATGACGGCGATAGCCGAGGCCGCGTTCCTGCCGCCGCCGACGCTGACGAAGCTCGTCGACCACCTCGTCGACCAGAACCTGGTCCACCGCCGCGTCGACCCGCTGGACCGGCGCCGCGTCCTCGTCCACCGCACTCCGCGCGGTGAGGAGTACTGGCGACGTGTCGACGGTGTGGTCCGCGCCGACTGGCCCACGCTCGACGAGGGCGACGCGCTCGAACTGCGCACCCTGCTGGAGAAACTCGCGGGGGCCTTGGAGGGCTCCGTTCGGGTGTGATCGCGGTGTAGCGGAAAGTTACTTACGTGGTAGGGGAATGTATTCCGCCGCAGAAAAGGTTGGCAATTACATCCAACCATCCGAGGCCGTGCCCAGCGGCCGCGCAGCACCAGCGAGGCACCATGAACCAGCCCACCCTCGAGCAGCCCGCCGACATCGTGGCCAGGCTGCGCGCCACCTTCCGCACCGGCCGCACCAAGCCCGTCGCATGGCGCACCACCCAGCTGCGGCGCCTGCGCGAGATGCTCACCGAGCACGGCACCGATCTCGCCGGTGCCCTCCACGCCGACCTGGGCAAGAGCACCACCGAGGCCTACCGCACCGAGATCGACTTCGTGATCCGCGAGATCGACCACACCCTCGACCACCTGGACGACTGGCTGCGCCCCGAGCCCGCCCCCGTGCCGCCGCACCTCGGCACCGACGCCACCGCCTGGACGCAGGTCGACCCGCTCGGCGTGGTCCTCGTCATCGCCCCCTGGAACTACCCGGCCCAGCTCCTCCTCGCCCCCGTCGTGGGCGCCCTGGCCTCCGGGAACGCGGTCGTGGTCAAGCCCAGCGAGCTGGCCCCCGCCACCTCCGCCGCCCTCGCCCGGCTGCTGCCCGCCTTCCTCGACACCGAGGCCTTCGCGGTCGTCGAGGGCGGCGTCCCGGAGACCACGGCCCTGCTGGCGGAGCGTTTCGACCACATCTTCTACACCGGCAACGGCACGGTCGGCCGCATCGTGATGCGCGCCGCCGCCGAACACCTCACCCCGGTCACCCTCGAACTCGGCGGCAAGTCCCCGGCGTTCGTCGACCGCGACGCCGACCTCAGCGTCGTCGCCGACCGGCTGGCCCGCGGCAAGTTCCTCAACGCGGGCCAGACCTGCGTCGCCCCCGACTACGTCCTGACCGACCCGGAGACCGCGGCCGCGCTGGAGCCCGCGCTCACCAAGGCGGTCGAGGCCCTGTTCGGCACCGACGCGTCGACCTCCGCCGAATACGGCCGCATCGTCAACGAACGCCACTTCGACCGGCTGAGCGGACTGCTCGACTCCGGGCGGGTCGTCGTGGGCGGCGCCACCGACCGTACGAGCAAGTACATCGCGCCCACCGTGCTCGCCGACGTCGACCCCGCCTCGCCCGTCATGCGGGAGGAGATCTTCGGCCCGATCCTGCCCATCGTCACCGTCCCCGACCTCGACGGCGCCATCGACTTCATCAATGACCGCGACAAGCCCCTCGCCCTGTACGTCTTCAGCGAGTCGCGCGACACACGGGACCGGATCGCCGCCGAGACCTCCTCCGGCGGCCTGGGCCACGGCCTCCCGCTCGCCCATCTCACCGTCTCCGACCTGCCGTTCGGCGGCGTGGGTGAGAGCGGCATGGGCAACTACCACGGGCGCTACTCGATCGAGACCTTCAGCCACCGCAAGGCAGTGCTGGACAAGCCGCTCGGCTGAGGCGCGTGGGGTGGACCGGCGGCGTACCTGCGGCGACCGCCCGGCCGAGGCCCGTCGCGACGGACGGGGCCGTACCCGCGGCCATCCCCCAGGTGATGCCGGACGCCGCTGAGGTTGTCCGTGGTGAACTGGTTCCATGCGCACACGTGTTGTGGGAGTCGACATCGGTTCCGTGGCTCTGGGCCGGTTCGCGTGGGCGGCGGTCGACGCCCCCGCGCCGGAGCTCGTGGCCCAGGGGAGCGATCCGGAGACGGCCGTCCGCGCACTGGCCGAGGGGCTGATGTCGGACGGCAGGGCGGCGCTCGTGCTGGAGGCGCCCGTGTCCGTACCCGTGCCGGACGACTGGCGGGGCCTGGGCCGGGCGCGGGCCGGCGAGGGAAACCGGCCCTGGTCGGCCGGAGCGGGCGCCGGCGCCCTGGCCACCGGCCTCGCCCAGGCCGCGTGGCTGCTCGCGCGCCTGGCCGACGTACTCCCCGGCACGGCGGCCACCACCCGCCCCGACCGCTGGACGGCCCCCGACGGCCCCTGTCTCCTCCTCGCCGAGGCCCTGGTCTCCGGCGCCGGCAAGCCCGTTCCCACGGCCGCCGGACCGCACGCCGCCGACGCCGAGGCGGCCGCCCGGGGACTGGCCGAGCGTCTGCCCGACCTCACCACCGACGTCCGGTGCGCACCGCACCGCCCGTTCAACCTGCTCGCCGCCGCCGCGCTCTGGGCCGGGCTGGACTTGCCACCCACGGAACTCCACGACGAGGTCGTGGTCGTCCGGGCCCGCCCGGACGCGGGCCGGGCGACCCCCTGACGGATGACCACCGTCCACGCGCGGAGGACCCGAGGTCCCTCAACCGCTCACCGGGCGCGCCCTGGTCAGCGGACGCACGCTCTACGGCGTCGGGCTCGCCTCGTCCTACGGCGCCTGCGATCCGGTGACGCCGCGACACCCGGTGTGTGGGAGCCTGCTCGCCCTCTCCTGCGGTGCCTGCGATCCGATGGCGCCATGACACCCGGTGTACGGGGGAGCCAGCTCGCCCCCCCTCCTGCGGCGCCTGCGATCCGATGGCGCCGCGACCCCCGGTGTGCGGGAGCCGGCTCGCCCCCTCCTCTGGCTCCAGCGATCCGATGGCGCCATGACACCCGGTGTATGGGAGTCGGCTCGCCACCTGCCACGGCGCATGCCGTACGGTCCAGCCATGACGCACACCCAACCCCCGCACCCGGCCACCCGATGAGCGGCTGGTGGGACTACCTGGAGGAACGGACCCGGCACAGCGTCGACGACGACGTGCTGAACGACCGCCGGATCATGGCGCTGAAGTCGGTCTGGGAGGCCCTGAAACCGCTGGGACTGGGCCTGCGCGAAGCGGAGATCGTGGTCCAGGCGCGCTACGAGGCCCTCGGCGACCGCGTGCGGTTCCGGCCCCCCGATCCCCTCGACACCCCCTCGCTCGCGGCGCGCGCGGCGGCGCTCCCGGGCCGGGTGGCCGCCGTCGAGGCCCTCTGGGACGGCGACACCGTCCACGACTGGTTCGTGGTGCTGGTCGCCGTCCTGGACGACCCCGCCGGGGAGGGCCACCTGGCGATCGTCCACCACCGCCGGGGCGCACCCTCACCGAGCGCCCGCGCGACCGAGGCGGGCCGGGCCCTGGCCGACCACCTCGGGGTCCCCTTCCACTTCGGCTCCCCGGACGTCCCCGACGACGAGGCCCCGCGCTGGCGGAGCTGACGCACGGGTCCGTAAAGACACCGCTCACCCCCGAACCCTGTGTGACACTCCGTTGATGACCTCCGAAACGATCACCGCGGACGCCGCGGGCACGTGGAAGCTCGGCGACCTCACCGTCAACCGCCTCGGCCTCGGCGCGATGCGGCTGACGGGCAGCGCCGCCTTCCACCACGGCACCCCGAGCGACCGGCACCGCGCGATCGCCGTACTGCGCAAGGCGATCGAGCTCGGCGTCGACCACATCGACACGGCGGCCTTCTACTTCTCCTCCCTGCGCTCCGCCAACGAACTGATCAACACCGCGCTGGCCCCCTACCCCGAAGACCTGGTCGTCGCCACCAAGGTCGGCCCCTTCCGTGACTGGTCGGGGGAGTGGGGCACCTCCGCCCGCCCCGAGGACCTGCGCGGCCATGTCGAGGAGAACCTGCGCCAGTTGGGCCGCGACCACCTGGACCTGGTGTACCTGCGCCGCATGCGACAGGACTCCATCGCCGAGCACTTCGGCGCCCTCGCCGACCTGCGTGAGGCCGGACTGATCCGCCACCTCGGCATCTCGTCCGTGGAACCCCGTCACCTCACCGAGGCCCAGGCCATCGCCCCGGTGGTCAGCGTCCAGAACCGCTGCGCCCTGGACCGCCCCGACGAACTCCTGCGCGTCTGCGGCGAACAGGGCATCGCCTACGTCCCGTTCTACGCGGTCGCCGGTGACGCGGGCGAGCACGGCGCGACCGGCAGCCACGACGACGAGGTGCTCGCGGTCGCCCGCGCCCAAGGTGTGAGCCCCGCCCAGATTCGCCTCGCCTGGACCCTGCACCAGGGCCCGCACGTACTCGCCATCCCCGGCACCGGCAACCCCGACCACCTCGTGGAGAACGTGGCGGCCGGGGCGATCCGGCTGACCGAGGACGAGCTGGCCAAGCTCAACTCGGCGCACATGCCGAGGGGTTGATCAGTCCGTGTGGCCGATCACGGGATAGTGGTCGGACAGGTTCGTGTAGGTGTGGTCGGTGCCCCAGCTCGACACCGTCCAGGGCGCCGACTCCTCCTTGACGACCTCGTTGCGCCACACCGACGGACGGGCGTGACCCGCGCGGTACAGGACGTGATCCAGGTCCTCGCGCGGGTCGTCCGGGTAGCGCTCCCGGGCGACCGAGTTCGCGCCGGTGTCGAAGGAGTACGGGTGCCCGGTGCGCGCGTCGGCGCCGACGAGCCCTCCGTCGACGAGCATCGAGGCGTACTCGGCGGAACGCGAGTCGACGTTCAGATCGCCGGCCACGACGACCTGCTCGCCCGCGGGGATGTTCTTGGCGTCCAGGAACGCGTCGATCGCCCTGAACTGCCGGGCCCGCATCGCCGCCGCCTCACCGGCACCGCACCCCGGGTCCGTCGACTGCGCATGCGTGCCGACCACATGCACACGTGCCCCGCCGACGTTCAACACCACATACGCGAAGCCCTTGTTGGACCACCAGTCGGCCCCGCACGCGTCCTTGAACACATACTGCTCCTTGCGCAGCACCGGCCATTTGCTGAGCACCGCGACCCCGCCGTCCTCGGGTGTCGTCGCCGAGTACGCCCCGCCGGTCGCGTCCCAGCCGTCCTTGCTCCGCCCCACCACCGGCGTCTGGTACGGGTATTCGCCCGCCGCCGCTCTCTTCAGCGCGTCCGACGAGGAGTTGTCGAACGCCTCCTGGAGCACCACGACGTCGTTGCCGTGGAAGAAGGAGGCTTTGGGGATCTCCGCGGCCCTGTGGTCCTGACCCCAGTTCGGATAGAGCGTCTTGCTGAACAGAAAGGCGTTGTACGTCAGCACCCGCACGGGCGTCACCTCGGGGGCGGCCGTGGCGGCGGGCGCGGCGGTGGCCGCGAGGGCGAGGGCGAGCAGGGTCGCGCCGAGGGTGCGGCGCGGTGCGAGAGGCGTCACTGGATCTCCCTTGAGGGTGGAGGGTTTGAGTGGCGCCGCACATCAAACCACCGGTGATTACTCCCAGGTAACTCCCGTGCGGGGAAAGAACGTCGGGCAGTGGTACGTCCGGCTCGGCCACCTCAGACCAGCCAGCCCCCGTCCCGCATGAGATGCCGTCGGGGCAGCTCGCGTTGCTCGTGCCAGGCCTGTACCGCGGTGGGCCGCACCTCGAAGAAGGCGTACGACGGGCTGTCCTGCCGTGGATCCCAGCCGGTCTTGGCCAGGAACGCCTCGGCGGCCTCGGCCGGTACCTCGGTCAGGGGGTGCGTGCGGACGTCACCGTCGACGAGCACGACATCCCGCGTGTCCGCCAGGGCCAGACGGGTGCGGCCCCCGTCCCGCAGATTGCGGCCGGTCGGGTTGGTCACCCGGGTCACCAGCCACACGCGCTCGGCGTGCCAGACGAACCAGAGCGGCACCATGCACGGCACCCCGTCACCGTCCGCCGAGGCCACCCAGATGTCGGTCTCCCCCTCCAGGCGTCCCAGGACATCCCTCTTGCGCTCGGCGCCACTGCGCGGCGGCGGCTCGTCGATCTTCATACCCGGACGCTAACCGCCGCACGACCGGCCCAGCGTCGGTCCCAGGGCGGGCGCTCGCTCAGCCAAGGGTCCTAGGCCGGACCCCGCCACAAGAACTGGCGTTCACCAAGTTTTACGTATAACCTCTTCCGCTAATCGCCCCTGGCACCCGCCCCCCGGCACCGGCCCACGGCATCCTCCCCCGACGCCCTCCGAAAGGCTCCGATGAGACGCATCGCCCTGGTCACCCTCGTCGTCGACGACTACGACGAGGCGATCCGCTTCTACACCGAGGCCCTCGGCTTCCGGCTCGCCGAGGACGCCCCGCGCCCCGACGGCTCCCGCTGGGTCGTCGTGGAGCCGGCCGCGGAGGGCGGCACCGCCCTGCTGCTGGCCCGCGCCAAAAACGATGCCCAGCGCGGCCGGGTCGGCGACCAGACCGGCGGGCGCGTCGGCTTCTTCCTGCACACCGACGACTTCGCCCGTGACCACGCGCGGATGAGTGCCGCCGGCGTGACCTTCCTGGAGGAGCCGCGCCACGAGCCCTACGGCTCGGTGGCCGTCTTCCAGGACCTGTACGGCAACCGCTGGGACCTGCTCCAGCCGGCCGGCTGACACTCCGCCCGCTCCAGCCGGCCGGCTGACCCTGGCCCGCCCTTGCAGCCGGCTCGCTGGACCGCCCCGCCCCTGAAGCCCTCAGCTCCCTGAACCCCCCAGCTCCCTGAACCGCCCCGCTCGAAGAAAGACCCTGCCATGACTGCTACGCGCGTAGACGCCGATGTGATCCGCCGCCTCCCCAAGGCCGTCCTGCACGACCACCTCGACGGCGGCCTGCGCCCCACCACCGTGGTGGAACTCGCGGCCGCGGTCGGCCACACCCTGCCCACCACCGACCCGGACGAGCTGGCCGCCTGGTACTACGACGCCGCCAACTCCGGCGACCTGGTCCGCTACATAGCCACCTTCGAGCACACCCTCGCCGTGATGCAGACCCGCGAGGGCCTGCTGCGCACCGCCGAGGAGTACGTCCTGGACCTCGCCGCCGACGGTGTCGTCTACGGCGAGGTGCGCTACGCCCCCGAGCTCAACACCAACGGCGAGCTGACCATGGCCGAGGTCGTCGAGACCGTCCAGGAGGGCCTCGCGGCCGGTATGGCGAAGGCCGCGGCCGCCGGGACGCCGGTCCGGGTCGGCACGCTGCTGTGCGGGATGCGGATGTTCGACCGGGTGGCCGAGGCCGCCGACCTCGCGGTCGCCTTCCGTGACGCCGGTGTCGTCGGCTTCGACATCGCGGGCGCCGAGGACGGCTTCCCGCCCGCCGACCACCTCGCCGCCTTCGAGCACCTGCGCCGCGAGAGCGTGCCGTTCACCATCCACGCCGGAGAGGCCCACGGCCTGCCCAGCATCCACCAGGCCGTGCAGGTCTGCGGCGCCCAGCGCATCGGCCACGGCGTCCGCATCACCGACGACATCGTCGACGGCAAGCTCGGCCGACTCGCCGGGTGGGTGCGCGACCGCCGAATCGCCCTGGAGATGTGCCCGACCTCCAACCTCCAGACCGGCGCCGCCGACTCCATCGCCGAGCACCCCATCACCGCCCTGAAGGACCTGGGCTTCCGCGTCACCCTCAACACCGACAACCGGCTCGTGTCGGGCACCACGATGACCCGCGAGATGTCCCTGCTGGTCGAGGAGGCGGGCTGGACGCTGGAGGACCTGCGCACCGTCACGGTGAACGCCCTCAAGAGCGCGTTCATCCCGTTCGACGAGCGCAAGGCCCTCATCGAGGGCGTCGTCCTGCCGGGCTACGCGCTCTGAAGCAGCCCGCGGACGTAGGCGGCCTGTCCGGCGTGCTCCAGATCGTCGGCCAGGACGCTGACCAGGCGGACGCCCAGGGTGACCGGCGGATCCCAGTTCGTGTCCACGACCCGTTCCAGGTCCGCCGCGGTCAGCCCGCCCAGCGCCCTGAGGCTCTGCGCGTGGACGGCGTCGTAGTAGCCGGTCAGCAGCTCCGCGGAGTCGACCCGCACCTTCGCGACCTGGGCGGAGGTGTGGCCGTACCCGTGGTCCTCGGGTGGCAGGTCGAGGTTGAAGCGCTTCTGCCACTCCTGGGCGAGCCACACCTGCTCCAGGCCGAAGGCGTCGGCGAGGTGGTCGTCCTGGATCCGGGTGAGGTGCCAGACCAGCCAGGCGATGGAGTTCGCCTCCGGGCCGGGCCGGGCGTTGAGGTCGTCGGGGCCCAGGCCCTCGACGGCGGCGTGGACTTCTTCTTGGATGCGGCTGTATCCGTCGATGAGGATGTCCTTGGCATGCATACCGTCCACCATCGCGCACCCGGCCGGTTCATGCGTCCGGAATCCAGCTGCCGTGGAAGCCGAGCGGCACCCGCCCCGGCAGATGGATGCGGGCCAGCGGCGCGCCGGTGAAGTCCTGCGCCGAGAGGATCACCAGGTCGGACGCCCCGCGATCGGGATCGTGCACGTACGCGATGGCGTACCCGTCGTCCTCGGCCCTGGCGTGTTCGCGCGGCACGAACACGGCCTCGCTCGCCGCGGCGCCCCGGGGCAGCCGGTGGACCTCGGTCGTGCCGCGGAACAGGTCGTGCTTGATGAGGGCGTTGCCGAAGGCCCGGTCGGGCGGGCTGCCGTCGACCGCCATGTAGGCCAGCGTCATCTCGGCGGACGCCGCCGCGTAGCCGTAGCGGTGCCGGCGGGACACGAGCGCCTCGTTCACGCGGGGAAACTCCTGCGGGCGGTCGTCCAGGGTCCTGGTCCGCACCCGGCCGTGGCGCAGGTCGATCGTCCAGCGGTCGAGCCTCGGGGTGCCCGCTCCGTAGGGGCCGCCCGAGCCGTTGCCGGCGACGAGGAACGGCGCGTCGAAGTTCGTCGTGTCGACGACGATGTACGGGCCCTCCTCGTACGCGTTGAGGGTGTGCGAGTAGAAGACCGGGTCGGCCTCGAACCAGCGGACCTCGCCGCCCTTGCGCGGCAGCACGCCGACCCGTGCCGGGTGCCGGTCGTTCCAGACGTACGGGACGAGGTCGCCGCGTTCGGCGCCCGCCGGGTCGAAGGTGACCGGCATGTCGAGGATGACGACGTAATGCTCGGTGAGGGCGAAGTCGTGGATCATCGGCGCGTCCGCGACCGGGATCCTGGTGCTGCGGGACACCCGTCCCGTCGGGTCCACGACCAGGTGGCGGACGTGGTCCCAGGTCGGGTAGTAGGCGATGGCGTGCAGCTCGCCGGCCCGGGCGTCGAACTTGGTGTGCGCGGTGAACGCGCCCTCCAGGGTGCCCCGGAAGTCGTACGTGCCCACGGTGTTGAGCTCGTCGTCGAGTTCGTAGGGCAGCGGCCCGCTCTCCTGGAGCGCGAGGATGCGTCCCCGGTGCCCGATCACATGGGTGTTGCAGGGGAAGTCGTCCGGCGGCACCGGGCCCGGATACGGCTCGCCGAGCTTCTTCGCCACCTGCGAGGAGCGCACCCAGCGGTTGCGGTACCACTCGGCGCGGCCCTCGCGCAGTCGGACGCCGTGCACCATGCCCTCGCCGAGCATCCAGTGGTGGGCGCGGGGGTCTTCGAGCCCCAGGACGTTGGGGCCGTTGCGCAGGTAGCGGCCGTTGAGGTCGTGCGGTACGCGCCCGGTGACCGGCAGGTCGAAGGCCGTCAGCTCCTGGGTGGCGGGTGCGAACGCGCCCTCCAGGAAGGGGAAGTGCCGTGTGGTGGGCGCCTGGGGCGCCGCGACGGCCGGGCGTGCTCCCGCGCCGGTGCCGACCAGTCCGCCGGCCGCCGCGATCGCCGCCGCGCCGCGCAGTACGTTCCGTCGCGTGTGGTCCGTCATCTTCCGTACTCCTGACCGTGGTTGTCGTGAGGGACGGTCACGAGTCTGCGGTCGGGGACGGGCCGGGTCAGGAGCGCTGGGCCCCCTCCTGGGGTGTATCCAGACCCCCTGTTTCCAGCAGCGCCATCAGGGCCCGGGCCGCCGGGCTGGTGGCCTGCTCGGGCGGCAGCAGGGCGACCGTCTCGTACACGGTCTCGCCGGTGCCCTTGACCGGCAGGGCGGTCAGTCCCGGCCGCTTGTGCCGGAAGTGGCGGGGCACGACGGCGACGCACAGGCTTTCGTCCACCAGGTCGAGCAGACTGTGCACGTCGTTGACCTCCAGCGCGACCGACCGGCGCACTCCGGCAGCCGCGAACGCGGCGTCGGTGGTCCGGCGCGGCCCCCAGTCCGGGTGGAAGTCGACGAAGACCTCGCCGGCGAGGTCCTCCGGGGTCACGGCGGCGCCGGCCCGTGCCAGCCGGTGGCTCGGATGGCACAGGACGGTCATCGACTCGCCCGACAGCGGGACGACCCTGAGCTGGTCGAGGTCCTCCTGCTGCCCCCGTACCGCGAACGCCAGGTCCAGGCGCCCGGCCGCGACCTCCTCCGCGAGCGCGCCCGAGCCCGCCTGCCGCAGACAGATTTCCACGTCCGGATGGGCCCGCCGGAACGCGGCGAGCAGGCCCGCCACGTGCACCCCGGCGATGCACTGCTCCGAGCCGAGCGTGAGCATGCCGCGCAGCACCCCCTGCACCGCGGCGACCGCCTCGTGGGCCGACCGCACCTGTGCCAGGATCCGCTCCGCCTCACCCAGCAGCGCCCGCCCGGCCGGGGTGAGCGTCACCCGTCGGGTGGTACGGACGAACAGCGGTGTCTGGAGTTCCCGCTCCAGCGCCCGGATGGACGCGGACAGGCCCGACTGGGACACCAGCAGGCGTTCGGCGGCCCGGGTGAAGTGCTGGTCCTCGGCGACCGCGACGAAGTGCTGGAGATGGCGCAGTTCCATGACTCAGAAGCGTATCCGCTGAATTCCATCGGATTCTTCTGTTGGACCAATGCCCACAGGTCACGAAAGAGTAGGAAGGCGGTTCTCAGGCAAGCCGCCCCCACCGTGTCAACCCCTCTGGAGTCGCGTTGTACACCGCACACCCCGACCGCTACGCGGACATGCCCTACCGGCGCACCGGACGCAGCGGTCTGAAGCTCCCCGCGATCTCGCTCGGTCTGTGGCACAACTTCGGCCCGGCGGACCGAACCGTCGAGACGCAGCGCGCCATCCTGCGCCGCGCCTTCGACCTCGGCGTCACCCACTTCGACCTCGCCAACAACTACGGTCCGCCGCCCGGCGCCGCCGAGTCCGCCTTCGGCGAGGCCCTGAAGTCCGACCTCGCCGGCTACCGCGACGAGCTGGTCATCTCCACGAAGGCCGGCTATCTGATGTGGCCCGGCCCGTACGGCGAGTGGGGCTCGCGCAAGTACCTGCTGTCCTCGCTGGACCAGAGCCTGACCCGGATGGGCCTGGACTACGTCGACATCTTCTACTCGCACCGCCCCGACCCGGAGACTCCGCTGGAGGAGACGATGGGCGCCCTGCACACGGCGGTCCAGCAGGGCAAGGCGCTGTACGTCGGCATCTCCAACTACGACGCCGAGCAGACCCGCGAGGCGGCCCGCATCCTCGGCGAGCTGGGCACCCCGCTGCTGATCCACCAGCCGCGCTACTCGATGCTGGACCGGCGTCCCGAGGAGGAGGGCGTGCTGGACGCCCTGGACGAGGTCCAGGCCGGTTCGATCGTCTTCTCCCCGCTGGAGCAGGGTCTGCTCACCGGCCGCTACCTCGACGGCATCCCCGAGGACTCGCGGGCCGCGAGCGACAGCCCCTTCCTGAACTCCGACGCCGTCACCGAGGACCTCGTCGCCCAGCTGCGCGAGCTGAACGACATCGCCCAGTCCCGTGGTCAGACGCTGGCGCAGATGGCGCTGGCCTGGGTGCTGCGCGGCGGCCGGGTCACCTCCGCCCTCGTCGGCGCGAGCAGCCCGCAGCAGATCGAGGACAGCGTCGGCACCATCCGCAACCTCGACTTCGACGACGAGGAGCTGGCCCGCATCGACGCGGTGCTCAAGAAGTAGCGCCGTTTCGTTCAGAGGCGTTCCTGGAGGCGGACGGTCACCGTGTCGCCCGCCTCCTTGCCGATGGCCTCACGCACCTCGGCCTTCACGGGCAGCTTGTGCCTGCCGTCGCCGAGGGCCATGAAGGAGCTGCGGAAGGGGTGCCCGTCGATCGTGCCGCGCACCTTCACCAGACCGCGCGTGCCGAAGAACGCGACCGACTCGGGCCAGACCAGATAGGTCCAGCCACCCTCGTTCGGGCTTCTGACCAGCTCGGCGGTGAACTCCCGGTCCAGTTTCACGCTCATGGTCGTCGCCTCTCGCTCGCGGTGGTCCCCTCCTGAGAAGACCACCGCGAGCGGCGGAACTCATCGTCAGGCGGCGGGCACCCGGTCCAGGAAGCCGAGGACCGACCGGATGCGGCCCTGCTCGTCCAGGGTGATCACGTCGAAACCGGCGACGGGCGCGCTGCCGTCGGCCTCGTTCACCAGCTCCCAGGAGAAGCGGGCGGTGTCGTGATGGCCGTCGACCACCCCGGTGGGGCGGAAGGCGAAACCCGGGAACTGCTCGTGCGCCGCCGCGATCACCGCGGCGATCCCCTCGTGTCCGGCGACCTCGGCCAGCGGGTCGGTGTAGGTGCCGTCGGCGGACCAGGCGGCCGCGACCGCCTTGGTCAGGGTCTCCGGGTCGAGGGCGTTCCAGGCCTCGAAGTAACGCGCGACGGCACTCTCGTAACGGTCGGTGGTGGCGGGCATGAGAAATCAGCCTCCGTCGAGGTCGTATTCGCTGGTCATGGGCCGGGTCCCGCTGGGGTGACCCGGTACCGACAGCCTGCCCGCGCCGAAGCGGCCCGTCGATTACCTCTCACGTCATGGTGAGGCCCGCCGCATTTCGGCCAACTCCGGTGGTGAATATGCCAGGAGAGTGGCCAAAAAACCGTGGTGACAGTGTTTCGCTAGTGAACATACTCAACTGACAGGACGTTCACATCCAGCGAGGATGTGATCACACACCGCACATGATCCACGGTACCCGCAGCACGCGAGCCGCACCGAAAGCGAGGCAAGCCGAAAGGCGCACGACGCGACGGGGGAGTGAACGTGCACGACGAATTTTTGTGCCATGTCACCGCGTACGGAACCTGCGAGGGGAAACGTATCGGCGTGCCCCTGGGCAGCTACCGTGCCCCCACCCTCGCGCTCGCGCTGTGGTGGCTGCGCGACCGGGCGTCATGGATCGCCGAGCGCCTGGACCCCCGGCCCGACGTCGGCGGGATCCCGCCGAACGCGCTTGTCCCGGTCGCTGACACCGTCCCCGACGTCCCCGCCGTGCTGCGTGCCTGGTGCTGTGACGACGCCCAACAGGAGCGGGTGGCCGACGAGTTGGCGGCGGGCCGGCTGATCCGGATCGCCACCTTCGACGAGACCACCGAGTACGAGCTGCTCGCCGAGTCGGTCGACGCCCTGCGGATGCAGCGGACCATCCCGGCGCTGGTCGTCTCCGTGGGCTGAGCCGCCCTCCCGGGGTGCGGACCGGCGCATATCCGGACGGACAGCCGTCCTCCCGGAGCCCGGACAGGCGCATATCCGTACGGATCGATAGAATTCCGGCATGGCAGAGCGGCCGAACGCGCCGACTGCGCCCGAACTCGTCCTGGAGACCGACTCGGGCTCCACGGTGATGAGTCCGAGCCGCGACTATCACGTCGGACGCGATCCGTTGAGCGACATCTTCATCGACGACGCCCGGGTCTCCTGGCACCACGCGGTGCTGCGGCCCGAGGCCGACCACTGGACCCTGGAGGACGAGCACAGCACGAACGGCACCTACGCCGACGGCCGGCGCATCGACGAGTGGAGCGTCGGACCCGGCAGCGTGATCCGTTTCGGCAGCCCCTCCGACGGCCCTCGGGCGGTGCTGACCGGCACCGCTCCGCTGGTGCCCCGGGAGCGCCCCTCCGCGGTGTCCATGCCCGCCCTGACCGGCACCTTCCGCCAGCCCACCACCGTCAGGCCGCTGCCCTCCCGCACCGTTCGCATCGGCCGCGCCGCCGACAACGACCTCGTCATCGACGACCTGGTCGTCTCCCGCCGCCACGCCGAGCTGCGCGCCCTCCCCGACGGCAGCTACGAGATCGTCGACCTCGGCAGCCACAACGGCACCTACCTCAACGGCGGCCCCGTCACCCGCGCCCCGCTCGGCCCCGGTGACGTCGTCGGCATCGGCCACTCCGCGTTCTGCCTGGTCGGCGACGAACTCCAGGAGTACGTCGACACCGGCGAGGTCTCCCTCGACGTGCAGGACCTCTCGGTCGCCGTCGACCACGGGCGCAAGACCCTCCTGGACCAGGTGTCGTTCCCGGTGGGGGAGAAGTGCCTGCTCGCGGTGGTCGGACCCAGCGGCGCGGGCAAGTCCACCCTGCTCGGCGCCCTGACCGGCCAGCGCCCCGCCGACCACGGCACCGTCCTGTACGACGGCCGCGATCTCTACCGCGACTACGCCGAGCTGCGCCAGCGCATCGGACTGGTCCCGCAGGACGACATCCTGCACGCCCAGCTCACCGTCCGTGCCGCCCTCTCCTACGCCGCCGAACTGCGCTTCCCGCAGGACACCGCCAAGGCCGAGCGGCGGGCACGGGTCGAGGAGGTCATCCGCGAACTGGGCCTGGAGCAGCGCGCCGACCAGGCCGTGCACAGCCTCTCCGGCGGCCAGCGCAAGCGCGTCAGCGTCGCCCTGGAACTGCTGACCAAGCCGTCCCTGCTCTTCCTCGACGAGCCGACCTCCGGCCTCGACCCCGGCATGGACCGCTCGGTGATGCACATGCTGCGCGGCCTCGCCGACGACGGCCGTACCGTCATCGTCGTCACCCACAGTGTCCTCAGCCTGGACGTCTGCGACCGGCTCCTCGTCCTCGCCCCCGGCGGGAGGATCGCCTACTACGGCCCGCCCGAGGACACCCTCGCCTACTTCGGCTACCAGCAGTGGCCCGAGGCCTTCGAGGCCTTCGAGCGCGACCAGGACCGGGACTGGGCGGGGGAGTTCCGCGCCTCGTCCTTCCAGCGGCGGTACGTCAGCGATGCCACCGGCCAGCCCCGGGTGCCGCGCTCGGGCCCCGTCGTCATCGCCCCGCCGCCCAGGCCGCGCAGCCGGGGTGCCCAGCTCGGCACCCTGATCCGCCGCTACGCCACCGCGCTCGCCGCCGACCGGACCTTCCTGGCCATCATGATCGCCCTGCCGTTCGTGATGGGCGCGATGGCCCGTGCGCTGGCGGGCAGCGCGCTGACCCAGGAGACGGCGATGAACGCGCTGCTCATCCTGTGCGTCGGCGGAGTGCTCACCGGCGCGGCCAACGCGGTGCGCGAACTGGTCAAGGAACGCACGATCTACCAGCGCGAACGCGCCGTCGGCCTGTCCAGATCGGCGTATCTGCTCTCCAAGGTCGTCGTGCTCGGCGCGGTCACCGTGCTCCAGGCGGTCGTCCTGACCCTGGTCGGCCTGTTCGGCGTCGACCTCAACGCGCCCGGCGGCGAAGGCGTGTTGATGCCGCCCCTGGTCGAGATCACCGTCGCCGTCGCGCTGCTGGCGTTCACCGCGATGATGCTCGGCCTGCTGGTCTCGGCGCTGGTGCGCAAGGAGGAGGTGACGATGCCGCTGCTGGTGCTGCTCGCCATCGTCCAGGTGGTCTTCTGCGGCGCCCTGCTGAAGCTCGACGGGGTGCCGGGTCTGGAGCAGCTGTCCTGGCTGGTGCCCTCGCGCTGGGCGCTGGGCGCGATGGCGGGCACGGTGGGCCTCGCCCGGATCGTGCCCGGCGAGCTGACCGCCGACCCGCTCCTGCGCCACTCGACGGGAGTGTGGCTGCTCGACGTGACCATGCTGGTCGTGCTGTCGGCCGTCTTCGGCCTCGCCGTGTCCCGGCTGCTGCGCCGGCACGAACCGGCCGTGCTGCGGAAGTAGGGGAAGCCCATGACGACCGACGACCCCGGGTGCGAAGGCAGGCCCGCATGATGACGACCCACCGCCGCGGGCGCGCTCGATGACGGCGCGGGACTCCGGGCGCGGAAGCGGGTGTGCGGGATGGTGACCCCCGGCTTCCGGCCCACTCACGTCGTCCCGCAGAACGGCATGGCCGCCTGGGACGCCCCCGACCCCGCCCGGCCCACGGTCCCCCTCGACCCGCTGCTGCCGGTGCAGCTGGTGGAGCGGCGCGGCGACTGGGGTCACGTGCTGTGCGCCAACGGCTGGTCGGCCTGGGTCGACGGCCGCTGCCTGGTCGCCGTACCCCCGGATCCGCCCGCCGCGGACAGCGCGCTCGCCCGCACCGCCGATCCGCGTCCGCTGCTGGCCCGCGCCGAGCAGGCCCTGGCCGGCTACCGGGCCGCGGTGGAGGAACGGGCCGCGGGCGGCCTCGACGGCGAGGCCTTCCAGGCCCGCACCCGCGGACAGCGCATCGGCGTGGTCGTCGACGGCGAGTCCGTCTGGCTCTACGACGCCCAGCACGGCCGCTGGGTGTACGCCGACGGCACCCGACTGAACACCTACGCGGCCGACGAGCCGCCCCGCACCGCCCCCGCGGACCATGCCGCCACCCAGGTCGTGACGCCCGATGGCCCGTGACACGAGCCTGTTCTCCGGACGGCCCTCCGAGCTGATCGGGCGGACCATCGCGGGCTACCGCATCGAGCGCGAGATCGGCCGGGGCGGCATGGCCGTCGTCTACCGGGCCCTCGACCTGCGCCTGGAGCGCACCGTCGCCCTCAAGCTGCTCGCCCCCGAACTCGCCCGCAACGACACCTTCCGCCGCCGCTTCACCCACGAGTCCCGGGCCGCCGCCTCCATCGACCACCCGCACATCGTCCCCGTCTTCGAGGCCGGTGAGACGGACGACGTGCTGTACATCGCGATGCGGTACGTCGAGGGCAGCGACCTGCGTCATCTCCTGGACCGCCAGGGCCCGTTGACCCCCGCGGCCGGTCTGCGCATCGCCGCCCAGATCGCCTCCGCGCTGGACGCGGCCCACGACCACGGGCTGGTCCACCGGGACGTCAAACCCGGCAACATCCTGGTCGCCCGCGGCACCGACAGCGACCACCCCGAGCACGCCTACCTCACCGACTTCGGCCTGACCAAGAAGTCGCTGTCGCTGACCGGCTTCACCACGGTCGGCCAGTTCGTCGGCACCCTGGACTACGTGGCCCCGGAGCAGATCTCCGGCAAGCCGGTCGACGGGCGCTGCGACGTCTACGGCTTCGCCTGTGTCGTCTACGAAACCCTCGCCGGGCGCCCCCCGTTCCTGCGGGACGACGACATGGCCCTGCTGTGGGCCCACCAGTACGACGAGCCGCCCCCGCTCACGGAGTCCCGCCCCGACCTCGCCCCGGCCGTCGACGCCGTGTTCGCGCGCGGCCTCGCCAAGAGCCCCGACGACCGCTACGACTCCTGCCTCGCCTTCGTGGCGGCCCTGCGCCTGGCCGTGACGACCGCCGACCACCCCGGCGGCCACCCGCCCACGGAGGTGGACCTGAGGGTCGTGGGAATCCCCCGCGAGGGCCCGAGGCAACCGCCGCCGTGGGCCCGGCCGGTCTTCAGAGGCGGCTAGGGCCTGTTGCGAAAGTGGCCTCTGCCGCGCGACGCCCGGCACGCACTCTCGCCGCACCGCCCGAAAGCCCGAGTACGCCCAGTACGAG